>CAYWXS010000027.1:0-52958 GCA_964462245.1 uncultured Anaerolinea sp.
GCAGACCTTATCCTACCGGGGTTCCATTTATTTGACAACATTTGCGTGCACACCAAGTTACTCAACGGACGCATTCATCTTTCTTGCGCTGCAAGTTCTACCTTTATCCCTGGCCTGGTGCTGGTTAATGCAGAAAACGAATAGCATCTGGGGTTCCATTCTTTTTCACGCCGCTGCAGATATTCCGGTGTTTTTCGGGATCTTCTCAGGGTTGTAAACGCAATTTTCCAAGGAGTTGTTATGACCATGCCAAGCATTCGATTATTGCAGGGTGATGAGTTTCTGGATGTCTTGTATAACTTCCAAATGTATGCTTTCCGCGCTTCACCTCCTTTTGCGGATAAAGAAGGCTGGGCCAGGATTGTGCGGGAGCGCAAAGGGATCACTTATCAAGCCCTGTTTGAAAATGATAAACCAGTTGCAGCGGCAGGCAGCACGAGTATGATTCAAAATGTGCGCAGCAAACTTTTTCCTGCCAGTGGGGTATGGGGCGTTGTTACCCTGCCGGCTGAGCGTCGCAAAGGTTACTCCAGGCAGGTTTTGACGAGTCTGTTATCGCTTGAAAAGGATTCTGGCAAGGTTTTTACGAATCTTTACCCATTTCGAGAATCGTTTTATGAGCGACTTGGATACGTCACCCATCCGTTGCCAATTATTGCTCACCTCTCAGCAGCGTCATTGACACCATTGCTGAGCAAGTATCCGGGTGGTGAAGTTGAATTACAGTTGATTGGGGAAGCTTTTGATATCTATCGGGATTTCCTGACAAAGATGCGCCAACGGGTACATGGCATGGCTTTCTTTGATGTGGGCGACAGATTAGTTGCCCAACAAAACAAATTATGGATAGCTCTGGCAAGGGTGGATGGAAAAATTGTGGGATTGATGCTCTACGATCTTAAAGGTGAAGAAGTTTCCAAATTCATTTTCCATGCTTATCGTTTTTACTACACAACCAGCCAGGGACGCTATCTGTTACTGGATTGGATTGCACGTCACATCGATCAGGCTGATAAAGTGGAAATCTGGCTGCCCTCGTATGAACAACCCGAGATGTGGCTGGCTGATATGCAGGTCAAAAGCGAGTCACAGGATCGTGCCCCTATGAGTCGTATATTGAATATCGCTCAGATAGGGGGCATGGAAGTTGGCAATGGTAGTTTTTGTGTGCGCATCACAGATCCTGTTTGTCTGTTCAACGCAGGTTTATGGAAATTCGAATCGATCAGCAGTAAGCTGATAGTCTCGAAGACAGATGATGAAGATTGTGAACTGAGCATTCAAGGTTTGACTGCCCTGGTATTTGGGACACATGATCCACAGGATTTTCCACTGCGCGGTTGGGGTAATCCTGGTCCAGAGATTCAATCAGTTATGCGCACTATGTTTCCACCACGAACGCCATACCTGCATGAAATATTTTAGATTATATGATTTTGGCTGAAGGAATATTGCCATGCGAATGTTAACCTTGAGCGATTTTTTCCATCCCCATGGTTAAAATAAAAGAACACCGTCGATCGGAGTGAGGGGGGCACTCTGACTGACGGCTTATTTATTTTCCTTTATATTTGGATAAATGTCAAGGATATTGGGGGTGCAATTTTTTTATTATTTAGCAGCCCAGCGTACATTGACCTGGCAGCCCTGCCCGGGTTGCGACAGGATGGCGATCTCCGCGCCGATCAAGGCGGCACGCTCAAACATCCCGGCCACGCCAAAATGTTTGTTAACCAGCAGGCTGGTAATATCCAGCTTTTCACCGGACGCAAAGCCAACCCCGTTGTCAATGATGCTCAAGTTCACGGCGCTGGGGCTGATGCTGCCGCCCAGCCGGATCTGGCTGGCCTGGGCATGCTGCAGAGCGTTATCCAGTGCCTGCTGAACCAGGCGAAAAAGGTGCAGTTCCAAACGTTCATCCAGGCGGACGTCATTCTCGGCCATATCAAACACCACGGACAGGTCTTTCAGTTCGCGATCCTGGGCATTATCCACCAGGCCTTCCAGCGCGCTGGCCAGGCCAAAGGCCAGCAGCGGAGTGCGCAGGCCGCTGGTAATTTCGCGGATGCGATTGGCTGTATATTGATAGGTTTCCAACAATTCCGGACTGGGCTGCAGGTCCGCCAATTGATTGCTGAGCAGTGCCATGTGCTGCAAGACGTCATCGTGCAGCTCGGCTGCCAGCGTAGTGCGCTCGGTTTCCTGGCGTTCGATGTCGGTCTGGTAAAGCTCCTGAAGCGCGCTCGACTGCTTGATATTGGCCAGGGCCAGCGCGGTCAGGTTGGCAATTTGCTGCAGCACAGCCATTTCGTTGGCGGCGTAAAAATCATCCGGGTCGCGCCGCCCGAAGAGCATCAAACCGGCGGGTTTTCCGCCCAGACTGAGCGGCAGGGACAGGCGTGCCCAATCGACCGCTGAATCCAGGCGCTGCGGAAGCTGCTGCGGTTCGACACCCAGAATTATCAGGGGCTGCAGATCTTCACCCTCCAACTGCAAGAGCGTAAATTGGCGCACCAACCAGGAGGGCAGTACTTCTTGCAGGAATAAATTACTCAGCGTGTTTTGATCCAGACTGGTCAAAATCCGTTCTGAATAGGTTTCCAGCAGTCGTTCGGGTTGGATTGGGATGTTTAATACGCGTGCATCAAACCAGCGTTGGAATGGCGCATACCACTGCATGCTTGCCATGCCAATCACCAAAGCCACAACGGGCGAGGCAATCAGGTTAAAAGGCGCACTGAGCGCCAGTTGGATGCTGCTGCCCACTGCGCTGCCCAGCAGCAGCATGAGGAAGATAAAGAACAAGCCGCTTGCCACGCGGTTGGCGCGGATTTGCAAACGCGCATCTTCGTCGCCCGGCTGCTGCGGATTGCCTAAGGCGGGCAGGATCAGGAGCGGGGCGAAGTTGACGAGCGATAACCCAATCAGGATCAGAATAAAAAAATTAGCAAATAGGGCACCTAGATTTGGGAAAAATGGATTTGCAAGCGCATAAATAACCCCCAACAGGACACCAGACAGGGTGATCCATGTATAAAGGCTGTAAAGTCGCTGCATACGCTGGCTGGAGATCTGGTTGTTCTGAAAATAAAAAATGAAGAAATAAAACCCGGGTAGTGCAGAAATACCCAACATGGCCAGCGGTAAATAATAACCTCCATAACTGGAAGTAATAATAAATAAAAGCGCCGCCGCACCAAGCGGGAAAAGCAGGAAGAAAAAGAGGTTGCGGACCCGACTGGTAAGTTGTCTGAAATCGGGCTGCAGGATCATATGCGCAGTCAGCAGACCGCCGCTGCCCAGGATGGCCAGTAAAAAGCTGAGCATATAGGCGTTTTGAGATATCATCTGGCTAACCTGTGCCAGCGCCAAAAGGATGCAGACACCATAGAAGGCTGGCAGGACCCAGCCCGGCAGCTTTTTAAGCGGGCGAGGAAATTCCCAGTGAAAGTGCCAGGCAACCGGCAGCCAGAGCCAGAAAGCCGCTCGAATTACAAATTGTCCCCCAAATTCATGCGTACCTGATATGTTGCTGGCCATGAACCAGATGGCAATCAGAAAATTAAAAAGCGTAAACAGTGTGCGTTGGCTACCTCGTGGGCGCACGAACAATAAACCCATCAGGCCCGCCATATAGAACAGGTACGCCATGAACCACTGAGTGAGTAATCGAGAGATTAAGAGCGGGATTATTTCAGAGGGCAATATATAATATTTTTCCTGTTCTTTATCATCCCGAAGCACAGTCAATGGAATTTTTTGACCAGGCTGGGTATCGAGCCAGAGTGGCGGAGCATTCAGGTTGTTGAGAAAATCTTGGTAATTCCTTCCGTTAATGCTGAAGATGGTATCTCCGATACCAAGCACACTTGCATCAATTGGTTGAATATCCAACTCGGTAACAACCCCACTTGTGCTCAAGTTTATTATTCCAGTATAGGGTTTGAAAAAGAAATAATAAACTGTACTTACTAATAAATAAATCAGAAGCACGATTGGCAAAACATATTCAAAAAAGTTATAAAAAACTTTATTTTTCATTTCTGTTGCCTTTTCCTGAAATTATTTTCAACAACTCTTAATAACATACCACATTCTTCGTCTTATTGTTAAATCACATAGTTTTCTATTTCTATAGTTAAAAAGGTTTTTTTAATGACCAATATAGCCGAAAGTTTTTCGAATATTGTAAGTAAAGTAGATGAAGAACCGGTTAAATCCGGTAGTTACCTGGGGGTTTTGATCCATGCTTATCGTCGCAAAAGCAACCTTACCTTGGAGCAACAAGCAAAATTTTTGGGAATGAATGCAGAGAGTTTATTTAAGATTGAGTGCGGGTTTGGATCATTGGAAGAAATCAATTCTTTTTTGTCAAAAATGCACTCAAAATATATATGAGCCTGCAATATTTCGCAAGCTCATAAATCGGATTGAAAACAGGACTTATCTTTCAAATTTTAGTGCTTTCTTCTGAATAGTTTTAATAATCTGAGTAATTCTTGGCATGCTTACCCCAAGCAGGGCAGCAATTTCTTTTTGAGCGATGCCATCGCTCAACATTCTAAATATCTGCTGTTCACGTTCAGAAAGCGAAGTGAAAAATCTCTCTAGCCATCCCTTCATATCCAGGGCAAGTTCATCGATCAGGACTGCATGGCTGGCGCAGGTTTCATCGTCGAGACTGACCAGGTTTTTTTCATTTGCATTCTTCTGCCGGATAACATCAAGCATATGGTGATGAGTGGTGGTCGAAATCCAACTCCAAGCTTCGCCATCAGTTTGCCCATGGTAGGTTGCGGCTTTTTTGTAAATCTTCAGGAAGGCTTGTTGGACGACTCCTTCTGCTTCTCCAAAGTCAAACTGTGAGCCAGTTTTCCATAAAACCAATCGGAGTAGATGGGGAAATTTATCATTATAAAGTTGATTAAATGCGTTCAGGTCACCTTGATTAAACTTTTCCAACATGTTATGACAACCTGAAGCAGGTTTTCTTCGAATAGGCGAAACTTGTTGGAGTTCCTGTCGAGTGTTTTTAACGCACCTCACAACAGGAACTGGTACATCCGATGGGGATTAGGTTGTTTTGCATATTTTCTCCTTTATTTTTTTATGTTCCATGAATTAGACGAAATGAAAACCTCAGAATTAAGGGGTTAATATTTTTACTATTGTACGTCTATTTGTTAGCAAGGCCACTCTAAAGAAAGGAGGTCGAAACCCTATGGAAAAGTTCTATCAGCAGTTGAATACTCAGTCTGTCCGAGTAACTTACTGGGAATCTTTGTCAGCACTGTGTTTGTTGGACTTGAACGTAATTACCGGTTCCAACAATTTCCTATTTTGGATAAATTGGTAAATTTTCGTTTTGAGGAGATTTCTTTAGTATGCGGTGGAAAATATTTTCCACCGCATACACTTTCAAACTAAAGGGAGATCAACTGTGGATATTCAAGAGGCTACCCGTTCTTATCTTTTTTCAGTGTTGCAAATCGAACCATTTGAACAAGTAATCCAGGTAATTGATTATTTGTTTACGAAACCCTCTGCTCATTGGATGTTACCTCTCTATTCCTGTCAGTCTGTTGGGGGGAATCAATCCCAATCCATTCCGGCTGTGTCGGCTATGATCGCTTTCCAGACCGCAATCTTGCTGGTGGATGATCTTCTGGATAATGATGGCCGGCGCGAAATACTCGGGCTTTCAGTCGGTGAAACGGCAAATTTGGCAACAGTATTCCAGGCTGTCGGGCTTGAATGTATTACCCAAAACTTACCTGGGCCAGAAGAACACAGGCAAATTGTTAACCAAATTAACCAGATGATGGTTGAAACTGCCTACGGGCAGGCTCTGGATCATCAGAACCCCGATAGCGAAGAAGCATATTGGCGGGCAGCGCGGGCCAAGAGTTGTCCGTTCTTCGGTTTGGCTTTTTATCTGGGGGCTGTTATGGGCGGCGCTTCGATTGAAACAGCCACGGCGATCCAGAAGTTGGGTCGTTTATATGGCGAGATGATCCAGATTCATGACGATTTGAGCGACTGCCTATCTGTTTCCATTGGCTCAGATTGGATTCAAAAAAAGGCAGCCCTGCCCATTTTATTTGCCCGGATTGTGGATCACCCGGATCGTCAGAAGTTTATGTCACTTTTAGAATTGGGAACGGACTCTGACTCTATCCGCACAGCGCAGGAAATCCTTTTGCGCTGCGGCGCAGTCAGTTTTTGTATCGATCAAATTATTCAGCGACACAAAATTGGCATGCAAATATTGGGAGAGTTGAAACTTTCTAATTCACAGTCGTTTAATCAATTATTCGATGGGATTGTTGAACCAATTTGGAAATTGCCAGGAAAATGGAGTTAAAAAACCCCAGGAGGAGGGCCTTCCCTGGCAGCAGGTTCCCCCTGGAAGCTGCCGCCCCGGTACTTGCAATATTAAGGAAGGCCCTCCCGCGCAGCGTAGCCCCTGTCGCTGCGCAGGCATCTCCCCCGGAATAGGACCGCAGGTTATTCACCTGCAATGGACCCATCCATCCAATGCAGTCATTATCATCCTTTTGATGGGAAAGGTGAATAGACTGGGCAGCGCTAAACCTAGACGTTTGTACTATTTGAAAATTTAGCCCTTGAATTCTTTGGCTCTTTCTGCTAATCTTTTGGAAAGGGAAAAAAGTATGCAGCCTAATGGAAAAATCAACGTAGTAATTCTGGACGATCATCAAAGCATCGTGGATGGGTATATTTACCGTCTCAGTCAAAATTCAAAAATCGAAGTGGTTGCCACCGTCAATTTCGGGGATGACCTGGAACCTGCCCTTATGCAGTTCCCGACCGATGTCCTGCTCCTGGATATTAACGTACCTCTTTCGGCGGACAATGCCACATCCTACCCCATTCTGCATACCATCTCCAAGCTTTTACAGCTTTACCCACATATGAACATCCTGGTCATTTCCATGTTTGCCGAGCGTGGCCTGGTCCGTGGCGTGATGGAAGCCGGTGCAAATGGCTATATCCTCAAGGATGACCGCTCCACGCTGGTCGACCTGGCTAATGTAGTTCTGACGGTTGCCAGCGGTGGGATTCACTTCAGCCAAAAGGCATCCCAACTCTTCCTCAGCAGTCAGCTCGCGCAGGGTGGGGACGCCCTCAGTGCGCGCCAGTTGGAAGCGCTCTCGCTGTGTGCTGCCTACCCGGACTCTTTGACCACAGAACTCTCGAAGGAAATGGCCATCACTAACTCCACCTTCCGCAATCTGCTCTCAGGGGCTTATATCAAGATGAATGTGCGCACGCGCGCGGCTGCCATCGAAAAAGCCCGCAGCCTGGGGATCATTTCACCACTGACACCCATTGCACCTGCAGCCGGGTAAACCGCTGCGTAACCCTGACCGTGCAGGTTCAGATGCTGTCTGTTGACAGGGTTTTTCTGAGCTTAATGTATTCCGGACCAAATTGGAAAATTTTTTAATAAATTATGAAATAATCCCAGCTCTCTATTGGGATGAAATAATCCCAGCTCTCCGCAAAGCGTGGGAGGAAATAATCCCAGTTCTTGAGGGGTTGAATTTTTTTAGAAATGTTGTATTATTAAATTGTACTCAGGCTCTCGGATGAAATATCAAAATTTTATGTTTCAACCCGGAGGGTTTATGAAAAAGTCACTGCTCATAGCTGTTGTACTTGTTTCACTACTGGCGATTTTGGTTGCAACCGCTGCCAAGCCACGGAGCGCTTATCTGGATGGGATCAGATGGGTGGACCACAAGGGTGTGGTCTTGACTTTTGTCACCATTGGCAAATTCTATGATGTTGATTTGCAGAATGCGTATCTGATCGTCAATCACAGTGTTTACGATTTGCATTGCGTGGTCGGAGATGGTGGTAAAAATCATGTAGATTGTGAAGCGCCAGGCTTTATCAATCAGTATCACGGATATCCTGCCTATGGTTCATTTGCTGGCTACCTGTTTACAACCACCATTCCAAGAGTCACCAGTCCGCTGTACAAGTAAAAATGTTCAAACAACCTATCTTTTTTCAATCTGAGGGCCCAGGGGCCTTGCGCTAAAGAGGCTCAAACCGAAGGCAGATGAGTGTAGACTCATCTGCCTTTTTTGTATTTAATGTTAAAAATGGTTATGAGCTTGAAGCACATAAAACACCACGTGCGGGGCAACCATGGTCCCGATCTCTGCACGGGATTGACGATTTAGCCTGATAGCTGTGGTTCATACTAAAGGTCTCAGCCTTATCCGATATTCAGGTTATTTAGCCATTCCACTAATTGTTGCCCAGGCTCAATAGCAAAATATAAAAAACCGGGAGCCAATGATTGGCTCCCGGTCATAATTATTATCTGGATAAGGGTATTATGCTTCAACCATTGCCTGTATTTTTTCCAGGGGCTGGTTCCACCTATTTTCAAAGACGATCTCGGACAGGGGTTTGCGGGTTCGGGTTTGCAGCTCGCGCTCGCGCAGATTATCCGGCAGTTGGTTGGGGTCACCTGCGTAACCAATTGCAACCACGGTGATGGCCTGAAATTCTTCGGGGATATCAAAGGCATTGACGGCCTTTTGTGGATCGAAGCCACCCATCTGGTGTACCTGCAGCCCAAGCGCACTGGCCTGTATCGAAAGATGGGCAATCGATTGCCCCAGGTCATAGGCAGCCCAGGGGTTGGGCTTGCCGGGTTCGCGTTCACGCCTGGCCAGGGCCAAAACCAGGACCTGTACATTTTTTGCCCAGAGTTGATTGCCTTCCGACAGCACTGCCACCAATTTGTCAAAAGGTTCAGGGTTCTGCCTGGTGACCACCAGGAAAGACCAGGGTTGCAGGTTGAAACCGGAAGCTGACCAGCGGGCTGCTTCAAACAGGCTTAACAGTTTTTCGGGTTCCACGCTCTGCGTGCTAAACGCACGTGGGCTCCAGCGCTTTTGTAAAAGTTCGTGAATTGGATAATTAGTTTGTACAGCAGTGTCCATGTTGATAACCTCTGTATGGGGCTGTTCCAGTTTGTATCTATCAGGTCCAGACCGGGAATGTGTAATTTAAATACCAGTTTTAATCTTACATGGTCAGCATATGCACAGTTTTGATATTGTGTTGGAAAAGCATAAGATTCAGGCTGGGGAAGCCCGCCAGCAGCCTGTTGGATTGAACCCTGACAGATTACCCCGTTAGTGTTTTACCAAATCCAAATCCTGATACCGAAGGCAGGAAGTGAATGTATTTCAAAATGCTGCATCATTGAAGATAGGGGAAAAATTTCTTATCCTCCATATACATATGCCGGGCAATTACGTCATATGCCAGGAAGCTGAATAACTCGCCCAGTACAGAATCGCCCTGTTTATACCGGTCTGCCAGGCCAACAGCCTTGATCACCAGTTCCTTGTGGCGTTCGCTATGGGCTTCGGACAAGGGAAACTCAGAACTCTTAAAAATAAGTTCTTCCTGGTTGAAGTGTGCCACCACATCCCCTAAAAGTTTTTCGATTAATACCCAGCAAGCTTCATGAGATTGACCACTCAAGATGGCTGAGAGCAATTCGTTCGAGTCTTTGAAGAGACCCTTATGGGCTTCGTCGATGGTGCCATTGCCGCTTTCAGCGCTGACACGCCAGACCAGGCGGACAAACTCAGGTTGAGAGGAAGCCAGCGCCGGATCAATTTCTGCGACTTCAACGCGATTGCGGCCCTGTTTCTTGGCAAGGTAGAGCGCATCGTCTGCCAGTTGGATCACCTTCTCGGGCGATGGCAGGCCAACCGTTTGAATACTGACCAGGCCCAGGCTGATGGTAACTATGCCGTAGCGTTCGGAAGCAGCATGCGGGATGGCCAGATCTACAACCGAGCGGCGAATGAGCTCCGCCATATTACTGGCTCCCTGCAGGTCAGTTTCGGGCAGGATCACGACAAATTCCTCGCCACCGTAACGTGCCACCACATCTGGTTTCCGTCCAACTACGCTGCGGATGGCTGCCGCCACCTTGCGCAGACAATCGTCCCCGGCCAGGTGCCCGTAATGATCGTTATATTTTTTAAAGTGATCGATATCCATCATGATCAGCGAAAGCGGCTCACCGGAACGCTTTAACCGGTAAAACTCGATGCTGAGCGCTTCGTCGAAAAACCCCCGGTTCATCAACAAGGTCAGGTTATCGATCAAGGCATTATTTTTCGCATAATCCCTTTCGATCTCGAGCTGGTGGATCATCTTCTGGATTTGGTCTTCATGGCGTTTACGTTCGGTGACATCCCGAACAATGCTGATGATATGCTTCTCCCCATCCATAATGACTACATTGGCTGTGATCATTCCGACCATTTTGCTGGCGTCTTTTCGGTTGAACTCAGCCTCAAGACCTTCACAATAGCCCTTTTCTTTCAACATCGCAACCAGTTTCGCCCGATCTTCCAGGTTGCACCAGAGACGTTCCTTCGAGGCAGTATTATTTTGCATTTCTTCCAGCGAGTACCCGCTCATGGTTGTAAACCGCTTATTGATATTGACGTGTTTGCCGTCTGAAAAACGGGTTAACAAAACTGGGTCCGGGCTGCCGTTGAAGAGCATCTCAAAGTGTTCCCGGGCTGCGCTGTTTTCTGTATTCAAGCGCTGATTAACCATGATAATGGACCCAAAGGTCCAAAGCGTGCTGGTGATCAGCGCGACGATATAGGCGGCGATCTGCGAGATGGAAACGGCAATAAGCTCATTGGTGGGATTAATGGTGTAGGCTGTCAGCGCGCGTAATGTAAAAAATGCCCCGTTGAACAGAAACAGCAAGGCCAAAAAGTTGGCATAGATACGCACAGACTGGATTTTGTGGCGATACAAGCCATTTGCAATGATGAAGGACACACCCGCTACTGCAATGGAAATATTCAATTGCCTGTCGGATTGATCTTTGTGAAAAAATGTCAAAATGCTGGCAATCAGGGTAAATGTGATCCATAAGCCTACCAACCAGGTTCGCTTTTCAGTTTTTGAGAAAAAACGCAGATAACCGAAATGGATCAAAACCAGACCGCCAACAAAGAGCATGTTATTGGTCATGATCGCGGCCCACCCAAAGACAGGATCATCACGCAAATAGTTGGCGGCAGACCCCAAAGCCCAACAGGCTGTGCCCAGTGTCCACCAGCCCAGTCCCTGGTAGAACCTGGTCATCTTGTACTGCACAAATAAGGCGAAAACTTGCAGGGTATTTACCAGGCTCAGTAAAATGGCAAGGGTACGAATGTCAATGCTCATATCTTTGTCTCACAGGGTTGGTTGTTATGGATAAAAATTCAGAAAAAGGAACAAACTATTAAATTGGCATCGCGATCTGCGCGCTTCCTTTTCAGTCTGGTGCGCAGATTTTTGTTCATTTTGTTAAATTAAATATAATACTATTCTTTGCCCATTATACAGATAACCTGCAAATTTCAAAAGTGTAAAGATTAATAAAGTAAATCCTGTCATTCGATCACCAGAAAGCTTCTATTTTTAATCTAATCCGCTATCAAAATACACATTTAGAGAGTCCATCCGGCTTTTAATCCTTTTTTCGATCCGGAATTGGTGAAGATATTGCAGATTAGCAGGATTATACTTGTTCAAAATTGGGCATATTGCACGGGGTGATTTTCTCGTGACGTATGCCGACCATTTTTCAGGAGAAAATTAATGGATAATGAAAAACGCAAGAAACTCTCGCTGGAGAGTCGCATGGTCTATTACCCGGCAGAACCTCATTCAAAATCAGTCAGCCTGCCAATTTACATGGCATCCAATTTTGAATATGACGCCGATATCTACCAGCAGGTGCTGGACGGTGCGCGCAAATCAGTCAATATTTACTCGCGCTGTGGTAACCCAAGCGAATATGCTTTTGACGACCAGGTCGCCATCATCGAGAACGCGGACGCCTGTCTGGCTACCGCTTCGGGTATGGCCGCCATCGCCATCTTGCTTTTTGGGATGTTGAAATCCGGCGATCACATCGTTTCGGATTGGACCACCTACAGCACCACGCATGAATTTTTTGATCACCGCTTTAACCAGTTTGGGGTTGAGACAACTTTTGTTGACACCTCGGATATCGAACAGGTGCGGGCGGCGATTAAGCCTGAGACAAAAATCATCTATTGCGAGACAATCGCCAACCCAACCATGAAAGTGGCGGATATTCCGGCCCTGGTGGAACTGGCTCACAGCCGGGGGATTGCGGTCGTGTGCGACAATACCTTTGCCAGTCCCTATGTTTTCCGCCCGCATGATATGGGTGTGGATTTCGTGCTGGAAAGTGCCACCAAATGGATTGGTGGTCACAATGACGCACTGGGCGGCACGATCTCGATGAAGAGCAAGCTGTACCCGGAAGACTATCTGGAGACAGTCCGCTGGTCCACCCTCACCAAGTTGGGTGGTGCGCTTTCCCCCTTCAATGCCTGGCTGCTGCTGCGCGGTATCCAGACCCTGCATGTGCGCATGGAACGCACCTGCCAATCCGCGCTGTTACTGGCACGTTATTTTGAGAGTCACCCGAAAATCAAACGGGTCTGGTACCCTGGCCTGGAATCACATCCGCAGCATGCAATTGCAAAGCGTGATATGCCCAGGTTTGGTGGGATGATGACTTTTGAAATTGGTGATGAGGCGGCAGCCGTGCGCGTGTTGGATGCCCTGGAGCTGAGCACCTTTGGTGCCAGCCTGGGCGGGGTGCGTACCACCACGCAGGTGCCTTCCACCATGGCCTTCCTGGATGTGCCCGCAGACCAAAAAGCCCGCATGAATATCCGCGATGGGATGATCCGCGTTTCGGTCGGCCTGGAAGATGTTCAGGATTTGATCGCTGATTTTGACCAGGCGCTGAAAAAGATATAAATATGTATGTGCGTGAAGCGGGTGCAGTTTCTGAGTTTTCAGAAACTGCACCCGCTTTTTTTATATGAATAATGGATAACGTTCAGTCCCAAACAAGAACGATATGCGCGAAGCGTGCAAATGGGATTACCCTTCGCGCATATTTCTATTCACGTTATGTTTGCCAGAAATTTCTTCTTCGGCAAGGCGTGATTGCCCCTGGTTTGCTCCGCAAGTAGTGTTTTGCGCGAAGATCTTCGCGCAAAACACTACAAAAAAATCTTTTCTTTCGTCACATTGCTTTAAGGCAAAGGCCAGGTCAGATGGTTGGATAGGTTGCCATGCGGCGACCGGCAGGCGCACGTTCCGAGAGGCGCGCAATCCGCTTGGAAATCTGCCGTTTTACTTCGGGCATATCAATGGTTAACAAGCTGCCGCCGCGTTTGAGAACGCGCCCGTTGCACAGCACGGTATCCACGTCTGAGGCATTGGTTGAGTAGATCAGGTTGGCAGCCGGGTTGATGTGTGGCAAATTATGCGGGCTGTCCTGTCGCAGCAAGACAATATCCGCCAGGCGTCCGACGCTGATGGCACCCAGGTCATCGGACTGCTTAAGCACGCGCGCGCTGCCTTGAAAGGCAATTTCGAGTGCCTCGGCTACAGTCATATAGGTCGGGTCCTGGGCAGCAGTCTTCTGCGCCAGCACCATCATGCGCAGCTGTTCGAGAATATCCAGGCTGTTACTACTGGCTGCGCCATCGGTTGCCAGGCCGATCGGCACACCGGCTTTTTGATATTGCTTGAGCGGCACTTCCACCTCCCCCAATTTCATATAGGTTTTGGGGGCATGAGCCACACCGGTATTGCGTTTGGCCATCAGTTCCAGATCCGCCGGGCTGGGGAAACGGCAGTGACCCAGGATGCTCGGAACTTCAAAAATGCCAGTCTCTTCCAACTGCTGAACCGGTGTGATGCCATATTGCGCCAGGCTTAATTTGACCTGATCCTGAGTTTCGGAGACATGAATATGGATACCGGTTCCCAATTCCTTTGCACGCCGGGCTGAAAGTTTTAGGAAATCCGGCGTGGTGGTATAAGGGGCATGCGGCCCCAACCAGGTTGTAATGCGCCCGTCAGCTTTGCCCTGCCAGCGTTGCACAAATTCACACGTGCGGTCCAGTTTGGCTTCCCCTTCGTGGGCAAAGACAGCCCAGCACAGCGTGGCGCGCATTCCGGAAAGTTCCACCGCAGCCGCAACTTCGTCCATATCGAAATAATGGTCTGCCACGCTGGTGACACCGTTGTCGATCATTTCGGCCATGCCCAGCAGCGCGCCCCAATAAACGTCTTCCGGGGTCAGGTTGGTTTCCAGGGGCCAGATATGATCATTGAACCAGGAGGTAACGGTAATGTCCTCCACCATGCCGCGAAAGAGAACCATGGGTACATGCGCGTGGGTATTCATCAAGCCGGGGATGGCGAGCATGCCGCTGGCTTCGATCACCTCTTTGGCTTCTAAGGCAGGTTGGTTCGCGGAGCTGTTGTGGGTAGCGTGGATGGCTGCAATGCGCGTCCCCTGAATGGCAATATCCTGTTGGGATTCGATCTGCACCTGTCCGTTGCCGGTCTGCAGAATATCAACGTTGCGAATGAGTAGGTCGTACATGTTAGCCTCCTGAGTATGGAATGATGCACAGCACCATGTCCGATTTACGCGAAGCGGACGAAGCACTGGGCAAACTATATCATAATTTAAAAAGGCACGGCTGGCGTGCCCAAGATCTTTATTCAGATTATAATCAGCCCGAATAATGCGATTTTGGCGTTAATATCGACTTTGTGTAGCATGCTTGTTTTCCCATTTTTATTAAAAAAATTTAGATTATTTTTGGAGGCTTTATGGTTCGCCTGGTGATCGATACAGACCCTGGGGTGGATGACTCCCATGCAATTTTAATGGCGCTCGCACATCCCGATGTACGTGTGGAAGCGATTACTTCAGTGGCTGGGAACGTGGGGGTAAACTTTACCACCGCCAATGCCTGCCATATCCTGGATGCAGCCGGAAAGGATGTGCCCGTTTTTGCAGGCGCAAGCGCTGCGCTGATTTCGCGCAACCCATCTGCCGATTATGTGCACGGCATGGACGGGCTGGGCGATAGCGCTCTGCCGCATTCCACCCGGCGGGTGGAGCAGGAACATGCTGTCAATGCCCTGGTGCGCCTGGCAAATGAGAACCCGGGTGAACTAACCCTGGTGGCGATTGGCCCATTGACCAATGTTGCCCTGGCGGTTTGCCTGGACCCAGACCTGCCAGCGAAATATAAAAAGTTGGTGATCATGGGTGGTGCCATCCGTGCCCAAGGCAATACAACCCCGCTGGCTGAATTTAATACCTATACCGACCCGGAAGCTGCTGAAATTGTCTTTAAAGCCTGGCCGAATTCGGTCCTGGTTTCGTGGGAAACCACCCTGGCGCACATGTTCAGTGCGGAGCAGGTAGCTACCTTGTGGGCAATGCAAACCCCACGCGCAGAGTTTTTCCGGCGTGTGACTGGCAATACGCTAAAGTTTATTGAAAAGCACCTGGGCCAGCGAGCTTTGTTTGCCGCCGATTTCCTGGCAGTCGCAGCTGCCATTGAGCCATCGATTGTGCTGAAGTCAGAAAATAAATATTTGGAAGTCGAATTGCATGGACAGCACAGCCGTGGTCAGACTGTTGTGGATTGGAACAATTCGCGATCGAAAACGCCAAACGTAGAACTGGTGCTGGAAATGGACAGCAACCGTTTGTGGGAATTATTCCAAATGGCATTAAATTAATGACATTTGTAACTTGACTGGTCAAAAAAATACTGCTAAGATTTTTATATTCGTATAACTTATACGTATAAATGAAAAACTATGCCAGTAAAAACTTGCCCGACCCAAGCCGATGTTGCAAAGATAGCTGGCGTTTCGCAATTAGCTGGTTTCGCGAAGCGCGTCTTAAACCAGAGTGAAACGGTCAAGGTTCCGAAAAAAACCCATCAGCGAGTTTTTGATGCCATGGAACAGTTGGGGTACGTTCCCAACTGTTCCATGGCACGCAGTTTACGTTCTGGTCAGACTCAAACGATTGGGTTGGTGGTTCCTGATAACTCCAACCCATTCTTTGCTGAAATTGCCCGTTTGATTGAAGATGTTTTTTTTCAGCACGGCAATAGTGTCATTTTGTGCAATACGGATGGCGATGCTGAAAAGGAAAGTGCTTATGTGGACGTTTTAGTCGCAAAGCAAATTGACGGTGTCATTTTTATCACCGCGAATGGTTCGGTCACTGCCCTGAAAAAACTTCAAGAGAGTGGCATACCCTATATAGTGGCAGACCGGGATATACCGGACACGCTTCGCGGGGCAGACCTGGTTATGGTCGATAATCAGGCTGGGGGCTATCTGGCGAGCATGTCATTGATTGAACTGGGTCTCCGGAAAATTGTCTGTATTACCGGACCTCACAAGACGAGTAGTGGCGATCGTGTTTTAGGTTACCAGAAAGCACTCACTGAAGCCGGTATTGCAGTTGACCCGGACCTGATCGTGCCAGGTGATTATCACATCGAAGGCGGTCTGGCTGCCATGAATCGAATTCTTGAAGCTGGTTTGAATCCGGATGGCGTCTTTGCCTGTAATGATATGATGGCAATTGGTGCCATGCGCTCGATCAAGGCGCACGGTTTTCGTATTCCGGAAGATATTTCTGTCGTCGGGTTTGATGACATTTTCCTGGCCCGATTTGCTAAGCAAATCGCAGTTGATCCGCAGCTTACTACCATCTCCCAACCAATTTCAGAAATTGTCGCTAACGTAACCCGGCTGCTTTTTCGCGAAGCGCGCATCCAGAACAAAAAAGATTCAAAGCCGGATACCGAGCCACAAAAGATTATTTTACAGCCGAGTTTGCGCTTCGCGGTGCGTGATTCTACCCGCAGGTTGGCACGTTCCCACGCTTTGTCGCTTAAC
Source organism: uncultured Anaerolinea sp. (assembly GCA_964462245.1). Classification (GTDB taxonomy): domain Bacteria; phylum Chloroflexota; class Anaerolineae; order Anaerolineales; family Villigracilaceae; genus UBA5195. The sequence goes on from CAYWXS010000027.1 coordinate 16,858, forward strand.
GGATGCGAAGCGGGGGTTATTCTATGACTACTCTTCGCGAAACGCAGCGAGCCAGGCAATGGACCACGGCTTCCCGACAGCGTTTGCCGGATGTGATCAGCTTTCTACAAGACCTCGTGCGTATTCCTTCGGTAAATGGACGTCAGAGCGAAGCCGAAGTAGCGCAGCGCGTGGCGCTTGAGGCCAGGCGCCTTGGGCTGCAGGTAAGTTTGCCCACTTCTATTTGCACGCTTGGCGCAAGTAGTCCAGACCGACCCAATGTACTGGTTGAATGGGGAACAGGCAGCGCTGGTTTTGTGTTGGTTGGGCACCTTGATACGGTTTCAGAAGGCACGCCCGCCGCCTGGGTCCATCCCCCTTTCGCTGCTCAAATAGAGAATGGAAAAATGTTTGGGCGTGGAACCGCCGATAACAAAGCCGGGATTGCCTGTGGATTATATACACTGGCTATGCTGCGTGACGAGCAGACCCTGGATCCCCGCCAGGTACGCTTGATGTTGGCGGGTGTAGTAGATGAGGAATCCGGTGCCAGCAGCAAGCTGGGAATGCGTTATTTGTTGGACCAGGGTTTGTTGCAGTCAGCACGCGGCGCTATTTATACTTATGCCAGCGATATTGTCTGTGTGGGACATCGTGGATTACTGCGCTTTGTACTGCGTGCCGCTGGTCAGGCGGTGCATTCCGGATCTCCGCAGTGGAACCGTGGCCTGGGCGGTGTTAATGCCGTCACCGGCCTGTCTGAGCTGCTGATTCGCCTGGAAAAGCTGCACTTACCCGCGCCCAGTCACCCCGCTTTTAAGGGACTGAGCTGCAAACTGACGCCTGGGACGATTATTCGGGGTGGTGAGTTTGAAAGCATGGTCCCAGCGGCGGCGGAAGCAATGGTGGATGTGCGCCTGATGCCCAACCAACCGGCTGAGGATGTAATTACAGCGGTTCAGGCCGTCATCCAGCTTGTAGAACAACATCGCCCGGGTTTGAAGATCACACTCGAAGTAAAGAATAATCTACCCGGTGTGGCTTTGCCGATTAATCACCCGTTGGTACAGACCGCGCAGCGCTGGACGAAAGCGGTGACCGGCAGGAAGTGGCGGGCAGAAGGTGCGGGACCTGCCAATGAAGGCTATATGCTCATTCAAGCAGGTATCCCAACCCTGGCTGGTTTTGGCCCTACTGGTGGAAATGCTCACGCACCGGATGAATGGGTCGAAATCGAAAGCCTGGTCTCCACCATGACCATGTATGCCGGAATTATTATTGATTCGAGTATTTAAAAACTTTCAAATGGAGTAAATTATGAGCACACTTGCACGAGATCCCTGGGTTGATGTAAAAACCCGACATGGTTTGGCAGCTGATGAAGTCATTTCCACTTTGCAAAAAGAAATCCGCCGTGGAAACACTGAAAATGCAGCGCTCATCGCTTACGAAATGGCGACTACCAGCCCGGAGCTGGAAGCTTATCTGTGGAAGCGCTTGCTGGTAATTTCCGTTGAAGATGTCGGTTGGGGCAATCTGCAGGCGCCAGTCCTGATCAATGCACTGGATCAGATGGTGCGTGCTTTGGATCGGCATGATGGAGAACGTTTGTTATATGCCATTCATGCGGTTCGCTTCCTGTGTTCTTGCAACAAAGATCGCTCCAGTGATGAAATGGTCAACTGGCTCAAAAATGCCGTGGAAGATGGCGGTTTGCGACCAGAAATCCCGGACTATGCACTTGACATGCACACGCAAGCCGGCCAGAAAATGGGTCGAAATGTGCAGCATTTCATCGATGTAGCTTCCCAACTGGCTCCAGAGTTGGAAGGCCGTGATAAAACCTACCGGGAACGCTGGCTCAAGCTTCTATCTGCAAAGTAAATCGAAGCGAAGAAATAGGTCTTCGCAGAGCCTGTGGTCCCGATTTCTGCACGGGATGGTCCCGATTTCTGCACGGGATGGTTAGTTACTCTATTGTCGCGAAGCGGTTGCGGTACTGGTAAAATATATTCCAATATTCACGCAAAGCGAGCAGGGTATATAATAACAATAACTTGTATGCTTACCGCTACGGAAAATTTGCGCGAAGCGGAAGCGTACAATGTTTGTCAGTCATAACACGCTTTCAGCCAGTATTTATTTTACGTGAAGCGTGGAGGTGATTGTCGACCCGAACCATTTGGGCCCTTATTTTTGCGCGCAAGCGAGTGTGTGTAGGCTGCGCGACCAGATCAAACACCCGCACACTCATTTCAACCCGTTTTATTGTGAAGAGGAGAGATAATGTTCAAATCAATGTTAGTGAAAGTGTTCGCTATCGTCATGATTTTGACGATGCTGGCCAGCTGCGCCCCGGCTGCCACACCCGCCCCCGCTGCCCCGGCTGCCCCTGCCGCAACTGCAGCTCCCGCCGTCGCTGGTTGTGATCCCGCCAAAACCTACAAGGTTGCGCTCGTGATCGGCCAGTTGGGCGACAAGTCCTTCCTTGATGCTGCTGCCCGCGGTATCAAGATGGTAAATGACTCCATCAAGAATGTCGAAACCAAGATCATTGAAAACAATGACGTTGGTGAACAGCAACTGGCTGCCCGCGCCATGGCTGATCAGGGCTATGACCTGGTCATCACCATTGGTTATGGTTCCGCCGACTGGACCACCCAGATTGCAACCGAATATCCCAAGACCTGGTTTGCCATTGTAGATTCCACCCTCAATGATAAAGACGGTAACCCACTCCCCAATGGTACCGGCCTGACCTTCCGCGAGGATGAAGGCTCCTTCACCGTTGGTATGGTCGCTGCCTTCTTATCCAAGACTGGCAAGATCGGTTACATCGGCGGTATGGATGTTCCGTTGCTGCACCGTTTCGAACAGGGCTTCATCCAGGGCGCCAAGTACGTCAACCCGAAGATCGAAGTTACAAGCGGTTGGGTTGGTGCCTTTGATAACCCCAATAAGGGCAAAGAACTTGCTTTGACCCAGTTCGCCGAAGGCGCTGACATTCTCTATGCCGCTGCTGGTAAATCTGGCGAAGGCGTTCTGCAAGCTTCCAAAGAACAAGGCAAATTCAGCATCGGCGTCGATTCCGATCAGGATTACATGCAGCCCGGTTCCGTTATTACCTCCATGCTCAAACGTGTTGACCTGGCTGTTCTCGGACAGGTTCAGGACCTGGTTGCATGCAAGCTCACCAAGGGCACTCGCGTTTTCGGTCTGAAAGAAGGCGGCGTTGGTTCAACCTTCCTTTATGCTGACACAACCGAATTCCTCAAGAGCGGCCCCGCTGATATGGTCAAGATCCTGAAGGATACTGCCATCCCCGCGACCAAGAAGGCTGTTGAAGAAATCAAGGCTGGTACCATGTGCGTTGTGGACTCCATGACAATCTTCCCTTGTGACAAACCCGCTGCAGCCGGCGGTTACAAACCCTAGTTCTAGTTTTTTTCACGAAGCGTCCGGGGGGCAGGTTTTTACTGCCCCCCGGAGTAATCTTACATGGTGCCCTTGTTGGATCCCCGGGTAGTATGTGTAACCCTGGCGATCTTGTGGGACTCGCGGAACTGGATTTCATTTCTATGGGTATGGAACGGACGAAGCAAGCTAATCGTCCGTCCCATACCCATGCAAAAGGATTTTCGCGAAGCGACTATATCTGGAGGTATTGACTGTGACGTTAGCCATTGAGATGATAGGTATTCGTAAAACATTCCCCGGAGTTGTCGCAAATGACAATGTAGACCTCGCGGTGGAAAAGGGTGAAATCCACGCTTTGGTGGGAGAGAATGGCGCAGGTAAAACCACTTTGATGAATGTCCTATATGGTCTGTATAGACCAGATGCAGGCATTGTAAAAATCAATGGTGAGGCTGTGCAGATCCGTAATAATGCAGATGCGATAGCAAATGGCATTGGTATGGTCCATCAAAGTTTCAAACTGGTTCCATCGTTCACCGTGGCAGAAAATATCACGTTGGGTGCTGAACCTCATCGCTATGGTTTCACAGATCGAAAAAAAGTCCATGATGGTGTGGTGGCTATTTCACAGCGTTTTGGCCTGCATGTTGACCCTGAAGCACGTGTGCGTGACTTGCCAGTAGGGGTTGAGCAGCGTGTCGAAATCCTTAAGGCACTCTATCGTAGTGCGGATATTCTGATCCTGGATGAGCCGACTGCCGTGCTGACACCCCAGGAGACGGACGATCTATTCGTTGTCATTCGTTCACTGGTAGCGAGTGGAAAGACGGTTGTATTTATTACCCATAAATTCCGCGAAGTAATGCAAATCTCAGATCATGTGACAGTCATGCGAGATGGCAAGGTAGTCGCGACCCGTAAAACGCAGGACACAAATCCGACAGAGTTGGCGCGCATGATGGTGGGTCGTGATGTCTTGCTGCGCGTAGATAAAAAACCCGCCGAACCAAAACAGGAAGTACTTAAGGTGGAACACCTTAAAGTACTTGATAATCGCTTCCTTCCAGCCATCCAGGATGTATCTATCCATGTGCGTTCGGGTGAGGTTCTGGGGATTGCCGGTGTGGAAGGGAATGGACAACGTGAACTGGTGGAAGGGATTATCGGTTTGCGCCAGGCGGTTGGTGGGCAGATTATTCTCAATGGAGAAAATATAACCCATCGAGATGTTCGCCAGCGTCGTGATGCCGGGATTGCTTGTGTACCGGAAGATCGCTATGTGCGCGGTGTCGCCTTGCGCGCCAGTCTTGAAGATAACATGATCGTTGAAAATTACAATAGAGCACCCATCTCGAATGGCCCTGTGCTTAACATGACCAAGATTGGTGAGTTTGCCCGTGATTTGATTAAAAAATATGATGTGCGTACACCTTCTTCCAAAGTCCCTGCTTTTACCCTTTCTGGCGGTAACTTGCAAAAAGTGGTTTTGGCGCGTGAAATCAGCAGCGAACCAGACCTGTTGATTGTCGCCCAGCCAACCCGAGGCCTGGATGTAGGCAGTATTGAATTTGTTCACCGTAGTATTATCGATGCGCGCGACAAGGGTGCAGCGGTTCTCTTGGTTTCTGCCGAATTGGACGAGGTGATGTCGCTTAGTGACCGGATCAACGTGCTTTATGAAGGTCATGTAGTGGGCGAGATCGAATCCAGCAAGGCAACTGAAGAGCAGCTTGGTCTTTGGATGGCGGGTATTACTGATAAGCAACCGAGTGAGGATTCCTTAGTCGGGCGTGCTGGTGCTAAAACCTCAACCGGGACTATCGGAATGAAGGATGTGAGCCATGAGTAGTGCTTCTACAACATTTACGGCAGGCATCAGGCGCAATTTAAGCAACGCGTTCGGCCGGTCAATAACCATCATATTAAGTATTATGGCAGCAGTGGTAGTTGGCTCGCTCATCATGGTTTGGTACGGGGTTGACCCGATTAAGGTTTACACAAGCCTGCTGCAGGGCGCTTTCATGAGCGAAAAAGGGCGCTTTGTCGCCATTCAGAGAGCAACGCCGTTAATATTTACTGCTATTGCGTCTGCATTGGCTTTCCGAACTGGCGTTTTCAATGTAGGTGTTGAAGGACAGTTCTTTATTGGCGCTATTACTGCCACCTGGGTCGGTTATCAGTTTCAACTCCCCATGTATTTTCACCTGCCACTGGCCTTATTCGCTGGCTTTTTAGGGGGGGCAGCCTGGGCTTTCATTCCGACTATTATGCGTCAGAAGCTGGGTGTGAGTGAAATTATCACAACCATTATGACCAACTACCTGGCTACAAACCTGGTCTCCTGGTTATGCAACTATCCCATGCGTGCCACGCCAACCGTAGCTGAAACTCCTTTTGTTCAGCCAACCGCGGTACTGCCGCAGTTTATTGATATTAATCCGCTTTTGGGTAAAGGCACGCAGGCAAACGTTGGTATTTTCATTGCCCTGGCTGTGGTGTTGGTGATGTGGTACATCTTCAAATATACCAAGCTGGGTTACGAATGGCGTTTGGTTGGTTTTTCTTCACTTTTTGCTGAATTTGGTGGAATTAATCTTACCAAGACTTTCGTCGGCGGCATGCTGGTCTCGGGTGGTATCGCCGGGCTGGGCGGTGCAGTTGAGATCCTGGGCGTTTGGCGTAAGTATAAAGATCTATTTTCGGCCGGATTTGGTTTCAAGGGTAACCTTGCAGCGCTTTTGGGCGGACAATCCATTCTCGGTTCTGCTTTCGCTGCTGTATTCTACGGCGGAATGGAATCCGGCGCACTTGACCTTTCCTTTACCATGGGTGTGCCGCGACAGTTGATTGATATTGTCGTTGGGTTGGTCATTTTCTTCCTGGCAGCCGAAGGAATTTGGGATTTTACCAAGAAGATCAAGTGGGTGCGCAGTTCGGAACAAGTTCGCCGGACAACCGAAAATCTCGAGGTTTGAGCCCAATCTCTGTGCCGTGCGTCTGATTTCGATGCACTGTACCATTACAGAGATATGTTGCATCTGGTTTAGCAAAATGATCCCGTTGTTAGTACGGGACGGAGGAAAGCGACATGAATTTTGATATTTTGATCGATATTCTTAGCCGGTATGTATTCAATATTGCCAACATACAAGGCATGCTGCGCCTGGCTACACCCATTATTCTGGCAGGTTTATGTGCCCTGATCACAGATCGGGCCGGTATCCTTAATATTGCCGGTGAGGGCATGATGTTGTTCGGCGCATGGTGTGCTGTGGCGGGTAGTTGGTTTTTTCACAGTGCAACAGCCGGTTTGATTGCTGCCATCATTAGCGGTCTGCTGGTGGGTGGTTTATTTGCTTTGTTTTCTCTCAAATTCAGGGCCAATATCATCGTCATGGGTATAGCAATCAATATCTTTGCGACTTCGGCAACGATATTTCTTACCCGAGCTGTGTATAAGGTGGCTGGTTCTTTTTCAAACCCTGATTTGCAGGGTTTTTCTCCAATCCACATCCCGCTCATCAAGGATATTCCGGTTCTCGGCGAAATCCTGAGCGGCTATACCTTCCCGGTTTACCTTTCCTGGATTTTAGTGGTTTTGACTGCTATCTTCTTATACCGAACTCCATGGGGATTGCACTTACGTGCTGTAGGCGAAAACCCCCAGGCAGCCGAAACACTCAGTATCAATGTGCCGCTGATCCGCTTTCTGGCGGTCATGGCCAGTGGTGTCTTTGCCGCTTTGGCCGGGGTCTACCTTTCCCTGGGCGACTTGATCGGATATACAGACCAGATGTCTTCCGGACGTGGTTTCATTGGCATGGCAGTTAATACTTTCGCTGGTGGACAGCCTGTGGGCGTGTTTCTCTCCAGTTTATTGTTCGGTTTCGTAGATAAAATTGGCGGACGTTTGCAGGCTGAGCGTATTATGCCAATCTATTTCGTCAACATGCTTCCGTATCTTGTGACTTTGTTGGCACTGACCTATTTCACTATTCGCCAAAGGCAGGTTGCCCGCGCCAAGGTTAGCAAGCAAATTGCTGCCAAGGCCCAGGCTCCTACGGAAGGCGCTCCTGCGGCATAATGCGCTTGGTATGGGTCGCGAAGCGTGGCACGCTTTGCGGCCCAAGCGTGGGACGAAGAGAGTAAATTAATGGAATTTCACATCCTTTGCGATCCGAAAGACATTGCCCCGTACGTTTTTGTTCCAGGTGACCCTGGACGGGCAAAATTAATTTCCGAACACTTTGACTCAACCCGATTTATCAGTGATTCACGCGGTTATTGTGTTTACACTGGGACGGTGGAAGGCATTCCTATGACGGTCTGTTCGACCGGTATGGGCGGCCCACAGGTGGCGATTGGGATTGAGGAATTGGGCCATATGGGCGTCAAGACTTTCATCCGGGTCGGTTCCTGTGGCACGTTGCAGGACGGTATTATGCCTGGCGATGTGATTATTGCCACGGGCGTGGTGCGCGGCGGTGCGACAGCCAATCATTATCTGCCACCTGCTTTTCCGGCAGCTCCCGATTTTAGTGTGCTGACGGCCCTGGTGCAAGCAGCGGATAAGCTGGGAATCAAGGCTCATGTCGGCTTGGATTGGGCTGCGGATACCTTCTATGCAGAAGGCGATCCCCTATATTATGAAAAATTAAAAAAGGCCGGGGTCAAGTCGGTGGAGATGGAGGCGGATACCCTGTTCGTCGTCGCCAACTATCGCGGTTGGCGTGCCGGAGCACTATTCGCCTGTGATGGAACATCCAGCGAGATCAAACCCGACTGGGGCAGGGATGCCTATCTGCAGGGCGAGGAAAACGAGATACGCATCGCCATTGAAGCCATGAAGAATATCGCCCTGGCTGATCTAAATTCTTAAGAAGTAGATTTTTGGGTGCCAGACTTCACCACTTTGCGGGGCGATTTGCCAAGCAAAGCGGACGCTTGTGCTACGTACTTGGTGCTACGCATTATTTCATCCCACAAAATCTGGGATTATTTCAGAAGGAATAGCAAATGGAATTTCACATCCGCTGCGATCCAAAAGATATTTCAAAATATGTATTTATTCCTGGCAGCCACGACCGTGCCAGGAAGATAGCTGCTCATTTTACTGATATGCGTGCAATCAGCGAGAGCCGGGGCTACCTGGTTTATTCCGGCATGGTGGATGGAGTCTTCATGACAGTTTCCTCCACTGGAATGGGTGGTCCTTCAACTGCAATTTGTATTGAAGAGCTGGGACACATGGGTGCAAACACGTTTATCCGGGTTGGTTCCTGCGGTACCTACCAGGAATACGTAACCTGTGGAGATGTAGTTGTCTCGACCGGTACATACCGCGATGGTGGTACTGCCAATACTTATCTGCCGATCGAGTTTCCTGCCGTTCCGGATTATGCAGTTACAACTGCGTTGGTTCAGGCTGCTCGTCAAAGTAATATTAAGGTACACGTTGGCCTGGGCTCCGCTGGAGATGCTTTTTACGCGCCCCGTGATCCTTCCCGGGGTGAATTGCTCAAAAAGGCCGGGGTTGTTTCCGGCGAGATGGAAAGCGATACCCTGTATATTATTGCCGCTTTACGTGGTTGGCGTGCAGGCGCTCTTTATACCAGCGACGGCACATCAAAGGAAACCAAACCTGCCTGGGGCGAAGAATTGTTTCGTCAGGGCGAAGAAAATGCGATCCTGATTGCCCTACAGGCCATGAAAAACCTGGCAAAGGCTGATGCAGCTGCACGTTAATGATGATTCAGCGAAGCGCACGAGTAGGGACAGATGCCATCCGCCCAATTCTTATGGGATGAAATAATCCCAGTTTTTGTGGGATGAATCAATCCCAGTTTTTGTGGGATGAAATAATCCCAGATCTTGTGGGAAGGAATAAACAATGCAACCTAGAAATATTATTATTGACTGTGATACCGGGGTGGATGATGCCCAGGCACTTTTGCTGCTACTGCGGACCCCAGGTATCAACGTGCTTGGCATTACCTGTGTTGCCGGAAATGTACCCATAAATAAAGTTGTCCGCAACACCTTGATTGTGGTTGAGCACTCCGGCGTAAGTGTGCCTGTTTATGAAGGAGCTTACCGTCCACTGCTGGGGATTGAGGAAACTGCGGAATATGTGCATGGACAGGATGGTCTCGGCGATCATAGTTTCCCGGAACCGCAGATACACAAGCATCCTGAACATGCAGTTGACTTTTTAGTGCGCACCTTTATGGAATCCAGCGAACCGATCGATTTGATCACGACGGCTCCGTTGACCAATATTGCCCAGGCTTTGCAGAAGGAACGTCATCTGGCAGACCATATTAATTCTTTGGTCATGATGGCGGGTGCCGTTGATTGTGGCAATACCACTCCTTTTGGCGAGTTCAATGTTTTTGCAGACCCGGAAGCAGCCGACATTGTTTTCAGCAGCCGGATTCCGAATAAGGTCATGGTTGGACTGGATCCCATTCGCAAGGCGGGTTTGTATCAGGAAGATGCTGATAAGTTGAAAGCCAGCAGTCAGCCCTGGTGCCAGATGGCGTATACGCTGCTGCAAGCGAACCTGGATCGTTACAAAAAGTATCTTGGGCCGAATTATCCTGCAACTCCGCCTGATCTGGCTGCAGTGGCGGTGGCGCTGGATCCATCCCTGGCAGAAGGCGAAATGTTGAATGTGACCGTGGAAACTACAGGATTGCGCACACGCGGTATGACTGTGGTTGACCGGCGCCCGTTCCGCGGTGTATTCCGACCGGCACCAGAACCAAACATGAAGGTGATTTGGAAGATTGACGAAGCGCGCTATCGAAAAATGGTACTGGATACCTGGCTGGCCTGACGCGAAGCGTTTCTATTCCCTTATTGGGAACCGTTTTGCGATAATCTAATTCCATGGAGATTCCTTATGACTGCTGAACAAAACCAGACTACCACCCCTGATTGGAAGGCTTGGCGCAAGGAAGCTGCTGCGTTTATTCATTCAAAGTGTCCGCTTGTACCCGAAATTGGTTTGATTCTTGGTTCGGGCCTGGGTGACCTGGCAGATGAGATCCAGGATAAGGTGGTTATCCCTTACCGCGAAATCCCGCATTTCCCGCTCTCAACTGTTGCCGGACACGCCGGTGAACTGGTGATAGGCATGCTGGAAGGTAAAGTGGTAATAGCTATGAAGGGGCGCTTCCATTTTTACGAAGGTTACAGCATGCAGCAAATCGCATTTCCTGTCTGGGTGATGCGCACCCTGGGTACCCAGGTCTTGATTGCGACCAACGCTGCCGGTGGAATCAATCGCTCTTTTTCCCCCGGTGATTTGATGATCATTGTTGATCATATAAATCTGCTCTGGGACAACCCCTTGATTGGACCAAATGATGATGAGCTGGGCGTGCGCTTCCCAAGCATGCACCTTGCCTACCCGTGGGAGTTGATAGAGACTGCCCAATTAGCTGCAGACAAAGCCGGTGTTGTGGTTAAGCGTGGTGTCTATGTTGCCACGCAAGGCCCCAATTACGGTACCAGGGCCGAAGGCGAATTCTTGCGCCTGCTGCGTGCAGATGCCGTCGGCATGTCGACCGTGCCAGAGATCATCGCCGCTGCACATGCGGGCATGCGGACTCTTGGGTTTTCCTGTATTACGGATGCAACCCGCGACCCGAAGGCTGGTCAGGAAGGTATTCTGACACACGAAGAAGTGGTCCGCGTCGCAAATGAAAGCAGGCCACGCTTTATCCGCCTGATGAAAGCCGTCATCCAAGAAATTAAACTGTCCTAATCAATAGCTGGGACATAATGCTACGCATTATTTCATAATTTCGCCAAGCGTGGGTCTTGTCGCTTCGCACGGACCTGTTGTTTTGACTAGCTGCCAACCTTGTTCCAAACCAATTTGCCTTTTTAAAGGAATAATCCAATTTGCTAAGCAAATTACTCTTCGCGAAGCGTGTGGAATACTTTCTGTTGTCTTTTCGCGAAGCGGCCTGTTTTCAGATAATCGGATTATGGAATAATCCCAGCTATTGATTGGGATGGAATAATCCCAGCTATTGATTGGAATGAGATAACCCCAGGTCTTCGCAAAGCATGGGACTGGAATGATTTTTCAGCCAGGCGAGCGGAGAGCCAATTTTCTAAGCAAATCGTCCCGCCATGTGAAGGATGCTGATATGAAAGTCTATTTTGCTGGTCCTTTGTTTACCGTTTATGAGCGGGATTACATCTCAAAATGCGCTGTTCAACTTCGACAGAACGATATGGACCCCTGGGTTCCGCACGAACAAAATAAACCAGCCGAGCCTGGGGATATGCGCACAGCTGCCAAGCGCTGCCTGGATAATGACTACGGTGCCATATCTTCTTCCTCTGCCATGTTGGCACTCATTAATGGTGTCGAAGTGGATGATGGTACGGCTGCAGAGATCGGCATTTTTTACAGCATGATGCAGAACGACCCTACCAAAAAAGGAATTGTGGCTCTGCACGATGACTGGCGGACGAATAAGAATGGTGAAGGCAAGCCACTTAATTTATTTGTAGCCGGTTGTCTTCAAAAATCCGGAGTGATCTGTCATACGCTGGAAGAAGCCATAATCCAGCTAAAACTCTGGCAGGAAGAATTAGTTGGTCTGGAGAACAGGAAGGCAAAATAGTTTTGCCGACCTGTTCCTTTAGTAATGTGCTTCTGCACATCTTAAAATTCTCGCAATATTCCCACGCTCCGCGAAGAACTGGGATTATCCGCAGGATATGTAAAAGCACTGGGATGGAATAATCCCAGCTTTTGATTGGGATAGTATGAAAATATATTTTGCAGGCCCACTTTTTACCCCGTATGTTCGCCGCTTCATTGCTGAACAGGCCAGCATCCTGAGAGCCAATGGAATGGAAGTGTTTGTACCGCATGAGAATACATTCGGAACGATTTCAATGGAACGTGTGCAGGCGCTGCAAAATCAGGGGGTGCTGCCTGCTGATGATTCAGCACGCGCAGCGCTGGTAGCGGTCAGAATGTTGAAGGATGGGATTCTAAAACGCGAAGACCTGGGTCTGGCTACCATAGATGCACAGACCGTTTTCGAAGTGGATTATGCCGGACTTTCCAGTGCAGATGCTGTTCTGGCAATTTTGGATGGAACGCAGCTGGATGATGGGACAGCCTGTGAAATTGGAATATTTATGAACCTGATGCGGATTAATTCCGCTTCGCGCAAAAAGGGAATTGTTGGCTTGATAACCGATTCGCGCGGTATTGGCAAGAAGAAAAACGGTTATGGTCTCAATTTCTTTATTCTGGGCATCCTGGAAGAGCACGGTGTGATTGTCGATAATTTTGAGGATGCTCTTCAGCAGTTACTGAAGTGGGATGCAGAATTGAAAGTTGGAATGTGAAACGCATGAGTTTGATCAGAGATCTGGTTGATTCGTTTAAAGTAATGGCGCAGCTGAACCGTGAGTGTCGCCTTTATTTTTACGGGATTATTTTTAATGGTATTTCGCAGGGCATATTTACGGTTATCTTTAACCTATACATTCTTTCGCTCGGAATTTCCACCGATACCCTGGGCTTGATCCTGAGTGTGGCACCCATTGCCCAGATGCTCGGCTCCATTCCGGTGGGTTTGTTGATGGAAAGTATTGGATATAAGAAGACATTTATCCTGGTATATGGCATCTCAGGTATCGCAAGGTTGCTGCAGGTTGTTGTACCTTCCGTACCATTAATTTCGGTGGCCGCTTTTGTGGGTGGGTTGGCGCTTTCTGGTGATTTTGTGGTGCGCTTACCTTTTCTTTCCGCCAATACCACGCCGGAACAGCGCACACACGTTTTTAGTTTAAGTGCTATTGTTTTCAGCACGACAATCGCCATTGGAGCGTTGTTGGCGGGCTATGTTCCAACCTTTTTCCAATGGTTGGGTATGAACACTACCCAGGGCTATCAATTGCTTTTGGTGATTGCCGGGGTGCTTAGTGTTCTCGGCGCACTGCCACTCCTGCAATTGAAATCCACACCCCCCCTCGTTGAGAGTCACAAGATCAGCCTTGCACCCTATCTGCATGGGATCGATCGATTTACCCTGCAGCAGGCTGCTATCTCATTATTTGTCGGCATTGGTGTGGGCTTGACCAGTCCTTTTATGAATATTTATTTCCTGTTTCACCTGAGTGCTTCGCGCGAATATTTTGGGGTTATTTCAGCACTTGCCATCATTCCCACGCTTTTAGCCGTTACGATTGCGCCGGTGCTGGCCAGGAAGACCGGGAATGTACGGGCCGTCACCATTTTGCGCTTTATTATCCCGTTCTTTATGATCAACCTGGCTTTTACAACGCTTGCCTGGTCTGGAACGCTATCTTATTGGATCATGAGCGCCATGACAACTGCCTCACAGCCGCTTTCCTTTGCATTTGCATTGTGGGCCGCTCGAAAAAGCGCCAAAGCAGCCACCTCCGCCTGGTTGAATGTAACTTTCTGGTTGGGGATGGCTGCCTCAGCACCGTTGGCTGGCATGTTTTTATCGAAGGCCGATTACAAAACTCCGTTGTTTATTGCAGCTGCAGCTATGCTGGCAGCCAGTCTTTTAAATGATTTCTTTTTCAAGCGCGTGGATCAGCCCGGGTTTAATGTGGACCCAATCGAGGTGTAAATGAAATCAAAAATTATTGAGGCCGCTCTTGGCAAGTCACCCCTGGATATATTGATCACCAATACAAAACTCTTAAATGTATTTACACGTGAGATCTATCCAGCAGAAATTGGAATATGTGAAGGTGTGATCGTTTCGGTGGATCCGCCTGTCCACGCGAAGCAATCGCGCAGCGGGCGGGATGCGACTATGGTTTTGGATGCAAAAGGTAAACATGCCCTGCCCGGCCTGGTGGATACACATGTGCACATTGAATCCAGCATGATGACACCTGCAGGGTTTGCCGAAGCAGTGCTGCCCCTGGGTACCACCACAATTGTGACCGACCCGCACGAGATTGGCAATGTGTTGGGTTTACGTGGTATTCGCTATATGTTGAAAGCTACAGAAAATTTACCTCTGCGGGTTTACTTTCAGGCACCTTCCAGTGTTCCAGCTGTTCCAGGTTTGGAGACAGCCGGGGCAGAATTTAATGGGCCCGAAATTACCGAAATGTTATCCTGGGAAAGGGTAATTGGCCTGGCAGAGGTGATGGATTACGTGGGTGTAATAAATCAATCCGAGCGCATGCGTCAGGTGCTTGGCGCAGCACAGCAGGCGCAGACCGTGATCAGTGGCCACTGCCCCGGGCTGCGCGGTGCGGACCTGGCGGCTTACATGGTCGCTGGTCCACTCTCGGATCATGAAGGCCTGAATGAAGATGAACTCCTGGAAAAACTCCGTTTGGGAATGTACGTCGAAGGGCGGGCCTCCAGTTTTAATGAGAGTATGACTATTCTTGGGAAGATCACCACGCAATTGGGAACGGTTCCTCCCAACCTGGTTTTATGTACTGATGATATTTATCCGGATGATTTGCTGCGGTACGGACACATGGATGAGGTTGTACGCAAAGGGATTGCAGCCGGGATACCCGCCGTGGATCTGATTCGCGCCGCAACCTGGAATGGGGCTCAGCGCCACCGGTTGCATCAGCTTGGGGCAATTGCACCCGGTAAGTGGGCTGATATCATACTGGTGGAAGATCTGAATAATTTCCATGCAGATGAAGTCATCTGTCGCGGAAAGCTGGTTGCGGCTGGCGGCAAAATGCTGGTTGAGGCGCAGACAGCTGCAGCAGGGATTGAAGTTGAAAATACCATGCATATCTCGCTACCTATCACTCCCGCAGGTTTTCAGATGCCGGCGCATGCTCGAAATGAGCACGCGCAAACTGCGCATAGCGTGCGCGTGCAAGTAATGGTGATTGATCCGGATCTACGTCGCAGCCTGGATGTGCGCTCCTACCCGGTGGTCGCTGGCGTCTTGGACATTTCGGGGGATCCGGATGTCTGCCTGGTTTCGATCATCGAGCGGCATGGGCGCAGTGATAACCACAGCCGGGTTTTGGTGCGTGGTTTGGGCTTGCAAAGGGGCGCGGCGGCAACGACTGTCTCGCATGATTGTCATAACCTGGTGGTGATTGGCCGCGACGTGCAGGATATGGCACTGGCAGCCCAGACCCTGATTAACTGTGGTGGAGGAATTTGCAGTGTTTCCGCGGGGGAGGTGCAGGCCTTGCTTCCTCTGCCGGTTGCCGGTTTGATGAACCCCGGGCGGGTAGGTGAAGTCGCTGCTATGCTGGAAAAACTCAACCAGGCGCTGACAGCCCAGGGTATTCTGCAGAAACGACCCCTGACAGGTTTATTATCGCTGGCTTTGCCGGTTATCCCAGCCTACGGAATAACAGATTTTGGTCTGGTGGATGTTGGCAACCAGACTCTTTTACCGATTTACGTGGAGTAGGGGCGGACAATATATGGCTGATTATGACCGCTTGCTGCGTGTGGCTGCTGGAGAAGAACCGGCTGATTTGGTGATCAGGGCAATTAACCTGCTCAATGTCATTACCAGGGATGTCTATCCTGTCACAATTGGTCTATGTCAGGATACTATTGCCTATGTAACCAGCCCGGAAGACCCACACTGTGAAGGTCTGCATGTGCTGGATGGACGTGGTCTTTGGGCTGCCCCGGGATTGATCGACAGTCACATGCATATCGAAAGTACACACCTTACTCCAGAATATTTCGCTGCTGCGGTTGTTCCGCGTGGTGTCACCACCGTGGCGCAGGACCCCCACGAAATGGCGAATGTGCTTGGGATGGCAGGTGTGGAATATATGCGCGACGCATCGCGCGGGCTTCCCCTGCGTGTTTTAACCTTCGTTTCAACCTGTGTCCCGGCTGTGCCCGGGTTGGAAACATCCGGTGCCGAGTTTGGAGCTAAAGACGTGGATGACCTGCTGACTCAGGGCGGGCCAGATACGATAGGGTTAGCCGAAGTGATGGACTATTGGGGTGTCATTCGGCGTACACCGCGCATAAGCGCTATTGTTCAAGTCGGGCGTGTGCGCGGTACCATTTTGACCGGGCACATCCGCATTCAGGGTCAGCGCGAATTGAATACATACCTGGCAGCCGGAATAGATTCAGACCACGAGATCCTGACACCGGAAGGTATTCTGGAACGAAGTCACCTGGGCATGACGATTGAGATTTGCTGTGCCAGACACCGCGATAATATTGCTGCTGCAGTCGAAAGCTGGCGGCAGCGTGGTCATATAGAAAACCTGGTCTTTGTGACTGATGATGTTCCACCCCATGAATTGGTGAAAGAAGGGCATCTCGACCGGGCAGTGCGCCGTGCCATTCAATTGGGCATGGCACCCGTCGATGCAGTTCGGGCAGCTACGTTGATACCTGCGCGGCGTTTGCGACGGCCAGAATTGGGTCAGATTGCTCCGGGTCGTACCGCAGATATTTTGATTATCTCTGATTTGCAAAATTTTGTCGTCAATCAGGTTATTGTTGCCGGAAAAATAGTCGCTGAAAACGGCCGTATGTTGTCTGAGCCTGAGGCTGGGGTACATCCACCCACCCAGGCTTACCAATCCGTACGGCTTCCAGAATTTCAGGCGGATGATTTTCGCGTAGCGTGCGATGTGCTTAGCAAATCGGGCAAAGGCAACTCGGTACGGGCGCATGTTCTAACGCAGCGTGGCCGGGGCAACCTGCAAAGCATTAGCCTGCCGGTGATTGCAGGACGTGTGGAGTGGCAAGCTGACGCAGATCTAGCTATGGTTTCAGTCTGGCACCGTCATGGTTTGAATAACAACCACTCTTCTGTTTTGATCGCAGGGACAGGGCTGCGTTCTGGGGCTATAGCCACCACTTATGCGCATGATAGCCATAACCTGGTTGTTATAGGCCGTAATCCACAGGATATGGCTGCTGCAGCCAATGCTTTGCGAGAAAGCGGTGGTGGATATGTCGTGGTATCAGATGGTCAGGTGCGAGCCCTGGCGGCTTTACCGGTGGCCGGGCTGCTTGCCGAACGTCCGCTCGAAGAATTGGCGACTGAATTTTCCGCATTTATCCAGGCGGCTATCGAATTAGGCGTAGTGGACAACCCACTGGGTTTAATTACCTCCCTGCCCCTTCCAGTCGTCCCGCGCTACCGGCCAACTGATATGGGTCTGGTGGATGTTGAAAACCAGAAATTGGTGCCCGCCTTTGAGTAGAGGCGCATGACACGCTTCGCAGCCCGACCTGACTTTGCCGCCTATTCATGTAAATGAAATTATTTTTATATATCCAGAGGATTCTATGCTAGAAAAACCACGCGTGATGATTGTCGGAAGTTACAATACAGACCTGGCGGTGCGAACGCCGCACATCCCGGTGGGGGGTGAGACCATTCTTGGGGGAGGTTTTAAGACCGGTCCTGGAGGAAAGGGTGCCAATCAGGCTGTGGCTGCTGCCCGTCTTGGGGCTGAAACCACCTTGCTGGTCAAGCTTGGCACCGATATGTTTGGGGATCAGGCTGCTGAAAATCTTCAGCGCGAAGGGTTAAAGCCGAATCTGCTGTTACGCAGCAACGCGAGTCATACCGGAGTGGCATTTATCGTTGTCGATGATAATGGCGAGAATATGATTGTTGTGGCCGGTGGAACCAACAACCTGCTCTCGGTCGCCGATGTGGAAATCGCGCGAAGGTCGATTGAACAAGCCAATGTACTTTTATTACAGCTTGAAATACCAATTGAAACTGTGGAGCAGGCGATAAAAATAGCACATCAGGCCAGAGTAAAGGTCATTCTGAACCCAGCTCCGGGGCGCCCGCTGGATCCATCCCTGCTTGGAATGGTGGACGTCCTGACGCCGAACGAAACAGAGGCACAGATCATCACCGGTCTGCCCGTAAAAAACCTGGAACAAGCTGAAGCGGCAGCACGCCAATTATTGCAAATGGGCGTAGGTACGGCAGTGATCACGTTGGGCAACAAGGGTGCCTTGGTGGTGACACCCGATTACGTCAGGCATGTCCCAGGCAGACAGGTACAGGTAGTGGATACGACCGGTGCCGGTGATGCTTTTAGTGCTGCGTTGGCCGTGGCACTGGCCGAAAACAAGGAAATGGTGGAGGCTGTTGTATTCGCAACTGCCGCCGCAGCATTGCAAGTAACGCGTTTTGGGACTGCCCCTGCCATGCCAAACCGTAAAGAAGTTCTTGAGCTTCTTTCAGCAGAATAATTATGAGTGTAGCAAATAGAAAGTCTTCGCTTTCGCTGCGTTATAAAACTGGTGCTGCACTGTGGTTAAATTATCTATTACAGCTTGGTCTTTGCCTGGCGTTATCGATTTTGATCGGCTCCATTCTTATCCTCATATCTGGTGATAACCCAATTGCCGTATATACAGGTTTGATTCAACAGGCATTTTTCACACCCTTGGGAATTATGATCGCTGTTCAACGGGCTACACCATTAATCCTGACCTCGCTGGCAGCTGCGCTGGCTTTTCAGGGCGGTGCGATCAATATGGGTCTAGAAGGGCAGTTCATGGTGGGCGGATCGATCGCAGCCTTGTTTGCTGCCGCCCTACCGGAAATGCCCCGCGCGATTGCCATTCCGATTGTGCTCTTATTTTGTGCATTATTTGGAGCCCTGGCCGGGCTTGTGCCCGCAATTTTTAAGATTGTCTCGGGCGTCAGTGAAGTTATCACCGGTATGATCGCCAACCTGATCATGCCCTCCCTGCTTGCGCTTGTGCTCAGTTTGCCGATTTTGAGCACGTTACGTGCGGCGTCCAGGCAAAACGGAGTACAGCCCTGGGCCCAGCTCAGCCAGTTTTCTGAATTAACCAATGGAGCTGTCGGTTCGGGTACACATGCCAACACAGGTATTTTCATCGCCATCGGGTTGGGAATTTTCCTGGCTCTGGTTTTCAAACGGACCCGTCTTGGTTATGAAATTCGAATATCCAGCGCAAATCCAGCCTTTGCTGATTTTGGTGGTATTTCATCACAGCGAAGTTTTATCATCGTCATGATGTTGAGTGGTGCAATTGCTGCCATCGGAGGGGCAACCGAGGTATTGGGAGTCTGGCGTGCGAATGCATCTGGAACCATCTCGGTTGGCTACAATGGATTAATTCTGGCCCTGGTGGGCGGCAATACCTTTATCGGGGCTACTGTTGCAGCAGCGCTTTATGGTGGGTTACAATCCGGGGCAATGAACGCGTCCTGGATCACAAACGTGCCACGTCCCCTTGTTGATATGCTGGTGGAGTTGATCGTTTTGATTTGTGCTTTACCCAGTATGCGTATGTTTTTCTCGGGTTCGTCCATGTCAGATGAAGATCGGCTTGGAAAACAATTTACGCGGCACTAATCTACTCGGTGCGGTGCTTCTGACTCGCGAAGCGTGCACTGCACCGAGTACTACATATTACAGGAGGTAGTTATGAACACAGAATGGTTAATCGAACATGCCACCGTGGTCACAATGAACGCTGAACGGGAAATCCTCTATGATACAAGCATAGCCATCCGTGACGATCACATTGCGGCAATTGGTGAATTGACCGCACTGCGAACGGCATTTCCGGATGCCACACAACTGAATGCCAGCGGCAAGGTGGCATTTCCTGGCCTGATCAACTGCCACACTCACATACCCATGAGTCTGCAAAAAGGGATAACCCTTGCCATCCCTGAAGGCTTGTATCGTGTCATGTGGCCTGTAGAAAAAAACCTGACCCCGGACGACGTCTATATCGGGGCCTTGGCGGGTGGAGCAGAAGCCTTATTGGGTGGATCGACCACTGTCTTGGATCATTATTTTCACGCGGAGCAAACTGCCAAGGCTGTGATTGAGCTTGGTCTGCGCGGCGTAATTGGTCATACACTCATGAGTCGCCTGGGGCCGATTACCGGTGAACAGGAGCTGGAAGAAGGGTTTGATTTTGTAAAGCGTTGGAAGGGGCGCAACCCCTTGGTCATACCCTGGCTTGCACCGCATGCCTCCGACACGGTTTCGACTGCATGGTTGTTGAAATTGCGTCAGTTCGCCAGCGATGAAGGCGTGGGACTGCACTTGCACCTGGCCCAAAGCCCACGCGAACTGGCCTACATTCAGGAACAGCACGGGGTTGGTTGCGTGGAATACCTGGAGAACATCGGTTTCCTGGGAAAGGATGTTCTTGCAGCCCATTGTATATATATTACTGAGCCGGAGATGGATATATTGGCACGTTCCGGTACCCACCCGATCTACTGCCCGATGGGGCATTCCCTGGGTGGAAATGTAGCCCAGGCCTGGAAGATGATCCAAAAAGGTGCTGATGTATTGATTGGCACCGACTGTGTCACTTCCAACAACGTGATGGACCTGACCGGAGAGCTCCGCATCGCCGGTGCTGCTCAGAAACAAATGACTGGTGATTCCCTGGCCATGCCTTCCAGCAAAATCCTGGAAATGGTCACGGTCAATGCCGCGGCAGCCATTGGAATGCAAGGAAAATTGGGAACACTGGCGCCCGGTTACCTGGCTGATCTTTTACTGTTGGATTTTGATCGCTTACCCACTGCCCCAAGTTACTCAATCCTGGACAATATCGTTTATTGTTGCAATGGACGCGATGTTAATACCGTCTTTGTTAATGGCCGCATGGTTGTTCGGGAAGGCCAGTTGCTGACCGCCGATGAGAAAGATCTGGCCCAGCGCATTGAAGAGCATGGTCACAGTTTGATGAGCCGAGCAGTGCATGGTGATGCAGAATTGGAAGCCCTGTTTCGTTCCAATCCACGCTATTCCCTTGAGTAAAGATCGGTACGGTGCATCTGACTCGCGAAGCGTGCGTTGCACCTACTACTAATTGGGAGAAGGACAATGAGTGTTACATTAATTAAAGCCGGCATGCTGGTACCATTAAATTCGCAAAGCGACCAGATTTTTGAACCGGGTTATCTGATTGTTGAAAACGAATTGATCGTTGAGATGGGTTCCTTGGATGACTTCGCGCAGCGGTCACGGGTCTTCGACCATGTTGTTGATCTTTCTGATCGTCTGGTAATGCCTGGCCTGGTAAATGCCCATACTCACACCCCGATGGTTTTGTTTCGGGGCATGGCAGAAGAGCATTCACTCTTTACTTTTGAAGGCTGGTATGCAGGTATCCGCGTCTTGGAAGCGGTCATGGATGGAGATATGGTGCCACCCGCAGTGCTGGTTTCTTGCGCTGAGATGATTCGCACCGGTACGACCTCTTTTGCTGACCAGTATTTTTTCATGGATAAAGTGCTTCCCGCTGTGCGTCAAAGTGGGTTGCGCGCTGCCCTAGCCTATGGCATTGTGGAGCTTGGGGATGCCGCTGCACGCGAACGTGAGCTGGCTTCCGCCGCGACCTTCATTCAATCGGTTCAGGGTGAACCACGCCTGCAGGGTTGGGTGGGACCACATGCATTTTTTGTAGATAACAGCGTCGAAGCCATTGAAATGGAACTGGCCCTTGCAGATCGTTTCAATACCGGCTTGCATTTTCACCTCGCAACCAGTGGCGAGGAAGAACGCTACTGCCAGGCCACTTTTGGTTGCAGCGCAGTGCAGCAGATGGACCACATGGGCATCTTAAAACGCCGCTTGTTGGCAGCCCATTCCATTACCATCCCAGAATCAGACTTTCCCACCCTGGCGCGCTATCCGTTTACCGCGGTTATCGCTCCGTCCGCCTGTATGCGCAGTGGCAGTGAAGCCTCAGCTGCTTTTGCCATGCGACAAGCAGGTATCAACCTCGCCATCGGCACGGACAATGTCGCCAACAACAATTCCTACGATCTGTTTAAAGAGATGCAGTTAACCGGTAAGTTGATGTCCATGCGTGAAAAACGTCCAAATGTCTTAAAAGCCAGGGAAATACTGGAGATGGCTACCCTGGGTGGCGCCCGTGCGCTGGGCCTTGAACAACAGACAGGCTCACTCGAACCCGGTAAAAAGGCTGACTTGATTGCACTTGATTTGGATGAACCCGGTTGGGGTCCATCAGGCGCACAGGATGTATACACCGCCCTGGTCTATGCCGTCAATGGCAATTTTGTGCGCGATGTGATGGTGGATGGAGCCTGGCTGATGCGTGCTGGGAAATTATTAACCATCGATTACCCCGCCGCACGCCAGGCTTTGGATGCTGCCAATGCCGAGCTGCGCCGTCGCGTGAACAAATAACTCTTGAAAAATATAGTTAAATATAGGGATTTTTATGACCGATCATTATGAAGATGTTTATAAAAACAAAGCTGTCCAGTATGAATTAATGGTCAGCCGTGAGGATTATCAGGATAATATCCGCACATCCATACAAGAAGTACGTAACCTGACCGGGCTGGATGTAGTTGACAGCGGCGCCGGTACCGGGCGCCTGGCTTGCATGTTTGCGCCGTTTACCCGCTCAATGGCAGCCTTTGATACATCTGCTGCCATGTTGGAAGTTGCCAGTCAGCGGCTTCAAGCCAGCGGGCTAACCAACTGGCGCACCGAAGTTGCAGATCACCGTCAGCTGCCCGTGGCAGACGCCTCTGTCGATGTCATCTTATCGGGTTGGAGTGTGGTTTATACCGTGGTTTGGAACAAAGACGGCACCTGGCGCGACGAGCTGGGTCGTGCCTTGGCCGAGATGCGCCGGGTACTGCGCCCAGGCGGAACGATGATCATTCTGGAGACGATGGGTACTGGTTCTGAATCGCCTAATCCCCCCACCGATTTATTGGAATATTTTGAGTACCTTAAGGCTGATGGTTTCTCATCCAACTGGTTCCGAACTGATTATGAATTTGCATCAATGGAAGAAGCGCGTGAATTGATCCCCTTCTTTTTTGGTGAAGAAATGATCGAAAAAGTACAGGCACGTGGCGAAGTCGATCCCAGTTTTGACGAGGAAGAATCTGTTATTTTGCCTGAATGCACAGGGATGTGGTGGAAGCAGATTTGAGTAGGGGCGATTTGCTTAGCAAATCGTGGCATCGGCCCAATGCCGGATGGTCCTGCACGGGATCGGCACGCTTTGTGGCAGCCCATTCTGCCAATAAGCTCCCATCTGTGAGTTAATATAAAAATGAGAGGCATCCAGTTGTCGGGGATGTCTCTCATTTTAGTGTCGTGTTTACTTCCCTGCCAGCCACTCAATCGACTGCCGCCACAATTGGCCATAGCCATCCCAAGTAACAAAAGGCTCCGGGCACCAATGTGGACCAATATCAGAGGCCCAGGCCAGGCTGCGACCCTCTCCAACCTGCTGCACCACCAGTAAGGGGTAGCCGTCGACAGTGGCAATCAATTCTGCGCCGGGTTTGACCTGCAGTTCGTTAAAACCCAACAGGTATGGCCAGGGACCTTCAATACCGCGTACCGTTGGGTGCTCGCGCGAAGCGTTCAAAATCTGAGGCAATGGACCATCCGGCCGTTCCACCCGATCATCAAATGTATAAATGTTGACCGGCAGGACTTCTTCGATGGCGGTTCGATAATACTTGGCACCCGCATAAATACCCGCAAATGAATAGTAACCACCGCACATTGCCAGCCCACCACCTTTACCGACCCATTCCTGCAACAGCTTGAGGCGATTCGGGAAGGATTTGCCTTTAATCCAAACTTCAGGTGGCAGCAGCAGGGTATTAGCTCCCAGGTCGCTCAGAATCACAACGTCATACTGGGATAACTCTTCCATTGTGGATGGAAACTGTGTGGCAGCCAGGTGCCCGGGCATATGCACAAATTCAATATTAGAATTTGCCAGAGCTTTTTCCAGATATTCGACACCTGTTTCGTAAACAGTGCTGGAAAAGAAATCCCAACCTTTATAGTGCGTGCTGTTGGAAACCCACGACTCGCCTGCCAATAAAACACGAATTTTTCGCGATGCGTACATTACAAGACCTCCAGAAAATAAATTGGTTAGGCGTTGCGGGACAATCCACGCAACGCGATAAAAGATTCGATAACCTGCATAGCTTCATCAGTCAAACCATCCAGTAGCTTTCTGCCTTTCTCAGCCGATGCCAGGCGCGGATCGCCAAATACGCCCACCGGGTTGAATTGATCGAGATAGATCTGTTCCGATCCAAAAGTGGCGGGGAAGGATGGATAAACGGCCACGGCTTTATCCATTTGCACGCTCTCGGGCTGTAGCGCCAGGACGATGGATGTCTCAAACTCATCAGCGTGATAGAAGGAATAGGCGGTTGGTTTGCTCTCGCAAATTTCGGCTGCCAGACGTTCCATACCCGGGTAATTTAGCATTAGAACCGGAAAGTCAGTTTGACTGAGCAACTCCTGACAAGCGATCTCAATTGGGGCACGATTGCCGTAATGCCCGTTGACGATGATCAAGCCATGCACACCACTGTTTTTGAGCGCAAGAATAATATCGGTAATGATGGCTTTGACGGTTCCAAAAGAAAGGCTGATCGTCCCAGGAAAACGCGAGTTATTCCAGGCATCGCCATAAGGGATTGCAGGTAAGAGCATGGCGCCCAATCGTTCTGCAAGTTTGCGCGCCAGACCGTCGGCCATGATGGTATCAGTCGAAAGCGGGCAGTGCGGTCCGTGTTGTTCCTGTGCTCCAATCGCAAGAATGGCAAGCTGACCTGCTTCAATCGAAGCTTTTACCTCTGGCCAGGTGGATGTAGCAGTGTTAAGCATTAAATACCTCTTTATTTGAAATAATTGGCGAAAATACCAGTGAGAAATGGGGACCGAATAACGATCTAACGCTTCGCGAAGAACTGGGATGGTCCCGTGCATAAGAAAAACCTAGCTTACCATACGATCAGAAAAGTGTATTTATTATAATTTACTTCCCCGTTTGGCTCGTAGTAAGCTGCGGTTGGAACTGCCTGTACAGAGCCACGCTTCACGAAGAACCGGGATGGGCCCGATCAATGCATGGGATTATTCCATACCAAAAAAAAGCGGGATGCAATATAATCATTTTATCTGTAGTAATTTATTCATGAAATAATCCCAGCTCTTGATTGGGATGAAATAATCCCAGCTCTTGATTGGGAAAGGAGACACTATGCCACTCACCCCGCGCGAACGTGTTTTGATGTCGATCAATCATGAACAACCTGATCGAGTACCGATAATTGTTGGTACAAGTAATACCACCAGTATGAAGATGTCGACTTATCAGCGCTTAAAAAGGCTAATTAATATTTCATCGGAAGAACATTATATTTATGATTGGCCCGAATTGGGCACTGCTTTACCAGATGAAGCCACCCTGCAGCGCCTGCATTCGGACGCACGGGGTGTCTTAGATCGGTTCCCCGCCTGGGTCTATGAACGTAATCAGAATCGGCCCCAGGGCAGCCCATTCATCGATGATTGGAAGGGTGGACAATCTGAGACTTCCCCGGGAGTATGGTATCCGGGCGTACATCCATTTCAAGAAGCAACGACGCTGAAAGAAATTGAAGACTTTGAGTGGCCGGATATGAACGACCCAACCCGTGTGGCTCATGTTCGGGCGCAGGCGCGGGCTTTACACAAAGATACCAATTATGCTGTAATTGGGACGCCCTGGTTGTTGTTCCCGTTTGAGCGGGCGCATGCTATGCAGGGATTGGCTAACTTTTTAATGAATATGAGTCTTCACCCGGATTTTGCCGAAGCACTTCTATTAAAAATTACAGATCTGTGCAAAATACTCATGGGACATTTTCTGGAAGAAGCCGGCGAAAATATTGACATCATCAAGATTGGCGATGACCTGGGAACACAGGCCAGCCTGATGATCTCACCCAAAATGTATCGGCGCATGCTCAAACCGATGCATGCGGATTTTATCCAGTTTATCAAACAGCGCACCAACGCCAAGGTATTTTTCCACACTGATGGTGATGTTTTTGACCTGATCCCGGATTTTATCGAAATTGGGGTGGACATTCTCAACCCTATTCAGACCTCGGCTGGAAAAATGTCTGATCTGCCAGAGCTGAAAAAACGCTATGGCGACAAGCTCACTTTTTGTGGGGCGGTTGACACCCATCGTGTATTGCCAACTGGAACACCCGCTGAAGTACGGGATGAGGTCAGGCGTGTTCAGGAAATATTAGCGCCTGGCGGCGGTTATATGCTGGCTCCAGTTCATACAATCATGGATGATGTGCCACCCGAGAATATTCTGGCGATGGTGGATGCGGTAATTGAAGGCGCGCCGAACTCTTAACCGCGCACGGCATATAAAATCATTCCAGGTCTTACAAAGTGAGTATTCTGAATAAATCAGGTTTTCAGAGTTTCTTAGTCGGTCACTGATTCTATCCAGTCTTTTACATACAAAGGTTCCTGGCTCAACACTCATCGTGAATTGCATGAAATTCCATGCTTTCGCGAAGCATGGTTGAGCCAGGAAAAACTTGGGAAAATCCGCTTTGCTTAGCATATCGCTCCGCAAAGTGTGCATGTATAGTGGAATAATCCCAGCTCTGGGTTGGGATGAATGATATCCAATTCGCATGGTCGGAGAACTCTATGCTTGTTACCATAGCCATCTGGCTGTATATACTGGCAATATGCTATATATATGGTTGTTTTTTCCTTAAGCAAGTGCAATTAAGGATGGGTATTCAAGCTGAGTTGCCGGTTTTCCCACTTGTAAGTTTATCCGGGTTGGTGCTGTTGACAGTTCTTGCTTCATTCTATTCACTATTATTTAATGTAGGCATTATTCTTAATCTTGTTTTCATGGCAGGTGCCATTGCTATACTTTTGAAGGGGACGATTGAATGGCCTTCCATTTTCCGTGCGAAACGTTCCACAATTTCGTCGATTTTATTATTTCTGGTAGTGCTCATTCTTCTTGAAAATAGTACACATCGCCCTGTAAATCCAGACACAAATATTTATCATGCCCAGGCTATACATTGGATCGAAACATTTCCGGCTGTTCCCGGGCTTGGAAATTTGCATGGGCGCCTGGCATTTAATTCTGCCTGGTTTATCGCAAATGCTCTTTTCAGTTTTTCATTTCTCAATCTGGGATCATTTCACCTGGTTCCAGGTGTTTTTTTCCTGCTCATATTATTAGTTCTCTGGGATGGTTTGGAGAAAACCCTCGCGAAGCGTGCCAATTATTCGCTTGCAGGAATATTAAAGCTATTGTTTATTCCACTTGCGTTTTATTTGCTGGGTGCAGAGGTATCCTCACCTGGTACGGACATGCCCGCCAGTCTGTTAATCTGGTTGGTGATCATCCTTTGGATTGAAAACCTTGAAGGTGTCCATCCCTTTAACCCTTTTTTGATTGTACTGTTCACTTTTTTCGCACTGACAGTCAAATTTTCCAGTATTCCAATCATTTTTCTGGTACTGTTGATTGTCTACAATGAGGTCAATCGGAAACAAAAGGGTTATGTACTTGTCTATCTGTTGATCGGTATTTTTATTCTGTTGCCTTTTATAGTCCGTAATATTATCCTATCCGGTTACATGCTTTACCCTTTTCCCGCAGTTGATATTTTCAATTTTGATTGGAAGGTACCTTTTGCAAGGGCCGACCAGGATAGACTGGCCATTCTGGCATGGGCTCGCTTTCCGCGTCTGAGCCCAGATCAGGTCTTGAGCATGTCGTTTTTGAAATGGTTTCCAGCCTGGTTGTCAGATCAGACTATTAATCGCAAGGGGATATTTTTTGCAGCCATTTTTTCAGTTTTTGCAACCATTCCAGGTTGGAAATTAAAGATTATTACTAATCGGATTTTTCTAGCCTGGTTGGGTGCTTACTTGGGTACCTTATTCTGGTTTTTCTCTGCCCCCGATTTCAGGTTTGGATATGGCTTTTTAATCCCCACAATCTTTTTACCCATAGCGATATTGCTGCATCTGCTTATCATTCGGATCAAACCGGCAAATAAGCTGATGGTGATAATTATCGGAGTAAGTTTATTGGTATTTCTTTTTTACACACTAGCCAGTTCCATTGATGTGGGTACTTTGAAAGCACGTGCAATTTTTCCGGCTGGTTACGACAATGTCTCAACAGAAATGTGTAAGTTGGCGAATGGTTCAGTTTTTTGTGCTAAATCTTATAATATGTGTTCGTATTCTGATTTCCCATGCATACCAAATCCCCGACCGTGGGTCCAAATGCGGGGAAATTCCTTCAGAGAAGGCTTCAGGGCAAATCAATAAAGCCTTCTCAATCATCTGGGAAGGCTTTATGCGCGAAGCGTGGATTACCTGATCGTTTTAGAAATTAGAATTGGTTTTGCAACCATGGTTAGAAGTTACTCGGAGCGATGTGGGTCCGTTGCTGCGCGAATAACTTTTTCGATACTCGTCAAATCCGTCTCTTTACGAATATATTCATCCGGTTGATAGGTTTTTCCCATAAAACAATTGGTGTTGCGAAAGCGCATTGGGCTATCAAGTGTTTTACGGGCAGCGAAGTGCACTTCATTTACACCAGTCTGCGCCACCAGGGTAGCGATATTTTCAGCATTGACTCCACCACCAGCCAGGATAATTATCCTTCCGGCAGCTTGCTGTTGCAGGGCAGCGATGCAAGCCGCACCTTCCAGTGCGCTGGGTTTTTGACCTGAAGTTAGAACGCGCTCGATGCCCAGTTCGCAAAGGGTTTCCAGGGCTTCGGCTGGGTCACGGCAAAGATCAAAGGCACGGTGAAAGGTGACACTGAGTGGGCGGGCGGTTTTTACCAGGCGTTGGGTTCGCTCCCGGTCAATACTTCCGTCTGGGTTGAGTAAACCCAGCACAATCCCATTAGCGCCTGCTTCTTTTGCAGCCAGGATATCCAGCCGCATGGTTTCCAATTCCAACCCACTGTAACAAAAATCGCCACCTCGTGGACGGATGATGACATTAATAGCCAGGCTGACGGAACGTCGGGCTAGCTCCAGCATGCCCTGGCTGGGGGTGGTGCCGCCTTCCACCAGGTTGGCACAAAGTTCAATCCGTTCCGCCCCGGCTGCCTGTGCCGCAAGGGCACCTTCGACTGAATCCACACACACTTCAAAGATCATGTTTTTTTCCTTCGCTTCGCGTATCCCGCATAAAATAATCCCAGCTTCTGATTGGGACTGAACCCGGGATCGGCTTTTAATTTGAGTTGGATTTCCATCATTGCTCCTGGTTTAAACGATTAGAGGTGTGCACCAGAAGCGTGGGATGGAACAATCCGAGCAAATGTGAGTACACTGTATTATTATAACGGTCTGTGTCCAAGAAAAGACAACCAGCTTATATGTTGGAATAAATCCACTTATCAAATTGTAAATTCTTGTTTTATCCAATGCCAATCCGAAGACCGCGCGTGTATAATTTATGAAATAATCCCAGCTCTTCGCAAAGCGTGGGATGAAATAATCCCGTGCAGTGATCGGGACCATCCCAGCTTTTCGCAAAGCGTGGGATGAAATAATCCCGTCCAGCGATCGGGACCATCCCATCTATGGATTGGGATGAAAAATTCGTGGAGGTTTCCTATGACTGTCCAGACCCGAGGCAACACAGGGATTTCAATTGCCGAAATGAATACCATGAAACTCAAACAGTTTCGTAATTTATTTGCGTCTCTGTCTATTCCGGACCCGGCATTTTTGACAGGAGTATACCGTGCTGCTTTTGTCGGTCCCGCCTGGCTGAGAAGCTCGGCTGGACCAGCCCTGGCGCTCAGTGGGCTTGGGGGTTGGTGGGGCAAGGAATTTACTGCTGATAAGACTGCGATCAATATTGTCGTGCGTAGCGGGGCATTGAGTCACAATCAAGAGCTGGGATTATTCCATAAGCTTTTTCCAATGGAATTGGTCACAGCTCGTTCGTTCATTGATGGAGAAAATGGTTTGTCCCTGCACTATCTTCCGGGTAACCCTTTTCCCTGGATGTACGTGGTGGATGAATTGCGGAGCCTGGATCAGGACAGCTTGCTTGGGATGACGATTGCAAATTTGCCAGGTTTACGCGGATTAGCTTTCCCGTTTATTTTACGAAAAAATGAAAGGTTAGGGTGATTTCAATGGATTTTGATGCCATCGTGATTGGCTCTGGTTTTGGAGGCAGCGTAGCTGCCTTTCGTTTATCTCAATCAAGAGCTGGGATTATTCCATCTGAAAAAGGTTATCGTGTGGCTGTGGTTGAAATGGGCAGACGAGTGTCGCGAGTGGACATGGAAAAAGCTAATCAATATCCCCAGCATCTCTTTTGGATGCCATCCCTGGGAATGAAGGGCTTTTTTACGCAGCGCTTTTTTCAACATGTCAATATAGTTGGGGGTGTTGGGGTTGGAGGGGGCAGTCTGGTTTACGCGGCTGTATTGTTGGAGCCCAGAGCTGGTTTTTATAATGACCCAGTTTGGGCAACAACTGGACGGGATTGGCAGGCTGAACTGAAACCACATTATCAAACCGCTGCTCGTATGCTTGGGCGTGTGACCTGTCCAACTCTGCACTTACAGGACACATATTTAAAAAAGACAGCTGAAGTTTTGAATGTTTCTCAAACCTACGGCCCGGTTCCTTTGGGAATATATTTTGGCGAAGAAAATACGCCAGACCCGTTTTTTGATGGGCAAGGTCCTGTGCGAAACGGCTGTATCCAGTGTGGTGCATGCCTGGCAGGTTGCGCAATTGGAGCAAAAAATTCACTGGATCAAAATTATCTTTACCTGGCTGAAAAACAGGGAGTGCAAATTTTCCCTGAACATAAGGTTAATTTAATCCAACCTGTACCGGGCGGATATGTACTCGAAATGAATAATCCCCTGACCGGGGAAAAATATTCCCCTATTTCTGCTCCACGTGTGATTTTGGCTGCTGGAGTACTGGGTACCCTGGAATTATTATTCCGATCACGTGAACAAGGTGCGCTCACCAGGCTTTCACCCATGCTTGGGAAGCGTGTGCGTACAAATTCCGAAGCCATTACAGGAGTTCTTTCGTCTGACCCATCTGTAGATATGAGCCATGGCCCTGCGATCTCCTCGGATTTCCATCCCAATCAGCATACCCACGTTACGCAGAATCGCTTGCCAGCCAGTTACTGGTTTATGAAGCTTTATTCCGGCCCGTTGATGGATGGCGCCCGTCCATTCTCCCGTGCCGTCAAGACATTGTTGCAATTTATTATTCACCCACTTGAAGCAACCGCGTCATTACGTGTTTCCAAAGATTGGCATAAACGTATTACGCTTATTTCGGTGATGCAAAGCCTGGATAACCAGATGGCATTTCGTTGGGGGCGTGGTTTATTTACGGCATTCCGAAAGGGATTGCTATCCGGCACACCCTCCGGAAAATCGCCTCCAACCTACATTCCTGAAGCCAATCTGGCAGCTCGTACATTTGCAGAAATTTCGCGTGGTATCCCGCATAATGCGTTGTTGGAAAGTGTACTCAATATGTCGGTCACGGCTCATATTCTTGGTGGTTGTCCTATTGGGGCAAATGCGGAGCAGGGAGTTATCGATGATAGGCATGAAGTATTTGGTTACCCCGGTTTGTTTATTTTGGATGGGTCTGCCATTCCGGCTAATGTAGGTGTAAATCCCAGCCTGACCATTACTGCAATGGCTGAAAGAGCCATGAGTTTGATGGATGAAAAGCGGAATTAGTAAAAGCGTAATGCGAAATTATTCCGCCAACATATTTGATTTTGACGGAATAATCCCAGCTCTTGATTGCGACGGTTTCATCGTTGCCCTAATTATTTTTTGCATACTTCACGGGGTATACTTGAGGGAATGATTGAAAAAAGAGACATGTCTGCAAAACAAAAATACCGCCCACTCTGGGTTAGCCTGCACTGGTTGATGGCGCTGTTGATTTTTATTACCTTTGGCATTGGATTGGCCAGCCTGAGTACACAGGCAAAAGGGACAGCAGGGGGAAAACTTATTCCCCTTTCAATTCACATAATCCTTGGGATTGCTATTTTGGTGATAGTACTTATACGCTATATTTTGCGGATGTTAGTTTTCGCAAAGCGTGCGAGACGCACAGGTTCAGCTACAAAACTTGTCGTAAAAAAAGCCCCTTTCCTGGATCAACTTAGTGTTTATGTTCATCCTTTGTTATATCTATTGACCGCTTTGATGGCCGTCCTGGGTATTGCGATTGCCCTGCCTGCCAATTTGTTTACTATTATCTGGTTTCGCGCAGCAGGTAGCCCGGCTGCGGCGATCCCAACTGATTTTTATGTTTATCCGGCACGTGTCTGGCACGGGACTTTGTCACTGCTATTAATGCTCTTAATTGTTCAACATGTACTTGTGGCAATTTTTCACCAATTTCTAAAAGGTGAAAATTTTTTGGGACGCATGTGGTTTACGCTTCGCGAAAAATGAATCCCTGGGAATTTCGTGAAGCGTCCCACAATTCGAGAAGAACTGGGATGGTCCCGTACAGTGATCGGAATAATTCCATTACTTACAACCTGGTAGATGAGATTGAAGGTTAATTAATGCGTTTATTATTTGTGGCAGATGGTCGTTCACCCACAGCTCTGAATTGGATCCGCTATTTCATAGATCGCGGTGATGAAGTATTTCTGGCCTCCACATTTGCCTGTCAGCCGGATATTAAGCTGCGAGAAATGGAGGTTGTTCCTGTGGCCTTTTCCGGGGTCAAGTCTTCAACCAGTTCAAAGACGCCTAACAGGAAAAGCCGTCTCTGGGGAGCCTCAACACTGCAATTGCGCACCGCCATCAGACAGTGGCTGGGTCCTGTGACTATTCCCGGTGCCGCCGGTCGTTTGCGCGCTATGATTCAACGCACTCAGCCCGACCTCGTGCATGCCATGCGCATTCCTTACGAGGGGATGTTGTCTGCAGATGCGAGTGGTCTAGCGCCACTACTTGTCTCTGTTTGGGGTAATGACTTTACACTGCACGCCCCATCCACTCCCTTGATGCGCCATTATACCCAGTGGACACTAAAAGTTGCGGATGCATTGCATGCTGACTGTCAGAGGGATATCGATCTGGGTCAGAAATGGGGTTTTTCAACACAAAAGCCCAATCTGGTCATTCCTGGCAGTGGTGGCATCCGGGCAGATGTTTTTTACACGAACGCTGTCGCATCTGCAGAGAAGCGTCCGCTGGTGGTTAACCCGCGCGGGTTCAGGGCTTATGTTTGCAACGAAGCTTTTTTTCGTGCTATTCCATTGGTGTTGAAGGAAAGACCCGATGCTCGTTTTGTTTGCCCGGCAATGAATGCTGAAAACCAGGTTCTGGCATGGATAAAAGACCTGGGGATTGGCGCTTCAGTTGATCTGCTACCCGCTCTTCCGCAGGCTCAACTGGCAGATTTATTCCGATCATCGCAAGTGGTAGTATCGCCCACAACGCATGATGGGACTCCAAATAGCCTGCTCGAGGCCATGGCATGTGGCTGTTTCCCCGTGGCGGGTGATCTCGATTCCATCCGTGAGTGGATCACACCCGGGCAAAATGGGTTACTGGTAGATGCAACTGACCCTCAATTACTGGCTTCGGCCATTCTACGCGGGATAAACGAACCCGCCCTGCGCCAGAAGGCTGCTGAAAAAAATGCAGCTATAATCGCAGAGCGGGCAGAATATGAGAGCAGCATGTTACGCGCTGTTGAGTTCTATAAAGAAATTACGAGTAATACCATCTAAAGATCTGGTCATAAATTGCAAGTAATAATTTTTTCAGTGGGGGGGTATTAACCAGTCGACGGACTAAACCAGTCGAACGCTTATTTGCAGGACCTGGTTTTGGATTGGTTTTACCACGGACGTAATCAGTTGTGTTAGATAAATTCATTGTCAAAGGGTCAGAAAGCATCAAGCGCAGCAGGCCCCCTTCATTCATGCGCAGGTCAAGCTGTTTAACCTGCCCCATGGGTTTGTCCATGTCAAAAGGTAAAAACCGTCCCAAGGTTGATTTGAAAGCGGTAAACTGCCAGTGGGATGCGCCTGCCATGGCTGTCAGACCTTTATAGCTGATCTTCCAATCCTGGGTTTCAGTATAGATTTTGCGGTTTTCAGTTTCATCCTGCCCGAGTGAGCGATTGAATTCCCAGAAGGTTTCCCAGGGAATAAATGTTCCGGTTTCGATGGTGACATCTTTTGCCGCAGTTGCCCAGTTGCGGGTGGAGCTGTGAAAATCTGGATTTGTGCGAAAGGGGCGCCCGGTGACCATGCCTACATTGGGGAAGGTTTCGAGCAATTCGACGGAACGCGCAAGCCATTGGGGGTAAAAAAGTACATCGCTATCGGTATATGAGATGATTTCTCCGGGAGCGCCTGCCAGCATGATGTTCCAAGCGCCACCTTTGCCCAGGTTCTTCTCGGAGAGCAAAAGGTATTGAATGCGACCGGCTTCTTTTTCGGCAACTAAAAAATCGCGTACTTCCGGACAGGAACCGTTATCGAAGACCAACAGGTCAAAGGGTAGTCCAGGGTCATTTCGCATCGATTCCAGGCTGACTTTAAGCACGTCCAGTGCCTCAGCATAGAATCCGCTAATAAAGGGAATGTAATTGAGCAGCGCAACGGTGATACGCTCAGGTTTTACGACCTGATTGACAAATTTGGCTGGATTTTGGCCTTTACGCATGGGGTACCTTCTTATAGAATAATCCCAGTTTTTCGCAAAGCGGTGCAGTATGGGATGCGGACTTGTAGGGACGGATGGCATCCGCCCAATCATGGTATGGAATAATCCCAGCTATTGTGGGAAGGATATGTTTTTCGCGAAGCTGTTGCTTCCGCGAAGTGTAATCACAGCTATTTATTGGGAAGAAATACTTTGCCCAGGCGCCAAAAGATATTTGACAGACGCTTCCCGAAGCGGCCGAGTTTCAAAAGAGGCCAGGCTTCGATTCGGCGCCACAGGCGCGCACTATTCATTCTTTGAGGCAATATCTGCCCTTTTTCCAGTCGATAGTCGGTATCCAACAGAGTAAAACGCGTCATAGGGCGACCACCTGCCAGGCGAATGTTAACATCCGTTTCCGGGTGT
Organism: uncultured Anaerolinea sp.; assembly: GCA_964462245.1. GTDB lineage: Bacteria > Chloroflexota > Anaerolineae > Anaerolineales > Villigracilaceae > UBA5195. The sequence continues at coordinate 52,217 of CAYWXS010000027.1, forward strand.
TTGTAATGGGGTTGCCCGCCAGGTAGGTGGGCATAGTCGTGGTTTTGGTGGATGATGGTAATGTCCTGGGTGGCATCAATTGCAGGAAAATTATTTTTCCGGGCGTGATAGATCATCCAGTTATCCCAACCCGCCCGCCCGATAGTAAAAGCAGGCAGGTCTGTATAACACGCATCGGGAAATAAAAAGTAATCCGAGCCTGCCGGTCGATGCAAATGCCCCTGGTTTCGCGCAGCGGTTGAGAGCAGGCGATTAGTCGACGAATCGAAGTCAATCAAAGTGGATATGTCCATATCCCAGCGCTGTCCGAGCAGCACAAATTTCTGCAATCTGGCGGCCACCTGTCGAGCAGTTTCCAACATGTCTGGGAATAGGATAATGTCCGCGTTGACAATACAGTAGAGCTGGCTTGGGCTGATTTCGCGCGTTTGCCGGAACATGGCATCCATAAGCGGTGCTCCGCTTGGACTGCGTGGAATTGTTCGGATGTGTATTACACCCAATTCCAGGGCTATCTCTGCCAGACCTGGTTCGTCACCCAACAGAACCACTATTACATCCGGGAGTTTCGTCCAGGAAGTTATGGCATTGCGCTGAATGATGGCAATGTGTGGGTCTGTAAAAGGTTTGGGAGCAGAGAAAATCGTCAGGAATGTTGTCATGGAATAATCCTGGTTCTTGATTAGGATGGAATAATCCTGGTTCTTGATTAGGATGGAATAATCCTGGTTCTTGATTAGGA
>CAYWXS010000027.1:53058-67481 GCA_964462245.1 uncultured Anaerolinea sp.
TGGAATAATCCTGGTTCTTGATTGGGATGGAATAATCCCAGCTCCGGATTGGGATTTTTGGGCTCTTTCGTCTACTTCAGTCATTGTTTTATGGCGAACTTCTGCGTTAATTTCTGCCAACTCCGGTTCTTTGCGGATAATCTCGAGAATGTCGTACCAGGTAAATTCTGGTTTCCCATTCAACCTGGCAAAAATTTCCCGTGCAAATGTCAAATCTTCGGGTGTATCTACCGTCCAGCGCAAAGAGCCATGGTCTGGCTCGTGATTTAAGACAGCAATGTTAAAGCCACGTAGGGACTGACCTGTCGCAACGCTTCGCGGTGGGCGCGAAACAGAGAAGCTTGCAGAAAGGGTGACACCCTCATAAAGGTAAGGCATGACATGTTCGCGGTGAAAAGTTTCTTTCGATTCGAGCCAGGCATGCTCTAAAGCATCAAAAGTACAGACTTCGACATCCAGGCCGATTGGGAAAGTGCGTTTAAATGGGGGCGGCAGTCGGTTAGCCGCAAAATCCACCGGGGTTGTGACCAACTTGACCGTTTCATCAATCAAATCCGGGTCGATCATCGGGCAGTCGGCTGTGATTCGTACAAGTATTTTGGCGTTTTGGGTCAGGGCTGCTTGATAATAGCGGTCAAGGACATCATGCAGAGAACCCCGCGAACAGACTACTCCTATTGACGCTTGCAGGCAGAAATCGGCAATAGGATCATCGGATGGGTCGCTGCTGGTGGCGACGACAACCTGATCCAGACTGCGGGCGCGTTGGGTGCGTTCAAGAACATGCTGGAGCATGGGTTTACCCGCTATATCCAGTAAAACCTTGCCGGGCAGGCGCGATGATCCCATTCGCCCTTGAATAATGGCAACTGTTTTTGTGCGCGGCTCCAGTTTCCCGTCAGGTTCAGGCATATTTGACAGTCTCCTCGTATGCAGCCAGGAGTTTCTTAAAATTGTTAGGCCAGTTGGCTTTTTCTTCGGCAGTTTGTCGGGCATGCAGACCAATTGCTGGCAGGTCGGTACGATGTTCCGCTGCTGAAAGGATCTTTGCTGCCAGTGTGTTGACATCCCCATCCGGGAAGAGCCAGCCATTCCGGTCTTCGATCACCCATTCCTTATTGGCGGGGATATCCGAAACCAGGCAAGGCAGCCCGCAAGCCAGTGCTTCCATCAATGAGACAGATGAACCGTCCACATGCGAAGCGGATATATACAGGTCAGCCATTCGATAATAATAAGGCAGTTCTTTTTGACCGATTTGCCCGGCAAAGGTCACCCGTTCCATAACACCGCCATCCGCCAGAATCTTACGGATAACGGGACCCTGTGAACCGCCAGCCAATAGCAGCAGACTGAGCTGTGGGTTTTGTTGCGCAGCAATAACAAAGGCTTTAGCCAACACATCCAGACCGTAATTCAGTTCCCAGCTGCGGTTGCAAAATAGCGTGAAGCCTTCCTGCTCGGGATTGTTTGGGTATATGGAATCCGCCCCGTTTTCGTGAAGCGCTTTTGGGCTGAAGTGGGAAAGATCTACTCCCCAGGGAAACACAACAGTTTTGTCCGGCTGCATACCATAAGCTATGGCTTTATCACGAGTCACGTAAGCGTCGCTAATGAAGTAATTACTGTGTTTAAGTGTATACCGGGTAGCAAATCGCCACCAACGACCACGTTCCACGTCCTTCATTAAGTCGAAGCCCCAGGACATGCACAGAATCGGGATGGTGCCTGCGCAAGCCAGGCTGGCGATGAAGGCGCAGGTTTGAATGGGTCCTGCGTGTACAAGATCGGGCTTAATCGTTCGTATCAGGCGTTGAAAATCCCATACCAGCGCAGGGACATCGCGCCAGACAAAAAGTCGCGAAGCGTCGGGGCGTCCACCCAGCCATTGGACTTGATGAATTTCTGAAGGGACAGGGCGACCTTCAGTTTGGCGCGCTCCGCGCTGTAAGCGAACATAAAAAACTTCGTGTTCCGATTCTGCCAGCGCAGATAAAAAACGATGGTCATGCGGGGTGTAATCGAGCGAGAAATATATTATTTTCACGCGAAGCGGCTCCTGTAGGATGCTTCTTAAGCACCCAGATCTGTCCAACGTAATTCCTTGCCGAACGGCAAATCGTGCAGGGCTTTTGTCCCCACCACGTTTGTAACCTGATCTGGTTTGATTGCGCCAGGAGTTGCTGGTCGAAGAACATCGATCATATCACGGGTGAAGGTTTCGCCAGCTTTAATCTCGCGGGCGGCCCGCAGGCAGCGGCGTTGTACTACCTGAGTATCCTGTTCGTTACCACCGATGAATTTGTCAGCAGTACCCAGAGCTCGTTCCAGTTGGCGGGTTTCGGCTACCATGTGCAACCATGCCTCAGGGTTCATGGCAAACTTGTGATCGGGACCTTCACGGTTGTTGCTGTCGGTAAAATGGCGTTCCACCACGCGTGCACCAAGTGCCACTGCGCCTAAAACGGTGGCATTTCCATGGGTGTGGTCGGACAATCCGAGCGTTACATTAGGGAACATGCTTGCGTAGGTTTTGAGTACATTCAAATTAATAAAATCGTAATTCTCCGGGCTGGCTGTGTAATTGGTGTTGCATTGCATCAGAACCAACTGTTTGTTGATTGCCAAGATGGCATGCACAGCTTTTTGAACTTCGCCAATGTTGGCAGCCCCGGTCGCTAATAAAACCGGCTTACCTTTGGATGCCATCAACTCCAGTGATTCGATCCAATCGATCTCACCCGAACCAATTTTGTAAGCTGGCAAGTAAGGATCAACTGCATCAATTGATTCGAAATCATATGGGCTTGTGAAATAATCAATCCCAATCTCATTGCATTCTTCCACAAGAATAGGTGTCCACCCTAGTGGTACCGAAGCTTCTGAATAAACTTGAAATACTGACTTTTTCCAGGCTGCCTGATGGCTGACCTGGCTATTCATATGGGTAAAGCCATAATCCGAGACGATCTTGGGCGCCTGGAAGTTCTGAAACTTGGCTGCATCCGCTCCGGCTTCTTTCGCCAGGTGGATTAGCAACTTTGCTCTTTCCAGATCGCCGTCGTGATTGGCAGCGATATCTGCGATGAAATAGGTGGGATGGTTGGGGCCAATGCTCCGGTTTCCAATTTTTAATTCCATACTTTCCTCACTTTGCGAAGCAGATTGCAATTTTTCGAATAATCAAATACAGTTCTTGTAGGATGAAATAATCCCAGTTCTTGTGGGAATGAGTTTTGTGCGTATTTTGGGATTATTAGCCCTAAATCTGTTGATAACTACGCATTTTCTGTGGATAACCCTGTTGAGCCTGTGTATAGAACTTCGTGATTCCGGTGGATACGCTGGGGATTTCTGAACCTAAATCTGTGGATAACTTGTGGATGGACATCCGTAAGTTGTGGGAACGCCGGGCTATTAAGCCGGAATCTTCGACAGATCTGGGGATAACCAATGTTGGGTCAAATCCAAACTGCTGTGCAATTTTTTGTCCAAATGCGTACTTGGATAAAGCCTCAGCTCCGACTACATGATACAGACCTGAAAGCCCCTTATCCAGCATCAGACAGAGTGTATCCGCCAGATCGCCAACGAACAACGGGCAAAAATGCACATCTGTGAATCCATTACATTGCTCTCCAGACGACAATTTATTGAAGAAAAATTCTGAGAGTGAGCGGGTACCGGATAGACTCCACCCGAAAAAGTTAACGCGTGCCACGATCGCCTGTGGGTTGGCAGATAGGACGCTCTGCTCACCCGCCAGTTTGGTTTGTGCATAGATCCCGAGTGGATTGGGCAAATCGTTTTCAGTATAGGCCCGGTCAAGGGTACCATCAAAGACTGCATCAGTTGAGATATGCACCAGGCGCATGCTGTGTTTTGCACAGGCTTCAGCCAGTTCGCCAGGTAACTCGGCATTCAGGCGCTGAGCTCCTTGTGGGTCGATTTCGCAAGCATCAACATTGGCATTGGCCGCGGTATGAATGACTGCATCTGGTTTGACAGTCTCAAGAATACGGTCAATAGCTTGATAATCGAGCAGGTTGGCTCGAATAAGCTCAAAAGGTGTCCCATCCAATTTATTTCGATCAAGGCCAATGATGGTATGCCTGCCAGTTTCAAGCAGGGATAGGTTGAGGCCGAGTAACCCGGAAGCACCAGTCACTAATATGCGCGACATGCTCAGCCCCTTAGCCTTCCAGCTTGCCGTTGGAAAAATCTGCTTCAAATGGGGCGATATATCTTTTAATACCTTCCACATCCAGCCATTCGCTATTGTTATCACTGGTATATGAAAAGCCTTCCGGTAGCGGCTTTCCGGTGTAGAGTTGTGTCCGATCCCAGAGTGTTTCGGGTGGCTTGATGATGAACATAGTTTCACGCTCAACGGCGTTGCGTGCTTCGTCTTCGGAAAGCAGGTCTTCATGCAGCTTTTCACCGGGACGGATACCGATGATGTCGATTTGAGCCTCTGGAGCAATCGCGCGAGCCAGGTCGATGACTTTTGTGCTGGGAATTTTTGGTACAAAGACCTCGCCGCCTTCCATTTGTTCAATGCAGGTCATCACAAAATGTACGCCCTGTTCCAGTGAAAGCCAGAAACGGGTCATGCGTTCATCGGTAATGGTGATTTTGCCGCTGGAGCGCATTTTGATAAACAGGGGCACCACTGAGCCGCGTGAACCAACGACATTGCCGTAGCGCACGCAGGCATAGCGCGTACCCGAACCAGCCGCGTAGTTATTGGATTGAATCACCAGTTTTTCGGCGACTAACTTGGTGCCACCATAAAGGTTGGCTGGACTGACGGCTTTATCAGTACTGAGCGCCAATACTTTGCTGACACCCGCATCCAAAGCCGCTTCTAATACGTTGGAAGTGCCCATGATGTTAGTTTTGACGGCTTCCATCGGGTTGTATTCACAGGCAGGAACCTGTTTAAGTGCAGCTGCATGCACCACGATGTTGACTCCATGCATGGCGCGTACGAGCCGTTCGCGGTCGCGCACGTCACCGATGAAGTAGCGTAAGGAAGGATGATCATATCCACCCACGCGCATTTCGTGCTGCTTGAGTTCGTCACGACTAAAGACGATGATTTTTTTAGGTTGTTTTTCAGCCAGCAATAGTTTGATGAATTTTTTTCCAAACGAACCAGTGCCGCCAGTAATCAGTACTACTTTGTCTTTCCAGTCCATGATGCCTCCAGATGGGAGCGGGGGTTTCCGCTATTTGCGCGGAGCGGAAAAGCATTGGTTATTTTTTCCACTCGCAATAATTAATAAATTGTTCCAGGGTTGGATTTTCGCTGAAGCGTGCCGAAATAGGACCCAGCTCTTGATGGGTTTAGGAATGGAATAATCCCAGTTCTTCGCGAAGCGTGGGAAGATAAGTTTGATCAGTATATTTAGACATCGCGTCAAATCAATAATTCAAGTGAATGCGCGAAACGTGCGCAACAAGATATTTTTTTACGATCAGTTTTTTTTGATGACAATCAGTGGATATTGCCCGTTTTCACCAAAAAAGCGTGGAAAAGAACCTTCAAGCCAGAAGACCAGGCGCAGGAATTGTTTTCCGCCCAGATTAGGGTGAACAAACCAACGCAGCAGGCGTGTGGACAGGCTGCGCCATGGCCGGATCTCAAGCGGGATGTGGCTGCCAATCTCGCTTTTGAGCCATTCTGGTGTCATTTTTCGAACAAAAGTTCCCGCGGGCGCTTCTTCATCCAGCCAGTTTTTCTTTTTCTTGGCCGACTTACCCGAAAGTCGCCGCATAAGAGCGATCAAAGGCTCTGCCATACGGCTTAGAAGCGGTTCATGCCAGCCGTTGACTATTGCTGCTGTTCTGCCAGGTTTGAGCACGCGGTAGAGTTCCGCATAGGCGCGTGGATGTTCTTCCAATGCCAGATGATGGATGGCATGCATCGAAACTTCGGCATCAAAGGCATCTGCCTTGAACGGTAAATTGGCCAGATCGCCGACTACAAACAAACCGTGTTCACCTATACGTTCATGGGCTTCACGTAAGGCTTGGATTGAAATATCCAGGCAGACGCGCTTTTCATAACCCTGGGAATAGGTCAGGTAGTCCTGATATTGTACCGGGCCGGAACCTGCGTCCAACAGGAATTTTCCAGTTGGGATCAAGCCCCCGTTTACTCGCAGGCGTGTCTTATGAATATATTCCGCACAAACCGGTCGCAGGTCTTCGTAACGGGCATTCTGATAACTACCGTCGGCTTCCTGTTGCCAACCAATTTCATCATAAAATTCGCGAACTTTTTGTTTTGTGTCAGTCATGCGCAGCACCATGTACTTTTTATATTAAATCCAGGAGAGTGGTTGCCCGGCGAGATAATCAAAGGTTTTACCGTATTCCTGCTGGCCTTCATCCGAAAGCACAACCCCAAGGGGCAATTGTTCCAGGTCTTTCCAAAAGTGCATCAAGCGCCATGGAAAGGGCATGGGGAAATCAAAGAAAAAACGATAAGCATAATTCCAGGCTGTTTCCACCTGGGCCTGTGTCAAGCGCTGTGCTGGCAGATTGGAAAGCAACGTATCAGCAACTGAAAAATACTCGTCCCAGCTGACGGGGTCATACGTGAAGCCCCTCCCACGGTAGTGAGTTTGCCCGGCAAGGATGACAGGTACGCCGCGCATGGCCATTTCCATTCCGACGGTGGTGGTATAGGCCAATCCCAGGCCTGCAATCTCCATAAGGTCGTAGGTATTAACTTTTTCCAGTGGTTCAATCAGTTTTATGTGCTGCGGGAGTACCGGCAGGGCTGCATTGATCACATCCAAACTGGAGGGTCCCTTCATCAGGCGTTCACCAGGGTGTACACGTACAACCAGCTGAACATCCGGGCGGGTCGCAAAATATTGAACTGTTTTTGTGATCCATTCTGCCATTGATGCGGTGAAAATGTTGCGTCCGAGTGTAAGACTATCGCCCAGCACATTGGTAGCTAGAAGAACGACTGGGCGTTCATCGAGACCGAGCGCCGCTCGCTGCGCTTCACCACCCACCGAAGCAACGTCCTGCCAGAAGCGAGTCCCCTTGCCGTATTTGCCAGCACTGGTACGGGCATTTTCCAGCCCAGCGATCTGTTCCCGTTGCGATTCTGTCAGGGGTATCGAGCCCCTGGCAGCCCAGAGCGAATCAGTGTTTTGCTGCATGACGATATTGTTTTGCGACAACCATATCTGTTCGCGCTGGTCATTGAATTCATAAGTTACCGTCATTAAATCGAGCTGTCGGGCTACCTGGTAGAAGATACCCAGCTCGGTTACGAGTCCATTGGGGATGAGAACTGTATCGGGGCGGTTGGTTAGTAAATAGGTCAGCGAAGCCAGAGCTGCAGCACGATTTCTTTCAAGTCGAAGTTTGTATAACTCGGAATTTTTATCAAAATCCTCGACTTGCAGTGTGTACATGGTATCAAACACAGAGGCATTTTCAACCGCCTGTTCCAGTTCATTCGACAGGGTTTTTGTTGATTTAACATCCAACAATGAGATGCTATGAATTAATCCTGCCACCGGGGCGAGAATCCGGCGCGTATACAAGTCCTGCCGGCGCAAGTCGAAACTGTTGACTGGTTTGCTCCAGTCTCCATACGGCAAATAGGCAATAGTTACATCGTGCCCGAGACCGCGCAGGGTTAGCCCTATGATGACAGCCTGCTCAACCCAGTAGTGCAGGGTAGCAAATAAAACGATGCGCTTACCAGTAGGTGCCTTTTCGGCAAATTGCCTCACTTGTTCCAGTGCATCAGGTAATGCCTGTTCCAACTGGGTCAGGTTGTAGCGCGTCTGGGGTCGTCCGGGGCGGATTGCCTCGTAGAGTTCAGCCGAATATGGGATTTTTCCGAGCAAGTCTTTTAGTGTCATGCAATAATCGGCTCTTTGGGATTTTCCGTGAAACTTGAATTTAGTACTGTCGTAATCATATACAAAACACAGAAATGACCTAAAAGTGCAGTTTTATCCGCATTTTCCGCGTTCATCCGCGGCCAATGGTTTTTCTTCCACGCCAACTCCCAGAGAACCAAAGAATCCTGGCTCTTGTTCGGGATGGTCTGGATTTTGTTATGGATGACCCGGTCGGGTTATACGTGAGCACCGAGGTTTTCGATGGTCCAATCCAAGCGGGGCCGGATAGGTCCCTGGCGTTGTTCAGCCCACTGCATTCCAGGAGCGGCTGAAGGATCAACTGTGAATCCAAGGGCATTTTCGTCCATAAAGTAGCGTTTGACGCCAAATGAACTGGCATTGACGCCCAGGATGTACCGACCTTCGTTCAAGAGATCGCCGGGGATATGGCAGCGGCTGATATAGTGACCCGGTTGACGCACCGAGTGTTTTTCGTAAAGTTCGGCGTCATCCACATCGAAGGATGTGAATACGTACTCGCCGCGGACTGTGCTGAGGTAAATACCCACTCTTAAGCCGGTAACAGGCGCAGAGAGTGTATATTCCATTTCAACGCTGAGTGGTTCGGTCGAGCGGACGCTATCTGCCACCGCTCCCCGTGGGTCGAAGATTTTCAGCGCAATGGGACGGAAGGGTGCAGCAGTCGCAGGGATATCATCGGCATTCCAGGCACGTTCGCCAGCCTGCGCCTGCCCTGACGTCAGATAAAAATCCACTGCTTCATTGGTGGGTGCTCGCAGTGTCAACTGTCCTTTTTGCATAACGATGGCTTCCTGTGTCAGTCGCAGAATGGCACTCATGTTATGACTGACAAATAAAACTGTACGTCCCTGTGCGGCAACATCATTCATCTTTCCGAGGCATTTGCGTTGGAATTCAGCATCGCCGACTGCCAGGACTTCATCTACAACCAGAATTTCCGGCTCCAGGTGAGCGGCAACGGCAAAAGCCAGGCGCAGATACATGCCGGATGAATAACGCTTAACGGGTGTATCAATAAATTGTGCGACTTCAGAGAAATCCACGATTTCATCAAATTTTGAGGCAATCTCAGCCCGCTTCATGCCCAGAATGGCACCGTTTAAATAAATATTGTCACGCCCTGTCAATTCCGGGTGAAAGCCTGTACCTACTTCCAACAGGGAACCAACCCTGCCCCGAACACTGACAGTGCCCTTGGTAGGCTCGGTAACGCGTGATAAAACCTTTAGTAACGTGGATTTTCCGGCCCCATTTCGTCCGATAATGCCCAATACACGGCCTTCGTCCAGGGTGAAAGAGACATCTTTAAGTGCCCAGATGTAATCAATCCCGGCCCGACCATGATCTCGTTTGAATAATTTTTGAGGAATGGCAGCGATCTGGTCGCGCAACATTCCATAGCGGAACTTACCGGGAGCCGTGCCGATTTTGTAACGCTTGCTGATGGATTCAACTTTGATGGCAATTGTCATAAATTATTCTCGATTCGCGTCAGGCTGGGTTCGTTAAATCGTATCCGCGAAAGTACGTTCCATGTTGCGGAAGTAGATCAATCCGGTGAATAGAATGACGAGCGCAATGCAAGTCGAGATTGCTACTAGCATATCTGGCGCATTACCGGACCCAAGCAGTGCCCACCGAAAGCCATTTACCACGCCGGCCATTGGGTTGAGGGCATAGATGAACTGCCACTTATCCGAGATGACTTTGGATGAATAAGCTACAGGTGTGATAAATAGCCAGAACTGGGTGATGAACGGAAGAGCATAGCCAACATCCCGATATTGAACGTTAATGGCAGAGAGCCATAACGCCACACCCAGGGCTGTAATGATTGAGAGAAGTATAAACACAGGTACTGCCCAGAGTGCTGTCAGGGAGGGTGTGACATGATAATAAAGCATCATGACAAATAAAATTGCAAAGGCAATCGCAAAATCCACCAACCCGCCCAGTACCGAAGCCATAGGTAATACCAGACGAGGAAAATAGGTCTTGGTGATCATATTATGGTTGGAAGTCAACGAGCGACTGGCAGTGTTAAGCGCGGTTGTAAATAGTCCCCAGGGTAACAAGGCAGTAAAGGAAAAGATGGGGTACGGGATACCGTCAGAGGAAACCTTTGCAACGTTATTGAAAAGAAAATTGAAAACTAACATGGTCATCACTGGTTGGATGACTGCCCACAGTGCACCCAGCAAGGTTTGTTTGTATCGTACCTTGATGTCACGCCAGATCATAAATACGATCAGTTCGCGGTAATGCCACAGATCACCCAGGTTTAGTGCAGCAAATCCACTGGTGGGGCGGATGTAGACGGTAGTTGGTTCATATTTTGCGAATTCAGTCATGCTTATCATGTCCGAGGTGCTCCGCGCGGCGGCAAAGCGTATAGATACTTCTATTCTGTGGCTACCATGCGCGGGTTTTTGTGAATTTGGTTAGCGTATTTTGTCACGGTTATTTCGAAACCATTCAATTGTGCGCTGCATACCTGCTTCAAAGGGCATACTTGCCTGCCAACCAAAACGATTACGCGCCCGGTTTACATCCAATCCACGGCGTGGCTGCCCATTGGGTTTGGTTGCATCCCAGGTCAGCTTGCCAGAAAATCCGGTCAGGCGCACAATTGTTTCGGTCAGATCTTTGATCGAGATTTCGAAGCCAGAACCGAGATTTACTGGTTCGGAGTCGTTGAATTTTTCGGTGGCGGTCACGATCCCTTCGGCGGCATCTTCCACATAGAGGAATTCACGGGTGGGGCTGCCATCACCCCAGACTATGATTTCTTTTTCGCCGCGTTCCTGAGCTTCGATAGCTTTTCGGATCAGGGCCGGGATGACATGTGAAGAAGCCGGGTTGAAGTTGTCGCCTGGTCCATAAAGATTAACTGGCAGTAGAAAGATCGAATTGAAACCATATTGTTCCCGATAAGCCTGAGACTGCACCAGCATCATCTTTTTTGCCAGGCCATAGGGTGCGTTTGTTTCCTCGGGATAACCAATCCACAAGTCTTCTTCTTTAAATGGCACGGGTGTGAATTTGGGATAGGCGCAGACTGTACCGATTGCAGTGAATTTTCCCACACCGTTTTGCCAGGCCTGGTGCATTAATTCCACGCCCATAATCAGGTTATCATAAAAGAATTCAGCCGGATGTTCTCTATTTGCGCCAATTCCGCCGACGTGTGCCGCAAGATGAATAACGACCATATTTTTGGGGTTTATTCCTTGCAGTGTGTCTTTATAGAGTCGCCGAATATCGTCACGGTCAATCAGATTGTAATCTTCGATGCGTGGAATGAAAATATCTATTGCTCCACGTTCTTTAAGTTTGGCAATCACGAATGAACCCAGAAAACCGGCTCCGCCTGTCACTACGACACGTTTATTTTTCCAGAAGTTGTCTGTCGTGCTCAGCACCATGGTTTTTCTCCTTGTAGATTTTTCATTACCTGACGATAAACTGAGCGTTTCGATACCGTTCGTGCTGTGGCTCGCGGATTAATCCCAGCCGCAGGGCATTGACTACTTCACGCACTCCGTCGTCGACTGTCAGATGAGCTTTGAAACCAAGCTCGTGCTGGATCTTTTCAAACGATACATTGATATCGCGTACATCACCACCGAAGGTCAAATCTTTATATTGAATAAAGGTTTCTGGCAGACGCTTGATGATCAGTTGCACGATCTGGTCTTTGGTGTAATTCCCATTAGCGGTACCCAGGTTGTAAACCTGACCGCGTATTTTTTCATCGGGTGCATCCAGACTCAGGATCAATGCATTAACCACGTCCAAAACATGGATAAATGAACGGGAATATCCGCGTTGGTAAATCAACAACTCGCGTTTGATGAATGCATCCAGGACAAACTGATTGACCACCAGGTCGAAGCGGGTGCGCGGAGAAATTCCGTAAAGCGTTGCCAGACGGAAAACTAGTGCGCCTTGTGGCAGCAGTATGTTTTCAGCTCCAATTTTTGTTTCAGCATACAGGGATTGTGGGTTTAGTGGGGATTCTTCTGTTACTGGTTGTCCATCTGCTGAAGCACTGTAGGCACTATAAGTGGATGTGAAAACGAAGCGCTTGACATGCAGGCTTTCAGCCTGATCCAAAATATTCCTGGTGGCATCCACGTTGTAAAACCAGGCAGCTTGTTTCCCGACGGCCTGGCAGGCGGGGAAACCGACAATTCCAGCCAGGTGAAAAATTACATCCGGGTGGGGCCAGTTGCGGGGCAGTGAATCACGCAAGCTGCGAGCTTCGGTTACGTCTGCACGTGCAAAGTGAAAATTTGGGTGCGATAAAAAGGTCATCAACGATTCCCCACCAAAGAGCAGGTTATCGATTACAGTGACACGATGTCCCTGCTGCAGGAGCTGGGCCGCGAGGAGTGAACCGATATAGCCAGCTCCACCGGTCACAACGACATGCTTTTGGCTGCTCGAAGCGTTCAAATTTCCTCCAGGTTGGTTAGGACTACGCTTAGTCCACGTACTTCCAATGTGGGAATCCCGGGTTGATCAACGATGATGATATTTTGTTCAAGGCAGGTCAGGCGGCAGATATCAGCTACGTCGCCTTGACCAACCAGCCGCAAGCGGTCAAACCCACTGGATTTCACATGTTCAACATATTCTTTAACTTTGAGGCGCACGCGACGGTAAAGGTTAAACTGTTGTTCAACATAATCCACCGTCAATCGGGCACGTAAAGCTAATCCCTCGGGTGTAATCAAGTAACGGAGCTTGCGGCGTTCGGCACGCATTACTTTTACATAACCTTTGGAGATTAGGCGTTTTAAATGCCAATTAACTGTGCCAACGGCTATGCCCAGCTGTGTTGCCAGGTCGGCTTGAGTCACATCCGGTTGGTGCTCAATATTGTCGAGCAGAGAAAGATCGCGAGTGGTTTCGTAATTAGGTTCCATAGAAAAATTCAGCGGCTGAAATTATATCATCAATATTCAACGGTTGAATTTAGCGTTGTTAGCTCTGGATACTGGAAGCAACCCTGTTCGGAGCATATCCAGTATCCAGAGTAAAAAGTTTTCCCCTTTGTCGTATTTGCTGATTTGCGACCATCCCAATCAAGAGCTGGGATGGTCCCGATTACTGCAAGGGATTTTTCCATTAAACGTCAGGTCTTGAACCGATTAGTTTACTCTTGGCTGCGCGCGACATTTTTTTTATGGCAATTTCACGCTTCATTGCGCTGGTCCGGTCAGGTTGTTCTTCTACATACATCATCTTTACCGGACGCCGCATACGCGTATAACGTGAGCCTGTTCCGGCATTATGTTGTTTCTCACGCCGAAGCGGATCGGTTGTCCAGCCCGTATAAAATGTTCCATCAGAACACTTGAGGATGTAACAAAAAAAGGGCATCCCAATTATTTCTTGTTTTTTGGTCGCCCACCCAGGAAGATGTGCTTGAGCATATCTCCCGCTTTGGGCGAATCATGTTCAGCAGGTCCACTCCAATCAGCGCGAAAACGGTCGTTGAGCCAGGTCTCACGATCAGAAAACGCGAGGTCCAGTCGTTTCTGCAGGTCAGCTTCATCACCTTTTTCGATTGCTGAACGAATATGAGTCAGGGCACCGATGACATTGTTAAGTGCATTACTTGCCGTCTCTGGGTTACGTAAAAGAGCCTGTGCCAAACCTTCCATGCTATCCGCGCCCAGCGCAGAGGTAGCCTGGGCAAAGGGACGCCCAGCAAAACGGCGAGCCTCAGTCCAGCCAGGTTGTCCCACAGTGGCATTCAAGAGTGCCGCCGATATGACTTGAGGAAGTAAGTGGGTAGACATCTCCATTCCATCTGCCTCCAGCATATCCAGGAAGATAGTCTGACCTCCAATCAGGTCCACCAGATCAGCTGCCAATTTCAAAGCGTCGGAGGATGTTCCGGCTGGTGCGGCAACCCCGATTGTGGCTTTCTGGAATAATTTTGCATCGGCAGCTTCGATCCCGTTCTCGCTCTTATCAAGCAGTTCGGGGTTGATGGTTGAAACCAGACCGATGTAATGTCGTCCGGCTGGAACGTGTTGTGCAAACCATTCATAGGATGTGGATTTCTGTGGAGAAAAATCCATCACGACTGCATCCTCGCGTAGATCCAGTGCAATCAGCTTGAGGGTCGCTTCAACCTGATCGTGCGGGACGCACAATAAAACAACATCTGCACCTTCTATGGCGGAGAGTAGGTTAAATTTTACAGCGTCAAATGCGCCCAGGCTTTTGGCTTTATTCTGTATCTCCAATGTGCGGTCATACCCAATTCGCTTAACCCGATCAGAGTGACTGGCAAGAGATAGGCCGATGGAAGTACCGATCTGCCCAAGGCCGATAATAGTGATTTGGACTGTCATATTGACTCCTGAATAAAAAAAATGTGACGTGCTCCTGTTGAGGGTGCACGACACATTATAACGTAACCAGGTGGTAGAATCGAGAGAGCCGGGGACGCCGACCCCGGCTCTCTTTTCAAAGGAGGAGAAG
>CAYWXS010000028.1:0-65059 GCA_964462245.1 uncultured Anaerolinea sp.
ATTTCACCTTGGCTGCAAAGATCCCAAGATCACCCATTTGCAACAAAAAATCGGCAGCCACAGGAATTCTTCCCTTATATTGCCAGATTTCGAATCCCCCACCCCCCTGAATATTGATGGCCAGAGCGGCGTGACGGGTTCTGGGCTCACCTCCTGTATACGGCAGCATCAGAGCGGCAACTGCATCATCCTCAAATACGCGCACATCCATCCCAAACACTTTGGATGGTTGAAAAGAACATTGGTATGCAAAATTATTGGCATCACTCAATACAAGACTGGCTGAGGTTCCCGATGGAATAAATAAGGCACCCAGCCGATGATCGACTGAATCTTGATTAATTACAACAAATGTGTCACCAGCTACAAATACCATATTGGATGGAATTGCCGGATTGGCTTCGCCTTTTGCGATTCGCTCAGCCGTACCGTCCGGGATGGATAACACGACACGTTCAGGGCCACGCCCAGCATCACTCTTCAAAATCAAGAAAGTGAGCTCATTGATCCCGATTGCAATTATTAATCCAAGAACGATCGAAACCGCAAAACGACTGATCATCCGACGTGACATTTTTTACCTCAAACAATAATAAAGGGGAGGCTATTGGCCGCCCCTTTATTAGGAGAATTTACGCCAGCCGTCCAATCAAATACAGCGCAGGATAGAAGAAAATCCAAACTACATCAATAAAATGCCAATATACGGTCGCAGCTTCGACAGCCCAATGATTTTCAGCACTATAAAGACCTCGGCGACCATTATTTAAAATAATCCCAAGGAAAATAACGCCGGTTAATACATGGAAGGCATGCATACCCGTCATCATGAAAAACACCGCGCTGGCGGCGCTGTCAGACGCGCTAAATGGGGCATCGCGCCATTCCACACCAATTACACCAGCCAAAAATCCAATACCTAACAACATAGTAATAATTGTACTGATCAGGAAACCTTTCTGATCACCATTACCCATTTGGGTCTCTGCCCGATTCATAAAGAAACTCGATACCAGCAAAACCCCCGTTACAAGCAAGCCCAAATATTGGTTGAGATCCGGACGGGTTAAGCCGAGTAAATTGAATCGCGTAACAAATAAGCCAGCAAACAAAAAAGCATCCGATAAAATGAATAGCCAGAATCCAAGCCTGTTTGTAACCAATTTCCATTCATTACTATTTTGATCAGTTACAACTTCCTGGTCCATGAGCTTGTATATGTGCATGTAATAATAAAGTACAAGCCCGGCCTTGATTAAGGCTACTACACCAAGTAGCAGTAACGATTGATTGGTGATGGCGATGAAAAACTCGACAAAAGTCAGGAATGCCAGAATAATGAATACCAACAAACCCTGACGGAAAGAGCCGGAATGATTTTGATGTGTCACTTCTATTCCTCCGCGTGCATATTTACGTAAACTGACCCAGGTAGACCGTAGTCATATGGCTCACCCACAACTTCAATTTCATGTTCATAGTTATGCACAGGCATCGGTGAAGGTACCTGCCATTCCGGAGAACGTGACTTCCAAATATTTCCGGGAGTATTTTCTCCCGATTTGATCGTGATGTAAATATTGTAGAAAAAGATCAAGATCGCAAAGGCAATTCCAAATGCGGCTACCGTCATTGATAGATGCCATAAATCAAAACCCAGAGCAGGATCGTAATCTGCAATACGTCGTCGCATGCCGAGCAAGCCCACGCGCATCATAAAAAGCGTTAGGATAAAAAACGAGGGGGTCATCAACCAGAAATGCCATTTACCTAATTTTTCATTTAACCGTTTACCAGTTGCTTTGGGGAACCAATAATATAAAGCCGCAAAAAACGGGTAAATGTAGCCACCAAACATGGTATCGTGAAAATGTCCAACGATAAAATAAGTATCCGTCAAATGAAGATCGGTCGAAACCGTGGCATTGGGCGGACCAGTCAACCCGCCTAGCAAGAAGACTACGATCCCACCCAAAACAAATAACATTGGGGTTGGTATATCGCGGGAAAGTTTACCTTGCCAGAGCGTAGCCACCCAGGAAAAGAATTTAACCCCGGTTGGAACTGCAACCAGTAGAGTACTATACATGAAAGGCACCCGCAGATATTCGTTCATACCAGACGTGAACATATGGTGCGCCCAAACCAGGAAACCGACCAGGGCAATCCCAAGTGATGACATAGCCACCCACTTATACCCAAATAACGGTTTTCTGACAAAAACAGGCAGCAATTCGCTGATCGTACCCAACCCTGGCAGCACGAAAACATAAACCACAGGATGCGAGTAAAACCAGAACAGGTGTTGAAAAAGGATTGGATTTCCACCTTTGGCAGCATCAAAGAAAGGCATTCCAAGCATTCGTTGAAAAAGTACCAACTGGAATGCAAGTCCTATCATTTGTGTTGCGGTTAGCGAAATGATAGCCGTTGCCGTGGAAGCCCAGACAAGAATTGGCATGCGGAAAGCGATCATACCCTTGGCACGCATTCTAAGTACCGTTACGATCAAGTTCAACGCGCCTAATATGGATGACCAGCCGGCAATCCATACGCCAACAAAAAACATTGACATACCAAGTGGCGCACGAACTGAAAGGGGCGGATAACCTGTCCACCCGGTATCAAATCCTCCCAGCGCTAAACTTGAAAGCAGCAAAACCGCCGCAGGGATGGCAATCCAAAAAGAAAAGGCATTTAAGCGTGGGAAAGCCATATCTCTTGCACCGATCAACATGGGTACAAGGTAATTTACCACTCCTGAAATTCCCAATAACAACGAGACGATCATGACCATCCCGTGTAAGCTCATCAATGTGTTGTACAACTGCAGAGTAAGAAAATCCAACCCAGATTTGGCTAACTCAGTTCGGAAGATCAAAGCGAAGGAACCGCCAACGCTAAGTAAAAGTAATGATGTAAACGTGTATTGAATACCGATTACTTTATGATCAAGCGATACGCCAAAATACTTCTGCCAACCCAATTCATCTTCGTGGTGATCAGATGTTTTTTGTCCCAGCGCCCATTTGAACCAATCTGTGAGGGCACCTACACCCGCGAGAAAAGTAATGGACCCCACCAATCCACCAACCACCCAGGCTGGTTCTGAAAAACCAAAAGTAGTTAGATCAAAAACCTTCAAACCCATTGCCAGCCGAATCAGAGAAACAAAAAAAGCACCAACCAGCGTTCCGACTACCTGCCACAACAAACCTCTCACGACTCCAGAATATCCAACTAGTCCGTAGAGAAAAGCTACTACTGCCAACAAACAGCCTAATAGCCATGAAGGCAGATCAGCAAAATAACTCGCTGAAAATTGGCCTGTCGTCAGCGTGTGTAAAAGCACGCCTAACAGAGTACCAACCACCAACCCAGCAACAAAAAATCCAAGAGCGGTTGTAAAACCGCGTGAGGAGCTTTTTTTCATTCAAATACTCCTATTTCAATGTCTGTATGAATGCTACCAGGTCAGCAACTTGACCATCGTTCAAATATCCAAAGCTGGGCATCGCATTCGCAGGGAATCCTTCAACTGTCTTTGCTCCTGGCAATTTGATGGATTCTGCAATATATGCATCATCTGCTGCAACTGATTTACCATCAGCCAACTTGACTTGCGACCCATATAATGCCTTCCAGGTCGGGCCAACACTCTTGACGCCATCCAAGGAATGGCAAGCTTTACAACCACTCTCCTGGTAGAGTTTTTCACCACGCTTCGCATCCGGCTTGCCTGCAGAAGCAAGTGCTTCAGCCTTTGCAGTAGCGGCCTCCTGAGTCACCCAGGATTCATAATCCGCTTTGCTGACGACGATAACAGGCGATTCCATATAAGCATGCGAGGTTCCACAAATTTCGGCACATCGCACTTTATATTCCCCAATCCGGGTTGGGGTAATTCGATAATCTTCAACACGCCCGGGAACGACATCCTGTTTCACACGAAATTCAGGCACCCAAAAAGAGTGCAGAACATCCTGGCTCTGCATTTTTAATACAACCTGTTGATCAACAGGTAAATACAATTTGTTGGATGTGAACCCTTGAGGATATTCAAATCGCCACCCCCATTGAAAAGCAACTACGCCTACTTCGATAGCCTGCGGATCCACAGCGCGTACCTGCTTAAGGTTATCCGCTCCGATAATTCCCAGGGCGATAACAATAACCAACGGGATGGCAGTCCATGTTAATTCTAGCGGTGTGTTCCCCTCGATGTGGACAGAATCTGTCTCATCGCCTTCTTTACGCCTGAAAACGACCAGGCTATAAACCAGCGGAACCATAATAACAGCAAAGAAAAATGAAATCAGCTTGATTTCCAGATCAAACAACCAATCGATCGGCACAGATTGAGCACTTGCCTCAACCGGCATCAAACCAATGGCTGTCAGCCCCAGATAGGTCAGCACTGCCACAACCACAACCAACACAGCAATGATCACAAAATGACGGGTATTCTGCATCAGCATACTCCTTGAGAATGAAGAACTCGTTCAGCTCCAGGGATCATTAAGCCAGTTTTCAGCCTGCGCGGGCGTTAATGTGCGCCGGTCATAAACTACCACCTGACCTGATTCCTGCAGGGATACAAGCATTACCTGCATTGGAGTCTTACCGGTGACAAATTGATTAAGAAATTCGCCTCTATTGATCGTCTTATCGTCGTAATCCACAATCACCAAGTCAGGTGACTGATCTTCCAGTGCAACAAGTGCATCAATCATGGAAGTTGGCATACCTACGATGGATGCCTTGTCACCCCAACGTTCGGTATACATCTTTCGTAAACCCTCACGAAAAAGAGGATTTGCTGAAATGATTAGTACACGCCTGGGTTGAGTCACGTTTTTTGTCATTTAGAGGTTCTCACAATAATCCAAGATGAAGCTTGAATAATTTACCAAAATATCTCTTTTTTGTCATCGACAAGTCGGTGATGTAAGGGGGATTTCAAACAAAAAAGCGGGTGATTATAAAATCACCCGCTTTTGCTTTTTTGAAAAAATTATTGAGATAGCACAGAAAATAAATAATTTTCTACCGCTCAAAGCATCCCCAATTGCGCTGCCCTGGCAACCGCTTCAGCCCGGTTATTAACTTCCATTTTTTCCAGGATATGCCGGATATGTGTCTTGACCGTATTTTCTGAAATAAACAGAACATTGGCTATTTGGGCAGTGGTTTGCCCACGAGCCAGGCATTTCAAAACATCCACTTCTCGGTCACTCAATAAACCCCGGTTTCGATCAGTCTGAGATCGACGCACAGCACTTAACACTTTTGCAGTTACTTCTGGTGAAAGCACCGAATTACCCAATGCAACCTGCAAAATTGTGCTCTTCAGTGTTTCTGGTTCAGTGTTCTTCAGAACATATCCATTAGCTCCATTTACGATGGCACTGATTAGGTCCTCATCATTTTGGGAAATAGTTAAAATCAAAACTTTTTGATCCGGTTTTTCTTTTCGAATGGCAACAAGTGCCTGAATACCATCCATAACCGGCATATTAATATCCAGAAGAACAATATCGGGCTTTGTGTTTTCTATAACTGCCTGCGCATCGTACCCATTCGAAGCTTCTCCTACGACTATAAATTCAGGCATCTCCTCAAGTAAACTTACCAATCCGCGCCGAAATAGAGCATGGTCATCCACCACTACCAATCGCAAGCGGTTCATAACCCCTCCTTTACCATCATGGGAACTCGTACTGACACACAGGTGCCCATTCCGGGCTGACTGGTAATTTGAAAATCAGCGCCAATACTTTCCGATCGCTCCCGCATACCTCTCAAACCGTAACGAGAATTTCCATCCGGAGCTACATCGGTTGGTTTAAAACCACAACCATTGTCACAAATCTCAATCATATACATGTCGCCTTCCTGGTGACCCACAATTTTGACCTGAGATGCCACCGCATGTTTACGAACATTGTTGAGGGCTTCTTGAACAATGCGGATTAGTTGTGCCTGGATATTCGCCGGATATTCCAATGAAAATTCATCAACAAATATACTTACTTTTTGATTGGTAGTTTCTTCATAAACAAGCGCAACCTCACTGATCGAATCCCGCAGGTTTGAGGTTGGGACACGGCGTAAATCATCTATCGCCTGTCGTGCATCGATGTATGCATCGGATAATGTCCTGTAATTCGCCTGAAGCGTATTTGTTAATTTCTCAGTTTCACCACGCTCAAGAAAATTTTGCATTTGGGCAGCTTGTATCTTCAAGAAAGCAAGTGTCTGGGCAAGACCATCATGGATTTCCCGGGCAAGACGAGTCCGTTCATCCACGACAGCCTGATATTCTACCTGTACCATCAAATGAGCATTTTGGATTAATAACGCAGCTTGTCCAGCCAAGGTCTCTAGCAAAACCTGGTGACGCTGAGGAAACGCATGAATGGCGCAAGAACCTAAGACCAGCACGCCCACAGGTTCATCACTTCCCCACACCAAAGGCACAGCCAACACAACCTTCCAACGCTCATGTTTGTTCTGAACGACATTCTCCAATGACAGGCTCTGCCCGGATGAAAGCACACTTTTCCAAATACCTTCTAAAAAAGGAAAATCGGGAATAGATGACTCATTTTCAGAATCCGCCTTCACATATGACAAGAACCTGGAGGGTGAATTTATTGAGCCTGGGATGCCTCCAGGAAGATACATCAACACAAAATCAACCTCCAATGCATGTTGAACATTTTCCAGAAGACTTTTTAAAGAAATTGCCAGATCCGACTTTGGAGAATTAACTGTTTGGAGATAGAGTAGGGCGGCAACTTCCTGATCACGAATATGGAAATTCTTGAGTAACTGTCCACCAGCATCAAGAACTTCTTTAAAATATTTACTGGCCAATTCATTAACTGACTCACCATTTGTACAATAAAGATTAATCAGCCCCACCTCACGACCCGAGCTAAGTAATGGAAAGCAAAAAACTCTTGCTTGATTGGATAAATCAGCGGACAGTAAAACACAATTTGACGATCCTTGTAAAACTTTACAGTTCTTACATACCTGGCGTATCTCAGGCGAAGCCAGAGAATAAGCCCAGGACTGAAGAACTGGCGATGGAACTTTACCGTTAATTAACGCTGGAAGAGACTGTCCCCATTCATTATACGGAATAAAAGAAGCTCCATTCGCTCCTGCCAACTCAACCCCGGATTGCAAAGCTATTTCGAGGATATCCTTTTCAGTATGCGCACTTAGTAAGGACTGAATTGAGCGAATAGCCACTTCGTGATAATTATAGCTGGCATCAATTTCTTTCTCACGATCAAACCCCATTTGATTCTTATCGTCGGGTTGACTGGGAACACTGGAGATTTTTCGGGAAAATCCAACCATCAAAATGGAAAATATAGAAGCTGCGGTTGCAAAAATAGCAACATTCCATGAAAATAATTTATTTGCATAAAAAGAAATTATAAATCCAGCAAATAAATAAAGCCCAAAAACTATCCAGCGCAACCACAAAACAATTTCTTTTTTCATCGAATCAAATTATTCTTTGATGGCTGATAATATTTCTGCGCTATGAACGGCTGGTTTCACATTTTCATAAACTTTTTTAACTTTACCATCTGGCGCAATAATAAATGTAGTCCGAAGCACGCCCATGTATTCCCTACCCATAAATTTCTTTTGCCCCCATACCCCATAAGATTCACAAACAGTATGCTCGATATCAGAAAGCAATGGAAACGGTAATTGGAACTTCTTCTTGAATTTATCGTGAGATTTTTGGGAATCCGGACTTACACCAAGGATTGAGACACCTGCCTCAACATAGGCTGAATAATCATCTCTAAAGTTACATGCTTCCGTTGTACAACCGGGAGTGTCATCCTTAGGGTAGAAATATAAAACAACGTACTGTCCCCGATAATCAGATAACCGTCGAGAAGTCCCAGATTCGTCTATAAGAACAAAGTCAGGAGCAAAATTTCCAATTAACATCGGCATGATTAAGTTCTCCTCAAAATAATTATAATCGCCTTTTTATTTAGGTCGATTTTTGATTCGCTTAATAAAACAAGCGACTCTATCTCCAATCAGAATATTTTTTACTGTGGGATTTAACCATCCCCCATCCTCTGTCTCAAAAACCAAAATGAACAAAGAAATTAATTCATTATCGAAGCCAAAGTGTTAGCGCTAACAAATAAGTTGTTAATCCAAATATCGTTGTAGCTGAAACAACAAAAATTATCCAATTCGGCTTGGATCCTTCACTAATATTCCGTAAACCAAAGATTTGATAACCAGCCAAAGGGAGAGTTAACAAGCCTGGCCAGATCAATCCAAACGGAATTCCTAAAAAAGGCGTGGCCGCAAAAAACAAATAAGCCATGGCTATCAACCCATTATGAAACGGGACCGCTCGCTGCCATGTCATACTTATCAGTAAGCTTCGACGCTCAAACTTCATGTCGTCTGAATAAGAAGGAAAATTTAAAGCTAAAAAATACGCCAGCGAGAGTAATAATAGTGGAAAAGTATAAATTGTCAGTATGCGATGAAATCGACCATAAATAAATAAAAACGCCAGGGATGGGGAAAGGCTTGAAATTTGTATTGCAGTAGCCAATTCCCCCCACCCTCTATTTACAAGTCTGACCGGAGGTATAGCCATGGCAAGTGAAAGAGAAATAAATAAAAGCAGGATGAATGCCACCTCAAGCTGAATATATCCATCTCTGGCCAACATAAACAACAAAATAGCAACGAGCACAAGAAAACTAATACTAACCATAAATAGTGTCTTGCGCAGCATTTCGCGCTCAAGCCTGGCTTCGCCCAGCGTTATTGGCTCATTAAATGGACGGAAATATTCCTTCAAATAATTTGACCCAGACATCATCAAAACAATAATTATTCCGCCTAAAAATTGAGGCTCTGCCGAAAGGGATGCCCCCAGGTAACGTGCCAACCCTAGTCCCAAGCCATAAGTCATCAAACTCAAGAAAATTTGAATTGGTTGAGATAAGGTAATAATTTTTCGCAATTGCTGCATGTTATCTTCCTTGAAATTACTCAATCAGCCAAAGCAAGAAAAACTTGTCGTGGCTATAATATTATCCGGCTAAAAAACTACTTTTTTTCAATAACTTTTCTTAAATCCCGAAAATGGATTTGATTATGCCTGTAAACCATCTTGATCATTTCCACCAGGTTGGATTGACCCAGGAAAGGATGTCGCCCAATTTTTTGTAGATCCGCTTCACTAAAAGAAAGAACCAGGTTGATCATTTGGCCTCTGACTTCCCGAAACCGCACTAACAACACTGCAGGAGTAAGCTCCATGGCCTTTTTCTGTTGACTTGCATTATATCGATCAATGTCAAAATCTTCAGAAACACCTCGACCACCATTACGAATAGCATCGAATATTTTTAAAAAACCCATTTCAGCAGTCAAGTAATGCACTAACACACTTCTTACTGTCCAGGTTTCGTTTTCTGTATACACTGTCGCCTCCCATTTTTCAGGGTCGATACTGTTAAAAAATGCTAAAGTCTTATCACCTTCAGATTTTAAGCGTTCGGCAAGGAATGCTGGTGTTTCTGGCATGTTTAATTCTCCCGAAAATAAATCTATATCTGGCAGTCTTAATAGTTTACAAAAGTGAATAACCACCGTCAACTACCAGCGTTTGTCCAGTAATATACTCGTTTTTAATCAAGAATTCCAATGAAGCGCATAGTTCATCCAATGCTGCAGTTCGTGGATTCGGCAATCGGCTGACCAAACGGACCCAATCTTCTCTATTAATTTCATCTGATGGCAGAACTAATCCAGGCGCAATCGCATTAACACGAACTTTTGGCGCAAATGATTTGGCAAGAACTTTTGTCAACGAATCCAGGCCAGCTTTGCTGATCGTATAAGCCGGATAACCTATCCATGCTTTCTGTGCACCGACATCCGATATGTTTACAATCAAACCACCTGCTCCCATTCGTGCATATGCCATTTGTGAACAAAAAAATGGCGCTCGCAGATTTAAACCCATGGCAGCATCGAATTCTTCAAATGATAGATTTTTCGCATCCGATCTCTGCATAACGGCGGCAGAATTGATCAATAATTTTAAGTCTTGGAGCTTATTCTCAGGATTAAGTAAAAGAGAATCTATTTGAGAAAATAGTGCTTTGATTTCCACTTCCCTGGATAAATCAGCTTTGATGGCAAAAGCAGGAACCCCCATCAATTGAATTTCATGGACAGTAGCCATTGCATTAGCTAATGAAATGTGAAAATGAATCGCAATCGCATAGCCTTTACCTGCCAGACTAAGAGCAAATGCTTTTCCAATTCGATCGGCAGCACCCGTTACAAGCGCCAATGGAAACTGATTATTTTTTTGATCAGGTCTTATTATCGATGTCATAATATATAGCAAATCTACTGGTAGATTTTTTGAATAACCCACAGTTTACCATTATAAAAAAGCAAAGGGATTAATTCCACCTTTGCGTTTTTATAATCAAATCCACAAATTATCTATTTTTTGAAAAAGTTGGAAATAAAAAACCATATATTTGCCGGACGTTCCGCCAAGCGACGCATAAAGTAAGGATACCAATGCGTCCCGAATGGCACATAAACCCGAACTGGATAGCCCTCCCGAGCAAGCGAATCCTGCAAATCCCGCCGAATGCCATAGAGCATTTGAAATTCAATCCCAGACTTAGGTAAGCCAATTTTTTCTGAATAAGTCTTAACGAATGCTATCCTTTTATCATCATGCGAAGCAATAGCAGGGATTGGGGGAATTCGACCATCTGCACTAAGGTTAGATTTTTGTGTCAAAGAAGCATCAATTAGAATGGATGCCAGAGTATCAAAATTGGCGTCAACATCAGCTTTATTTGGATAAGCCACTTCACGAGGTTCGTTGTAAGCACCTTTTACCAGGCGAAAAGTCGTACCGAATTCGACCAACTTGCGCACATCCGCTTCGGCTCGATATAAGTAAGATTGAGCAGCTACTCCCACCGTTTTGACTGTAAAACCCTTGCTCAACATATCCGTGTAAAATACGATGGTTTTGTCGGTATAAGGAGTATCTTCAATGTCTATCCGCACAAAATTATCATATTTTTTCGCGCGTTCCAAGATTTTATAAAGGTTGGCAGAACAAACCTCATCATCCATTCCCATGCCAATTTGAGTTAATTTGATGGAAACATTCGAACGGACACCCGCCTTTTGAATTTCATCCAACACGGAAATAATTCCATCTGCAGATCGGTTGGCCTCCTCAGCAGTAGTAGTGTGTTCCCCTAATTGATCAAGTGTAACATTTATACCCTTATCATTTAATCCTCTCACCACTCGTATCGCTTCTTCTATACTGGAACCCGCAATAAATCGGGAAGCAGCTTTCCAAGCGAAGCTCCAGCCGGTGACAAGTTTCTGCGCCCATGCAGCCTTGGAGAGGTAAATCAAAAATGATCGGAACATATACACCTCTTGGTTTGGTTCGTTTTTAATTTTTAGACCTGAAATATATTTCATTCTACAACGAAAATAAATTTCATGACGGGACGAATATGTTATACTTTTAACCGGCTAATGAATCAAGTAATCACTAGCACCACAAACAGGTGACAAATGAACCGTTTCGCAAAATATTCTTGGGGTGTTCTCGGATGGAACATGCTCGTGATCCTTTGGGGCACGATTGTAAGAGCAACAAGCTCCGGTGCGGGCTGTGGCAATCACTGGCCTAGTTGTAATGGTGTAATTTTGCCAACCCCAGATCGAATCCATACTTTCATTGAATTTACCCATCGCGTCATGAGCGGCACGGCATTAATCCTGGTATTTTTCCTTTTGATTTGGGGATTAAAGATCTATCCAAAAGGAACTCACCAAAGGATCGGATTTATTGGCGCTGCAGTCTTGATAATCATCGAGGCGATGCTCGGAGCCGGGCTGGTTTTATTTAAACTAGTCGAAACTGATTCTTCTGTGTTCAGGGCAATCGCTGTATCATTGCACTTGTTGAATACCTTTTTGCTACTGGCTTTTTTATCACTGAACGCCTGGTGGGCAAGCGGTGGTCTACCTTTACAATTTAAAAAACACAAAACCCTGGCAGTATTATTTTTAACTGGCATGATTGGCATAGCAATTATTGGCATGAGTGGCGCCATCACAGCCTTGGGTGACACTCTCTTCCCTTCAACTTCACTCGCCCAAACGCTGGCAGAACAAAATAAAACAGGCGCTCATTTCCTTATCCAGCTTCGCATATACCATCCCATTATTGCGATAATAGTAGGGGTTTTAATCCTCTACATCGTCCGTTATCTTTTCAATAATGCGAGCGACTCTACCGGTAAAAAACTTAGCTTACTCGTTGGAATTATCGTTCTAATCCAATGGACAGCCGGAATTACCAATATAGTTTTACTTGCCCCCGTTTGGATGCAGGTAATTCACTTGTTTATAGCAGACTCAGTTTTGGTAACCTTTACACTCCTTGCAGCGCATACCCTTTCAAAGACCAACCCGGAGGACGTGTGAGAATTGCCCGTGATACTTCTTTCATATTGCGCTGGGTTTCCCTGCTTTTTATCTCAGCAGCGATTATCCTGACTATGATTGCCCTGGCAACCTATTCTAGGGAAAGAGGAAACTACCCAACTGGTATGACTATCGCCGGGGTACCGGTTGGCGGAATAGACCCTCAAACCGCATCTCAACGCCTTTTACAAGTGTACAACACTCCCATAGAAATTCAATATGCTGGAGCAGTAATTCAACTCGATTCAACGGTCGCCGGCTTCCAAATCAACACAGAATCTATGCTTGCTGCTGCAGACCTGCAGCGCACCGGTAGTTCATTTTGGGGTGGTTTCTGGGATTTTCTTTGGAATCGCCAGACAGATACTACCGATGTACCCCTGATCTATACAATCAGCGAAGATAGGCTGCGTTTTTACCTGCAGACAGAGATCGCTTCTCGTTATGATATACCCGCTTCGTCTGCTGCACCCCAGCCAGGGCAGGTAACTTTTCTTCCCGGAACAGCTGGTCAGGAATTGGATCTCGATCGCGCCGTTAGTGTGATTGATGATGCATTAAAATCCCCAACCAACCGTACAGTCGCACTCACTTACCAAAAAACAAATCCAGGGCGACCCCCACTCAAAAATCTCGAGATTCTTATCAAGCAAATCATCGATCTTACGCCTTTTGATGGAGTAGCTGGCGTATATTTACAAGATTTACAAACCG
The DNA here is from genome assembly GCA_964462245.1 of uncultured Anaerolinea sp. Taxonomy (GTDB): domain Bacteria; phylum Chloroflexota; class Anaerolineae; order Anaerolineales; family Villigracilaceae; genus UBA5195. The sequence continues at coordinate 13,279 of CAYWXS010000028.1, forward strand.
GCGATGAAATGCAATTCGGCTATAACCAAAATATAGATATACCGATTGACCCTGATATTGCGTTTACAGCCTCGAGCACTATAAAAATTCCAATCCTTGTTTCCGTTTATAAAAACCTGGGACCAACACTAAACCAGGAAGTCCAAGACCTTATATTGGAAATGATCACAAAATCAGAAAATCCGGCCTCCGATGCACTGATGAGCAGAATTGACAATATTCGTGGCCCACTAATTGTTTCTGAAGATATGAAAACCCTCGGACTCTCGAATACGTTTTTAGCCGGTTATTTTTTTGATGGAGCACCACTGTTGCAACAATTCAGTACTCCATCGAACCAACGCCTAGATATTCAGACCAGCCCGGATACCTACAACCAAACAACCCCATCTGACATCGGTTCACTCTTGGTGGACTTGTTCCAGTGTGCACAAAATGGAGGCGGCGCGCTGGTTGCCACCTTCCCTGATAAGATGACCAAAGTCGTTTGTCAACAAATGATTGATTACTTAAAAAAAGATCGAATTGGAGTACTAATTGAGGCTGGCTTACCAGAAGGAACACAGATTGCACATAAACACGGCTGGATCAGTGGCCCATCCGGAATCATCCAAAATATTTCTGATGCCGCGATTGTCTACACTCCGGGAGGGAATTATGTACTTACCATTTACATCTACCATCCAATGCAAGCAGTTTGGGATCCAATCTCAGGAATGATCGCCAAAATTTCCGAAGCAGTCTATAACTACTATAACCTGCCGCAATAAACGGCATGATCTTAAATCAAAACCACTTTCAGTCAACGCAAAGGGTATAATTCCGACAATGAGCCTTACCCTACCACTCTATCGACTTCAACAAATAGATAGCCGCCTGAAATTAGTTACAGCCAGGCTGGTTTCAATAAAAAACACCCTGGAGAATAATGCAGAATTACAGGCAGCTTCCAAGCAATATGAGGAAGCAAAGGTCAGATATCTTCAAATCGAGAAATCATTAAAAAATTCTGAATACGAATCTGCTACTCATCGTATAAAACTTGAACAAGTAGAAGCCAGTCTCTACAGTGGTCGCATTCAAAATCCTAAGGAATTACAGGATTTACAAAAAGAAATAGCATCGATAAAACGCAACCTCTCAGCCGTAGAAGATCATCAATTGGAATTGATGATGTCGATTGAGGAATGCCAGGTTGCAATCATTACTACTCAAAAAACTTATGAGCAGACACAGGGTAAAGTAATTAGTGCGAACGCTAGTTTACGAACTGAACTTAATTCCCTGGAAAAAGAAACTGAAAATTTAAACGCCCAACGACTTGCGGTATTGCCTGCAATTGATACTGTATCTATTAACCTTTATGATGCACTTCGTCAAAAACGTTCGGGGTTGGCAGTTTCACAGGTCATAGAAAATGCATGTGATACATGTGGTGCCTCTTTAACGCCTGGTTTGGCACAATCAGTGCGCACTTCCAGCCAGTTGGTTCTCTGCCCAATGTGTGGCAGAATTTTATATTCAAATTAATTCATTTTCAAAAAATAACTGGTGCTTTTTCTATGAAATTCCGTATCGACACCATCTCCTTCCTACTTGGCATGGCAGTAGCAACTGCTGTGTGGTGGGCCATGACTCTTTTACGATCGATCCTTGTTCGTTTGGATGAAACACTTAAACTAAAGAAAAAAGAGCATGCTCAACAAGGTATTTCGAAACTGGAATTTACATATCTAAATTCTGTTTTTAAGCAAACACAGGCCATGCACCTCGCTTCATCATTGTTTACGCTGGACGAAATTGCTGAAACACCACGTTTATTAGCCCCACCTGTAATTTTTGAACCCAATGGTACCCATTTTCACCAGGATATCGTTGAATTAACGCTACCCTACATTCCCAATTTCCCAGAACTTGGCACACATTACAACGCTCCCACATTATCTTTATTTGAAGCTATTTCAGGAGGCATGAACCTGGCAGTCATTGGTCAACCCGGTACCGGGAAAACCACAGCCCTCGCCCTTCTCGCTTCCGAATTTGCAAAACCAACTCCAAATCGTGAACCATCCCAAAAGAGAATACCATTTCTGATCCATGTCACGGACTTGGGATTACCATTAATTTCCCCCAAAAAACCTGAAGATTTCCTGTCACCCATCGTTGCAAAGACAATTCAGTCCATGGGGGTTTTTGACAGTCCTAATATTCCGAAATTTGTAGAAAATGCTTTTGTAGATGGAAAAGCCATCCTATTATTGGATGGGGTAGACGAACTTCCCCAATCCATGATTCAGGAAGTATATGTTTATTTACGTATGTTTCTCCGGAACTATTCAAAAACCAAGGTGATCATTACCGGAGCACCCGAATATCTGGGGGGAATTCTATCCCTTGGATTCACACCTATGGCGATCATGCCCTGGAGTGTAAAACAACAGTCTCATTTCCTGAAAAACTGGAGTTCAGTTTGGGAGAAATACGTTACATCCGAACCTCTGGTTCGAAATACATCTCCTAAAATTGACCCATTATTACTTCAGAGCTGGCTTACATTAAATAACTTTGCACTTACTCCTCTGGAATTTACGCTCAAGATATGGGGAGCCTTCGCCGGCGATATTCCATCCCTTAATAATGTGGATTTAATTGGCGCACATCTTAAGCGCCTAACCCCAACAGGTATTCCAGCGGATGCCGTGGCTATTTTGGCAGCTAACATTGTTTTGGAAGAAACCTGCCTTTTCGATAGCAAACAGGCTAGGGAATGGACAAAAGCCTTTGAAGGAATGGATTCGCGAAAATCGCAAGATTACGAAGCACCTGCATTTATCCCAGGAACATATGAAAATATTGGCGAAGCAATCGATCTTGACTTGAATGACGAAACACAAAAGACAACAAGAAAAAATCCCGTGGCACCATCCAGGGTTGGAACGGGAAATTTATTCTCCGTTCTGGTTTCATCAGGATTGCTGACCAGCCAGCCTGGAAACAAATTCCGCTTTTCTCATCCCGTTTTCCTTGGATTCTTAGCCAGCAAGGGCATCGCAATTCAGCAAAAGAATATTATGACCCTGCTAAATCAACCAAGGTGGTCTGGACAAACTACTTCTATAAGGTATTTGGCGACAATCGACAACCCGAATGAACTTGTAATGGAATTATTGTCCAGAGATGATCCAATACTAAATCGACCTATATTTACAGCCGCCCGCATGCTGCGTGATACCAAACAGGCTCGTGGATCATCCTGGCAGGGAAAAATCATGTCTGCGCTTGTCCAAATCTTACAATCAGACGATAATCCATTCAGTCTGAGAGGGGAAGCGTTAACTGCCCTGGCATTTGGCGGAGATGTTAGCGTTAATACATTATTCCGACAATTCCTTCAATCTCCCTCCGCTGAACTTCGTCAACTGGCAGCCCTGGGTGTTGGATTAATTAGGGATACCAAAGCCGTGGATGCATTAATGGATTTAGCTATCCATCCGCTTGAAGCTACTCGGCGCGCAGCTTGTCTGGCGCTGGTTGAAATCGGCACCCCAAATGCGCTCGAATCGGTAGCGAGATATCTATTACAGGGCGACGAACTATTGAGAATCTACGCAGCGGAAGCACTGGCAAACCATCCTCAAGATGGGTTTGAAGCATTACGTGAAGGCTTGGCGAGTGATGACATTCTCATTCGTCGTGCAATTGTCTTTGGGTTGGGAAGAATAAATGAAACCTGGTCAACTGAGCTACTAGAAATAACCCAACTTAATGATGAGCAATGGGCAGTCCGTAACCTGGCAATCGAAATTTTAAGAAACCGCCTGGGTCCAAATCAACGAATTCCTAAAAAACCTGAACAGCCGCACGAAACACCCTGGTTGATAGAGTTTGCCGGAAAACATGGCACGGGTGTCACACCTGGCCAACCAGCTACTGATATTTTGCTAAAGGCGTTAAAAGACCCTAATCGGGATTTATTCCTGCCCGCACTTCACTTATTACGCAATTCACCCAACGAAGAAGTACTCTCCTCAGTCTATTTATTCCTAAATAGCATGGAATCCTACCAGCGTGATGCTGTTTATCATATGCTCACAGATATAGCGCTTAACGGTACAACTTTACCTTACCCAAATCAATCTTCATCGTACAGCGTTAACTGAGCATTTCATCGTAGTCAAATTCTCATTTTTTCCAAATAAATCTTAGAACTGAGGAAAACATGCTAATTATTAACGCCACACTGGTTACTTGGGAAAAGCCCAATCAAATATTACCCAACCGGGGAGTATACATTTCTGATGGAATTATCTCAGACATCGGATCCAGTATAGATGTTTTCAAACGCCACCCAGATGAAACTCCGATTGATGCAAAGGGGCAATTGGTCTTTCCTGGGAACATTTGCGCCCATACGCATTTCTACGGTGCTTTTTCCCGTGGAATGGCAATTCCCGGGAATGCTCCTGCAAATTTTTCCCAAATACTTGAAAAATTATGGTGGCCCCTCGACAAATCCCTGAACGAGGATGACATTCGTTATTCAGCACTGGTTTGCCTGGTTGATGCTATCAAACATGGAACAACGACTTTAATAGATCATCATGCCTCTCCAAATTGCATAGACGGTTCACTAGATATCATCGCTGAAACCATCGAACAATCCGGTGTACGGGCTGCATTGTGTTACGAAGTTACCGATCGCGACGGCATGGAAAAAGCCCAAGCCGGCATAGCAGAAAATACCCGCTTCATTAAATCCATCGACAGAACTAAATCCAACCTTTCTGCTGCCTTTGGTTTACACGCCCCACTTACAATTTCCAGCGAAACACTGGATCTTTGCCGGGAAGCGGTCGATCAGAATGTTTGTTTTCACATTCACCTTTCTGAAAGCAAAGATGATGGCTTTACTGTTCAACAAAGGAATGGGCTGAAACCGGTTGATTGGCTGGATAAACACGGCATACTCGGCGCTCATAGCATTGCAGCCCATTGCGTACACTTGGATCAATCTGAGATGGATATCCTTGCACGGAATGGAACTTGGGTTACACACCAACCACGTTCTAACATGAATAATGCCGTCGGGGTTTCACCTGTAGAACAAATGCTTTCAAAAGGGATAAAAGTGTGTCTCGGAAATGATGGATTCTCCAATGGCATGTGGGATGAATGGAAAGCAGCGTATCTGGTGCATAAACTGAACACAGGCGATCCTCGTAGCATGGGCGGTTATACGGTAACGGATATGGCAGTCTATAACAATGCAGCCCTCGCCAATGACTTATTCCCAGTCGAACTAGGCGTGATAAAAGTTGGGGCGGCAGCCGATTTAATATTTGTAGATTACGAAGCCCCCACCTCGATGAACAGCGGCAATCTTCCCTGGCACATCCTGTTTGGATTTCAAAATAGTATGATAACAACAACCATCGTCAATGGGAAAGTGCTGATGCTGGATCGACAATTACTCACCCTTGATGAAAGAGCCATAGCCGCGAAGTCACGTGAATTATCCGCTAAGGTCTGGGAAAGATACTTTGCCAGATTTTAATATTTACAATAATTGAAACAAATAATCATCCCTTACAAAAATACCAGAACCTAGCACACTCAAAAAATAACCATGGATGTGTACAAGTTCTGAACTCAAAACAAAAAGAGGAATTCATGTCTGAATCATCTGTAACTCTGGCTGTACTTGGTGGAACCGGAAAAGAAGGAAAAGGGCTTGCATTTCGTTGGGCAAAAGCCGGTTATACGGTTACCATCGGATCTCGCGATATTGAAAAAGCAAAAGCCGCTGCATCCGAATTGAATGAATTATTAGGCAGTTCGTTCGTTGTCGGCCTTGATAATTACACCGCAGCCCAAAATTCATCCCTGATCGTATTGACAGTACCCCACAGTGCACACGTATCAACTCTCTTAACAGTTAAAGATGCTCTGCAAGGGAAAATTCTGGTTGACGTTACCGTTCCTCTCGTTCCGCCCAAAGTCACAAAGGTTCAAATGCCCCCAGCCGGTTCAGCTGCACAAGAGGCCAGGGAAATTCTTGGGGATGGAGTCGAAGTAGTAGATGCCTTCCAAAGCATTTCCTACGAACACCTCATGTTCGGTGAAGAAGTCCCGTGCGATGTCCTTGTCACAGGCTCATCAAAAGAAGCTCGCCTAAAAGTCATCAAACTGGTTGAAGATGCAGGATTAACAGGCTGGGATGCCGGTCCAATTGAAAACTCAGTGGTAGTTGAAGGCCTGACCAGTATCTTGATTTATATCAATAAACAATATGGTTCCACCCATGCTGGGATAAAAATTACTGGAGTGCACAAGGCCTGAAGCCATCTAAAAATGACACTACTCATCACCGCCCTAAAAGGCTTCCCAATGATCAAACCCGGCGATGATCTCGCCGTGATGCTATTTCAGGCAATAAATCAAAATGAACTAAGTCTGGAAGATGGCGACATCCTCGTCCTGGCTCAAAAAATTGTCAGCAAAGCCGAAAATCGACTCGTGAACCTTGTTACAGTAGAACCCTCACCCGCTGCTCTCGACCTTTCCAGTAAATGTGGAAAAGATCCCAGGCTGACAGAATTGATATTGCAGGAAAGTAACGAAATTCTTCGAACTAGAATCGGTTCAGTTATTGTTGAGCATAAGCTGGGGTTTGTGTGCGCGAATGCGGGCATCGACCACTCAAATGTCGCTGGTGACGGATCTCAGGCAGAAGATTGGGTCTTGCTTTTGCCCAAGAACCCCGACCAATCAGCAGCAGCAATCCGCCAGCAGCTCGAAAAAGCTTCCGGTAAACATATCGCTGTAATGATCATAGACTCTCACGGTCGAGCCTGGCGAATTGGAACTGTCGGAGTAGCAATCGGCCTTTCTGGCATGCCTGGGCTAGTTGATGAACGCGGTTGGAAGGATTTATTTGGCTACACGCTTCAAATTACTGTTGTCGCTGCTGCCGATGAATTAGCCGCAGCTGCTTCACTGATGATGGGTCAGGCTGCTGAAGGCACGCCCGTTGTCCTCGTACGCGGGTTCCCATTTAAATTGTCCGAAGGTACAATGGCCGAAATTATCAGGCCAAAAGAACAGGATATGTTTCGCTAAACAAAACATGTCAACTTATTTTTCTTCACATGGAGTAGCAAATGATTAATATACCCGCAACTCACCTGGACTTGCTTTCAGATGAAAAAAAAGCACTCGTTTATTTAGCTACCATCATGGCCGATGGTAGCCCGCAAGTCACACCGGTTTGGTTTAATACCAGCGCTGAGGCTATTTTAATCAATTCAGCTTTGGGTCGTGTCAAAGACAAAAATATGCGAAACAACCCAAAAGTTGCGCTTGTGATCGCAGACCCGCAGAACCCCTATCGATACATCCAAATCAGGGGAACAGTAATTGAATTCATCACCGAAGGTGCTGAAGAACATATAGACACCTTGAATTTAAAATATAACGGAACACCCACCTACCCATATCACAGTCCGGATCAGAAAAGGGTCATCTACAAAATTTCCCCCGATAAAATCCAAACAAATGGGTGATGAATATCCATTCTTTTCTCCAATCTCGTCGATCCATCCGCCGCTTTCAATCCACACCAGTCTCAAAAGATGTGCTCATCCGAATACTTCAGACAACCATCCATGCACCTTCAGCACACAATCGACAACCTTGGCGCCTTGCTGTTATTGACAATCAGAAAATAAAATTCCAACTGAGCCAGGACATGGCCAAAGAATTTCGCGAGGATCTGACTGCAGAAGGGATGGACACACAGGAAATGGAAAGTCGGTTAGCCCGCTCCATTTCCCGCATAAACAATGCCCCAATCATCATCATCCTCTGCATGGATATGAGCGAAATGGATGTCTACTCTGACGAAAAAGGGATACGCGCTACATCTGAACGCATTATGGCAATTCAATCCACTGCCACAGCCGGATTACAATTGCAATTGGCTGCGCTTGCTGAAGGAGTCGATACAGTCTGGACTTGTGGTCCACTTTTCACACAGGCAACTGTTCAACGCTCCTTGGGGCTGGAAAAAAGTTGGGAACCACAGGCAATGTTTTTTTTAGGTTATGCAGCCGAAAAGCCAAAAGATAAAATTCTCAAATCGCTTGATGAAGTCGTAAAATTTTTATAGATCTGGAGTGAAATGAAAATCGTTGCATTTGCAGGCGGAGTTGGAGGCGCTAAATTAGCTGATGGTCTGGCTGGCTGCCTGTTACCCGAAAATCTCACAATTATTGTCAATACAGGCGATGATTTTGAGCATTGGGGGCTTAATATCTGCCCGGATATCGACACTGTCTCCTATACACTGGCAGGACTGGCAAATTCGGAAACAGGCTGGGGACGATCTGGAGAAAGCTGGGAAGTCTTTGAAAATATCGCAAAAGTTGGAGGGGCAGATTGGTTTCGAATCGGTGACAAAGATCTGGCCACCCACTTGGAACGAACTCGTCGCCTTAAATCCGGACAACCCCTCTCGCAGATCGTCAAAGATTTTTGCCAAGCTTGGAAAGTTGCACCGACTATTTTACCCATGTCGGACGATCCTGTTGCCACCATCGTCGATACAGTTGAACAAGGTGAATTATCCTTTCAGGAATATTTTGTTCATCAACGTTGTCAACCAACTGTTAAAGGCTTTCGGTTCAGCGGAATTGAAAAAGCAAGTCCAACCATCGGTGCAATAGATGCTATAAAACGAGCTGATGCAATAATTTTTTGTCCTAGTAATCCCTGGGTCAGTATAGATCCGATACTAAATATTACTGGCATACGCAGCGCACTCAAGCATAAACAGGTTATAGCTATATCTCCAATTATCGGAGGTCAAACAGTAAAAGGTCCTGCGGCAAAGATGTTTAGCGAACTTGGGATCGAACCCTCTTCATTTGCAGTAGCAAAGCACTACCAGGATATCCTGACCGGCTTTGTTTTGGATTTACAAGATGTAGCGTATTCTGAAAGCATTCAAAAGCTAAACATGAGCACGCTGGTCGTAAATACAATCATGAGTTCAAGAATAGATCGACTCGCGCTTGCTCAAGATGTGCTAAACTTCATAAAGAGAGATTGATCGCATGACCATTTGGGCTATTGTCCCTGTAAAACCCCTCCGGTTAGGAAAATCCCGACTTTCGGGAGTACTCTCAGATGGTGAGCGTGCCATCTTGAATCGCACCTTCCTGGAACAGACGCTCCAAGTATTAAGAGAAACTCCCAGTGTGACACAGACACTGGTTGTTAGTCGAGACCCGGCTGCCTTGGCAATTGCAAGAGAAGCAGGCGCCAGAACAATATTGGAAGATGGAAACCCCAATTTAAATAGCGCTCTTACCCGTGCATCAATGTTGGCTCGTAATTATGCCACTCGCGGAGTGCTTGTTTTACCCGCAGATCTGCCGCTAATAACCAAGGATGATTTGCAGATCTTCTTTGAACACATTCATAAAGCACCCAGCGTGGTAATCACACCCGACAGGCACGAAGATGGTACAAATGCATTACTTATGGCGCCAGGAGGTTTGATAAAATATAGCTTCGGGCGTGGATCGTTTTTACAACATTGCGAGCTAGCCCGTACCGTTGGTGCTCACTTGGAAATTGTTCGAAACCAACGCATAGAATTGGATCTTGATACACCTGATGACCTCGCCTTACTAAGACAACTTGAAAGCCCAAAACTTTAAGGAGAATAAATATGGCTCGTGTTGCACTTTATCTACAGGATTCACATGATTTACGCGACGGTTTGGAATATGCCAGATATGCTGAAGAAAAAGGCTTTGAAGCTGTCTGGCAAGCAGAATCTCGCCTTGTTCGGGATGCAATTGTCCCAATGGCAGCGTATGCAGCTGTAACAGAAAAAATCAAGGTTGGGTCTGGCGTAATCAACAACTGGACACGCAATATTGGCCTCCTGGCCGCTACCTATCTGACACTGGATGACCTTGCCCCGGGACGCATCATCTGCGGAATCGGTGCATGGTGGGATCCGTTGGCACGTAATGTAGGCATTGACCGCAAAAAACCATTGACCGCCATGAAGGAAACAGTTTTAGTGATGCGGCGCTTACTTAATATGGAGCGCGTTACCTTCCATGGCGAATTCATACATGTCGACGGAATTGAGTTGGATGTTGTTCACGGTCGTCGGGAACCCCGCAATGTACCCATTATGATTGGCGCTACCGGCGATCAAATGATGGAAATGACCGGCGAAATCGCAGATGGTGCCGTCCTCAATTATTGTGTTCCCCCGGAATACAATGACCGTGCACTTGAACTATTAATGAATGGTGCCAAGAAAGCAGGCCGTAATTTTGATGAAATTGATCGACCTCAGTTGATAGTCTGTTCGGTAGATGAAGACCACGATGTCGCCATCGAAACCACAAAAATGCTGCTATGCCAGTATCTAGCCCAACAACCCCACATAGCGAAAGCCAGTGGTGTATCCCAGGAAGTCGTTAGCCAAATCCAGGCTACACTCGGTTGGCCTGCCACCAAGGAACAAATAAATAAAGCCAAGCATTTTGTCCCTGATGAACTGGTCAACCGCATCACAGCTTCAGGTACTCCTTCCGAAGCTCGTGCCAAGGTTGAGGAATATAACAAGCGCGGCTGCACCTGCCCAATCCTCTACCCAGCTGGCGGTAATGTAAAACTCCTGATCGATACCTTCGCCCAGGCATGATCCCGGATCCGTTTCAAAAGCATAACCTTTCAGAAATTCCAGTGCCAGCAGCGATCCTGCTGGCACTTATGCTTTCCTTACTCACAAGCACGCTCCTCTTTTTCTTAAGTTCTTTCAAACACGTTAATAACACAACCCTGGCCCTTTTTTTTCTTCTTCCAGTAGGCATCAGTGCCAGTTTATGGGGGTTAATGCCTGGCATTATTGCAGCGTTTTCTTCCTTTTTAGCTTTTAACTTCTTCTTTATCCCAAACCTCTACACATTTCAAGTAAAACAAACCGAGGACCTGATCGTCCTGGTTGCATTTTTAGGTGTGGCTTCAGTAATTAGCGAATTAACTGGCAGAATGAGGCGAAACCTGGCTTCGGCAACGGCCCGTGAATACGAAGCCAAGCAACTGTATGAATTCATATTGTTACTCTCAAGCGCACAAGATATAACCACCGCCGCGCGGATTATTCTGGAAAAAATTGAACAAACTTTTCTCCCAGAGCGTGTTGAAATTCTTATCGAAGGATCGCCCCACCCAGTCTTAATCTCTACTGGGGTTTCAAAAAAAATCATTCCTAAAAAAAAACCTTTTTTGATACCACTCCAATCCGTACGTGGGCTGATTGGAGAGATTCGATTTTGGAGCAAAACTCCAATTCTGGATACTGAAGAAAGAATATTGAAAATCTTTGCAAACCAGAGTGTTCTTACGATTGAGCGTATAAAACTGGGCGAAGATGTTCAAAAAAACAAGGTTCTTGAAGAAAGTGACCGTTTAAAATCATCCCTCCTATCATCCGTTTCCCATGAACTTCGCTCACCGCTTGCTGCAATCAAAGCTTCCATCTCCAGTTTGCGTTCGGACGAGGTCGACTGGGATAGCGATGCGCGTAAAGAATTAATGATAACCGTTGAGGAAGAAATCGATCATCTAAATATCCTGGTCGGCAACCTTCTCGATATGTCTCGTATCGAAGCGGGAGTCTTCAAACCACAACAAAAACCAAACATCCTTACAGAAATAATATCTGCTATAACCGGACGTATGCATTCACAAATTCAGAATTACAATGTTAAAGTAACCGTCTCTGAAGATTTACCTATGGTAAACGTGGACTTTGTTCAGATGCAACAAGTATTTACAAATTTACTGACAAACAGTCTGAAATATTCGCCAGTTAAATCATTGATCGAAATAAATGCAATTCAAAATGAACCGGATTTCCTCCTCGTAACGCTAAAGAATCAAAGCATGCCACTGCCCGAAACCGATATGGAAAGAATTTTTGATAAATTTTATCGGATCAATCCTACTGATCGCATTACAGGATCCGGATTGGGTCTTTCCATCTGTAAGGGAATCATTGAAGCTCATGGTGGTCACATTTGGGCAGAAAACTTATCAGACGGGTTGGCTTTCAAATTTACTCTACCGATATGTAAATATGACTAATCTAATTCACATCCTTGTCATCGACGACGAACCCCAGATTTTACGGGCATTAAAAACCATTCTGACAGCCAAACATTTTCGCGTCAGCACTGCGGAAAACGGTGAAGCGGGTCTGGCTGTTGCAGCAACAGGGCAACCTGATTTGATCATCCTGGATATGTCACTGCCAGACATGGAAGGTATCCAAGTTTGCAAGGCAATTCGGGAATGGTCTCAAACCCCCATCATTATTTTATCTGTAAGGGATAGCGAAAAAGACAAAGTTGCAGCATTGGATGCCGGTGCGGATGATTATTTAACCAAACCTTTTGGGATTGAGGAATTTCTGGCACGCATCCGCGTCGCCCTGCGTCACAAAATTCAATCAGCCAGTGATACAAAACGGACCCTGGTTCATGCTGGGAAAATCGAAGTCGACCTGGCCGGTTTTATTGCAAAGCGGGATGGAGTCGAAGTTCAACTGACTGCCACAGAATTTAAATTACTGGCTTATTTATGCAGTCATGCTGGCCGGGTTCTTACCCATCACATGATTCTCTCAAACGTATGGGATCCAGCCGAGGTAGATAAAATAGAGTATCTACGCGTATATATGCGCCAATTACGCAAAAAACTGGAAGAAGATCCTGAGCAGCCAAAAGTGTTGCTGACCGAACCAGGAATTGGGTATCGATTTATCGCAGACGAATAAATGAATAATTTTCTCTCAACCGAAACACTGATCATTGAACTATTAATAATTGTTACGCTCGTCGCCATCGCAGTCCGACGCCTCAGAGTGCCCTACACAGTTGCATTGGTATTGGTTGGGTTGGCTTTAACCGCACAGAATTCAATCCGCATAAACCTGACTCCCGAACTGATATTATCTATTTTCGTTCCTCCCCTGGTATTTGAGGCAGCTCTTCATATAAATTTTTCTGATCTTCATGACCAGCTAACGGAAATTCTATTACTGGCTGTGCCTGGGATCATTATTACCACCCTGATGGTTGGAGGATTGCTAAATCTATTTACCCCCCTGGCTTTACCGATAGCCATAATTTTTGGTGCCTTGATTTCTGCCACAGATCCGGTCGCGGTTGTGGCTATGTTTCGTACAATGGGTGTCTCAAAAAAATTAGCGGTATTAGTCGAAAGCGAAAGCTTACTAAATGATGGAACAGCTATTGTAGCTTTCAACATTGCCCTGATGGTTGCAGCAAGTGGACATTTTTCTTTTATAAATGGCGTGAGTGATTTTTTAAGAATTTCAGTCGGTGGGACAGCCATCGGACTGGTTTTTGGTTGGTTGGTTTCCAACCTGATCGCTCGTATTGACGATTATTTGATAGAAACTTCTCTTACAACCATACTCGCTTTTGGTGTATATATTTTGGCCGAGGACCTTCACTTCAGCGGCGTGCTGGCAGTTGTTGCTGCTGGTCTTGTTACCGGAAATCTAAGTCCGAAAGGGATGAGCCCCACAACACGCATCGTCATTACCAATTTTTGGGAATATGTTGCCTTTTTGGCAAATTCGCTCGTGTTTCTGATTATCGGATTACAAATAAACTTATCGGCTTTACTTAATAGTTGGAAGCCTGTTCTGATTGCAATTGCTACGGTGGTCCTTGTTCGAGCAGTTGTGGTCTATGGAATGGGCCTGATGATTAACCGCTTTTCGAATCGCATTCCCACTTCCTGGCTGCACGTCATCAACTGGTCCGGATTGCGCGGCGCCATTGCGCTCGCTCTGGTTGCCAGTTTACCATCCAGTCTGGGACCCGAACGGGAGCTCCTCTCACATATGGCTTTCGGAGTGGTATTGTTTACATTACTTGTCCAAAGCACAAGCATGAATTCGCTCATCCACCGGCTCAAACTTATTACACGCACTCCTGAACAAATAGAATTTGAAAGAAGGCACGCCAGATTAACAGCAGCGCGGGCATCCATGAACCACTTGGAACGCAGGCACTCCGAAGGCCTGATCTCCAGTCAAGCCTGGGAAATAATTAAAGTTCAACTTTCCGATCAATTGGCTTCGCTTTCTCAGCAAATGAAGGATGTTTTAACGTCAGTCCCTGATATTCATACAGAAGAATTGGCATCAGCCCAAAAAGATGGGCTGCGTGCCCAAATGAGTACATTGCTGCAGCTGCGACATGATGGTATCATCTCACAAGATGTATTTGAAGAGCTATCTGCTGAAGTAAATTCGAAATTGGATCAAGTCTGAATGCAGAGCGTGGACAATAATAGACAACAACAAACGCGAATTCTTTCAGGCTGCTTTCCCATCCGCCCCAAAATATTTGGGGCGGATTTTATTTTTCCTTTATGGACTTGACAAATTTCCTTACGAAAAACATGGAATAGTAAGAATACAATTTTCGATGAGAGGAAACCGACCGGACAAATGAAAAAGAATTGGTTCAAACACACAATATTAGGATTACCGATTGTTACGATCGTTGCGTCCTCGTTCATGAATCTACAACCTCGTGGAACACAGGCACTGGTGTTGTTTACACTCCTTTGGTTCATGAACTACCTCATTTTTGATGTTCTCGGAAAATAAATTCTACATATATTTTTATTTTTTCTTTATGTAGTTGGTGATTATTTTTGTGTGCGATTTATTCCCATGCATTATTCTTTTAAGTTGGAGATAAAATCGACTATGTTATTTGCAATTGGATTACTAATTGTCTTTGTGGCGCTGGCCCTAAAAGCCTCACCGAAAGAAAAAGAAGAAGACGCAAACGTCCACGGTGCGGGCCAGATCGGTTTATTGGCGGCGATTGCGCTGTTTGGGGTTGATTATTTCACTTCATATTTTTATGCCACCGGCGAGATGATGAGCGCTTTGCATCCATATGGATTGCAAAGTTATGCATATATCGCTGTAGCCTTTATTGCTCTGGCAAATATTGTCTTCGGCGCACTTTACATGTACTCTCTCGGGGTTTTCAACGAAGGGGGTGGTTCTTACACTGCCTCCATGCGCTACCTGACCCCAGCGTTAAGTCTGGTCGTTGCAGTAGTATTAATTCAAGATTATATTTTCACAATCGTTGTCTCCTCGCTTTCAGGTGTGGATCAATTACTATCCATCACAAATGCATACGGCATTCCCTGGTTCTGGCATTTCCTGATCGGTGCGACCCTCGCAGGCGTGACCTGGTATTTGACAATTCGTGGGCGTGGTGAATCTTCCCGGGTTGTCTTCACCCTGCTGGGTATTTTCTTAATGATGACCGTTACACTGGCTATTGGACTCTTTCTGGCCAAGGCAAGAGGCTATGCAGCAGCGCCTTATGAGGAAACTGTACAGGCAGCCAGCTTGTCACAAGCAATTTATCACATGCTAACAGCCTCTATGAAGGGCCTGGTAGCATTAAGCGGCTTGGAAGCCATGTCCAATGGTATTCAGTTTGTAATTGACGACGATGCTGAAATTGTAAAATGGGGCAAAATAAACCTTCCAAAACTGAAAGGCTTATGGTCTTTCTACAGTGGAAAATCAGGGATTGGGCGATTTGTTCAGACTTCATTCCTCTTTTACGGAGGAATCACCACCCTGTTCCTGACCTATTTCGCAATTCACTTCAATGTATTTGATGGATCGCTTGGGCGTTCACTGGTTGGCAACCTGGCCTTTATTGGTTTCAATCAATTTGGCGCAGGCGGAACATTACTATATTGGGTCTACCAAATTTTAGCCGTAGCCTTGTTGGCAGCAGCTTCCATGACTGCATTTCAAGACCTACAGGCAACAGCCTGGCGCGACGTTGCTATCGGCGAAGTCCCGGAAATAGTTGTTTATCGCAACGAACAGGGCACCTTCACCCGTTCTGTGACTGCGGGTTTCATAATTTCAGTGATTATTCAGTTTCTGGTCAAAGGAAAAACTAGTGCCGCTGTTCCTTATTACGGCGTGGGCGTCTTCATGCCGATCATGGTGATGGGTTTTGCAATTCGAAAACACATATTAAAAACCCATGTAGGAAAATCTCGCACGTGGGGCGCCTTTGGAGCAGGGCTGGCAGGCGTGCTTTCTGCCATTGTTTTTGTCGGCCAAATCGTAGGCAAGTGGTCTGAAGGTGGCTGGGTGGTTCTAATCACATTCAGTTTACTAATCCTTGGAGCAAACGCATTATTACTTTCACCAATTGGACATCGGGATCCCACCAGCATCCATCGCATCGTGCGAGAAAAAGCTCGTGTTCAGGGTTCAATGGCCTCAATTGTTGAATGGCAATCATTAAAAATGCAGGAATACCGGTTTATGTTGCTCACAAAACTTGCTGCCGTAATGGAAGTATTCGGTGTGCGACGACTTCAACGTTTTGAACAACCGATTGCTGCCGGAGAATTCGAGGATGCATTGCACTCAGATCATCCCGAGGCACCATCATTCCTGGATGCCTATTTACCCCATGACGACCCAACAAAACCAGAAACACCCAAGTAGATTTTTTGCAAGAAACAAAAAAATATACTTCCCTTTTTTCATCCCAGACCCATCCCGGCAACTCAAGGATGGGTCGATTTGTGGTAATATTTATTAGGAATTATTTTTCAACCAAGGATGGTCAAAATGACCGAACAACTTTCTTCTACCAGTCGCCTTCGTGAAGAATTCAGTGAAAAACAGAAACTCTTCAACGCCCAGCCCGCTATCGTACAAAGATTCATTGAAGCCCAGGCTCGTCAAATTGCAGATGCACTGACTGAACATCGGCCACAAACAAAGTTCACTTTGCCCGATCGCATCGTGACCGAAATGCCCCAAATTGACCAACCCGCAACTGTTAGCGTGCCATCCTCGTCACGCGAACAGAATATTGGAGGGTTCAAGAATCGTCTACTTCACCAGGAAGTGAATGAGACACTCCGGCATAGATTAAATGAACTGGAACAATCACCCGACCATGCGATTTCAACGAGTGCCAGCTTATTACGCTATGCTACTGCGATTCACATGGTACACAATATGTTACCCTCCGGGCGTACAGTCACTTATCGACCTGATGCTGATGAAGACATTCCCACAATTCCGACCGAAGACATGGAACCGGAATCAGCCATCACCCAGTCCAGTGATGCCATCGCAGAAGATGGAAAAGCAGATGAAGGCCGGGGTGATCTGCAAGTGCCATTTGTCCCGGCAGCCCGTCGTTTTTTCCTGCCTCAATGGATATCCTTTGATGATAAGGGCAAATTACTGGTTGGTTCAGTAAAAGAAGCCGAGGCAAACCTGGGTTCCATGCAACGCTTCGTAGCCATACTGCATGCCGCTTCTTCCATCGCCCCATATATCATCGCCGATGAAGAATATCAGGTCAAGCGCTATGGCATGCTCGGACAATTGATTAATCAGGGCCGAGCACTTGCCCGCTTTAAGACGATGGAAATAATAAAAACAATCCAGGAGCGTGCCAAGGCCGGTTCTTTAAACAGAGGCCTTAGTTTAAGCCTGCCATATTTTGATGATCAAGGCCTAAAGTTGGAAATTACGGTCTTTGAAGTCATACCAGCCGGCAGAATTATGTTTGTCCCTGCCTTTGTGGTTCGAGCTGCGCGCGAGGAAGCTGCCAAACGCATCCAGGATACCCGATTTAACCAATCCACGCGTAAACACCTGATAGCTGGCCTGCAGATGCTCGAAGATGCTTTCTACCAATAGAGCATCTCCTATTATTTTCAAATAAAGAACACGAAAAACCGGAAAATTACCGATTTTCGTGTTCTTTATAGTTTCCTCAACTTAACACAAAACCCTCCCGACACCAGAGATTTGTTACGCTAAAGGATCAAACAATGCTGTTTCCAATTCTACTCATTGCAGCCTTTATTTACATCTCGTACCGTATTGCGCCACGCGAAAAACAAGAAGATGCTCATATACATGGAGCCGGCCAGGTCGGTCTGCTTGCTGCAGTAGCCTTGTTTGGTGTTGACTATTTTACATCCTACTTTTATGCTACCGGCGAGATGATGAGTGCCCTTCATCCCTATGGGCTTCAAAAGTATGGATATGTTGCAGTCGCCTTTATTGCTGTCGCCAACGTCGTTTTCGGCGCACTATATATGTATTCTCTAGGCGTTTTTAACGAAGGCGGCGGCTCTTTCACAGCCGCAATGCGCTACCTCGGACCATCCCTCAGTCTGGTTGTGGCGGTTGTTTTAATTCAGGATTATATTTTTACAATAGTTGTTTCCACCCTCTCAGGCGTAGATCAACTTTTATCCATCACCGATTCTTACGGCATCCCCTGGTATTGGCATTTTCTCATAGGAGCCTGTCTTGTCGCTGTCACTTGGTATCTGACCATACGGGGCCGTGGCGAATCAGCTTTTTTTGTTTTTACCATGCTTAGCATCTTCCTTCTTTTGACAATAACCATGGCTGTTGGTTTATTTATCGCAAAATTCAAGGGGGTAGCTGCTATACCCTATACCGCACCAGTCGAAACTGTATCCATGGCAACTGCCATTTATCATATGCTAACAGCTTCGATGAAGGGCTTGGTTGCGCTAAGTGGTCTGGAAGCCATGTCCAATGGTCTCCAATTTGTGATTGATGCCGATCCCGATTTTGTCAAATGGGGTAAAAAGCGTTTACCCAAATTAATTAAATTGTGGAATTTTTACAGCGGTAAATCCGGGATTGGCCGCGTTGTTCAAACTACATTCTTATTCTACGGCGGCATAACCACCCTACTTTTGACTTATTTCGCGCTTCATTTCAACGTATTTGATGGAACCCTCGGACGATCGTTGGTCGGTAACCTGGCATTCATCGGCTTTAACGAAATCAGCTCCAATGGAATTATTTTGTATTGGGCTTACCAGATCCTGGCTGTTGCACTGCTTGCCAGTGCATCCATGACCGCTTACCAGGACTTGCAAGCCATGGCCTGGAGAAATGTAGCAATTGGCGAAATTCCAGAAACTGTTGTCTACCGAAATCCCAAAGGAACATTCACTCGTCCTGTCACCGCTGCTGCTGTCGCCGCCATAGTAATTCAATTATTGGTTCGAGGCCAAACAGGCTTGGCAGTCCCTTATTATGGTGTGGGTGTGTTCATGCCCATCATGGCCATGGGTCTTGCAATCCGTGAACATATCAAAGAAACCGCCAAAGGACGAGCGCGAACCTGGGGCATGGCGGGCGCAAGTACAGCTGCGGGTCTGGCAGCACTGGTATTTGTTGGTCAAATTGTAGGGAAGTGGTCAGAGGGCGGTTGGGTAGTATTAATTTCCCTTTCCATACTCATAATAATGGCGCATGCCTTATTAATTTCACCAATTGGGTATCGCAACCCACAGGATATTCATCGCATCATACGAGATAAATCACGTATCGAAGGTCAGATGGGTAATATCGTTGAATGGCAATCCTTGCGAGTACAAGAATATCGTTATAATTTACTGGTCAAGGTTACTCAATTTTGGGAAGTATTTGGCGTCAGACGTCCAATGCGCTTTGAACCACCCGTAGTTGCCGGCGATTTCGAATCTGCGCTAACTCACAAATCGGACACTTACCTGGACCAATATCTGGATCATAAAATAAAAGATACTACCCAGTCTGATAGTTCGTCCGAAGAACCAAATTTAGATATAGTAAATCAGGATAAATGAGCGCTATGGGAGACTGTCTGGTTTCCCACACTCAATAATCTGTTATGGCCTCCGATCCAATTTATAGTTTACGCATACAAGACGTTTATCAGACCCTGGAAACAGGGTCTGAGGGGCTTTCCAGCGCAGAGGCTGAAGCTCGTAAATCTTTGTATGGTGAAAACCGATTATCAGAACAACATACCGAGCCCAGATGGTTTAGGCTCGTCACGTATTTGTTACATCCACAGGCTGGCATACTGACATTGGCAGCCATCCTTGCCTTTATCGCCAAGGATGCTGTTCTCGGATTTGTTATCATCGTTTTGACATTGGCGAACGCCCTTTTCTCATTTTGGCGCCAGTACCGGGCTGAAAAAGCGATCGAAAAACTGCAAGAGGTTTTGCCTGCTTACGCCCACGTCTTACGTGATGGCAAGGATGAGCATATTCCCGCCATCGATACTGTGCCCGGTGATATCTTGATCCTGGAAGAAGGCGACAATATTCCTGCCGATGCTCGTGTAGTGGAAGAATATGGTCTCAGAACAAACAATTCAACCCTGACCGGTGAATCCATTCCTGCCCGCAAATTAGCTGATGCTTCCTATCAACAGGGTATCAGCGAACTGGAGCAACCCAATCTCATCTTTGCAGGTACTTCGGTTGCGTCCGGAACGGGTCGAGCAGTGGTCTTCGGCACTGGAATGCTGACACAATTTGGCCGAATTGCCAACCTGACCCAATCCATTCACCAGGAACCAAGCCCCTTTCAAATAGAATTAAAGCAAGTTACACAGCGCATCACCGTTGTGGCATTCGCTATTGGGGCAATTGTGTTTGCGGTAGGATATTACACAGATATCGGGCTAAGCATTGAAAAACTTTTCCTTTTTACCTTAGGTATCATCGTTGCCACAATTCCAGAAGGCCTCCCCGCAACTTTGACTCTTTCATTGGCAGCGGCGGTCCAAAGGTTGGCATCCAAAGGGGTGCTGGCGAAAAAACTGACGATCGTCGAAACATTGGGTACGGTCTCGGTTATCTGCACCGATAAAAGTGGAACCCTCACCCAAAACCAGATGACGGTCAGGGAAATTTGGGTTTCAAACCAAAAAATAAAAGTTTCCGGCGTGGGATACGAACCCACCGGGCAGTTTGATCCATCACCAGTGAACAAACCCTGGAATCCAAGCCTGTCTTCGTTACTGGAAGCCGCAACCTGTTGTAATAATGCTCGCCTGAATCCGCCCTCTCAAGACCACCCTTCCTGGACCAGCCTGGGCGACCAAACTGAAGCTGCCATGAAAGTGGCTGGGCTAAAATTTGGCATCAATGAAAAAGAACTGATTTTAAAATATCCTCGTGTCCACGAGATTCCATTTGATGCCAGACGCAAACGCATGACAACCATTCATCGCTCCAATCAGACTGAATATGCTTTCGTAAAAGGCGCTCCCCGTGAAGTTCTTCAACTTTGCACTCAGATTCAACTTAATGGAGTGGTTTTTGACCTAGAAAACAAACATCGGGTTGACATTATGGCAGCCAATGATGACTATGCCCGTAATGCTCTGCGCGTTCTGGCGGTTGCCAGGCGAGAACTTCCTTCAAGAACCGGTCCCTATTCTCCAGATTCCGTTGAAAATAACCTGATTTTCCTGGGTTTGATCGCCATGATGGATCCACCGCGGCCCGAGGTTGAAACTGCGATTAAAGCCTGCAGCCTGGCTGGGATACGAATTGTCATGATTACCGGTGATTACGGCCTAACAGCCGAATCACTTGCACGACGCGTTGGAATGCTCAAAACCCCCAACCCACGCATCATAACCGGTGCAGAATTGGACGAGTTGAGTGATTCTGAACTCCAGAAAGCCCTCGAAAATGAAGTTTTATTGGCACGCATGGCACCCGAACACAAAATGCGTCTCGTTTCTGCGTTTCAAGCCAGAGGGGATGTTGTTGCTGTAACCGGAGATGGGGTCAACGACGCACCCGCTTTACGCAAAGCAGATGTCGGAATTGCAATGGGAATCGTTGGAACGGATGTTGCCAAAGAAGCCGCTGATATCATTCTTACCGATGATAATTTTGGTGCAATCGTCGCCGCCATCGAAGAAGGCCGTGCCATATTTGATAACATCCGGAAATTTATCACTTATATTTTTTCCAGTAATGTACCTGAAATCATGCCTTTTGTTGTCACCGCCAGCTTCACGCAAATTCCACTTGCTCTCAAAGTTCGCCAGATCATCGCTATAGATCTTGGTACGGATCTTTTTCCAGCGCTGGCACTGGGCATGGAAAAACCTGAGCCAGATGTAATGATGCATCCTCCACGACCGCGTGGCACAAAATTAGTCGATAATAAACTATTATCACGCTCATTTCTTTGGCTGGGTTTGATCGAAACAGTATTGTGTTATAGCGGATTCTTATCAGTTTACCTGTTCTCTGGAAATTGGGATCTTCTAAAAATCCCTATTCCAGCCCTGCCTTTTCCATCTTTTCTTAGCCTTGTCCTGACTCCGGAAAAAGCCCACGCCATGGCTGTAACTGTCTTTCATGCAGGTGTAGTTTTATCCCAGGTTGGCAATGCCTTTGCCTGCCGCTCCGAAAAAACCAGGAACAGCCGTATGGGCTGGTTTGGTAATCGCTATCTATTATTCGGAGTGGGACTGGAAATACTTGGCATTTGGGCCATTATTAATTATGAGTTTTTAGCAAACAGCTTTGAGCATGTTTTTATTCCATATCGCTATTGGATTGGATTGTCATTTTTTCCATTGATCCTGTACAGCCTGGAATGGATCCGCAAACAATTTTTGCGGATGATGGAAGCTCGCACCCACCAGACAACATAATAAGAGGAGGTCGGTCCTATGAAAATTATAGTTATGGGTTGTGGACGCGTTGGTTCTCAGGTCAGTTTGTTATTGACTGAACGAGGCCACGAGGTCACAGTTATAGACCATCGTGATCAAGATGCAGCTACGCGCCTTGGCCCAAATTTCAAAGGTCGAATTGTTAATGGGCTCGGTTTTGATGAAAAAGTTCTCATTTTAGCTGGCATAAAAAAAGCAGATGCTTTCATTGCCGCCAGCTCATCTGATAATGCAAACATAGTTGGCGCGCGCATTGCCCAAAATATTTTCAAAGTACCACGTGTCGTCGCCCGACTGTTTGATCCTCGGCGTGCAGAAATTTATCAACGTTTGGGATTGAAAACCATCTCCACAACCACCATGGGTGCAGAAAGAATTTATGAATTGGTTACCCATTCAGACATGGATGTGATTCAGAATTTTGGACATGGCGAAGTCTCCATCATCGCTACCGAAGCAACCTATAGCCTGGCAGGACGCACAGTACGCGACTTAACTGTGTCTGGCGAGTTTAATGTCATTGCCATCACTCGCGATCAGAGAGCCTTCCTACCCACAACTGGGACTGTATTCCGGGAAGGCGATATTATTCATCTTGCGGTGCAATCTTCATCCATGACACGTCTGCAAACAATGCTGGGATTGTAAGGAGATTATCCATGTACGTAATTATTGTTGGTGGTGGTAACACTGGTTCGCACCTGGCAAAAATCCTACTGGAAGGCAAGCACACAGTTAAGGTAATTGAAGAACGCCCGGCGCTTTTGGAAAAACTTTCTTTAGAACTTCCTCCAGAAATCATCATATCTGGAGATGGCAGTTCTCCATCAATCCTGGAACAGGCAGGTATTGGCAAAGCCCTGGTACTGGCAGCGGTTACGGGCAGCGATGAAACCAATCTGGTCATCACCTCGCTGGCACGTTACGAATTTAATGTGCCCAGAATTATTGCCCGGGTTAATAATCCAAAAAATGCCTGGCTATTTACACAGGATATGGGCGTAGATGTAGCATTAAACCAGGCAGATATTCTGGCACATCTGGTAGCAGAAGAAATGTCCCTAGGTGACATGATCACTCTGCTAAAATTGAAACGAGGGGAATATTCATTGGTAGAAGAGAAGGTCTATCCGACAGCGCTTGCTTGTGGAAAAGCGCTAAAGGATATCGATTTACCCGCCGAATGCAATATTGTTGCCATCATTCGCAGCCATAAACTTATTTTGCCCCATGGGAGCAGTATTCTCCAACCCCACGATGAAATTCTTGCACTGGTACATGCCAGCCGCCTGGATGATTTTGCAATTCTTTTGGCTCCACCCCTTCCAATTGAACGAAAATAGAAATAACTATTATGCCCGACCTAACAAAAACCCTGATAACCCAAGAAATTGCCCAAACAATAATTACAGATTTTTTCGGCAGTAAAAAAACTATTACCTTCATGGATGAACTCAAGGAGGGCTATTTTAATGCTGCCTATCAAATTAAACTTAACGATGGATTTCAATGCGTTCTAAAAATCGCACCTCCGCCTAATTTGCCAATTCTTCGTTATGAAAAAAATATAATGCAAGCCGAGGTTGAAACGCTTCGGATGGTAAAAGCCAATACCAACATGCCAGTTCCGGAAGTTATTTTTTTTATAGAGAACCATCCACTACTTAATAGTCCGTTTTTTTGCATGGACTTTATTGATGGCATTCCTCTTCACAAATTTCGGGAAAAGCTCGATCTAAAAGAACAATTTGAAATTGATCAAAGCTGCGGGAACTATTTGAAACAAATGAACCGACTCCAAAATAATTCATTTGGATGCCTTGCCTATCCAGAATCTTCACACCTTCCCTGGGCTTCGGTTTTCGAAAAATTACTTCGAAATGTACTCCAGGATGGACAGGATGCCGGAGTAATACTCCCTCTCTCTGATTCGGTTTTTACAGAACAAATCCACCAACATTCCGACGCACTCAACCACGTAAAAATACCCTCACTTGTCCATTGGGACTTATGGGATGGCAATATTTTTATTGACCCCAAGACAAAACAAGTCAATGGAATCATCGATTTCGAACGTGCCTTATGGGCAGACCCTTTGATGGAAGTAAATTTCGGCGCGTTTGGAATAAACCATGCATTTTTAAAAGGGTACGGAAAAGAGTTTCCATTCACGCCACCAGAGCAGGAGCGACGAACACTTTACAACATCTACCTGTTCTTGATAATGGTCATTGAATGCACATTTCGCCAATATCCCAATCATGACCAGGAAAATTGGGCTCGTATGAAACTTGGGGAAGAAATTAAAAAACTTAATCGGCAAGCTTAACCAATAATTGTTTTTAATACTTCAACTACCAAAAATCAATTATGGGTTATAATTCGTCGTGAGAGCGCTCCCAATTTTAATTATTTTCCGCAAACTATCCTGTTTATTAATATTCCAAAAAGAGTGCCATGGCCCTGACACTGGAAGATATAGCCAAATTAAGCAAAGTATCTCGCTCAACTGTATCTCGTGTTATCAATGGGGATAATAAAGTAAGTGAGGAAACCCGCCAACGAGTACTGGATGTCATCCAATTAAATAATTACCAACCCAATATTGCTGCCCGTAGATTGGCAGCCGGCAAAACAAACGTCATCGGGCTGGTAATACCGATCAAAGTGGGAAATATTTTTAATGATCCGTATTTTTCCTTGTTAATCCAGGGAATTTCAGCAGAGTGCAATCTACAAGATTATTCTTTAATGCTTTGGTTGGTCGAACCTGAATTTGAGCAACGCACGATCAGACAAATCATCAATAACGGGATGATCGATGGCGTCGTGATATCTTCGTCTGTAATGGATGATCCCATTATTAATACTCTCCAAAAAAGCAGCATGCCATTTGTGTTGGTGGGAAAACACCCATTCCTTGCCCTGAATTGTGTGGATATCGATAACAGGCAGGCAGCATACCAAATCACTACTCATTTATTAACTTGCATTAAAACCAGAACACGCCCGGCAATCATCACTGGCCCCAAAAACAACCTGGCAGCGCTGGAGCGGTTAAAAGGTTTTATGCAAGCGGCAAACGAAAATGGATTCTCCGCTGAAAATGTTCTTGTCTGTGAAGGCGATTTTAATGAAAAAAGCGGGTATGGCGCGATGCAGCAAATCCTTCCAGCAAAACCAGATTCGATTTTTATAGCCAATGATCTCATGGCAGCCGGTGCCTATCGCGCCATTCACGAAGCTGGTCTCATTATCCCGGATGATATCGCCATTGTAGGGTTTGATGATATCAGTCTGGCAACCCAACTCGATCCGCCCCTCACTACCATCCGACAACCAATCCAGAACATGGGTAGCCAGGCTGTCCAATCTCTGATTAGCGTTATTCATCAGACAGAATCGCTGCCAATTCAGATCATACTTCCATCAAACCCCATAATCCGAAAATCCTGTGGGTGCGTCAAGTAAACTGAAATTTTTTTCCGCAATTATATTTATTTATAAAAGGAATCTCAATGACTGATATTGAAAACCTGATTTCGCAAATGACATTGGATGAAAAAATTTCAATGTTGGCTGGGGCTAATCTATGGCATACGGTACCAGTAAAAAGATTGGGGATTCCCGCATTCAAAGTCACTGACGGTCCAAATGGCGGGCGGGGATCTTTTGGAAGCATGGGCCCTACTTCAGTTTGCACGCCGGTAGGTGTTGCGCTAGGTGCAACCTGGAACCGGGAATTGGTGGAACAAATTGGAACAGTTTTAGGGGATGAAGTCAAAGCCAAGGGCGCCCACGTTTTACTTGCACCAACAGTGAACATTCACCGTTCACCCATCGCCGGACGAAATTTTGAGTGTTATTCCGAGGATCCTTACTTGAGCGGAGAAATGGCGACTGCTTACATTAATGGAATCCAAAAAATGGGCGTTGGCACCTCTATCAAACATTTTGTCTGCAATGATCAGGAATTTGAACGTTTTTCTATCAGCTCGGAAATTGAAGAACGTCCACTGCGTGAAATCTACCTCGAACCTTTCCGGATAGCCATTAAGAATGCCAACCCATGGACAGTCATGTCAGCTTACAACCGGGTTCGCGGTACCTACGCCAGCCAAAATGACTACACGCTAAGGACAATTCTGAAAAACGAGTGGAATTTCGAAGGCGTTGTCATGTCTGACTGGTATGGAACCTATACAGAGAATGTTCCAGCCGGTGGCATGGACCTTGAAATGCCCGGTCCGGCCCGTTGGATGGGTCCGCAAATGGTAAAGGCTGCGCTCGCGGCTGGCACATTAACCGAGGAGCAACTAAATGACAAGGTTCGTCGTCTTCTTTCATTAATTGAAAAAGCCGGTTTATTCGAAAATCCAGTCTTACAACCAGAACGTGCGGAAGACCTGCCTGCACATCGCAAAATTATACGCTCTGCAGCCACAGAAGCAATCGTTTTATTAAAAAATAAAAATAATATCCTGCCCATTAATGACATAAAGTCTATCGCTATAATCGGTGAAGCCGCCCGCTGGGCCCAAATTATGGGCGGCGGAAGTTCAGCTGTAACCCCTCATTATGTGATTTCTCCGCTGGATGGCATACGATCACGAGCCGGAAACCTGGTCAAAGTAGATTACGCCCCCGGTTGTTTTATCCATCGTACCTTGCCAGCCCCAGATGCTCAAACGCTCAGTAATGCGGACGGCAAACAAGGGTTGTTTGTGGAAGTGTTCGACAATCTGGACTTGAGCGGAGAAGCTGCGTTTACCCAAACCAATGAACATGTCCAATTCGGCTGGTTTGGTGATAGTGTTCCAGATGTTGATCAAACTCGCTTTTCAGTTCGCTTGAGTGGTTTTTTCAGCCCCCTGGAAACCGGCAAGCATACCTTTGGGCTGGGCACAGTTGGGCGTGGCAAACTATTTTTAAATAACAAGCAAGTGATCGATAATTGGGAAACACCTGCGCCTTATGGCCAAAAATTAGTTGAAGTTGATCTTATTGCAGGACAAAAATACCCAATCAAGATTGAATACAATTGGGAAGGAGACCCTCATTGGCGCTCATTAAGTTTTAGTCACCTACCCCCTCATAGCACAGACTTGATCTCTGAAGCCCTGGAAATTGCCAAAAATGCCGATATCGTCATCGTTGTAGCGGCATTAACCGGAGAATGGGAATCAGAAGGCTTTGATCGCGTTGATATGAAATTACCAGGCGCTCAAAATACCCTGATCTCCCAAATTGCAGCCGTCAACCCCAACACCGTGGTAGCCCTCAACGTCGGTTCACCAGTCGAAATGCCGTGGCTTGACGAAGTTGCTGGAGTGCTGCAATTGTGGTATGACAGCCAGGAACAGGGCAATGCCCTGGCGGATATCCTGTTCGGCGATGTCTCACCTTCCGGCAAACTTCCCACAACCTTTCCAAAACGTCTCCAGGATAACCCATCTTACATCAACTTTCCAGGTGAAAATGGTAAAGTGGTTTACGGGGAAGGCCTTTTTGTGGGCTACCGCTATTATGACAAGAAGGAAATCGAACCTCTATTCCCTTTTGGTCATGGTCTTTCATATACCACCTTTGTCTATAGTAATCTACGTGTTCCGGAAAAATTCCGGATTGAAAACGGTCTCACCATAAAAGTTGATATCACCAACACCGGAAACCGGATAGGCAAGGAAATCGTCCAGGTTTATGTTCGCGATGTACGCTCCAGCCTGGTGCGCCCCGAAAAAGAATTAAAGGCCTTTTCCAAGATCGAGCTCAAACCTGGCGAAAGAAAAACCGTCGAAATCAAGCTGGATAAAGAAGCCTTCTGGTTCTACAATCCAGCTCGGACTGGCTGGGTCACTGAACCAGGTGAATTTGAAATAATCATCGGCGCATCCAGCCGCGATATCCGGCTGACTGCAACCAGTATCTTGACAGCCCCCTCCATGAATCACGATACTCGTCTGCATACCGGTCTGACATTGCGCTCCATCCTCGATGACCCTTCTGGCTTTACCGCATTCGTCAATAACTTTGGTGAGTGGATAAAAGCACCCGAGCTGCAAAGTATATTGGATCTGACCATCGACCAGATTGCGACTCACGCACCTGATATTGTTACACCCGAAAAACTAGCAGTGCTAGCCGAAGATCTGGCAAAAGCCTGATATATTTTTTTCCTGGACAATTTGGCTTATTACCGATTTTCCCAGTTATTATTTAAAGCAATTCTCAATCTAATATCGACAGGTTACGAAAGGGTAAATAGAAATTATGCGCTACGGACATTTTGATGACACAAAACGGGAATACATCATCGAGCAGCCTGATACGCCTTTGCCTTGGATTAACTATCTGGGGTGTGAGGATTATTTCGGTTTAATTTCCAATACAGGCGGAGGCTATTCTTTTTACAAAGACGCCCGCCTACGTCGTCTTACTCGTTACCGTTACAACAATGCACCGGTCGATATGGGTGGACGGTATATCTATATCCGCGACAATGCTGCTGGAAGAAAGAACACCATAGCTCGACCGTATTGGTCTCCAACCTGGATGCCCACTCGCGATAAGCTGGATGAATATGAATGCCGGCATGGCCAGGGCTATACCATTATTCGCTCAGTCGCCCATAAAATAGAATCCCAAACCCGTTACTTTGTCCCCCTCGGCGAAAGTTTGGAAATCTGGGAATTAACTCTAACAAACCACCGGGAAAGGGCTGCAGATCTTTCGATATTCTCAGCTGTTGAATTTTGCCTTTGGGATGCTAACGATGATGCGACAAATTTCCAACGCAATTTCTCCACCGGCGAAATGGAAATATTTGATGGGGTGATTTACCACAAAACAGAATACCGCGAACGCCGCAACCATTTTGCATATTTTGCCTGCTCGGAAAAATTGGATGGCTACGACACCCAACGTGAAGCCTTTTTAGGACCATACCGAGGCTGGGATTCACCCCTGGTAGTTGAAAAAGGGGAATCCAGCGAATCTGAAGCACATGGTTGGCAGCCAATCGGGTCGCATCATGTTCGCGTGCAGTTGGAAGCGGGTGCTTCGAAAAAAATAGTTTTTATACTTGGTTATCACGAAAACCCGGAGAACGACAAATTCGACCCCGCAGATTCCCAAATAATAAATAAAGTCAGCGTTTTACCAATTATTTCTAAATACTTAAAACCAGCTAATATAGAATTAGCTTTCCAGGCCCTAAAGTCTCACTGGGACCAGTTGCTTGGCAAACTCCAGGTCACTACCCCGGACATTCATACCAACCGGATGGTTAATATTTGGAATGCGTATCAATGTATGGTCACATTTAATATGAGTCGATCTGCGTCTTATTTTGAAAGCGGAATTGGCCGAGGCATGGGATTTCGTGACTCAAATCAGGACCTGCTCGGTTTTGTGCACATGATCCCCGCCCGCGCCCGTGAACGCATTCTCGATCTGGCGGCAACCCAGTTGAATTCTGGTGGGGCCTTTCACCAATACCAGCCACTCACCAAACGCGGAAACAACGATGTCGGCTCCGGCTTTAATGATGACCCAGCCTGGTTGGTGCTTGGCGTCTCTGCCTACATTAAAGAAACCGGGGATTGGGCAATTCTCGATGAAATGGTCCAATATCAAAACGTAGAGGGCAGTGAAACACCCCTATTCGAACATTTGGAAAGATCCATCCAATACACCATCGACAGACTTGGCCCCAACAACCTGCCATTGATCGGTCGAGCCGATTGGAATGATTGCCTCAATTTAAATTGTTTCTCAGACAGACCCGGGCAATCCTTCCAAACTACCACAAACAAAGATGGACTTGTGGCGGAGAGTGTCTTTATCGCCGGACTGTTTATCCTGGCTGCCAATGAGATGGTTGAAATACTGAAAACAAATAATATCATCCGACCCGATTGCAAACCACCTGAAGAATATTTACAAGCCACCAAAAACATGGAAAGCGCTGTTTGGAAAGCTGGTTGGGATGGAGCCTGGTTTCGAAGAGCTTATGATAATGACGGAAAAGTTGTTGGCTCAAAAGAAAATGTTGAAGGTAAAATTTTCATAGAACCACAAGGTATCTGTATTATGGCAGGCCTCGGCATAGATGATGGTCGAGCCGCTAAAGCCTTGGATTCAGTTGGTAAGCTTTTAGCAACAAAACATGGAATTACTCTCCTTCAGCCAGCATTCAGTAAATATTACATCAACTTGGGTGAAATTTCCTCCTATCCCCCCGGATACAAAGAAAATGCCAGCATTTTCTGCCACACAAATCCCTGGATCATGATTGCTGAAACAAAAATTGGTCGCGGAGACCGTGCTTATGATTATTATATGCGGATCAACCCATCTGCCCGGGAAAATATCAGCGATCTTCACCGCTGCGAGCCATATGTCTATGCGCAAATGATTGCCGGGAGAGATGCCCCTACGCACGGTGAAGCAAAAAATTCCTGGTTGAGTGGCACCGCTGCCTGGAACTACGTCGCAATTACACAGGCAATTCTCGGAATTCGCCCAGCCTACGATGGGCTCGAAATAACTCCTGTATTCCCTACCTCCTGGGAAGGGTTTGAAGCTGTTCGGCAATTCCGTGGTGTAAATTACGAAATTACCGTCAAGCGTGAAGGCCCAGGGAATGAAGTCTCTCTGATTGTTGATGGTCTACCTATTGCTGGAAGAAAAATTCCAATTCCAGCCGCAAATATCACAACCGTAAAAGTAACGGCAATAATAAGGTAATAATCTGTCTGGTTAATATTTTTACCAGGTTTATTCTCAAAAGTTGATCAACTTCAATGCATTAATGGAAAAATAATATGAATCCTGATCTGCTCGAAATCCATGATTATAAAGGCCCAGGCTATCAACCTTTGATTGATTACAGCACCTGGCGCGTAGCAATTCTACGCTTCATTGACGAAATTATTCCTGACCGGATTGATTTTCTGGAACGCCATAATGAAACTGATGAGGTTTTCGTTTTGTTAGAAGGCCGTGCAATTTTGTTTATCGGAGAAGGCGATCCTGAATTAAAACAAATCACCCCTTTGCGCATGGAACCGGGCAAGTTATACAACATAAAAAAACACACCTGGCACAGCGTTGTACTCACCCCGGATGCAAGTATTTTATTGGTAGAAAACTGCGATACAGGGAGGGACAACTCGGATTACGCCACCCTTAGTCAAGAGTTTCGTCTTCTCATAACACAAACATCCGCACTGGAATTACCCGACTTCTGGGGCATCGAACTCAAAAGTTAATTTATTCCAAAAGAGTAAAACTATGCAAACTGAAATCTTTGTAGGCCAAAACAAACTCCAGAACTTAAGTTCGGAACCAGTCCAGGGGAATTACGTCTCCCTTTTTGGCAATGACTTTTATTGCATCCGAAATTACGATCAGATGCCTCCTTTTTTTATGAGCATAGTCAGTAGCTCAGATCACTGGATCTTTATATCCAGTACCGGGGGTTTGACCGCAGGTCGAACAAATGCCGAATCTGCTCTTTTTCCATATTACACAGATGACAAAATTACCGAAAACTATCA
This sequence comes from uncultured Anaerolinea sp., assembly GCA_964462245.1. Lineage (GTDB taxonomy): Bacteria > Chloroflexota > Anaerolineae > Anaerolineales > Villigracilaceae > UBA5195. Next base: position 45,515 of record CAYWXS010000028.1, read on the forward strand.
AAATACAGGTTCCATCTCGGTTCTACAGGTCAAGCGAAATCAAAAGACCTATTTATGGGAACCATTTACACCCCGGTATTTTAATATTTACAAAATAGAACGCAACCTGTACAAACACGTTTTCGGCAATCAACTCATGTTTGAAGAAATCAATCATGACCTGCAAATAACCTTCCGTACACTCTGGCAAACCAGCGAAAAATTTGGTTTTGCAAAAACATCCTGGGCTATCAACACTTCAGATAGTCCCTGCTCGGTAAATTTGGTGGATGGTCTACAAAATATCCTACCCTATGGAGCCACCACAGCCCTGCAAACCACATTCAGCAATTTGCTGAATGCCTACAAACGTAACGAGCTTGACCCTCAAACAGGCTTGGGAATTTTTGCCCTGAGTTCAACTTTGAGCGACCTGGCTGAACCCAGCGAATCTCTTAAGGCAACCACGGTCTGGCAGACGGGCCTGGATCATCCAACTTACCTGCTCTCCACCTCGCAGCTCAACGCTTTTCGCGTTGGCAAAGACATAACCCCCGAGATAGATGTTCGTGGGCAGCGCGGAGCCTACCTGGTCAATACAAATTCTGAACTGCTCCCGTTCAGTGAATTAAAATGGACCATGGTTGCCGAGGTTAATCAGGATGGAACCAGCGTTGCCAATTTAAAGAAACGCTTGGAGCAGGAATCTACCAGCCTGGTAACCGACTTGATCACTGATATTGACCAATGTACTGCAGATTTGAGACGAATTGTCGCCAATGCAGATGGTCTTCAAATATCAAGCGATCGTCAGAGCAGTGTTCATCATTTCTCAAATGTATTGTTCAATACCATGCGCGGCGGCATCTTCGCAGATAATTACACACTCGATAAAAATGACCTGCTCGACTTCATAAATGTCAGGAATAAATCCGTTTTACACCAATATGCCACCTTCTTTTCAGCTTTACCAAAAGAAATATCATATAATGACCTGATATCCGGAGCTGAGGCTGCAAACACGTCTGGTGACCTTCTACGCCTGTGTTATGAATACCTCCCGCTCACCTTTAGCCGTAGGCATGGTGACCCGAGTCGTCCCTGGAATAAATTTTCAATCAATCTTAAAAAACCCGACGGGTCCAAAAGATTGGAATACCAGGGTAACTGGCGCGACATATTCCAAAACTGGGAACCTCTAGCCTGGTCTTTCCCAGAATTTACCGAAAGCATGATTTGTAAGTTTTTAAATGCAACTACGGCCGATGGTTACAACCCCTACCGCATCACCCGTGATGGGATTGAATGGGAATCACCTGCACCTGGAGATCCCTGGGCTAATATTGGTTATTGGGGGGACCACCAGATCGTATATTTACTAAATTTGCTCGAGATTTCCCGACAGTTCCATCCAGATCAGATCACTAATTTGCTTCGCAAACCAATCTTCAGTATTGCCAACATTCCGTACCGCATTAAACCTTATTCTCACATGTTGAAAGATCCATTTGCAACCATCGCTTTTGATTGGGAACTGGAACAGGTCATCGAAAAGAGAGTCGAAAAACTGGGTACAGACGGTAAATTGATTCTTACGAAAAACGAAACCGTCTTTCATGTGAACATGTTGGAAAAACTTCTTTCCCTTTTTCTGAGCAAAATGGCTAACTTCATCCCGGACGGTGGTATATGGATGAATACCCAGCGACCAGAGTGGAACGATGCCAATAACGCACTTGTTGGCAAAGGACTATCAGTCGTCACAACCGGCTATCTACGCCGTTTTACTGTCTTTTTTATCCAACTACTTACACAGGATAATTCCAGCACTTATCGGCTGACAGAAGATATTACAAACCACTTCTTCCAAATTTTTAATATATTGAAGACCCATGAAACAACTCTGCGTGACAATACCCTGTTTACAAATCTACAACGGCGCGAGTTTATGGACGCGCTTGGTAATGCCGGAAGTGATTACCGTTCCGCGATCTATGCTAAGGGTCTTTCTGGTGATTATATCGAGGTGGAACGCGAAAACCTGTTGATCTTTTCCAGGTTGGCACTAAAATATATCGAGCAAACGCTGCAAGCCAATCGCCGTCCAGATAATCTCTTCCATGCTTACAATATTCTCCAAATTAGCGCTGAAACCGCTGGAGTAGGTTACCTGGATGAAATGCTGGAAGGACAGGTTTCGATCCTCGCTTCGGGTTTTCTATCCAATGCAGAAGCCGCGACTTTATTAAAAAGTTTGCGCAATTCGCGCCTATATCGCGCCAACCAACACAGCTATATTCTTTACCCCGACCGTAATTTACCCGGTTTTCTACAAAAAAACCTGGTCGATGCCTCTCAAATAAAATGGTCAACTCTTATCCCCACGCTCGTGCAGCTAAACAATATAAGTTTGATCTCCAGCGACAGCAGCGGGGCTTATCACTTCAATGGGAGCTTCAGGAATGCAGGTGATGTCCGTAAAGCACTTGCAAACCTACGAACTTTCGAAAATCTAAAGGAAATGGTTGATCAAGAAACAGAATCCATCCTGGCCTTATTTGAAAAACAATTCAACCACAATGCCTTTACGGGGCGCTCTGGTACGTTCTTCGCCTATGAAGGCCTTGGAAGCATATACTGGCACATGGTTTCCAAACTCTTGCTAACCACCCAGGAAAACTACTTGAAAGCCATTCGGTCAGGGGCATCTGACGAGATAGCATCTACCATAAAGGCAGCCTATCAGGACATTCGCTCTGGTTTGGGTTTTAACAAAAGCCCGGATGAATATGGCGCATTCCCCACCGACCCCTATTCACACTCGCCTGCAGATCAGGGGGCTAAACAACCCGGTATGACAGGCCAGGTCAAGGAAGAAATCCTCACGCGCTTGCGCGAAATGGGTATCTTCGTTGAAAATGGGTTGATTGTCTTCAACCCAATCTTGATCCGAAGGAAAGAACTCATAACCCAGGCATCCCAATTTAACTATATCAATGTCAATGGACAACCCAAAATTATCGACCTGCCTTCCGACTCTTGCGCCTGTACATTTTGTCAGGTTCCCATCGTAATCAAGGCCGGTGAGCGTCAATTTATTACCCTGCATTGGGACGATGGTCACACTGAGGAGATTGAAGGATGTATTCTCGATCAAATAATCTCCCATCACATTTTCAGGCGCGATAAGGTAATTCAACAAATAACATTTGTAACAAACATACCTTGATAATCACTAAAAAATAGAGCCGGTTTCCCGGCTCTATTTTTTTATTTTTGCTTGGATACAAACCACAAAAAGCCTAGAAGCAGCGGCAAAATCAGAATTGAGCCGCATATCGGATTTTTCGCAACAGGCGCCGGACTTATGGCGGCAGTCGGATTTTCACTCACCGCTAAAGTAGGCTTTGGAACTTTGGTCGGAAAAACGGTAAGTGTCGGTTGAGCAATAGCCTGAGTTTCCAGCGGTTGAGGAGTTTGTTCAACCGTTGCAGCTTCAGTAGCAGGAATCGCTGTAGGGGTAGCCGTCAATATAAGGAAATCATATCCATTATCTTTTTTACCAATTGCCCAGGGCATAGATCCTGCAATCCACTCAGCCAGGTCTTTGGAGCCTTGATAATTTGGATTTAATGCCAGCGAAGATTGCAGTTCTACACCAATCCTGGTCAGTTCTGTATAATCCTCAGAATTTGCAGAAAAGTCACCAAAATAATAATGGCTCCACAAGAGATCAGCGAAACCATAATGCCAGAGCGCATCCTTCGGGAGTAATGTCACAGAATTCTGATAGGCCTGAAGTGCCTCGTCATAAAGCTCAATTCCACCCACATCCTGGCGAAAATAGCCTTTTTGAAAGCGAATCGATTCTTTGATAGCCTTTCCAAGCCGGCCCCAGGCTTCACCATCCTTGGCATTTTCAGATGTGATTTTTCGTTCAGAAATAATTTTTTTCCAATAACTGGATGAAACCAAATCGATCTGAAAATTCTCGAGTGGCGTGGGCTCAAGTGCCGAAAAATGCCAACGAACTTCATTCCCCGAAAAAACAGGTGCGCCAGCAGCTTTTGCAAAACCACTTTCCGGATCAATAATCACATTTTGTGAACTGGCAGGGTAGGGAAGCTGAAATATAATATCTCCAGACCCGATCGTATCCTTCCAACCTGCGCCTGTTTCCAAAATATAGCGGAAGGTCAAAAACGGCTCATACCCAAATCCCTGAGCAGTGTAAGTAACAACAATATTGACATCTTGCCCGGGTGGAAACGTAACTGGGAAACTAGCCCACGGAATTTCCTTACCAGATCTGTCATCCGTGCTATATATACGCTTTGCAGCAACAGGGCTGCCAGCAACCATGACTTTGAAATCACTTATTTCAGGATAAAGGTTGGTATAATACAGTGCTTCGCCATAGGTAAGTGGGAATTGGACGTCGATATTTTCTTCCTGAGTACCGCTATTCCGCATCACAAATGCTGCTTTTGTTTTGGCTGTATTTTCACTTGCAGCAAGAGTCATTGTCACTACTTCCGAAACCATTTGCACCTGGGTTTCACTGCCCGGTGAAATAATTACACCCGGTGGTGATTCAGGAGGAGCCACATCTGCATACACCGGGGTCGCTACCAAAATTAAACCAAAAAGGGCAAGAAGAAAAGCTCTTGCCCAGATGGATACTCTCGTAAGATTTCTACTCATTTTAACCTCATGATGATAAGCATTTATGCAGTTTATCTTACATTCAAAATAGTGAAAAAACAACTATTTTGTCTGCCTCAAATAGGCTTCCATGAAACCAACCAGCCCACCATCTAAAACAGCTTGGGCATTACCCACTTCGTAATCTGTACGATGATCTTTTACCAATTGATAGGGATGAAGTACATAAGATCGAATCTGACTTCCCCACTCAGCCTTGGTATAGTCACCTTTTAGAACCGCAATTTCTGCCTCTTGCCTGGCAAGCTGAATCTGCAGCAACCGCGCTCGTAGAACTTGCATCGCTGCTTCCTTGTTCTGCATTTGCGATCTTTCATTTTGACAGGTCACCACAATTCCAGTTGGCAGGTGCGTCAGGCGTATTGCAGTTGAATTTTTCTGAACGTTTTGCCCGCCAGCTCCGGATGAGCGGAAAACATCTATCTTGACATCATTCATGTCAACCGCAACTTCTGGGTTATCCATGGCTACCTGGGGTAATACTTCCACCAAAGAAAAAGAAGTATGCCTGCGATGCGCAGCATCAAAAGGTGAAAGTCGGACCAAACGATGCACCCCTTTTTCCGAACGTAAATACCCAAAAGCATATTGGCCGCTGATTGCAATTGTCACAGATTTAATCCCGGCTTCTTCACCTTCGGTCATGTCGATCACTTCAGCTTTAAAACCCATAGATTCAGCCCAACGCAAGTACATGCGTTGGATCATTTCGGCCCAATCCTGACTATCTGTACCACCAGCGCCGGCATGAATGGCCAGAATGGCATCACCACTATCAAACTTACCCGAAAGCATCGCTGTGAAGGAACGCTTATCGAGTGACTTCTCCAGGGCAGCTATTTCTATTTCCAATTCCTCGCGCAGCGAATCATCTTTCATATCGGCCAATTCGCACGCATAAATAATTCTCTGCTCAAAGGCATGCCAATCATCCAGCTCATCTCGAAAAGTAGCCGCCTGTTTACTCGTTTTCTGCGCCGACTGGGGGTCATCCCAAAAATCTGACGCTGCGATCTGTTCATCTAATTCAGAAAGTTGAATTTCTTTGGTAAGTAAGTCAAAGTCGCACCATTAATTGCGAAGTCAGCTCCCCAGCCTGCTGCAAACGGTCGATCAGGTCTTGCATGTTGCCTCCCAAACCAGTTCTTTCAAACCGATATTTTTGTAATTCGATTCTAATAAATAATCAGGAATTATTCCAATCCATGCATACTGCACTTGATTGGTTACGGATAAAAAAGAATTAAATCAACCCAAAATGCCTTCAACGAAGGCATCCGGATCAAAAGGGGTCAGATCTTCTGGCTTTTCACCCAGGCCAGCGAAAAGAATCGGTAATCCCAATTCGCGTTGAATAGCAAAAGCCATGCCACCCCGTGCGGATGAATCCAGTTTAGATAAGATTATTCCACTAACCCTTACCGCATCCTTGAAAGCTTTTGCCTGTTGAAGGGCATTTTGACCGGTAGTTGCATCCAGCACCAACCAGACCGCATGCGGCGCACCATCCAGTGCCTTGCCCACCACCCGATAGACTTTCTTTAATTCTTCCATTAAGTTGAATCGCGTATGTAAGCGACCAGCAGTATCGATCAATATCAGGTCCACATTCCGAGCCAAACCAGCTTGAATGGCGCTGTAAGCAACCGCACCAGGGTCGGACTCAGGCGCGCCAGAAATTACTTCCACCTGCAATCTTTCACCCCAAACCTGGAGTTGGTCTACTGCAGCAGCACGGAAGGTATCCGCTGCGCCGAAAAGCACACTTTTACCAGCCAGCTTATATCGCTGTCCCAATTTTGCCGCTGTTGTTGTTTTGCCCGAACCATTCACGCCTACCAGCAGAATAACGGCAGGTTTGTTATTAAATGTGATAACTGGCTCTACCGAAGATAAGCGAGAACGAAGATCAGCCTTGAGCACACCCTGCAAATCCGATGCCCGCGTCAAACCATCCCGCTTAACAACCATTTTAAGAGCACTCAAAACCGATTGGGTGGTATCCAGCCCCAAATCAGCTTGAATGAGAAGTGCCTCCAGATCATCCCAGGTTTCAGAATTGATTTCTGTTGCACCAAGCAAACCCGCCAAACGGCCAAAAGCAGCCTTGGACGTACGAGCCAAACCAGTCTTCCATCGAGAGAAAAAATCAGCCATAGCGCGCAGATTATAACATGCTGTATGTGTTATACTCGCGAAAGTTCGGGACAAAATACCACTCGAAAAAGCAACTTTCCTGGGTAAATTGCATCTAATTTCTTATAATAGTACAATATCTATCCACTTATTCAACCTTTCAACGTTGAAGTAAAATAATATGATAAAAAAAGGAAAAATATTATGATTGATACACCTGTTCATGTAACTGACGCCGCTTTTGAAAAGACGGTCTTGCAATCCCCCACGCCTGTAATCGTGGATTTCTGGGCACCATGGTGTGGCCCGTGCAAAATGGTTGCCCCAATCCTCGATAAAATTGCCAAAGAACAAGCTGGCAAAGTAGTCGTTGCAAAAGTTAATACCGATGAAAATTCTGAATGGGCCCAAAAATATGGTGTTCAGGGAATCCCTACCATGTTATTTATTGCTGATGGTAAAATAGTGCATCGCCAGGTAGGCGCCATGCCCGAAAGAATGCTAAAAGAGGCAGTTGCCCAATTCCTGGAGGTTGCAGCCAAGAACTAAAAAAACTGAGTCCCGCAGAACTCTGCGGGACTTTTTACGCAAAGGATAAATGCTTCATGAAAAAATTAGGATTATTTTTAGCCATCGTATTTATTCTATCTGCCTGTGGACCTGCACCCACGCCGACACCGGACGTTAATGCCACAACTCAAGCACAAGTGCTGGAAAGTGTAGCTAGAACCTTGACAGCCCAACCGACGAACACGACTGTCCCGAGCAGCACACCTGCTCCTACTGAAACTCAGCCCCCACTACCGACTGAGACCAGCACCGTCGAGCCTACCCTCGCGCTCAGCCTGACCCCCACGCTGGACCTGACTTTAGCTGCCCAACCCAGTGCCACTGCCTGGACAGGAATGTTATCTCCCGGAGATATTGAGGGGCTGCCTACTGGATTTGTCCTGATCGAGAACAACACCGGGGTCAAGGAAATAACCATTACCTTAACCGGCGTTACCCTCAAACGCGAAAAAACCATTTATCTGGCCTACAAAGTAACCGGCTCCCTGCTGTTAAACATTCCGCATGCCCGATACGATTATGTCATACAGATCCCCAATAAACGGATACTAACTGGATCATTTACCCAGGCCAGTAAAGATAAAACAACGCTCAGGGTCCAGGCTACCCGTGTAATCATAGTCGGACCCTAAATATTCAAAAAAAAGGCGGGAATGTTGAAAGACATCCCTGCCCTTTTTTTTATTCTAAAAAACTCACTTTACTGTTCGTTTTCCCTGGTAATATCTGCACCCAAGGATCGCAGCTTACCATCCACATCTTCGTAACCCCGATCAATTTGACCCACATTCCGAATGGTCGATTTACCATTGGCAGCCAGCGCAGCCAATACCAGGGTCATCCCGGCTCGAATATCCGGGCTTTCCACCTTCTCACCAGTCAAACGTGTTGGACCAGTCACGATGCAGCGATGCGGATCACACAAAACGATCTGGGCTCCCATACTAACCAGTTTATCGACAAAAAACATACGGCTGGGATACATCCAATCGTGAAAAAGAACGCTGCCCCGTGCCTGAGTGGCGATGGCGATTGCTATGCTCATCAAATCGGTCGGGAACGCCGGCCAGATATTCGTTTTTATTTCAGGGATGGCATTTCCGAGATCCGGTTCAATTTCCAGGTTTTGATTTGCCGGAACGATAACATCAGCCCCATCCACTTTCCAATCCACACCCAACCGGTTAAGCACGATCAAGATCATACCCAGATGTTCAACACCTGCATTTTTAATCCGAACTGTGCCTTTTGTAACGACAGCAGCGCCAACAAAGCTGACAACTTCCAAATAATCTGGTCCGATGGTGTACTCGCCCCCATGCAGACGATCGACGCCCTCAATATGCAGCGTGTTTGAACCAATCCCTTCAATTTTTGCACCTAAAATATTGAGCAGGTTGCATAATTCCTGCACATGCGGCTCCGAAGCTGCATTATGCAGAACGGTCTTACCTTTTGCCAGCGAAGCGGCCATAATGGCGTTCTCTGTGCCTGTCACACTGGCTTCATCCAGCAGGATATTAGCCCCATGTAACCCATGAGTAGCCTTGAACTCAAATGTCCGATCATAATTGACATGCGCACCCATCTGTCTTAACGCCCAGATATGCGTATCCACCCGTCGACGCCCTATTACATCCCCTCCAGGGGGCGGTAAGACCAATTCGCCTGCACGCGCTGTCATTGGGCCCGCCAGGAGTATCGAAGCCCGAATGCGTCGGGACAGCTCCGGATCAAGGTCTGCAGCTCGCACCTCCTTGGCAGTTACCCGCCAGGAACGGTTTCCCAAATCTTCCAGAACCACTCCCAGGCTTTCCAGCATTCGACGCATATCCAGAACATCCCTGATTTGTGGGACATTGTGCAAAATAACTGGCTCTTCTGTTAACAGGCAAGCCGCCAGCAGCGGCAAGGCTGCATTTTTATTGCCCGAAGGCGTAATTTCGCCATTTAGCGGCACCCCACCATGTATGATAAATTTTTCCATGCTATCTCCAATGTCTGAGTATTGATGTAATTTGTCAAAGGTATTTAAGAAAATCCAAGCCTGGATAATATCCATCAAAAAAATATATTAATGTTGGTTATAATTATATTATGGGAACACTATTCGCTGGTCTGATCGGTATTGTCGCTGGCTTTTTGGTGAACTATTTTTCCGACGTTCTGCCAAATCAAAGGAAAATAGGGCATCCTGCCTGCCCGCAATGCTCAACCAATTATAGCTGGAAAGATTACCTTCTTCTATCACAATGCGCATCCTGTAACGCTGCTCGCTCATGGCGCACATACATTGTCCTCGCATCCAGCTTTGTTTTTTCCATTGCACTATGGATGGCTCCACCTGTGCGCATGGGCTATCCATTAAGCCTGATTGTATTAACTTATCTGGCAGTGGTGATTGTAATCGATCTTGAATACCGTCTAATCATGCACATGGTCAGCCTGGCAGGTCTCATTCTGGGTGTCATCACAGGTACTATGCGTTATGACTTGCAAACATCCTTGTTTGGTGGGCTGGCAGGTCTGCTGGTAATGTTGGCTTTTTATGGATTCGGCATTCTTTTTGCCCGCTTCAGGGCTCACAAAATGGGTCATGATGATGGCGAGGAAGCCCTTGGATTTGGAGATGTAACCATCTCAGCAGTATTGGGGTTAATGCTGGGTTGGCCGATGATATTGTACGGTTTAATGATTGGTATTCTAGCAGGTGGTGTCATCAGTCTATTACTCGTTATCTTCCTGATGGCAACCCGCCGCTATGAAACCATGACTGTCTTTACGGCTTATGGTCCTTATCTGGTATTTGGTGCTGTAATCCTGCTTTATTTTCCAAAATTCCTTTCAGTTTTGTCAGGAAGATAGCTCTTAGTACTCAGGTAGGGTTACATTTCCAAGTTCTACTCATTAAAATGAAATTAATCATAAATTTTTTAAAATGTCAATGCTAAATGGAATCCCATAATCCCGATGACAATTAACCCACTCAAATTCGACTGGAAAAAATCTAGCAAAGCGCAAAGCTTTATTGAACTCACGCTGATTCTCATTGTATTGCTAACGCTGTTAGCCGGAATGGTGGAATTCGGAAATCTGCTTAATCAGTATATCAATCTGGTGGATGGTGCGCGTGAAGGTGCACGCTTTGGCAGCAACGATGATCCATTCGAATCCGGTCACTTTGAAGTATTTTTTGCCCAAATATATGAAACTGTTCAGGGAAAGTACGACACCCATGGAGTCCAACTTTCCAAAGGCGCGATCAACCCCATCCTTCTCAGTAAAGAAAATGGCGACGATATAGTTGTGACAGTATATAGTGTCACAACTAATGCTGCAGCCGGTACCAAGCAATTAGTAAAATTTGTAAGTGCAGCCGGTTCACGTTACAATAATCACGCATCCAGCTTTACTTCTGCGGAAATCCTGGCCAAGGTGGATGCGGATGCACCCAGTACAGGGCTTTTGGTTGTTGAAATTTTTTATAATTACAACCAAATCCTAAAATTATTTAGCATTACTGGTATCCCGGATCCCCTTCTAGTTCACACGTATGCCATCATGCCGCTCTCGGCGGCGGAGCCTACCCCCACCCCGCGCCCCAGTCCCTAAAAAGGTTTTACTGAAATGAAACCATTTACAAAAACACCTCAAAAACGAGAAAAAGGCCAGATCATGGTGATCATGGCATTAGTATTTATTGGTCTGGTTGCAATTATCGGGCTTGTCGTGGATGTCGGCTACCTATATGTCAGTTATTCGCGCTTACGGCGCGCAGTCGATGCTGCCGGGTTAAGCGCTACAGTGCAATTCAAGAAAAATGTTCAGGTAGAAACATTACAAAAAGCCGCGCGTGAATTTTTAATCTTGAACGGCGTTCCAAATTCTGACTCATTGGCTGCCCAGGTGGATACCTGTGACACCCTCCCAGATGACCCTGAACTTTGCCCCATTGATCCTGGTTCGATCCACCGAAAATTAGTACGGGTGACTGCCAGTGAAATGGTACCGATGTTTTTTCTTTCGGTAATTGGATTGCACAGTGTTCCGATAGAGGTTTCCACCATCGCAGAAGCTGCCACCATCGATGTGGTCCTGGTAATCGACCGTTCGGAATCAATGGGTATATACAAAGCAGATAATTCCACCCGCTATCCGATTGGATCCATAGCCCTCGATCCATATCAATGCAACGACACCCGACCCACCACCACACCCGACGGAAGCGCCACCAACCTATGGACAGGTAACTGCCACCCCTTTCATGAGGTTAAATCAGCCGCGGTAAGTTTTGTGAATGAATTCATGGACCCAGATTATGACCGGGTTGCAATTGTAGTCTTTGACAACGAAGCTTACCCTGTCAACTTTGGAACAACCGCCTCACCAATATATTTTTCGGCTGATCAGGAGCAAATTCGTACTGCCCTACGTGGTCTGTGGATGTATGATGGGTTCCGCGATGATGGATCCGGGGCTGATCGACGCGCACCAGACCGATATTATGAAATGCAAACCATCGATGGGGTTCTTACCAAGGTTGCCTTAAAAGGGCACTCCTGTGCCTACAAACAGTATATAGGCGGTGAGCCTGCCGACACGATCTTTGACCCCTTGCCCGGAGCAGATGAACCACCTTGCCGCCTCCTGAATATTAATGCCGGATTTTACACGATAGACTGTTATGGACGCTGGAATAACCAGCTCTATGGCACTCCGGACGATTTCAGCCGCTGTGGTTCGACCAATATCGGGCGCGGTTTGTGGTGGGCTGCACACATTTTTTCATTGGAAGCACGCGAAGAATCCTTATTGGTCACCATTTTGTTGACGGATGGTACTCCCAATGCAGGCTATGACGAAGATAACAAACCAATTTGCCCTCTCTCCACCCGTGGCTTTGATATGCGCTGCAACGACAACGACCCAACTACCCGACATTATTTTGCTGACGATCCATCGCATTATGATACAGATGATTATTCCCGGGATTGGGCAGATGCTCTCGCCGACCCCGATAAGGTTGGCTCACTAATTTTCTCCATCGGTCTTGGAAATGTCAGCCCTCCCTTACTGGATTACATAGCCCAGGTTGGGAACACAACTTCGTACTATCAGGCTGACCCACAAGATCTTCAAAAAATCTTTCTGGCAATTGCCAATAAAATCGCTACACGGTTAACCAAGTAAAACCTTTACTGGTTTGATGAATTTTCCTACAACCACAGGGTAAAACCATGCAACCTTCCTTATCAGCTCCCCCCCGGCGGTTCCTCCACCGACAAAATAAATCACAGGCAGCTGTTGAATTTGCCCTGGCGTTCCCAATTTTTCTGGCGATTATTTTTGGGATCATCGACTTTTCTCTACTCTTCAGCGCCTGGCTTTCTATTCAAAATATTGCCCGTCAAACCGTTCGTTATGCGTCCACTGGACAATATGATTCTTTCAAGTACTGTACAGACGATTCCCTCAATGCTGATCTCCCGGAAAACGGCGGTGACGGAGACGGTAATTGCTATAGTGGAACCAACAAAAACCAGGAAATTGACTATGCCCGGCTAAGATCAACCCTGGATGAAGCCGAGCGTTTTTCCAGTTATTTCATTCTACGTGATACATCATTGCCCGCTAATTTTGACGCGGACGGCAAATGGATCAATTTTGCAAAAAAAGGCTATGTCAGCATCACAGTTTGCTCCACTCGTGACAACAGCGATCCAATCGATGGCTCGGATTACCAATACAATTTTCCAATCATGGGCGGTCTTACCGAAGGTGCGTTTGGTAAATGTACATTGGTGGCAGACGGCTCAATTACCCAAGACCCGGGTGGCCCAGGCGATCGTGTCCTGGTTGGTGTAGACTTTAATCACCCCTTTTTGACACCTTTCATCAACTCAGCCTGGCCATACTTCCATCTTTCATCCATCCGTGAAGGTATTGTTGAGCGATTCCGCATCGCCCGGACCATTGATGTACCTGGTCCAATTTTGCAGCCGACCTTTACCCCTGCGCCAGCCACTATTACACCCACTCCTACAACCTCCAGTACGCCAACCGAAACTGCGACATCAACCGAAACCGCAACCATTACACCCACTGGGACCATTACGTCCACCGGTACCATAACCTCTACCGCTACCGCTACAACTACGATGACGCCAATGTGTGGATTGGCACCCGGAACAGGTTTACGCGGAGACTACTACCGCTGGATCCAGAGTGCGCAAAGTGCACCAATAATGCCTTCCCAAGGCTCAGTAGCCGTTCTTCCCCTCGACATCTCCAGAATTGACCCGACTGTTAACTTTAACTGGGGTACAGGGGCACCTTTTATTGGTGGACCAACTGAGAATTACGCAGTCCACTGGACTGCAAAGGTTTTACCATTGGTATCAGGTTCCTATCGCTTCAGGATCATAACTGATGGTGGCTCCCACCTGACGGTCAATGGCGTATCTGCAGACACATGGTCCGCGGCCGGAACTGCAACAACCGGTAATATCAGCCTTACCGCCTGTGTGCTTTACGATATCGATATGGAATATTGGGAAAGTACTGGAACCGCATCTGCCCAAATGTTATGGCGGCTTCCCAGCACCAGTTCATACATTGTCGTCCCACAAGTCCAACTTTATCCGCCAAGTAACTTGTTATATACTCCCACTGTAACGTTAACCCCAACCATCACACTTACACCTACCCAGACATTAACACCGACGATCACATCGACACCGACCAAAACATCGACTTCTACCATTACGCTTACACCAACATTAACTTCAACCCGCACCAATACACCTACTGTAACCAAAACGTCGACGGTCACATTGACACCCACCGTTACTGTTACACGTACAATAACTTTAACGCCTACAAAAACCTTTACGCCCACCATGACGCCTACCGTTACGCTTACGCCTACCCGGACTCTTACACCCACATCAACATCTACACCAACAATCACACCAACACCTACAAAAACCTATACACCTACAGTTACCTCTACGCCTACCAAAACATTTACACCTACAATAACTTTCACGCCTACCGCTACACGCACGCCTACTGCTACGCGAACGCCTACCAAAACACGTACACCTACCAGAACGCCCACCGTTACACAAACCTTTACATTGACACCTACAAAAACTGCGTCACCAACCATAACTAAAACACCTACGGCAACCCTGCCACAGCCGACCAGGACGCCAACGCTGACGCCACCCATGACACCCACCAAGACCCGCACACCACCTGGATGCCTGGACTGCGGTGTCTAATCACAGATGATTTATTAAAAAAGGAGCCGGACCAAAAATCCGACTCCTTTTTTAAGTTATAATGCCCATACACTTTATTCAAAAGGAGGTTTTGTTAGGATAAAAAATATAGGGAAAACAGCGCAAGTTCCTGATTTATTCAGGACGGCCCCGAATAACCTTCGGGGAGACGAGGATGAGGGTTCTCCATCGCGCGATGGAGTTAACTATTTTTGGCTGGCATACTATTTGACCAGGATTTCCAAAAATAGGAAAATCGAAAGATCAGCGGAAGCCCTCCGGGATTGCCATTCCCGATTATTTTCCCTCCAGAATAAAAGCCTGATTCACAACGTTGTTGGAGTAATCCGACAGATAAAACAACCAGGCAAGGCCCTTATCGATTCGAGTCAAACGTCAACGTCTATATTAAGACGAAACGGATTGACAATGGAATCCGTATTATCATTTTTTCGGAGGAAACCTCATGTGTGGAATCGTAGCATATATCGGACCGCGTGACGCAGCACCGATCATACTTAATGGATTAAAGCGTCTGGAATATCGTGGGTATGATTCTGCTGGTATCGCCGTTTTAGAAAAAGGGCAAATTGAGATCCGGCGAGCCGCTGGAAAGCTTGCCAACCTGGAAGCATTGGTTATGCAACAACCCGTAAGTGGCGAACCCGGTATTGGCCACACACGCTGGGCAACCCACGGTGCGCCTTCAGAACGTAACGCCCACCCTCACTTAGGAAATTCCAGACGGGTGGTTGTCGTTCATAATGGTATTGTCGAAAATTTCCTGGAACTTAAAGACGAACTCAGCGCAGAAGGCGCTCATTTCAATTCAGACACCGACACTGAAACCATCGTCCATCTGGTGGAACGTAATCAAAGCACCGGACTTACCTTGATTGAAGCCGCCCGTAAAACCTTCAAACAGATACAGGGCGCTCACGGTATAGTCTTGATGAGTGCCGATGAACCGGACAAGATCGTTTGCGCCAGAATCGGAAACGCCGGTGGCGTTGTGATCGGATTAGGTGAAGGCGAAAACTTTATTGCATCAGATATTCCTGCCATTCTCGAGCACACCCGGCGTGTAATATTTCTAGAATCACGCCAGATGGCAATTCTTACAAGAGACAGTGTGCGAGTGGAGACAATTGAAGGGCTGGAAATTACTCCAAATATTCATATCGTCTCCTTTGACCCGGTAGCAGCCGAGAAAGGCGAATACCGTCACTTTATGCAGAAAGAAATCCACGAACAGGTTCGTTCCCTGACGGACACACTGGCCGGTCGTGTCGACTTCAAACAGGGCCGAATCCGTCTACCTGATTTGAACCTAACCCCAGAAGTTGCCAAACGTATCCAAAAGATATACATCACCGCCTGTGGTACGGCAGCATATGCCGGTATGGTCGGGAAAATTTTGATCGAAAAAATTTCCCGGATTCCAGTGGAAGTGGTAATTGGTTCCGAATTCCGATACAGCGACCCAATTGTTGACGAAAATACGGTCGTATTGGCAATTTCCCAATCCGGTGAGACCGCCGATACATTGGCTGCCATGGAAGAAGGCCGAAAAAAAGGTGCCCTGATTTGGAGTATCGTTAATGCGGTCGGTTCACAAGCCATGCGCATTGCCAACGGTACCATCGCCATGCAAAGTGGCCCCGAAATAGGGGTGGCATCAACCAAAGCTTTTACCGCCCCATTAGTCGATCAGTATATGCTCGCCATCCTACTCGCAGATTTACGGGGAACGATCGATGACAAAACCCGTCGGTCCCTGGTGGCAGACTTGCGCCTGGTACCAGACCTGGTGGGACGTACACTTCAACGCGAAGCCGAAGTAGAAAAAGTAGCACATGCCCTCAAGGACATCCGCGACTGCCTATATCTGGGACGTGGAATCAACATGCCCATCGCCTATGAAGGCGCGCTAAAACTAAAGGAAATTTCTTATGTCCACGCCGAAGGCTATCCTGCTGGCGAAATGAAACACGGCCCGATCGCATTGATCGACGAAAATATGCCAGTCGTCTGCATCGCGCCAAATGACCCCTGGCATGAAAAGATGATCAGCCAGATACAACAAGCCAAAGCCCGCCAGGGCACCGTTATCGCAGTGGCAACCGATGGCGATGAAACAATCCACGGCATGGCAGATTACACCCTCTGGGTCCCGGACTGCCCCTGGATGCTCTCCCCCATCGTAACCGTCATCCCCTTGCAACTGCTAGCCTACCATTTGGCTGCAACCCGCGGTCTGGACGTGGACCAACCCCGCAACCTCGCAAAAAGCGTAACAGTTGAGTAATTTTTTAGAGTTAGTTTATGTATTTATGACCGTGAAAGAAAGTCGGTAACTAAATAACAGGAAACTATCGTTAGTTGTCAATAAAATTTGTGACCATTTAGCGATGGCTTTTTTCGAAAAAAAGGTTGCACCCTGCATATCAAGGTGCAACCTTTTTTTGAATTCCATCTTCGCTTTACTATTCAGAGATAAAAAAAACAAAAAATCTCGGCACTGCTCAGAAAACCCTGTTTTGAGGCAATAACACCTTAACAATTTAGTCGAAATTTAGGGGAGAAATATCCCTTTTGGCGCGATTTGCTTGTCTCCTTCCCCTATTTTCGTATTTTGAAAATGGGGGAAGGCCGGGAAGGGGGTCGATCCTGGGCAGATATCAGGACTATAGGGTGAATAAAAATGTACGATTATTTGTAAAGCATGTTTTTTACTTGATTGACCCATGCCAAAATCTCCAACCAATAACCATATTTATAAAAATAGGACATGAGAAAAGCAGCAAGTGTTACCGAAATTGCAAACCTTATCTGAACCATAGATGCTATAATTAATATCAAATGGGGGTCTCTTACACCATTTTTCCTCAATATCAAGATATAGCGGAAACACTACATCAGAAGTATTTACAAAAGTTGTTAGTTAACCAGCCGCTACTTTGACTAGCCACCCCAAAAGCGTCTTTTGCAGATTACGCACGCATTGCTCAAGTCATAGCTGGGTGCATCCTTCTGAATCAGTCTAACAATAAGCAATGGAGTCCATTAATGACAACACCAGCACCTGATGATGTTCATCTAAAAGCGCAAGTCTCGAAAGAACTGGAAGATGCTAAAACCTTTGCGAAAACTCTCAACTTTGAAGAAGTTAAGAGCGGTGAATGGTTTATCAAAATACTTCAGCAAGTCGTAAGAAATTATGACCGTAATGCAAGATCCGCCTATTTCCAAAAGAAGTACCCCGGCCTGTCCCCGGATGAAATCGCAGAAATTTTAACTTCGGTAACAGTAAAGTACGCCACTATCGCTGGAGCAATTGCAGGAGGCGCCGCAACAGCGGACGAAATCACCGCCATAGCTGCGGCAGGTCTGACAGTCCCATTATTTGTTGGGACCATTGGGGCAGAAATGCTATACCTTTCCAATATTCAAATGCGGCTTGTGCTGGATATGTCGGTGCTGTATGACTTGCAGTTAGATACAGAAGACCCTGAAGATATACTCCTAATTTTCGGGTGTATGCACTTGGCGTTGCGCCTGCTGATATGGTTGGCAAAGGATTACAAGCTGCAGCGCGTACAGGCACACCAAAAGCAATCAAGGCAGTGGTGAACAAAGGAACCCTGGAGGCCCTGGTCAAATTCGGGAAAAAGATTGGCATCTCCCTTCTGCAAAAGAACATCATCAAATATGCGGTTCCCATTGCTTCTATCGCTGTGGGTAGTAGCTACAACTTTATTGCCACGAAGTCCGTTGGAAAAATTGCCAAAATCCATTTCAAGAACAGGGGTAAAGTGACTGACGAATTGCGGGCGGTCATTTCAAAGCAAAATAGCTACAATTTAGCTATACCTGCCGCCGTAATGTTTATGGCACATGTTGACGGCAACGTATCGTCAAAAGAAAAGGAACTCTATCGAGCCATGCTTTCGCGCATGTCCTTTGATGAGCATACTCCCGCCGATTTCCAAAAGCTCGTTAGTGAAGAACACAACATTCTTGACGCGCTTTCGGAAATAGAAGATGTCGAATTACGAAAAGTGTTGATTGAATTGCTAACACTGATGGCCGTCTATGACGGATTATTGGCTAACGAGGAGCATGAATTTCTAATAAGTGCCTCTGAAAGATTGGGTGTTTCGTTGGATATAGACCAAGTGGAGAAACGAGCAAAAGAGTATCAGGTCATCGTTCAAAAGAATTTGCTTGAGAGAACAGCGGGAGCGATGGGTGGTGCGGCAGTGGCGGTAATAGGTATGGCAGGACAAGCAGCCAACAGACTTAATGATGCATTTGGAAAAGTGGCGAATCGACAGGATAGCGGGAAATCTTCCACATCCCCTGTTTCCAAACAGGATGATCCTTTAGAGAGACTTAAGAAACTCAAGCAAATGTTTGAAATCGGTCTGATAACTCAAGTCGAGTTCGATACTAAGAAAGCAGAAATCTTGTCTACCATATAAGCATAAAACCAATAATTGGCCAACCGGAACGCGTCATCTGTAGGACGGGTTAGGTTGGCCAATTATTGGTGTCCCGAGTAGGTTTACGTTTCCAAGCATGGAAAGCCCCAAGAACTTTCATGTCCTAATCTAGAGCTCGCGATCTTTTCGCGATATCGACAACAATCTACTAAAAATAATGGGGTAAAAAATGACTGCTTCAGCAAAATATCAATGCCAATCATGTCAACATGAGTTTTGGAACGGCCCACAGGCTGGTTTCATTTTTCGGGTTTACAGTTGTGATCAATGTGGCAAACAAAAAACGGTGAATAGACCTCTTGCAAAAGTGACGGGTGTGCCCTGATAATAGGCACATGAGATAC
>CAYWXS010000029.1:0-64022 GCA_964462245.1 uncultured Anaerolinea sp.
GAAGGTTTTTCCCTGAGCCTTGGCCCTCTTAATTAAGAAACCTACCCTTAAAAGCTCCCCAACCCCCATCGATCTGGAAAATGATCTGGTTTTGCTCGAGCAGATTAATAAACTCAAGCACATCTTCCAAATTCATCTCAGGCTTATCGGTGGACATGGGTCCGATTCCTTTTATGGACTGATCTTTTTTTAGCTGGACCAGGACTGAAGTTCGATGATGTTTTCTTCTGGATCAGTAACGTAGCACCAGGTTACCTTTGTACCGGTTGCCACTTGCAGAGTCACAATCTCGCCCAGAGCACGGCCGCCGGCTTCGAGCACTATCTTTTGGGCCAGGTAAACATTTTCCACAGAAAATGCAATATGTCCAAACCCGGGCCGGTTTACAGCGCTTATACTGCGTTTTCCCAGGATATTGTAGTTAAATATTTCCAGGGTCGGACCGTTATCTCCATAGCCTGGCAGGCGGAGATGCGCTCCTTGTAAATGCGCGCCTCGAATGCCAGTGCCCGCCTCCAGGCTTTCTCCCTGGAAATCACGTTCAGGTGGTACCGGAATGCAGCCAAAGATTTCCTGGTAAAACTTTGCCAGCCTGCGCCAATCTTTTGCGATCAGGTTTGTATGAACGTATTTGGCGGGAATGACCAAGGTCTGCCTCCTGCTGCATGAAAAATAGGTTCCATCGGAATGGAACGATGGGTACTTAATTCAGGCTATGGTACAACGGTATGGATTGTCCTGGATTTTATTCTTCACCCTTGGGTTTCGAGCCAATTTCCACCAGTTGTACTTGCATCTGGTAGCGTTTTTCTCCAATTTGGATTTTTCCCATTCCAAAAAAACCTTTCGAGCCGGTTTTGAAAGCTTTTTCGTTGGCGGGTAATTCAGCCAGTTTGGTTTCACCGTCTTTTATTTCGATAGTCAGGATCATAATTTTATTCTCCTCTATGTGTAAAATATTTCTTTAATACTACCATTATATTAACTTGACGCGCTGGAAATACTCATTTGTTTTCCAAAATGGATGAGTTTATCACTGGTTCTGTCTTGCCTGTCCAATGTTGGCGGACTGGTTGGTTTTATTTAACGCGAAGAAAATTATCACTCAAGAAAAAATCTTTGAATGACTTATTTATTATTTCGTCCTGCATGTTATGATTTATTGAATGCAGCCCGCTTTGAAACCTGTCCCCGGTAATTTTGTTTTGGGAGTATTGTTGATCCCATTCCTGTTGGCTGCCTGTGGTCACACAGTCGAGCCTGCCTCGGTCCCCCTGCTGACAGAAAAACCTGCCCAGCCGTTTATACCCGCCACGCTCCAGCCGCGTACGCCCATTCCACCACCGACCCGGCGGGTGGTGGAATTTACCGAAGTTCCCGTTGTAACCCCTATCCCTTCGCTTACACCTTTGCCACCCCCCTTTGTCTATATTTTCCCAATTCAACCGCCAGGCGCCTGCAGCTATGCCCAGGGAGTTAAAGGGCATGGTTATCCTGCCACCGATTTATTTGCAAATCCCGGAACAAAATTTGTGGCTGTTACAAATGGGATTGTTGATTTTGTCAGCAGCTCTGATGAATGGGACCCCTCGAATCCTGACCCTGCCAAACGGAGTGGGATGGCAGTTGCCATTATCGGAGAGGATCATCTGCGTTATTACGGCTCCCATTTATCTGGTATTGCGCCCGGAATTGTCCCAGGTGCAAAGGTAAAGGCCGGGCAGTTGTTGGGTTTTGTGGGTGCCAGCGGGGATGCAATTGGCAAGGATCCGCATTTGCATTTTGGCATATCACATCCATCCACGCCGGAGGATTGGAAAGCGCGCCGCGGAGAACTTGATCCCTATCCATATCTGCTTGCCTGGGAAGAAGGTATCAACCTTTCCCCACGTTTCCCCTAAGGTGATCTATCGGTTTTTAACTGCATTGGCAATACCTGCCACGTGTTCAGGTGAGGAACCGCAGCAGCCGCCGACGATCCTGGCTCCGGCTGCAATGTTGCGCAGCGCTGCAGCGCCCATTTCTTCTGGAGTGAGATCGTAAATAGCGTTATTGTCCTCATCTGTACGCGGCATCCCGGCATTGGGCTTGGCCCAGATCGGAAAGCCTGGGGCAGTTGTCGCATATTCCTGAACGATCTTTTCCATGTTTTCAAGTGTTGTACCGCAGTTGGCGCCGACCGCCACTGCGCCCTTTTCTTTAAATAATTTCATTGCCTGAACTGGTTTCAGGCCCATCATGGTACGCACGCCGCGGTCATAACTGAAGGATACAACAATCGGCAGGTCAGTTACCGATCGGGCACCATCAAAAGCGGCGCTGCTTTCATCCGCCGCAAACATTGTTTCGATGATCAGCAGGTCCACGCCACCTTCAGCCAGGGCTTTGGCTTGTTCGGCGTAAGCGGCAAATGCTTCTTCAGTAGTGAGCGGACCCAGGGGCTTGATCAATGCACCGGTTGGGCCGATTGAACCTGCAACCAGCACACCTTCGCGAGCTGAAGCAGCTTTTCGAGCCAGTTCCACCGCCCGAATATTTACTTCGCTGCAGCGATCCGCGTATTTTGATTCTTTCATACGCAGGCGGGTGCCGCCAAAAGTACAGGTTAGGATAATATCTGAGCCTGCGCTGACAAAGCTTCCAGCCAGATGCAGCAGAATATCAGGGTTTTCCATCACCAGGTCTTCTGGTGCGGTCCCAGCTTTTAGACCCATTTTTTGCAGATTGGTCCCGGTCGCTCCATCCGCAACAAATACTTCACCTGCATTCAGTCTTTCAAGAAATTTATTCATATTAACTCCTGGTACCTAATTAATGAGTGGTTGAGGTTGGTTATCAGGCTTGCCGGAAGGCTTGCAATGTTTCCAGGTAATAATCGGGCAGGCCGATATCAAAGCGCTTGCCATCGATCACCAAACCCAAAAAACCATCTTCCTGTCGCAGACGGTCCAGTGCTGAAGTAAGTTGAAACTCACCCCTTTCGCGCACGTTATTATCGATGTGTTCCTTCAGAATTCCAAAAATCTTTGGTTTGAGGATGTATTGCCCAAAAACCGTCAGATATTCCGCATCTGGCAAATTGGAAACTTTAAGGTTGGTGCGGGCATAATCCAGATTTGGCTTTTCAGCAAATTCACTGATGTTAAGCAGTTTTTCGTTATCCAGCCATACTCCGGTTAATGTGCCAAAATTACTGATCTCAGTTTCGGGTGTGCGGCGCATGCCCACGATGCTCTGCCCATGCTGCTGATAGGCCTCCAGCAGTTGCCGGGCGCATGAACTTTCATTGTTTTGCCGGTAAATGTGGTCACCCAGCATTAACAGAAAGGGTTCATCGCCTACCGCCTGGGCTGCCCCGTAGACTGCATGCCCAAAACCTTGCTGGGTGCTCTGAATGCAAAAACTGACATGCTGCCCCATTTCCAACAGGCGGCGCGAATACTCCTGAAAATGTCGCGGCAGCTTGTTGTAATTTTCAATCGAGATTTGTTCGCAAAAAAACGATCGAAAATCCTGTAAATCTTCTTCCTGGACGATGATGATTACTCCTTCAATCCCGGCTTCAAGGGCTTCTTCCACGATTAAAAGAATGGCGGGTTTGGCGATTCCATCCCGGTCTACTATCGGGAACATTTCTTTTTTTGTGGCTTTGCTGGCTGGGAAGAGGCGTGTGCCAAATCCGGCAGCCGGGATGACAGCCTTGCGTACCTTTTGTTGCGGAGCAATCGTCAATTGCATGGCGGGCAGGTTCAGGTCATGCTTAAGGATATCGATCACAGCTTGTTGGTCCTGCTGGCTGCGGCACAAGAACTGGGCTGTCCCATCTCCCTGTGAACCAACCCCTTTGCCGCCATATATGTGAGGTTTCAGCGCTGTATGTGACAATACCTGGTGCAAGACGGGAGAGGTCAATTCTTCCGGACAGGCCGGTGTGGCATATTTGTCAAATAAAACCTGAGCTTCACTCATCAGTATCCCCAGCTTTTGGGCGTCTGAATTAACCAGGGCTTCTATGGCCTGGAGGGTAATGCGTTTATTGATGGGCCCCAGCAAATCCTGCACACCTTGTTCCACTTCAGTTTCTGCAAATGGATAACAGTGATTCAGACGGTTCAGAATCTCCATCGTGTCTTTTTGGGCTTGTAGATCGACAATCACAAAATACAGTGGTTCGTTAACTCGCAGTTCGCTTGTTTCCAACCTATCGCCATCAAAGGTCATCAGGACCGGGATGTTACCAAAAGCACAGCCCTGGTCCATTCGTCCGCAGCGGGATGGGGTGGTGATTTCACCCTGGTAAGCAATTTCCATTTCACCCCGGGTGGTCATTTTTAGATCATAAACCCGGTTAAAAGCGCGTGCCGCCAGCACGCAAATAGCTGCACTGGATGACAACCCCTTTTTGATTGGCAGATCTGTCCTGTAATTGTTGATCACCAATCCGCGTACGTGATAATTGATCAGCATTTGGTAGGCTACACCGGCGATATAACTCCAAAAGCCACCTTTCTGAGCCTCTTCCAACAGGGCTTTGGGTTCCATTGGAATTTCATACGGCCCGGTTGGCTCTCCACTCGATGTAACGGAACTGAGAACCAGGGAAGTAGGATGTGCGGATACCTCGGCGTGAATACCCTGATCTGTGCCAGTGATCAGGGTATAGCCTTTTTCGATTTGAGCATTGATGCGCCGGTATCCTCCGGCCCAATCTGAATGTTCACCAACCAGGCAAATACGCCCGGGAACAAAAATATGCATGCTAATACGCCTTCCAGTCTTAGAATTGTCGCTGCAATTCTATCATTTATACGCTCATGAGAATCAATTATTCTTCACAAGAAAATTACAACCCACACTATATACAATGCTCAGGGTTGTTTGAGTGTTTTTTAGGAGCGCTTACTTTTTCTCTGGCAATACCGCAAATATGCGCACGCCTTCTGGGCTGCTGATCGCCAGGAAGCGCCCATCCAGGCTGAAAGACAATCCCTGGATGGGGTTGCTTTCAGCCTGGAAGATGACGCTCTGGGTTCCATCTTTTGTCAGGAAGAGCACTGAACCATCCTGCAGTCCGGCAGCAAACAGGCCGTTAGTGGAAAGCGCGAGCGCTTTAATTTCAGCTGGTAGACTGATACGCGTAATTTCGTTGGTTTTGTTCGACATCGGGTCGATCGAATTGAAGATTGTCTGATTACGATCCAGCTCTCTTTGCGTATAGTATATTGTTCCGTCGGTTACCATGATCACGGGTTGGTCCAGGAAGTTATCTTTTTTCTGAACGATTGCATCTCCAGTGGCTTTATTGACCACGGTAATCGTAAAGGTGTTTTGTTTTTCCAGTGTAGTAAAAACAATTCGGGTTATATTTTCAGCAAAACCTTGTAAAACACCGCTAACTGATTCTTGCGGCAGGTTTTTCCCCCTGGTGTACAGATCTGTTCCTTTACCGGTATTGATCAAGGCCCATTCACCACTCCGGTTTATGGCAAGCACACGGTAGGGTCCCGTCTGTATATTAATTTTACCGCTGCGAAATTCAGATAAACCGGTGTAACTGTTTTCGAGTATTTCTTTGAATGTATTTGTATCCGAGGCAAACAGAACGTGATCGGGATCTTTGAAACATGTGGTTTCGCCCACCATAAGTTTTAACCAACAAGCTGCATGCTGACTGTTGATTAATAGGATGTCATTGCTGATAAAGCGGAATGCGTTATAGCCATCGCTGACAGGTTCCAACTCACCGTTTTCTGTGGCTGGCAAGCGGATGGGGCTGTTCCAAAGCGCAGATAGCGCATCAGGTGTACTGCTGCTGGATGTTTCAAAGCGCAATTGTTCCCCGCTACCAATATTCCATTGGCCATTTTCGGTGACTGCATTTTTCTTATAAGCATCCCAGGATACAGCATAACCATTCAGGATATTATCATCTGAAAAAAAGATTTGCCACTGCCGGGTAATGGCGTTACTGGGTGGGACGTTGATCTCTCGCAGAAGTTTGATTGGGTTCGTGCCGTAAACACGCAGAATGCTGGGCAGGGCCAGCACCAGTTGACTATCATCCGGGGAAAAACTATAGGGAGTCTCATCGCGTGGGAGGAGCAGGTTTGTTACAATTTTCCAATCACTCACCTGGTAAATCAGCAGTTCCTGACCGGCATGGATTACAAATCTGGATCCATCTGGTGAGAAACTTACCCCATTTACGGGTCGGTCATAAGAAAGAGCCTGAAGCTTTGTGTCCATGTCCAGCACTCGCAGCGCTCCGCTTCCGGCACGGAAAGCCAGGTATTTATCGTCCGGTGAGATGGCGATGCTGACTTCATTACGGGTTCCTTTAAATTCTGCTTCCAATGGGATGGAGAGCAGCAGGGAGGGTTGGTCGGATTGTAAATCATAGAGTTGAGCTTCCCAGGTGCCGGCGTTACGGGTGATGATTGCCAACCATGTCCCGTCGAAATTGGTTGATATGCAGCTCTCACACTCGATGGCAGCCGTATTAATGTTTCCCCAATGTGCCAGGATTGCACCCTGGCGGTTAAACACAAAGGTGCCGTCTGATGTACTCACGAACAGTTTTTGACCATCTCCACTGATGGTGGAGTGCCGGAAGCTGGTTTTTGTTGCGACGAAAACTGGTGTCAGGCGCAGCGCATTATCGATCACAATTGGCTGAAAACCAGGGTCAATCAACGGATTGCCTGGAGCAACTGGGAATATTGGTTTTCGGGTTGGGACGGGTGTGCGCGTCAGGGTGGCAGTGGGGGGTAGGGTAACTGAGGCAGTAAGAGTAGGGCTGGGTGTCAGGCTGGCAGTCCCAGATTCCAATGCAGAGGTTGGCGTGACCGGTAGCGTGGCGTGTAATATATAATCCTGGTTGGCTGGCAGGGTGACAGCCATATCCGCAGGAATGATGATTGGGTTGTTACAAGCTACAAGCAGCAGGTTCAGCATAACCGCAGCAACTGCAGTCCATCTTTTCATATCAGCCTCTTTTTCAGGATAATCTCAATTTCCATTTTACATTAAATCGTCTTTGCTACACTACCCGGTAGCCATTAATCCCTTTAAACTATTTTTTAGAATCTATTATTGTGCAAGAATTACCTTTTCTGCAGCTTGCAGGATGATGTCCTCGGTTGATAAAACATTCGCCGCATTGATTGGTACTTTGACCGTGGGCTGAACTCCGTAGCCTTCCAAGAAAAGTGATCCATCCAGGTTAACAATTCTGCCAGTTGGAAATTGCATACCGATTCCTTCTGGCATTTTTACCTGCCCCCTGGAGACCTCAGCTTCAATTCCTCCTGACGGATATTGACCTACGACCACCGCACCGGGCACCTGGCTCAGGGCATATGCTTCAATTTCACAGGCACTGGCACAATTTAATCCAACCAGCACTGCAATTTTACTAAATTCGAAATGTGGTTGCTTTAATGTAAACTTACCGCGTTCACCTTTTGGGGAAAATTTCCCGGTTTTGGCATCAAAATATTCGATTTGCCCAAGTGGAATATCCTGGTTGGATAGATAACCTGCTAATCCCAACGGGACCCCGCCTGAATTATTGCGGAGATCGATGATCAAACCGGTAATTTTTTGATCCTGGAACTTTTGCAAACCGCGTTCGAATAATCGCAGAATCAGGTTCAAGTCATCAATATTCGTATTAACCTTGATGTACCCGATATCGGTTCCGTTAACGTTCAATATTTTTAGCTCCACCGGCACCAACGCATCGTTTCTGTTATAGCCCAAGGCCGCCAGTAAACTTTCAACCTCGGGTTGAGCACTCAAATTAACGTTTTTCTTCTTTCCATCCGGGTTTGTAAAACTAACCTGTGCCTGATCGTCTGGTTTCGTACGGGTTAACATCAGGGCTTGTCCATACAGAATGCTGATATCTGAAGATCTATTCCCGAAGAATAATACCTGGGCTTTGATGACATCCAATACTGGCTTCCCATTAAATTGGGTGATGATCGCACCTGTTTTCATGCCTTCTGCATCTGCGGAGCCACCGGTTAGTACAGAGTCAGCCAAAACCTGGTTATTATCCAGTACACGCACCGTAAATCCCAGGCTGCCAGAGTAGTTGGTCTGGAAGTCTTGTGATGAGAAGTCGCCCCCATCAATACCTACGTGCCCGTCTTTAAATGCATAAGTAAAGTCACGTAGCGCTGCGTAAAAAGCGCTGCCATCCTTTTGCTTTTCTGCCTGTTCCATGCGTGGACGGATTTGGGCTGCCAGTGTTTCCCAGTCTGGTTGTTTGCCAGCAATGCCGCTAAATGCATATTCCTTGCGTAAAAAGGTTAACAAATCGTCAAAAGATTGAGTGTAGCTTTCCTTGGAATAATCTTTTGGCCCTGCGTCGGGGGTTTCATACAGCGGTAAGTTTGCCTCGGCTGGCTGGGTGACTTTAAATGGATTCGAGTCCAGGTCAACAATCGAATAACCAGCCGGGACGCTCGAAACTGGATCGTCATCTGTAAATAACTTACCATCTGGTCCAAAACCGTTTGGGAATAATTCGTTTTTGTCTGGAGCATAAATAACCAGCTTGCCACCAATTACCTCGTTATCAGCATCTGGAGAGGTTCGGATCGATGCCAGGTTTCCCGGCCAGCCTCGCAGTGCATCGTTTCCTCTCATAAACGGATCACCAAAGATGTTTGGTTCATAATCCACGGCAAATACCTGAATGCCGGTGTTTTGTTGATCATTATTATCCACATCGTTCAGGCTGCCCTGTGGAACTTCTGGCAGCAGCAGTGTATACATACCGCTTGCATCCTGCTGGTTATAATCTACACGCCCAATCACCTGGGAAGAGACGGGAATTTCCCACTGCTTGTTGCGCGTGATAAATCCCTTCAGGTCAACCAGCAATACCTGCCGTTCCGAAAATAAAATAGTATCAGAAAATTTACCGCCAATTTCACTGGTGGACTTAAAAGATCCGCTGATAATGAAAGGTTGGTTGGCGCTGATCGGTGCCATCAGGGTCGGGCCAGCGGTTGCTGTAGGCGCGGCTTGCGTGGCAGGTACAGGGCTTTTTTGAGTAGCCGGAATAGCACTCGTTTGAATTGATTTGCAGCTTAGTCCAGCCAGCAGAAGCATTAGTGCGGCAGAGATTGCTTTGCTAATATTTTTCATTTGATTACCTTCCTCGATGTATTATAAGTATTATACTTACCCTGAGTGAAAATTCGCTGACAGTCAGGTCTGGATATGGATTGGAAAAATAAATTTGAGCTGGAAATTCAAAGAGCGATTGATGTTCGCAAAAATGGGAACGAAGGTCAGTCGCGTGTTTGTGCCCGCCGGGCAGCTGGAATTGTGGCGCGTACCTATTTTCAACGTCGAAATGGGTCAGTACCCGCAAATAGTGCCTTCGATCTTTTGAAAAAATTGCAGGAACTTGATGATTTGCCCGAGGATATACGCCGGGAGGCGGAATACCTTACATTGCGCGTAAATGAAGAATTTAACCTGCCAGCCAGCGTGGACCTGATCCTTGCAGCTCAAAGACTGGCACAGCGCTTGTTGCCAGATGTCGATTTGGGTTAATGGACATTACGATATAATCATTCCATGATTTTGGTAACAGGTGGAACCGGGTTCGTTGGACGCGCCCTGATTAGGCAATTGGTAGCCAACGGGCAGCAAGTTCGCACGCTGATCCGGCCCTCGCCGCGTACCCCTAATCTTCCTCGTGGGGTACCTGTGGAAGTGGCCGTTGCAAGTTTGAATGATGAACGTGGTTTACGCGCAGCTTTACGAGGCGTGGATGTCGTCTATCATCTTGCTGGGGCAGAGCACCAGGGTGCACGAGCAAATATCCTTGAGATAGACGCACGTGGTACGTATAATCTTTCCCGGGCTGCTGCCGATACGCGTGTTCGCCGCTTCTTTTATCTGAGCCACCTGGGCGCGGGTCGATCATCTTACTATCCGCTGCTAAAGGTTAAAGGGATCGCCGAAGAACATATTCGCCGCAGCGGGGTGCCTCATACCATTTTTCGAACAGCCTTGCTTTATGGTCCGGAAGATCATTTCACTACCTCTCTGGCGCGTATGCTTGCTTTTTTTCCGCTGTATGTCTTACCACGCGAAGGGGATGTTCTGATCCAGCCCCTTTGGGTCGAAGATTTGGTTACCTGCCTGCTCTGGTCTTTGGAAGAAACCGAAACTATTAATCACACATTTGACATCGGTGGCTCAGAATACTTCCCGTTCCGCCAGGCTCTTGAAATTATTCAAGATACGATTGGTAAACATCGCTGGTTTTTACCGCTCGGGCTGCCGTACTTGCGTGCTCTGACGGTTATGTTGGAAAGTACCATGCCGGGTTTTCCTTTTTCCACATTCTGGGTGGATTATCTGGCTTATAACCGCACCTGTGCGGTTGATTCCATTCCTCGTTTGTTTGGCTTCCTGCCAGCACGTTTCACTTATCGCCTCGATCATTTGAAAGGGGTAAATTGGAACCGCCTGGCCTGGCAAACATTTTTCAAAAAGATACCGAAAAAATAAAATGATCTCAATTCGAATTCTTGAATCACCCGAAGAAATGGTTAAGATAGAGGATCTTCAGCGCCTCGTCTGGCCAAACTGTGAAACGGACGTCATCCCATTACATGTCCTGGTTACTTTTGCCCACAATGGTGGTATCGTGTTGGGAGCCTATGAAGGCTCCGATCTTTTGGGTTTATTGATTGGGTTTCCTGGTCTCTATCATACCCCCGATGGCCCGCGTCCAAAGCATTGCTCGCATCAGATGGGTGTCCATCCGGATGCCCGTGATTCCGGCATTGGGATGGCGCTCAAGCGTGCCCAGTGGCAGATGGTGCGAAAGCAAGGTCTCGACCGAATCACCTGGACTTACGATCCTTTACTCAGTCGCAATGGTTATCTGAATATCGGACGTCTTGGCGCTGTTTGCAATACATATCAACGTGAGGTTTATGGCGAAATGCGTGATGGGCTAAATGTCGGCCTTGCATCGGATCGCTTTCAAGTGGACTTGTGGGTTAATACTCGACGTGTTGAAGGCTGTATGAGCGATCATCCCCACCCTGCACTGACATTAAAGGATATAGAAGACGCAAACGTTCTGAACCTCTATTCTGTGGATTACAATGCTCAGTTTATCAAACCATCCAGTGATTATCTGGCGCCTGAAGGAAACCTGCTCACGGTTGAAATTCCGTCGGATTTTCTGAGCCTCAAAGCTGCTGACTTTGAGTTGGCCCGTACCTGGCGGATATTCACCCGCGAAGTGTTTGAAACTTGTTTTACGGCAGGTTACCTGGTTACAGATTTTGTGTATGACACCCGTTCCGGTCGCCCGCGTAGTTTGTACCTGCTCACTCATGGTGATGCCACGCTCTAACCCTGTTTCTTCCCAAAGACACTTTTGGGGATTAAATTGAAAAATGGTAAATCTGACGCTGCTGGTAGGCTTATATTTCAAGCATACTGGCAGCGTTATTTTTTTTCTTTTTCCGCAAAGATGAGATGTGCAGTTTGGAAACCGAGTGTAACTGTGTGACTGTCGACTTCAATCGTCAAGGTTTGGTTGAAGGGGAGTACGCTGACTACCCGGGTTTGCGCACCAGGTAAAACCCCATTTTCTATCAAAAAATTTAATAATTCCGGATTGTCCTCTGCATATTCGTGCAGGCGGCGAATGATCACAGATTCGCCCTCGGGCAGATCGGTCAATGCTACCCACTGGCTTGTGACTTGTTCATAACCCGGAAACGGATTCCCATGAGGACATACCTGTGGATCATTCAGGATGATCCGCATACGTTCTTCCAATTGCGGTGATATGGCATGTTCTATGCCATGGGCTTCATCGTGAATTAACGGGAGTGGTACTTTTAGAATTTTTACCAGTAGCCATTCAGTCAGCATATGGCGCCGGGTAACCGAAAAGGCTGCTGCGCGTCCTGTCTCTGTCAGATGAACTGCTTTGTGACCTGTACCGGTAATCCAGTTATCACGTTCCATGCGTTTAAGGGTCATTGCCACTGTGGCAGGGGCTACGTTTAACATTTCTGCCAGACGGGCAGCAATTATTTCACCGGTATCCCGTTCCATTACAAGCATGGTCATCAAGTAGTCTTCGACTGTATGAGTTGGGCGGGTTTCTACTGTTGTTGTCTCTGTTTGAGGTGACATTTTATTCAGCCTGTTCCAGTTAAAATAAAATATTCTGGACTAATAAATTATATTAGTGTATACTAACGAAAATTATCCCTGCGTACTATTGATTTTATTCTATCATGCTCGCTTGAGTTGTCAAGAAAGCCTTGTAATTTCACAAAATTATTATCCCTGCGCTTTTTCTAGATATAAGTTGGAGGTTGACTATGTTGGCTGGTTTTCTCTTGGCACTTCGTGAAGGTTTGGAAGCAGCACTTGTGATCGGTATGGTACTTGGTATCTTGGGAAAACTAAAGCGACCGGATTTAAATCGTATGGTTTGGGGTGGGGTGGTCCTGGCTTTTGTTTTGAGCACTTTGATAGGCGTGGTATTAACCTGGTTGGGTTTGGAGTTCGCCGGACCAGGTGAAATGATTTTTGAAGGCCTGGCGATGCTGCTTGCTGCAGGTGTGTTAACTTGGATGATCGTTTGGGTGAACCAAACGACCCGTGGTATGAAGGACGAGATTGAAGCCAAAACCCATCAAGCATTACGTGAACAGCGGGGCAGTGGTTTATTTGCATTGGCATTCCTGGCAGTTTTTCGCGAAGGGGTTGAGCTGGCTTTATTTTTACTGGCAGTCGAAAAAGCTTCAAGTCCTTTGCAAACCTTACTGGGTGCGGTCACTGGTTTGTTGAGTGCGCTACTTTTGGGCTGGTTTTTATTTTCTTCCACTTACAAGCTGAATCTACGCAAATTTTTTGGTGTTACTAATATTTTACTGATTATTTTTGCGGCAGGGATGCTGGCTTCCGGCGTGCACGAATTTATCGAACTTGGTTGGATCCCGGCAATAATCGACCCGCTTTGGAATATCAGCAGTTTTTTGAGTAATTCCAGTGAATTGGGCCAATTGCTAAAGGCGCTGGTTGGGTACACTGCTACTCCAACCTTAGTCGAAGTGCTGGTATACGTTGCCTATATAGCAGGCATATATTTCTATAGTTATTCGCGCAAGCAGGCTCAAGCCTCGGTTATGGCGGGCGCTGCAAATTAACTCGTTATGTAGATAGGCGATTTTCTTCTGCCGGATGCCGTTCTTCGATGAGAACCAGCAGCCCGTGTTTGGAATATAGTATGAAGCAAGTTGACAAAGAAGATCCCCCGCCTTTTGATGAGGCGGGGGATCTTCTTTGTTGGGTTTATTTAGCGCCAGGTAGATGGGTTTTCTTCTCGAGGTTTGGCTGTCATTCCTGCCGGTTGGTAGGTGGGTTCCGGGCGCATGGGTTGAAGATTATTGTTTTGAGCAACAGATTTTTGGAATGGGCGTGGATTGTTGATGGATGGTTGGGCAAATGGCCGGTTGGCTCCGTCAAATCGGGTTTGAGCTGGGTGGGCGGAAGGTTTTACATCTGCCATCGAGAACAGTCTGTCCCCTGCCATCGAAAAAGTTCCGATAATTAACAACCTGATCAGCCAGACCATGAAAGCTACGAAAATAGGTACAACCTTGGTCAGGGTTTCGCGCCCAATAATTGCTGTACCCAGCGAAGTGTGACTATTAATCGCAACGGCAACTCCCCACCAGGTCAGACTGGCATTCATGGCAGCTGCCAGCAACCATGCCCCGAATAAATACCATACTTCGGCCGGTTCGTTTGCTGCGCCTTTTTCAGGAGTGAACAATCGAGCGATACCCGCAAAGTCGATCCCACAAAAAGCAATTGATAGGATGGTTGCCCAGCGAATTCCCAGGAAGGTCAGGTCTTTGCTTAATAAATCAGTCAGGGCAAAATCAGTAGTGGAATAGTTGAAAATCTCAAAAGCCAGCAAAGCAATTACAAAAATGCCGCCGAATACAGTCCCGCGGTTGATGCCCAGCTTGCGGAAATAATTTGATATTTGAAGAGTCGATAAGTTGTTCATATGTTCCTCCATGAAACCTTACATAGCTTAGTCACCAGGATATTCTTATAATAGAACAAATATTCTATTCTGTCAATAGGCAAAAAAACAAAATTCGGATCATCTTTCCACCTTTTGATAATAAGGACTTCAGCCTGGCAGCTTACGCCTTGGCAGGTTATGCGACCAATTGCAGCCATTCAATATGAAAATCCCTGAGGCTACCAGGAAATTTAATGTTGGTTGAATTTCTCTGCGTGTTGGCTGGCTTTCTCAATGAAAGGAATACTCAACTGTTCTGTTTTTCCCTGCAATATATTAAAGAAAAAAGTCCCCATACTGGGGACTTTTTTGAGAATTATTTGGTTTTCGGAGGTTTGGATCTCATTTAGGGGGTTGGAGTGGGCGCAGGGGCGTGCATGCGATCTTCTTCAACTTTGCGGATGCCATTGCGGACTTGAGTGAGCAGTTTGGTAACTTCCTCTTCCAGCGTTTGCAGTGAGTCGATTACATAATCATCCGCATCCTGGCGAGTAGTAACAGCATCTTCGCGGGATTGGGCAATGATCTGTGCACCTCGTGTTTGAGCACTTTTGACAATTGCTTCGCGCTCCACGATTTGTTCGGCTTTTTCCTTGGCTAGCGTCACGATCCGGCTGGCCTCTTCTTGAGCCTGGGCCAGAATTCGGTCTTTTTGAGACACGATCTGCTGGGCTTTTTTTACTTCTTCTGGGATGGTGACGCGCATCTGGTCAATAATATCCAACAGTTTATCTTCATCCACAACAATATTGCGGGTGAAGGGCAGGGCGCGGCTTTCATTAAAGAGTTCTTCGATGCGATCTACTAAATGCAGGATATCCATGAGTTCCTCCGTCCGATAAAGAACAGATGATAATTTCTAAAGTATAGAATCTATCAATTATAACAATTATATAACAACTATTGAATTAATCACGCAAAGAGTTTGCAGGGCGTTGGCTGTCACTCATCCCCAAGACTTTCAGTTTTAAGGCTGTTTCAACGTGGGGTGGCACCATGCTGGAAATATCGCCATCCAACATGGCAATTTCACGCACAGTTGTGGACGAGATAAAAGTGTGTTCTTCGTTGGTGATAAACGCAATCGTCTCTACATCCGTTGCCAGACGGTGGTTGGCCAGGGCCATGCGAAACTCAAATTCAAAATCAGAAAAAACACGCAGCCCCCGGACTATTACCTGGGCATTGTTATCATGCGCCATGTTGACCGTCAGACCGCTGTACCCGGTGATGCGGATTTTTGGGTGGCCCTTAAAAGATTGTTTTACCAGATCTATGCGTTCTTCTGGTGAAAACAATAACGACTTTAATGGTTTGTCGTAAACTGCGATAACTACTTCATCGAACAAACGTGCTGCACGCTCAGCGATATCCATATGTCCATAATGAATAGGGTCGAAGGTGCCGGGAAACATGGCTCGGACCATTTGTGATTACTCTCCTGTCTACAGGTATTTTCCTCACCTGAAGATTGACCCTGGGGGCCGAATTGGATTACCACACTGAAAAGCTGGAGTTAAATAACTTTATTAACTTCTATCGCCGGTATTGCCCCAGAAACGATCCAGTGCTTCGGCGAGAAGGGCATGTTCGGGAGCTTTCAACTCGGCATCGATTTCGAACATTTTTTGGGCATGACCCCGGGCTTTTTCAATTAGAGCCACATCGGTCAGGGAAGCCATTTTTAATGTGCTGGCGTATCCAGATTGGCGCGTTCCCAAAAATTCGCCCGGTCCGCGCTGTTTAAGATCCAGTTCTGCCAATTTGAACCCATCATTTGTCTCGGCCATGGCTTGGAGGCGCTCGTTTTCAGCTGCATCGGCTGAATCAGGCACCAGGAGACAGAATGATTCTCCGCCACCCCGCCCTACGCGTCCGCGCAGTTGGTGCAGTTGAGCCAAACCAAAACGGTTGGCACCTTCTATCAACATGACAGTTGCATTGGGCACATCCACCCCAACTTCGATAACTGTGGTCGAAACAAGGATATCATACTTACGATCACGGAAATCGGCCATAATGCGATCTTTTTCATCCGGCTTCATTTTACCGTGCAGCAGTCCCAGCTTGAGAGTGGGGAAAATTTCCTTGGAGAGGCGTTCGTGGTCATCCACCGCAGCCTTAAGTGTTTCCAGCTTTTCACTTTCTTCAATCAAAGGATACACGATAAAAATCTGTCGTCCCTCAGCCACCTGGCTGCTGATCAATGAATAAGCCCTTTCACGCTCTTGTGGTCTGAGCACAAAGGTGGAAACTGGCTCACGCCCGGCAGGCATTTCATCCATGATGGAAATATCCAGATCCCCATATAATGTCAAGGCCAGTGAGCGTGGGATGGGCGTGGCGGTCATGACCAATAAGTGTGGATTCATGCCCTTGCTGCGTAAGGCAGCGCGCTGTCCCACACCAAACCGATGCTGTTCATCGATGACCGTTAACTGTAGGTCATTGAAGGTGACTGGCTCTTCGATCAATGCATGCGTGCCAATTAACACCTTTACTTCGCCTGTTACCAGTCCTTCCTGGATGGAAGCCCGTTCTGCAGCGCTAGTATCACCGGTTAACAAACGAACCTGGCCTTCCTGCAGCAGTCCTTCACCGACCATCAGGCTATTAAAACTTTTGTGGTGCTGCTCAGCCAGAATGGATGTGGGGGCCATGATTGCCACCTGGGCACCATTGCGCACGATCATCAGGGCTGCCAGGGCTGCCACCACTGTTTTACCAGAGCCGACATCTCCCTGGATTAAACGATTCATTGGGCGACCGGATCCGATATCTACGCAAATATCATCTACGGTACGTTTTTGGGCACCGGTTAATGTGTATGGTAAAGCAGCGATTCGCTCGTTCAACCATTCGTCCGGTACGTCAAAAATCCGTCCTACAACGGCTTGCCAGTCACGTTTCTGGCGCAGAACACCCATTTGTAGATAGAAAATTTCATCAAATGCCAGTCGCTCTCGTGAGGCTTTGAGTGCTTCCTGTGAATCGGGGAAGTGAGCCTGGTGAATAGCTTCTCCCAGGCCGTTCAAGTCGGCTGCCTGTTTCAGGCTTTCTGGCAACGGGTCTGCCACACGTGGTGCCCAGAATCGGATTACCTGATCCATCAGTTGGCGCAGCCATTTTTGGGTGATGGTGGCTGTCAGCGGATAAATGGGCACAATCCGGTTGGTGTGCAGATGTTCGGTTTCGATCGCTTCCCAGTCTGGGCTGTTCAGTACCAGTCTTCCAAGATACTGTTCGATTTTTCCGGCAACAGCAATATTCATCCCCTCGCTCAGACGGTTCATCAACCAGGGCTGATTGAACCAACTGATTCGCAGGGCACCGGTTCCATCGCTGATGATGGCTTCAACCATCTGCATCTTGCCACCGCGTATCGGCCGATTAAAAACACTCTGAATTTGTCCGATCACAGTCACAACTTCACCGTGTTCCAATGACCGGATTGGTTTAAGCTGACTGTAATCATCATATCGACGGGGGAAGTAGTAGAGCATATCGCCCAGGGTAAACATCCCCATTTTTTCAAGTGAAGCCGCATTTTTGGGTCCCACGCCTTGCAGGACGGTTAATCGTGCACTAAGCGCTGCCGGTGTCTGGGATGTTTGTGCACCGGGGTAGGATGAAGCGCGGGAAGGCGTTGGTTTGCGTTCTGGTTGAGGCTTTGGCTTGGGTTGAGGCTGTGGTTGAGTTTGGGCCTGTGCCTGAGGTTGTGGCGTTGCCTGTACCGGCGTTGGGGTATGGCTGCGCGGCCTGTGGCTAATTGGTTCTTCCACCGGGGCTGGGGGAAGTTCCTGAGCCGGCTCGGATTTCTTTGTAACCAGGTCATCTGCATAAACCGGGTTGGGCATTTCGGTGTTTGGAATTTGGCCTTGAATACGCTTCCAAACGCCTTTTAATGTATCCGCACGGGAGGTTGGTGTCAGCCGCTGATAATCGTGCAGGCGTGAAGCCACCAGCTGGATAAGGTCCTCAGATAAGCCTTCATTGCGAGCTTCTGCTTCCCAGAAATCTAAAATCTTTGCCAGCCCACCTATGACGGCTGTATTGGCATATTTATTCTCGGCTTCGAGACGGAAGAATTTTCTTAGTTTTTCGAGAGATGATTGCATAAAGTTATTTTACCCTATGTGAAACCCGAAACGCAAAATGTCCCATGTCTGGACGGAATTTCGCTGTGATTAATATGTGGATGGTTCTTTTTAAGTCCGAATTATTGCAGGTTTTTCAATTTTTACTGCCACAAAACCTAACCCATCCGGTCCGACGTGTGTACCAATTACGGTTGTAACATTTACGATTTTAATGTCTGCTGGTAAATAATTGCTGTGCCTGGTGGAAAGTTGTGAGAGGAAATCTAATGCGCGGGCCTCGGCGTTGGTGTGCAATATACTCAAACGCTCGAGCTGACCGAGATTCATAAGTAAATCAAGCATCTTTTCAGTTGCCCTGCCAGTTGTGCGTGTGGCGTAGAGTGGTTTTACCACACCCTCCACTAGCTCCACCACAGGCTTGATACTTAATAAGCCACCCAGTGCGGCTACGGCCTGTGGTACCCGACCGGAACGCCTCAAGTATTCGATGGTATCCAAAGCAGCGAATACCTTTAATCGTTTGCGCGTGGATTGCACCTGCGATAACACAGCTGTCAGGGATAAGCCTTGATCGATGGCTTCTGCCGCAGCCAATACCTGATACCCGCTTCCCATTGAAAGCGAACCCGATTCAATGACACTGACTTTCCTGGGGAAATCTTCTGCGGCTTTGAAGGCATTATTGGCAATGGATGTCAATTTTCCGGCTGTAAAAATACCAATAACATGATCTGCCCCGTTTTTTAGCATATTGCCAAAATGTGCCGAAAAAACTCCGAGTGCTGGGGTAGCAGTAGTAGGCGCAACCTTTAGATTTGGCAGGTGTGAGTAAAACTCAGCCCGCGTTATATCAATGCCATCCAGGTAAGACTGTCCTTCTAATATCAGGTGGGCAGGGATGACATCGATCTCGTAACGTCGGATGATGTCCTCGGGCAGGTCTGCCGGTGAGTCGGTGACAAGACCAATGCGCATGCCAACTAAAGCCTTTGTGCATCGGGCATTTCCAGGATTGTAAGCCCTGCGCTATACTCGCCCAGGACGGAGGAAATTACTGGATTGAGCTCCAGGTCGTTGAAGTTCGCATCCGGGAAGAGTCCTCCTGCAGTTTCCCGCAATGGTCGGGCGTGTAATCCAGAGTTTTTCCCATGAAAATAGGCAAGGTATTGTGGATTTTCAAATTCACCCAGAAATTCCTGGAAAATTTCCAACAAGTGGCGCTGTGTCCGGATCTTTTTATACGGTATCAAAACGCCATCTTCCATCGAATAAACCTGGGCTCCATTGCTTTTTTCATTTGTGTGCTCTGAGCCATGCAGCTTTTTTGAATCCAGGTCTTGTGGATTGTCGCTGCATAAAACGATGGTAAACATATAAGGAATAATGGAGCGGATATACTCCTCCACTTGTTGCATGGTGGCTCCGGTTGCGGCTTTGCGGGCCGCAAATTGAGCCAAAATTCCCAGTCCTGGACCAATCTGGAGTGTATCGAGGCTTGATATTTTTGCTGTGCCGCCGTGGCTTTGCGCTGCTTGCTGGGCGGTATCATGTACGGCCAGCAAGGTATCCGAGGCAGTTAGCATTAAAATATCATTGAATGAGTGTTCCAGATCGTTATATGTGTGACTGTAATCTTCAATGCTGGGGCGTATGGTACCATGCTCGTCTGTATTTAGAGGCATGACACGAATTAATCGTCCACTACTGGATGATGTTGGTGGAAAAAGTGCGGTGTTGTTGGTCAGAATACAAACGCTCATTTTGTTTATCAACCCTGCTCATGCCAAAGCTATTTTAATGATTCGTAGTGTGATATGCAAAAAAACAATTATAGCCCGGAAAACTACACACCCCGAACGAGAATTCAGGAAGAAATTGTTTTTACCAACCTTTGGGGGCCGTTTCCACTAATCCAACAGTTGTTCTACCAGCTTTGATATCAGAATCAGAAATGATCAAAAATTCAGAGGTGGTGTAACAACACCAGAATTGTACCCCAGCTCAGCATTACAAATCAAAATGGACATTAGTTGCCCTCTAAAAAAAAGGTGCCCGGGCTGGCTCATTTCATTATCATACAGGCTTCATTGTAATCGTGTAGTATGGTCCAGTTCACTGATTGAAAGCAGCCAGGTCGTTTCAGCGCTTTTGTGCTGTGCGACCTGGCTGCTTTTAACGAGTAAACTTTTAATCTTGTGGAAGATTTTCCTCAATAAAATTATTCGATTGAGAAAATGAATTGATAATGCGGTTGTCCACCTTCCTGTACTTCGATTTCCTGGTTGGGGTAATTTTCGCGAATCAAATCGGCAATTTTATTGGCATCGCTATGTTTCATATCTTCGCCGTAGAACATTGTGATCAGCTCGCAGTTTTTTGCGTCAGCTTTTTCCAATAATTCCAGGCAGGCTTTCTCCAGACTGTCGGAAGATACCGCCAGTTTCCCGTTTAGCAGGGCAATTACCTGTCCATCCTTGACGGTCACCCCATCAATTTCCACTGAACGTGTGGCGATAGTTACCTCGCCGGTGGTCACGTTGTTCATCCCTTTTTCCATTTTGTCAGCCACGCTATCCAGGTCACCATCTGGATTCAAGTGAAGCATAGCGGCAAAGCCCTGCGGAACATTGCGGCTTGGAATGACACGCACATTCTTGGTAGTTACTTCTTTTGCCTGGTTGGCAGCCAGGACGATATTTTTGTTATTTGGCAGAATAATGATATTTTCTGTTGGCAGGTTCTCAAAAGCATCCAGAATATCTTTGGTGGAAGGATTCATGGTTTGACCACCGCTGATCACGGATGCTACACCCAGGCTGGCGAAAATACGGGAAAGACCCGCGCCCGGTGAGACGGTTACCACTGCAATTTGACCGGGTTCAATGGCTGCCAGCTCCAACTTGGAACGGGAGGCATTGCTTTCAATATCGTCCATTTGCGCCAGAAGGTTTTCCATCGCAATTTTGGTAATTGTACCAATTCCCAAAATATAGTCGATGGGTTCATAGCGCTTTTCGAGAGGGGTGTGGATATGCATGCGGTACATGCCGTCACCTTCGCCCACCTGGATGGAAGTCCCCATTGTTTCCAGTTGATTGTAAAATGCCTGTAATTCAAAGCCATCGCCAGGACGGAAGTCCACTACAATTTCCCAGTCCTGACCTTCTTCAACGTCTTCAAGCGCATTTTCCAGGTTCATGGCAGAAAGCGGCTGGACAGAGATCAGCGCTGATTCGAGTGATTCTCCATCCAGAAAACGCACCATGCCTTCCAGGATGAAAAATAAACCTTTTCCACCCGAATCTACTACACCGGCTTGTTTCAGGATCGTTAGAAATTCAGGTGTGCTTTGTACTGAAACATCTGCAGCAGCTACGCACCGGCGCAGGACGAGTATGGCGTCATCAGTTTCCAATATGGCACGCGCTGCTTCCGCAGCGATATCTTTTGATACTGTCAGGATGGTGCCTTCCACGGGGCGTACAACACCCTTGTAAGCCGTATCGCGTGCTTCACCAAAGGCTGCTGCCAGGGCTGTACCATCAATGGTGTCTTTTCCGTGCAGAGCTCGGGAAAACCCACGCCATATTTGAGACAGGATTACTCCTGAGTTTCCACGGGCACCCATCAATGCACCCTGCGCAACGCCTGCAGCCATTTGACCAGCACCTAGATGCCCCAGGCTGCTGATTTCATTGTAAGCTGATGTCATGGTCAGGAGCATGTTGGTACCCGTGTCGCCATCTGGTACCGGGAATACATTTAGTGCATTAACCATTTGATGATTGGTCCGCAGCCAGGTTAAACCTGCTTCCATCATTTGCTTTAATAACAAACCGTCAATAGTCTTGCTTTGCATGCGTAAGAATCTCCTCGCGCGGACGATCAAAAAATTTGGTTTAGCCTATTCAAATCCATAAATTTGCACAGGCAAACCTGGGCAAACAAAACGAACAATGGTTGTCGAACATTTAATCAGGATTGCTGATTCTCAGACCCTGTACGTGGACATTTACCTCGTGGACTTTTAGGCCCACATTTTTTTCCACCGAGTACCGCACAGCATTGGCCACGCTTTGTGCAACCGAGGCGATCCGTGTTCCGTATTCGATGATGACATAAATATCGATGTCCAGATTCTCATGTTCAAATCGGACATTTACCCCACGTGAGGGCTCACGTGTGATAGTGGAGGCTATGCCTTCAGCCAGGTTTTTTGGCGCCAACCCCACTACACCATAAGATTGCAGCGTAGCGTGGTACGCTATGGTGGAGATGGCGGTCGGAGAAATATGTATGCTTCCCAGTGTAGTTTTTTCTTGTCCCATTTTTATTAATCCTTTGCGTGAGTGTTAACACTTGTCTTGTAGAAGGATACGCTTTGTGGTAGAATATTGGGCCTGAACCAGATGGCTCAATGGTATTATAGCAAGAAAGGATGATTTAAGATGGCTAAATGCGCTCATTGTGGTAAGACCACCACTTTTGGTCACAACCGTTCTTTCTCTCTGCGGGCTACCAATCGCAAGTTCTTACCGAACCTGCAGACGGTGACTGTTTACGAGAAGGGCTCCAAGACCAAAAAAACGCTGTGCACCAAGTGCATTCGCACAATGGTTAAAACGGCTTAATTTTTTTCAAAGTTTTTCTTTGTCGAAGATCACGGCATTGTGTCCTATTTAGGATACCCAGGTCGTG
The DNA here is from genome assembly GCA_964462245.1 of uncultured Anaerolinea sp. Classification (GTDB taxonomy): domain Bacteria; phylum Chloroflexota; class Anaerolineae; order Anaerolineales; family Villigracilaceae; genus UBA5195. The sequence continues at coordinate 22,903 of CAYWXS010000029.1, forward strand.
ATTTTTGTTTAAATTCTTCAATCAATGCCGGCTTGTAACTCTTATGGACTCGCGTAAACTTTGCAGTCCGCAGGCAATGCCATTTTCGTGCTTGAAGATTGCATTTCCGGCGACGAACGCATCCACACCGGCTGTCAACAGCGCAGGCAGTGTTTCTTCCGAAATACCACCATCCACTTCCAGCCAGGCGTTTGGGTTTACCCGATCCAATGCCTGGCGAATTTCTTTAACCTTGGGCATGGTTGTCTGGATAAAACGTTGCCCACCAAAGCCCGGATTGACCGTCATCACCAGCACGAGGTCGACCATGCTGTAAACTTCCTGGATGAGGATCGCTGGGGTAGCGGGGTTAAGCGTTACGCCGGCTTTGATACCCAGCGCTTGGATTTGTTGAATGGTTCGGTGCAGATGTGGGCAGGTTTCCACATGCACAGTCAGCCTGTCTGCGCCGGCTTCGGCAAATGCTGCCAGCATGTTTTCTGGTTTTTCAATCATCAGGTGCACATCCAGAGGTAGGTGCGTTGCCCGTCGGCAGGCCGCCACCACCAGTGGACCGAGTGTCATGTTGGGCACAAAGTGACCATCCATCACATCAACGTGAATCCAATCTGCACCTGCAAATTCGCATGCGGCCAATTCTTCACCCAGGCGAGTAAAGTCAGCCGATAGAATTGAGGGGGCGAGCACGGGTGTATGCATCAGGGCAGCACGTTATTCCAGCGGAAGAAGATTGCCAGCCATAACGGTACCAGTCCGCCCACAGCCGCCAATGCCACAAGACCCAATCCAATTGAGATCCAATCAATTTCGGCTTGCTCTTCATCTTCTTCCATTTCCGGTTCAGGGAAGGTCGGTAAAGGTTGAGAAACTTTTTTTTGTGTCACAACGCTCGGTGGGTTTGGTTGAGGTGCAACTGGAGCTGGGCTGGCAGGGCGGCGTACCCTGGGTTTTTGTTGACCAAAAGTGAACAAAACCCGTCCGAGTTGATCAGCGGTGCGGTAACGTGCCGCCGGTTCCTTGGATAGGATTTTGAGCAGGATCTGTTCCAGGTCAGGTGTGATTTTGGGGTTAAATGTGCTGGGTGCCTGTGGGGTCATTTCTCGATGCAGTCGGGCCAGCGTTTCGGGGGTTTTGGCCACAAAAGGGGGCCGGCCTGTCAGCATTTCATACATTACCACGCCCAAGGAATACACATCGGAAGCCGGTGATGGCGCCAATCCCGCTGCTTGTTCTGGGGCGAAATACAAAGGCGAACCCCAGACTACTTCATGCTTTTCATCCGGGTTTATGCCCGAAATAGCCCGCGCGATACCGAAGTCTGTAACTTTGACTCGCCGGTCTGGAGTGATCAGAATATTATGTGGTTTTACATCGCAGTGCACAATGCCAGCCCGGTGGGCATATCCCAACCCGGCGCAAGCCTGAATGATGATTGGTAGCGCATCTTCCGGGCTGAATTTACCCAGGTTATCGATCATGATCTTCAGGTTTGTACCGGGTACATGTTCCATGACGATGAACAACTTGTTCTGGTCATAACCGAAATCGTGTACGGTGACGATGTTGGGATGGGATAGGTTGGCGGCGGCCTTGGCTTCCTGTCGGAAGCGCACCTGCACGCTCGGGTCGGCTGAATAATCAGCTCTCAGCATTTTAATTGCAACAAACCGTTCCAGCATCAGGTCGCGGGCGCGGAATACTTGTGCCATGCCGCCTGTGCCGAGCGGTTCAAGCAGTTGGTAACGGTTATTTAACAGGGCAGGTTCAGCCATCTTATTGAAATTATATCATCCTGTTTAACCGAAAACAAAGTTTTTGGCATTTTGTGATTTTGTGGGTTATCAGCTGGCCAATCCCGGCGGATGGATATTTTCTTGACCAGAATTTGACGCACTTGTTCCCTAAATCCTTGAGGTTAACTTTACCGTTTTCTGGGGTTGTTTCTCGCACAAAAGGAGCATGTATTCGTAGGAATGATGCAATTCTTGCCCGGGTTCTCAATGTATTTGATGCGTTGCCAGGTAATTTTTGATAAAGTCATTTGCTGCTTTTCGTCCCAGTCTGAAGTCACGCTGAACTTCGTTATATTTACCGCCCTTCAGCAAGCCAACATTTGGCGAGTATTGCGAACAGACGACCAAGCCGCGATAGTCTAAGGTCGATAATAGTTCTTCAAAGTAGCTTTCATAGTCAATAGGTGTATAGTCACAGACAAATAGAACAACTTTGTCCATGAGTTTTTCCTGAAGCTGCCTGACTGAAGGGATGTTATAGAGATTATAGATATTCAGTGCAACCAACCCTTCGGTAGCCAGGAAGTTTTCTGCGTGATGAGTCGCGTTGCCACAATAATGAATGCAGCCTCCACCGAACTCTTTCAATATGCGCGAGTTGTAAGGAACCACAAATTCTTTATAGATTTTTCGCGACATCAGCACGGCATCATCATCCGAGAACCACACCCCGGCATGTTTTCCCGTGTAAACCTGCTGATCACCGATGCAATAATCGAGCGGTTCACCAATCACCTGCTTTTGTTTCTTGATCCATCTGATTAATCCTTCGGTGATTTTGTCCATCAATTCGTGCGTAGCAGCTGGATTGTCATGCATCATATAGATCAGCTTGTCGTATCCCATCAACTGGTTGGCTGTGGTTAATGGTCCTTGAAAGTCTGTGATTCCAACCGGCAGGAAGCTGTTTGCCTGCATGTAATGGAGAAATTCCAACACTCTTGGCATGAGACCCGCCTTCTCTGGGTCTGGGATCTGGAGGTTTTTGATATCTTCGACCGTTTTTACTGGGAAGTAGCGCGGATCCGCAGCCGGGTCTTGTTTGGGAATCCAGCCAATTTCGCATCCAAAAGCTGATGCAGCGACAATGGTTCCAAACCAGGGCATTAGATAGGGGACAAAATCATCGTCAATTTCCTTTAGCTGATCATAGAACGTGCGCTCCTGAAAATTGGTCATCACAGCCGGGTCAGTCATGTAGTCATCCGGCAGGTTTTCTGTATCCAGGCCAAAAATCGAATATAAAGCGCTGTTCACGATGACGGGGGGCATGTCAACTGGTTTGAAGGCAAAGGCATCCGCTGTCTTGACTTTGACTTTCTCGATTCGTTTGTCAAACAATTGTTTGAAATCAGCGCGTTCTTCAGCAGTCAGGGGTTGTGTTGTCCACATTTCGAGCTCCTCGATGAGGCTTAATTTGGCACGGTTCACAAGTAGTATTTTGCGCCGTTACAAATTCAAAAAAAGTAGGCAACCTTTGAATTATGGTTGGAGTTAGCAGCTAAAAATTATCCAGGAGGCTACCTCAATGACAGTGTATACGATTTGACTGGTTTCTACCAGTGTTATTTGGCATGGTCCAATAGAACCGAAATGGCAAGTTTTGCCGACATACAGTGAAATATTTTACGCCAAATCGTGTAAAGCGATCAACCTTGTGACTGGTCTGGTAAGTGAGCGATCAATCCGAGATTGTTTGTTCGCAGCCACTGAGGAAGGAAGATGTGCAGCAAATGTGTCTGTGCTAATTCACGAAGTAAGTCGGCGAGCGGGAAAAATCCTGGTAAAGGTAAAACATGCAGCGATGGGTGCAATTAGCCAGGCCAGGGATGAATTATTTGTCTGGCACGATCCTATCCTGCTGATGGTTGATCCGCACAGCCTGGTGATCACTGGTTTATATACTGCCATGATCTGCTAAGCAAATCATGGCAGTATATTTTGACTGAAGTGCGTAAAGTTATTCACGATATCGAACGAGAAGCCTATCGAAAGCTGGTAGAAGCCGAAAACTTGAGAAACAACTGTGCAAGCAATGGGAAGATGCTGTTTTTGCAAAATGGGTCGAACATATTTAGTGATTTGAAGATATCACTTTAATTTTATATTCGGTTTTTTTACAGCGTCTGCTGTGACAGCTGCCGGGCTGGCTTTTCGTTGAGTGAGATTGCCCAGCATCTGGGGCACAAACAGCAATACCAGTAAACCTGCCAGCAGGGCTCCGAAAATTGGCCAGGAGAGTGATTCGGCTGCTTCTGGCAGCACACCACCCGGGTTGTATTTGACAATCTCACTTTGGCTCGTCGATCCATGGGCCAGGCTGACGCTCAGGCTGCGGTTGGTTCCATCCCGCAATGTGGCAGGCGAGGTATAGACGAAGCGATATTCACTCTGCAAAGTGCGCCCATACAATTGGTATAAATTTTGCAGTGTCTCGGGGTCGTTGGCATACGAGTAAATACCGCCAGCTTTTTCTGAGAATGTCTTCAGACCTTTTTCATCCAAGCCTGAGTTCATGCCGGATTTCTTTGGGTCACCCAGTCCGATGGTTGAGATGGACAATCCCATGGGACCAACCCCATCCAGAACCTGATTTGGAGTGTTTTTACTGACGTTATCCAGCCCATCTGTCAGTACGATGATGGCTTTGCGGCCGGTTACATCCTTTAAAGCCTGGGTTGCCTTTGCCAGGGCATCGTACATAGCCGTGTCTTCATAAGCGTTTAGCTTATCAATCGAAGCCGTGAGTGCTGCACGGTCGCTGGTAAGAGGCTGGACGTATTTGACTACTGTATTAAAGGTGATCAGACCAGCCTGGTCACCTGGGCGCATTTGTTCAATATAGAGATGTGCTGCCTGTTTTGCACTGCGCAGTTTTCCAGCTTGCAGCATGCTGCCCGAAACATCCATTACCAGCATGGTGCTCAGGTCTCCTACTTCGCCAGCGACACTGGTATTCTTGGCTTGCATGCTTTTCCCGTTTTCAGTTAGCTGGATCAGACCAGGATCAATCGTTACTGGTTCGCCTGCGGCATTGGTAACCGAGACATATACTGTCACCTCGGGGAACCTGGAGTTGTCCACCTGGGTGATGCGGATATTAGGTGTTTCTGCCTGCGCGACAACCTTGGCTAACGGTAGGCTGCCCAGAATGAGCGCCAGTGCAATTGTCATAGCCTGGCAGATTCGTCTAGTTATTGTCATCATCATGACCTCTTTTCGTGATAAATCAATTCGGTATTTCCCATCCGAATTATCTGTCCGTTGCTAAGCTGTGTACGTTCAATGCGCTTATTATTGATAAAAGTACCATTCAAGCTCATATCTTTTATTGAGAAACAGACGCCATCGCTGGTCAACATGGCATGCTGTGGGGAGATATCCGGGTCCGGAAAGACAATCTCAGATTTAAGGGCCGAACTTCCAATTGCGATGGCTGGCCCACCTTGCGTCATAAATTTATCCAGGATGAATTCCGTTCCCTTTAGTTTGCCAGAGGTGACCTCGAACCAGGCTTTTGAGAGCAGTACAACGATCAATGAAATAAATGCCCCGGTGGATGCACCTAACAAGATCAGGCCAACTACCTTGCCGATCACGGGATCTTTTAACCAGGTGTGTGTGCTTTCCAATAAAAAGCCGCCGAACACGCCACCTGCCAGACCGCCCAGCAACCCCTTCCAGGCCTGATTTCTACCAACCAGGCCTTCGGCCAGCCCAATCAGCATTCCAAAGACGGCCCAGCCAAGTATCCGCCCAGGCCAGCCTGCACCCACGCTCTGGAAAAGAATTTCACCCAGGGGTAATCCGATTGCACCAGCCAGGAGTCCAAATGCCCCGTTAATCAAGCCGGATTTTCCTGCCCGTACCAGGTTGCCTGTCAGTGCACCTTCGGTAACGCCGATAAAAAAACCTATGCTCAAACCAATCAATGCCCCTACCAGTGCTTCACCCAGGTATAAATTAGATACAAAGGATAAGCCTAGTAGATCACTGATCCTCCAGCCGATCAGTCCGCCAATTGCTCCAAGTACTGCATAATAATAGGTACGCATACGTCTATTCATAAGATCAACCTCCTTCAGAAGGGCTACCATTAATTCGGTGTAAATTGTTCCATTCCACAATGCTGCGCTCCGGGTTTCCCTCCATTTCAAAAAATCCCATGTAACGCTTTGGATCAAGGTCACCATTTGACTGCCGGATGAAGAACCCGCCTAGTTTTTTGTGCGGTTCGATCACCAGCGCTACTTGCCACCGTTCGGGGAAAAAATTGTTATGCAGCCAGGTATCGTAGTTTGATAGAAAGATTCCCATTTTGGGGTGGGTGTGGTACCAACCAACAATTTGTTCACCTGGAAAACGAGCTTCAATCTCATTATGAAAATAGACGAGTGTGTCCTGGGTGAAGGTCAAAAAGACACTTCCCTGGCGTGTAAAACGAGCTGGGAGAGCGTGTTCGATAACAATAAATTCCTGACCTGTCTCAGCGTCTTCACAGGGAAGGCCTACCAGTACACCACCGGTTTCTTCTTCCAATTCGCCACCTGCATGCGCACACATCAATGCATAGGCAGGTTGTGTTAGGAAGACCTTCACAGCTGGTTCGATCCCCTCCCCATCAAAGGGTGAGTCCCAGCGCTGTGAAGACTCGAGCGGTATGAATGCCAGGGGCGGCATTAAGTTGTATGTGGGTTGGATTCGGATCGAATTTTTAGGTTCCATAAGGTCTCGTTTTTTTTATCTAAAATTCTCCATCTGCGGTTTATTTGATCTCCGCAGATGGAGATTGGTTCCTGGTTAGCCCGCCGTCACATCGGCTGTCATCATTAGCCGGTCACCCGTGGGTACGCCAGCTTGTGCCAGTGTTTCGACTTCCTTCAGTTCTCGTCCGAGTGCCTTGCTATCCAGGCGATAGGATACCGGGCGTCCATCTGGTCCGGTGACGGGTAATTCCAATGAGGTAGTCAATTCTGGAAGTAGTTCTTTCACCGGCACGTCGTTGGGGACTTCTGCGTTTCTACTGCCCCCGGAGGGAAGTACAATTGTTACGGATGTGTCAGACATGGTTTATTTCTCCTTGTTTATGATTGAGCGTTTTCAGCCCGTGAATAAAATTACTATATGATGCTTTATATAGTGTCCGGATTGTTATTTAAAGCGGATCTTTGGCCTGGGGGTGGCTACTTCTTCAACCAAGCGGATGCGTTCGGGGCGCAGAAGTTCGCGTTTGTCCAATGGGAATGCATCTGGATAATTTTTTCTATATTCGCGTGACCAGCGTGCCGCATCTGCATCCCATGGAAAGGGAGGTTTGGTTGGGTCATCGTGGAAGTTCTTCCATTGCAACATTTCGCCCAACATGATCACAAGACGGTCCAGTGAGCGTGAAGCAGTCCACCAGGCGGCATCGATACATACGGTTCCATTGATATGATTTATGTTGGGATGCCAGATGGGGGTCAACCATTTCATCCCGGGCCAGCGTTGTGGATATTGATTGTGTAAATAGATCTCTACCTGATGGTGTTCGCTGTATTTTGGTTTGCCCAGCATGTCCACGCTTGCTATGCTCTTGCATTTAAATGTGACAATGTAGCGTTCTGCTGGGACATTCGGTTGGGGCGATTGGGCCGTAAAGGAGATCAAGTCACTCCGCGCAGCCATTTCATTCATCAGTTCTGCATCTGCGCGCAGGCGCCGGATACGTGGGCTCTGATTCAGGTCGACACTTCCGGCAGTAATATCTGCGGTCAGCATCAGACGGTCATTATTGGGTATCCCGGCTTTCCCGAGGGTTTCCGTCTCTTTTAATTCGCGTCCAAGGGCTTTACTGTCCAGTCTGTATCCCATTGGGCGTCCATCCGGGCCTACCGTCGGCAGTTGCAGCAGAGAAGCCAACTCGGTCATCAGATCGTGCACGGTCACATCGTCCGGGATATCGGCGTTGCGTGCGCCGCCGCTGGGTAGAATGATGGTTATATTTAGATCGGGCATACTTTCTCCTCTTTGTAAAACTTGAATCAGGCAGTAAAGTGCGGTACCTGGCAGGCTCCAGCGATTGCCCAGCAATCGCCGTGATGCAGGGTGTGACAGGTCTCACATTCCACAATTCCACGCGGGTCCTTTGGCATCACTGGTTCCAGGCAGTATGGACATAAATGCTTTTCAACGGACGAGAGACGGATGATTGTGTTTTTCCGTGAGGGTCTCGGTACCGTTTTACTTTCAGTTTTGGCGTTTTGCTTGCGAGTGATGACCGGTTTTTCCGGAATTCCAATTCTGATCGTTTCATGTGCTGGCTGAATTTCTTCAGGTACTGGTCGAGCTTGTTTCCGTTTGCGTCTGCTTTTTGGGCTTGGCAACACCGGATGTGTCCCGGTTGGGGTTGGGTTGCCTGCAGGGCTTGTTGTTGAAATAACCGTGGCTGCGATCTGTGTTTTGTTGCGCCAGGCTAACATTGCCAGCAGCATGCAGTTGGTCCCAAAGAAGATTTGTGTCAGACCAGACCAGTCAACCGATTTGCGCCAGAAGGTCAGTGGCCCAATGCCGGTCTGCCATCTGGTCATCATTCCCAGCAGCAGTAAGCCAGTGATCAACGCTGCTGTGCCGGCAATAACCCGGATAAACCAGTTCCGCTTTTTCAAAAGGATTCTGACTGCAAAACCTGCCACCAAACCCAATAAAATATCTGCGAAAAAATTACGCAGTAACAGATTGGTTTCTGGTCTCGTCCTGAAAAAAAAGTAAATTCCGATGGTTGTACTGATGCTGAGCAAAAAAAGCAGGGCCAGCTTACGCGGAAGCTCGGATTGCAAGGCGGGGCTGGGCGGTGTGCTTGAATTGCTCATTGTTAATGTCCGTATTGTCATTTTCTAGTTGTGCAATTTGATATGGCCGTGCACTTTGATTTGCAGCGGGTCGGGGTTTTGCGCTTCGGTTTTGAGGCGAATTCGTCCCTGGGCAGAACCGGATGCTTGTTCTGCTGTTTTTGAAAAATGTTTAAAATGCAGTGCATCCTTTAAATCACTACTTAGTTCGTAAAAGCGATACTCATCGCCATTGTTTGCGCGCAGTATGTGCAGCGGGGGGACGCCAATACTCGCCAGGCTGCGGTGCAGGAAGGTCTCTTCACCCGTGATGGTATGGGTCAATGTCGTATCGCGCAGCGTCCCACACACCGTACAGTGACCCGCTTCAAAACTTACTTCACTCAAGGGAAGAAAAACTGGTTCACTCGTATGGCAGATGGGGCATTCCAACGAGATCAGCAGTTCCTGGTCCAGCTCGATCAATGCATGCGATCCAAGATCAGCCCGAACGATGCGCAGTAAGTCTTCCAGGGTGGTGCTTTCTGCTCGCGCAGGCAGCTCTGTGATTTCACCGTAGGTCCAGTGGCTCTCACAGTCTTCTCGCGGAACATAGGCAGTCGTATGCATTTCATTATTCAGGCCGTTGAAGTGGGTTACCTTACCGGCTTCAACCGGCATGGAATGGATCAACTTGAGGGCTTCCTGTGACTGGATTCCACCGATAATTGAGGCAATCGTGGGTGTGGTGGGAACCTTGCCAAGTAAAATATTCTGACGGGCCAGCAGCGGGCAGGAGTAACGTAGCGATAAGTCACGAATGGCTGCTTCTGTCAGAGTGCATTCATAGCAGGCGCCTTTGCCGGGCACAAATACTCTCGCCAATCCCAGCAATTCTTGAATGGCGCCGTCCACCCAGGGCTTGTTCATCCAGTAGCAAAACCGGTTTACTGCCAAGCGTGCTTCGCGGTTGTCCAGGCATCCAATAATTACATCCATTCGGCGGAAGACACCCAGGCCCAGCCCGGAGGTGACATCTCCGTTAAAAAATTGCACATTCAATTGGGGATTGATCGACTTTGCACGTGCTGCTGCCACCTCGGCTTTGCTGCGGTTGTTATCCGATTCGCGAAAGAGCACCGAGCGGCTCAGGTTGGCGGCTTCAATCTTGTCAAAGTCAATGATGAACAGGTTGCCAATGCCCATCAGTGCCAGGTTCTTGATGACTTCGTTTCCCAAAGCTCCAGCACCTACCACCATCACCCGCGCGTTGGCTACTTTGTCACGTTCCCACCAGGAAATAAAGTCAAAAGTTCCCAATCGGTCTGTTCGCAGGTTTGGAATGTGGATTGGTTTTTCTGGGGCAATCGGTACGCGGCGCGGCCCTGTTTTGGGCTCATCACCGGCTTTGCGCTGTGTAGGTGGCGCAGCTACACCCTGTGCCAGTTCGTGTGCCTGTGAGACATTTTTAGCGCTGATGGCGCAGGCAAACCAGCCAACCCCGGGACGCGCTTCGATCAATTGATTTTCTTCCAATGCTTTCAACGCTTCTCGCAGCGTTGCCCGGCTGATTTCCAGTTGGCTGATTAATTCGCGTTCGGGCGGCAATTGAGCGCCTGGTTGCAGGCTGCCGTCCAATAAAGTGCTTGCTATTTTTCCTGCTACTGCCTCTGCCAGTGAATGGCGGGCAACTGGTTGAATTTTCATAAGTCTCCTGTGGTTTGGTGGTCAGACCAGACGTACCACTATCTTACGTTTATTTCCGTAAAAAGTCCAGTAGTACTTTAGTACTGATTTTTGTCCCCAATCAGATAAAAAGTCCCTTTTTATATTCACTATTCTGAAATTAAAGAACAAGCCGCCGGATATTCCGGCGGCTTGTAAATTTTTCCATGTCTTTCAATTTTGCTTAAAACCTGAATGATATCTAATGCTCAGAGATTTATGCGGGTCTTCACCAACCCGAAGTTTGACTATCCCCAGACAAAATATTCATGGTTTACCCTGCATGAGGTATTTGGCGGATGAAGTCATCCGCCAAATACCCGAAAAAAAACAATCCTACTGTTTTAGTAGTTTCAGGTTCATAATCATGATTTGTGTTAAGAAATCAGATCATTTGGTAGGTGATCGGTGCGGTTGATATAACACACTGTCAGTTCATCTTTTTTGAAATTAAAACGGCTGATTGAGCTGTTATTCAATAAAAACCAGGACTTAAAATCATTCGCTGCCTGCCGCCATGGTAGTTTTAACATTGCACACATCAGGTGCATGAAAAAATTACCATGACTGACAATTAACACTCTTTCTTCAGGTTGCCCGTCTTTATCGCCGTGACGCAGCAGCAGGTCGGTTAGGAATTTTTGAGCACGCGGTTGTCGCTCATCTTCCTCTTCAAATGGGCGATTCCACCAGCCGTTTTCACCCAACTGCTCTGGCAGCTTGAATTCTGGAAAATTTTGTTCAAAATAGGAGCGTGGTTTTCCAGGCAGCCCCTCTCTAAAACTTTTATCGGTCCTGGAGTAAATGCCGCCCTCTTCGTGGATTTCAACCCAGGCGGCAAAAGGGATGCCAAGCGCCCGCGCAGTTGGCGCTGCTGTTCCCGTGGCGCGGATCATCAGGCTGCTGTACAGGTGAGTAAAACCAAACCCATACCGGTTTTGAACGTTCCATTCCTTCGGGTTAACAAGCTCCTGGTTTTTTGCGAAATATTCAGCCAGGTACTCGGCCTGTTTAACACCCAACTCTGTCAATTCAGGATCTGGACTTTCGATGTAACCTGTATCCTGCCAATGTGCATTATTTTGTGACTGTCCGTGACGGATAAAGTAAAGTTCCATATTTTAGTTTTTTAATATCTTTCCAAGCGCATTTTTAAAGGCTTCAATTGGTTGGGCACCGACAATTGCATATTGGTCGTTGATGACATAGGTGGGCACACCTGTTACACCAATTTGGCTGGCAATTTGAACCTGTTCAGCCAGCGCCTGAGTGTACAGACCGCTTTCCACCACTATCTGCATTTCATCAGCATCCAGGCCGACCTCTTGGGCAGCTTCCCGTAATACTGCCCACTTGCTGATATCCAAACCTTGCCCATACACTTTTTGAAAGACGGTTCGATGAAATTCATGTCCCTTGCCGTGTTCCAGTGCATAAGAAGTGGCTTCATGTGCAAGTCGTGTATTGTAAATACGCTGGGTTGGGGTAAATGTTAGTCCATGTAATTCAGCCATTTCCTGAAGCCGTACAGTTGCGCCAGATTCATGTGCACGTTTGACGTAATCAGGCAGTTCCAACCCTTCCGGTGGAGTATCCGGGCGCAGGTAAAACGGTTTCCATTCCACTTCCACATCATATTCTTTTTCCAACTTTGCGACCACACCCTGGCCGACATAGCACCATGGTCAGATATAGTCGGAATAAATTGTTAATTTAAAATCAGCCATTATTCACATTCCTTAAATTTTGGGATTACCAATTCTATCCAATATATCAAATTTGTGTCAAATCCTGTGTCGGGAATTCGATTGAAATTCTCAGGCCATTGCCCCTGCAGTTTTCTGCATGAATCTTACCGCCCTGTCCTTCAACCAGTTGGCGCGCAATAGCCAGTCCTAGCCCGGCACCACCGGACGCGCGCGAACGTGATTTTTCACCACGCCAGAAGCGTTCAAAGATATTTACCAGATCTTCTGGTGGTACACCTGGTCCATCATCGCTGATGGTTAACATTACTTTTCCTGGTGTTTTTTCAATTTTCAGGCTGACTTTGCTGCCTTCAGGTGTATACCGTAAAGCATTGCTGAGCAGGTTTCCAATAATCTGTTTTATTCGTTGTGGGTCCAAAAGTACGTCGGTCGTCGTTGTTTCGCCAGTATTTTCAAAGGTAAGTATAATTTTTTTGTCATCAGCTTCTGCCTGGAATAAATCGATCACATACGCAACAACTTCATTCAGGTTTATCAGTTTATGTTCAAAGTGTAATTGTCGCGTTTCTGCCAGGGTCAACAAGCGTAGATCTTCGACCAGTCGCTCCAATAAATAGGTCTCTTCCAGTGCAGGGCTGATCTGATCTGGTGTGGCTGCATAAACGCCATCTACAATCCCTTCCAGGCGACCACGCATGACCGTCAGGGGCGTACGCAGTTCATGTGCAATGTCTGCCAGCATATTGCGCCGGTCATTATCGCTTTGTTCCAACGAAGCTGCCATATGATTAAAGCTATCCGAAAGTGCCCGCAGGTCATCTGGTCCGGATGCATTTACGCGGGTGGAAAGGTCCCCGCTTGCCACTGCCTGTGCTGCGGCAATTACTTCGGCCAACGGGGTGACCACGCGTCGCATTAAAAATAGGCCAATAATCACGGTTGGGAGGGCCATGACCAGCGAAATTATTCCGATCGGGTATAAAAATTCCAGGGATACTTGCTGTGTTGGTGAGAAAGAATCATCAAAGACCAATGTCCCCACCAACTTTGCATTTGCCCGGATGGGAATACTGGTATCGGTCAAATTTTTTGTGTAAGTTTGTCCAATTAGCCCGGTCTGATAGCTGCCGTGGTCCAACACGATTTTTCCCTGCTCGTCCAGCAAAATTGAGCGGTTCCAAAAGTTGTGAAAAGTTGAAGAAACATCGTTCTTTGGTAAAACATCCACACCAACCCAGTTATTCTTAATGATATAGAACGTTTCCAGGCGGGTAATGATTGGCAGTCGGTCGATTGGGTTGTAGTTGGAGGGGTAAGTCAAAAAATATGCCATTGCTGCCAGGATGACAACCATGATCAAAAACACGGCAGCAGCAAAAGCCCGCAGCAGCAGAATGAATAGACGAGTTTGGATTGGGCGTACGGACGTATGGGTCATTTATCCCTCAAATTTGTAGCCAACGCCATGCACGGTGATGATATAACGTGCCTCCCCATCCGAAGTTTCCAACTTTCTTCGTAAATTACGAATATGCGAATCGATGGCTCGTTCATAACTTTCGAAAGCTATACCGTGCACTGCTATCAGAAGTTGGGAGCGGGAAAAAATACGTCCAGGTTGTCGCATCAGGGTTGCTAAAATTTCAAACTCAGTGGGGGTTAACAGGATGGTCTTATCTGGCAGGATGGCTTCATAGCGCGTACGGTCGAGACTAACCTCGCCCACACGAATCACTTCGCTGCTGCCGTCTCCACCAGCCCGGCGCAGTACCACCCTTACGCGGGCTACCAATTCGCGTGGGCTGAAGGGTTTGGTGATGTAATCATCCGCACCCAATTCCAGACCTACCAGTTTGTCGCTTTCTTCCACTCGAGCGGTCAACATGATGATTGGCGTATTGCCATCTCTTCGCAAGTTACGGCAGACATCCAGCCCATCCATGCCCGGCATCATCAGGTCCAGTACGATCAGATCGGGCTTTTCCTGGCGGGCAAGGTGCAAGCCTTGCAATCCATCGTACGCCGAAATTACCTCAAAGCCTGAGGCTTTGAGGTAATCGTGGCAAATCTCCACGATTTTGGGTTCGTCATCAATGACCAGAATTTTTTTAGGCATAGGTGCGGGCTCGATGGTCCCGATTTTTGCACGGGATGGTCCCGATTTTTGCACGGGATGGTCCCGATTTTTGCACGGGGTGGAAAAAGTAGATTGTTTGATCAAATCAGCAAATCAGACTTTAGTAACATTTTTTTTTAAATTGTTTTATTCGTGACGCAGCGCTTCCACAGGTTGCAGGTTTGCAGCGCGGCTGGCGGGGTAAATTCCAAAGAACATACCGATGGCGGCTGAGAAGAGCGTAGCCAGGATTACGGAACTGGCTGTGATTGCCGGGTCAAAGGCGTTACCCATTGCCGCAGCAACCTTGCCAACAGTAAAAGAGATAGCCCAGCCAAGCAAGATACCAATAATCCCACCCAAAAGGCTCAGCAACGATGATTCTGCCAGAAACTGTGTCAGGATATCGCGCTTGCGGGCTCCCAGTGCTTTGCGAAGGCCAATTTCACGCGTACGCTCTGCAACCGAGACCAGCATAATGTTCATAATGCCGATTCCACCTACCAACAGTGAGATTGCTGCAATACCACCCAGGAATACGGTTAAAATGCCGGTGATGGATGATGCAGTTTGGAGCATATCTGCCTGGGTAAACACAGTAAAGTCATTATCACCGCCAACAGGGATGTTGTGCCGCGTCTGCATGATCTGCTTGATCTCATCTGAGGCCGGTGAGGTTGTTTCGGCGCTTACCGCCTGCACAAAGATCACGTCCACGTTATCACCACTGCGATGCAGTACCCGGTCGCGGGCTGTGGTCATCGGGATGACTACCTGGTTATCAGCATTGCCAAAGGCAGAGCCGCCCTTACTTCCCAGTACACCAATAATACGGAAAGGTTGTCCTGCCAGTCGCAGACTTTCACCGACCAGACCCTCTTTGCGTCCAAACAACTTATCCGCCAAGTCCGGCCCAATCACAGCTACCGATGCATGGCCCAAGTACTGTTCGTTATTGATGAAATCACCTTCGGTTACTGTTTCGTTGCGCACGCTTCCATAAGCCGGCGTGACACCGTTTACGGTTGTATTGGTTTTCAGTCCCAGTGCTGCAGCTTCTGATGACCCCTGGAGGATGGGAGCTACATCTGCAATCGAAGGTGCAGCAAAAACATCATTGATGGCTTGTGCATCGCTCATTGTCAATGGACGCACATTTTTTGCGGCGCTCTGGTTTCGTCCTGGAGGCCCCATTTGATTTCCAGTAAATACAAATAACACATTCGTACCAATTCCATTTATGGAACCAGTGATGGAATTCTGGGCACCTTGTCCAACTGCCAGCATGGCGATTACGGCTGCCACACCAATGACAATGCCAAGAATGGTCAAACCCGTCCGCATTTTATTGCCAGTCAGGCTTTCCAAAGCTTCAATCAATATCTGCGTTGCGTTCATTCTGTCTCCGTATCTACCATTCCGTCGCGGATGCGGATTACGCGCTGGGTTTGCGCGGCTACTTTCGGGTCATGGGTCACTATGATCAAAGTTGTGCCCACTTGCCGGTTAAGGTTTAGCAATAGATCTATAATCTCTTGTCCCACTTTCGAGTCCAGGTTGCCCGTGGGTTCGTCTGCCATAATGATGGCCGGGTCATTTACAAGGGCGCGCGCGATTGCCACACGTTGTTGCTGCCCGCCAGAGAGCTCAAAAGGCTTATGGTTGATGCGATTTTCCAAACCTACCGCCACCAGTGACTGTCGGGCGCGTTCCTTGCGACCTTCCTTCATTCCGGAATAACGCAAGGGCAACTCTACGTTTGATAGCGCTGTTGCTCTGGAGAGTAGGTTAAAACTTTGAAAGATGAAGCCAACTTTACGGTTGCGGATATTGGCCAGTTGATCATCATTCATCCCGGCTACCGATTCTCCATCCAGCATATAAAGGCCGGATGTCGGTCGGTCCAGGCAGCCCAGGATGTTCATCAAAGTCGATTTACCCGACCCGGATGGACCCACTATGGCTACGACTTCGCCACGGTCTATTCTCATATTCAACCCACGCAAGGCATTTACTTCAACATCGCCCATGATGTAGGTTTTAACCAGGTCTTCTGCAATAATTACAGGTTCATTCATAAATTCCTCGCTTACCCGCCGAAGGGGCTGCCATTGGCAGATGGCGGGTTTAAGATGACCAGGTCGCCTTCCTTCAGGTCACCACCCACTACTTCGCTGGTGGTATCCGCGGTTGCACCCAGACGGATTTCTACCGCCACAGCCTTCTGGTCCTGAAGGATGTAGACCACCCGTTTGCCATTTACCTGGCGTACTGCTCTGTTTTGGACGATCAATGCATCTTTTACTTCACGGACTGTGATGTTCACAGCAGCGGTCATGCCAGGTTTGATCATTTCGTCGATATCAGTTAATTGAACCGTTACCGTAAAGTTGACACCACTACCGGTTGAACTGCCGGCCTGGCTGATCTTTGAAACCTGTCCGTTATATGTTTTTCCTTGCACGGCGTCAAAGCTGATGGTCACCGGTTGACCGATGGTGATGTTATTGATGTCCACCTCAGAAATTTGGAGATCTACCAATAATTTTGAAAGATCGTCGACACGGAAAGCCAGCGTACCGGGCGAGACCATATCTCCTACAACAGGTTCAGCTTGTGTCACTACCCCGTCAAATGGAGCTACAATCTTGGATTGGTTCAGCGTGGACTGAGCAGCTGCCACGCGGGCCTTGGCTGCGGCAACATCATCCGCACTCGGACCATTTTTCAGGCGGTCCACTTCGCGTTGGGCATCAGCCATTTGGGCCTGGGCTACTGCCAGGTTTGCCCGATATTTTTCAGCATCCAATTCGGTTGCTTTGCCGGTGTACCAGGTAATTGTGTTGGTCAGGTCTGTCAGTCGCTGGCGAGCATTGGTCAGAGTCAGTAAGGCCTGAGCTTTGCCTGAATCCCCTTCGGGTTTCTTTGCATAGAGCTTATAGTTGTCTTCAGCGCGTGTCAGGTCGCGTTTCGCCAGGTCAATATTTGCCTGGGTTTGTTGGATCAGGTTATCAGAAGCGCGGTCAAATGTGATACTGTCTACCTTGTCCTGAGCATCTTCCACTGATTGCTTGGCAATTGCCAGTGTTTGCTCGGCCTGTGCCAGGCTGGTTTTGGAAGCCAGCAGGTCTTCCAGGTTCTTTTGGGCAGTAATTAAATCTGCTTCGGCCAGAATAATGTTCTGTGACATGGAGGTTTGTAGTAGTGAAGCCAGTACCTCTTCTGCCTTGACAGTGGCACCAATCTTCCCACTTACACCTTCCACACGTCCGCTAGTCTGCCATGTCAGATCAGCACTTTGCCCGGCATGGACTGTGCCGGTTGCCCCAACGCTGGCAGTCAGACTGCCGCGTCCGATGGCAACGGTTTGAAATTTACTATCCTTGGTTGCTGCCTGCTTACTTTGCCAGTAATAATATCCGGCACCTGCAATAATCACCACTACAATGGCAATCCAGAATGTTTTAAAAAAGTTACCAATTTTCATATCATTTCTCCTGAAAAATTATTTCACTATTTCTTGCTCAGAAGTAATCAGTGGATATACTCTCGTATTCGTTGTACTTCTGTAATTTCCGTAAATATACAGCTCAGGTTTCAAGCTGTTGACTACAAATTAAGCACCCGGTGTTGCACTTGCAATACTTGGTGGATTAAGGATGATCAAATCGCCTTCTTTCAAATCACCACCTACCACCTGGCTGGTTTCATCAGCGCTGGTACCGATCCGGATATTTACTGGAACCGCTTGTTTATCTTTCAGCACATATACAAAGCGTTGCCCATTCATCATTCGCACGGCTTTGTTCGGCACGAGCAGCGCACTCGCGACCTCTTTTACCGTGATTGTCACGGAAGCTGACATCCCGGGTTTGACAAGCTCGTCTGCGTCAGTAAGCTTGATGCTCACCAGGAAGTTAATCCCTCCTTGTCCGGCTTTTGCGGATTGATTAACCTTGGATACGACGCCGTTATAAACCATGTTTGGTATGGCATCCATGCTGATGGTTACAGGTTGCCCAACAATGACGTTATTGATATCAACTTCGGATATTTGCAGATCCACCATCAATTCGGAGAGATCATCCACCTGGAAAGCAGTCTGACCCGAAGAAACTCTATCTCCGCTGAGGGGGTGAGCTTGCGTGATGCTGCCATCAAACGGGGCAATGATTTTTGCCATGTCAGTGGTTGCCACAGCTGCAGCCAGTCCGGCTTTGGCAGCTTTTATGTCATCCTGGTTTTTACCATTCTTCACTCGTTCCAGTTCGCGCTGTGCATCTTCTTCTTTTGCTTTGGCCAGATTCAATGCTGCCAGGCTTTTTTCAACTTCAATGGCACTTGCCCTGCTTGTGTACCAGTTATATTTTGCGGTCAAATCAGTCACGTTTTGTCGCAAACGCGTCAATGTTAGGATCATCGTAGATTTATTGGTCGCGCCATCAATCCGGTGTGAAAAAAAACGGTCGAAGAAATATTCCATGCGCTTTAATTGATCTTTCGCCTGATCAATTTGATCAGACGTATCCTGGATCAATTCCTCTGAGACACGTTTGCGGGTAATGGTGTCATAGGCATCTTGCGCATCCTGTAATGTCTGCCGGGCATCTGCTTGATTTTGCATGGCTTGAGCCAGGCTGATGTTAGACTTCAGCACGTTATCCAGGTTTTTTTGCGCTGTTACTATGTCTGCCTGTGCCAGGATTACATTTCTTGCGACAGAATCGGGCGCAAGCTCAGCCAAAATCTGATCTGCTCGCACCTTTTGTCCGATACTTGCCTGAACTCTTTCCACCCGACCGGTAGTTTTCCATACTAAAACTACTGAGTGCCCGGCGCGAATACTTCCTGTAGCGCCGACATTTGCTGTCAGGCTTCCGCGTGTTGCCACCGCTGTTTCGTAACCAATCTCTGCGGCCTGCCTCAGGGATAACCAATAAATGGATCCGGCTACGGCTGCGACCAGCAGAAGTACACTGGCAATTAGCCAGAATTTCCTGTTGGAATTTTTTGGACTTGCTCGATTCATGCGAATCCTCCGAATAATTTCATCCTGACTCATATTCAGGACCTTATTTATAAGGATAATCGTCAAATATGCAGAAAATATGCAGAATTCGCTGTAATTTGTGCAGATTCCCCCGTTCCAGGCTGTCTGCAAAACAGCCTGGTGGTTATTTTATAAAAAAATATTTATAGATGTGGTGCCCGCCACTTTCGGATTACATCTGCAAATGGCGGTTCGATCTTCTCTTCGCGAAACTCATACCAGCCCAGTTCAGCACGGACAGCCTGTTCCTTCAATTCCATTGCTCCCCACACCACGGAGGCTCCCGCAATCCCCAGCAGGGCAGAACCCAGGTTGGGCTTTACCAAAAGCGATCCTAATATGATGATCGCTCCCAGTTCCAATATATACGGCCACCACAGCACACCAAAATACCGTTCACAGCGGATTACCCACGCAGCTCCCAGCCCGATGATGAGCAACGTAGCCAGGCCTAACACTAATCCCAATAAATTCATTGTCCTGACTCCCTGAGTGCCTGCAATTCATCTGCAGTCAATTTGCGCCCCAATGGTTCACGCTTTAACCATTCCACGCTGCTCGCCAGTGGGTATTCTGCTAGAATTTGCCTGTGCCGTTCATTTCGCGGATTTGCTGGCGCATGTCCTTGCATCACGCGCCGCTCCTGCCTAAAAAACTCCATGGCATCCCATAAAATGACCATGCCCGTAATCCCGAGCACAGCCGCCCCTGCGGGTGAAGTGGTTAACAAGGCTGTGCGGATTAAAATCAATCCTGCGGCAGCAAATACAGCAGCTGGAAGTCGGATGGAAACTGCACGTGCTTCAACATAGCGGACAGCTACGTGCCCAAACCATACATTCAAAAAAGTCGTTAATGCGCAAATCACGCCAATATTATTCATTCTCAAATTATACGCCCTTCTTTTCAGCCTGTAATTTGAGAATTCTACGAAAAAAGCCCCTCTTATTTATTCTTTAATCGGCAGATATAGCTCCAGGGTAAATTGAATATCGTTGGCTGCCCCTTGCGGTGCGATATGTTCTTCCAGCCACTGATGTGAGCCCCCGCGATAGCGGCTACTCTCCCGCCAGCGCACCAGCTTTTGCCATGTATTGGGAATGTCTTCCCAGGGTTTTTTCACTTCGCAGCGTGTCACCGCATATAGCCCGCCGGGAAAATCGATGATGCGCGCCTCCGACTCGGCCTGTACATCCTGGTCTACCACCATCCAGGCATCGTAGCCATATTTTGGGCTGCCCGGAGCCGGGTTTGGGTTGTTATATCCAAATACCCGTCCGTTCTTTCCATACGTTTTTGCCCAGGCAAATAACTGCTCAAAGGCCAGCTCTTCTGGCGATTCGCCGAAACCATTAAAACAAATCACCCGCATAGGTTCCAGTTTGACAATTTTTACATCCAGCGTGACCATGGGTTCTCCTTGAACAAAGTCGATTGTTAGCTACAACTTTATTTTATGCAATAAACCTGACATCTACTGTCAGGTATTAATGCTACAATCGAATTAAATCAAAAGTTAGGACAATTTTATGCGTGCTGATCGTCTGCTCTCTCTTCTCATGCTCTTGCAAATTCACGGGACCAGTACTGCCCAGGCGCTGGCATTGGCTTTGGAAGTAACTGAACGCACCATCTATCGTGATGTGACTGCACTCAGCGCTGCGGGAATCCCTGTTTATACGGAACGTGGCCCGGGTGGGGGTATTTCTCTGCTGGAAGATTATCGCACTAACCTAACTGGTCTCAACCCGAGTGAAGTACGCGCCCTTTTCATGCTCAGTATTCCGGCTCCGCTTAATCAACTTGGAGTGGGTGATGAGCTGCGCATGGCGCTTCTCAAGCTTTCTGCGGCACTACCGGATAGTCGCAGAGTTGAAGAAGCCGCTGCCCGCCAGAAAATCCATCTCGATGCTTCCTGGTGGTTTCAACCTGAAGAGCCACTTCCGCACCTGAAAACGATCAAATCTGCCCTATGGCGTGATCTTCAACTGGATATTATCTACCGGTCCGATTTCGGTGCGGAAATACCAATCCATCTTGCTCCTTATGGATTGGTAGCCAAAGCCAATATCTGGTACCTGGTTGGTGCAAGCGAAGGAATTATTCGGGTCCTGCGGGTTTCACAGTTGCGACAAGCCAGTATCTCTGATGATACATTTATGCGCCCCTTGGATTTTGATCTTCCAGTGTATTGGAAAGCATGGTGTGATGAATATGAGAATAGCCGGCCACAATACATGGTTACAGCCAGAGTCTCTCCCCAATTGGCTGAATTACTTTCTGGGAATATTTCGTCCGTTCAGATGCAGACGACCAGTTTTCAACCTGACGATTGGCAGATCATGCAGCTTGGCTTCGAATCATTGGAAACTGCCCGCGCCCAAATCCTTGGCTATGGCGGCGCTATTGAAGTCCTCAGCCCATTGGCGTTACGTCGCAGTGTAATGGATTTTGCTTTGCAAACAGCCGTTCGTTATGCCAGTCGCAAGTAACCAAAGTGATATAATTTTCAGCATGATTTCATGTTTATTATTCAGCCAATAGTATGAATATCGAATTTGACCGTCTTTTCAGCCCCTGGGTTATTGCTGGTGCAGTCGTGGTTGCTTTCTTGCTGCTTGGTCTGACCTTTTTTGGGATCATGTGGTCTGCTCCGCCTGCTCCGGATGTTACAGGGTTGCTTGCGATTGTGACCGATATCCCTGTTCCCACCCTTACTCCGGTGGCTGCCGCCACCCCCACCTTCGATCCCTACGGATCCACCCCCACGCCAACGCTCTCACCAGGAGAATTTAGCATAGGTTCCATAGTCCAGATCACTGGTACCCAGGGCGAGGGTCTGCGTATTCGCTCAGCCCCCGGTCTGGCTGGTGGACAGCTTTTCCTGGGCTTTGACACCGAGGCTTATACCATTATGGATGGCCCGCGTGAATTGGATGGCTACAGCTGGTACTACCTCTCAGCTATTAATGATCAGAAACGTACAGGCTGGGCTGCCTCAAATTTCTTGAGCCCCATTATCAACCCCTAAAAGGACATCATGCTTTCAGAAAAACCCAACGGAATTACTGCTAATCGTCCTGCCCTGGAAATGACAATCTCCTGGGGGGATGGCCACACCAGCTACTATCCTTTCACCCTGCTGCGCAATGCCTGTCCTTGTGCTCAATGTCGTGGTGGGCACGAAAATATGAAAGCTGAACCGGATGCTGAAGTTTTTAATTTCACCCTTGAAGAATCCCCCTCCACCCGCATTACTACTGTTAAACCTACAGGATCCTACGCTATCACCATCGTTTGGGAAGATGGGCATGACTATGGCATCTATAACTGGCACTATTTGCGTGCGCTTTGTCCCTGTCCCGAATGTCGCGCAAATCGGAAACGGACATTCTGATTCTCGATAAACCATATAAAAAAGGGACTGTCTACTTTTAGACAGTCCCTTTTTACTAAAAATTATTACGGTTTAATTTGGAAGCCCTTTATCTTTCAGGGGGTTGGGGTGACGCTTCTTGCAATGGTTGGGGTTACAGTTAACTTGGCCGGTTTACCAGCTTTGCTCTCAGCCAGTCGTTTTGCTGCAACCTGGCGCATCTCATCGCCCGTAACTTCCGGTGGCATGCTTATTATTTCTGTCCAATCCCGCAAGGCTGCATTTACTTCATTCAATTGATCCAGGGACAGGGCTCGGATATACAGAAAACGTGCACGTAAAGCTGGCTTTTCAGCAAATTTTTCTATTTTAGAGATGGCACTGTATGAATTATTGTACTTACCCTGTGCCATATACGCTTTGGCCAATCCCTCGCTCACTTCAAATGAATTGGGGTTCATTTCCCGGGCTTTGAAGAAATTTTCCAGTGCCTTGTCATACTCTTTTAACACCAGGTTGGTCTGACCCATCCAAAAATAAATATCCGGATTGTTCTTGTTCATTTGCAAGGCTTTATCCAGGTTTTCTTGGGCCCGGACATAATCCTTATTTCCCAAATAGGCAGCTCCCAACATTGCATAGGCTTCGGCGTTATCAGGCTGGTATTTTATATAGGTCTCCAAAACACTTACAGCTTCGTTAATCTGATTATTTTCACGGTACGCGATTCCTAACACCAGGTAACCTTCCAGCATGGTTACATCCATTTTGTTGGCTTTTGTGGCAGTTAGCAAAGCTGCCCCGTTTTCCCCTTGTGCCAATAGCAGCTTGGCCAGGTTGAGTTCAACCATTGGAGAATCCTGCAAGCTTGCTGCGTGTTCCAGGTCTTTCTGCGCCGCTTTCAGGTCGGGCTTATGCAGATAAATCAAACCGCGTTCCATATAGGCTTCCGCGTAATTGGGATCGTTCTTGATTGCCAGGTCCAAATCCGCCAGAACTGTGTTCTGATTGTTGAGGGCGATATTGCTGCGTGCCCGTCCAAGGTAACTCGGAGCAAATTTTGGATTGGTGAGGATCGCCAGGTTATAGTAGGTGATCGCTTCGGCTTCCTTTCCGCTCAATCGTTTGGATTCACCGATGAAGTACAGTGCATCAGCGGACCCGGGTTGAGCTGTTGCCACCTGTGCCATCATGATTCCCACATTTTCCCATTGTCCATTGCGGTAGGCTCGCATGGCACCATTGTAGCTATCGCCCGCAGCATCACCGTGTGGGGTGGCTGCGTAGATCGGTGTGGGTGTATAGGGTGTGGTGAGTAATTCCATCAGCGGCCGTACAGCGGTGGGCTGATCTGCTTTTTGATTGCTTTTTGTGGGGTAAGGTGTGACAGTTGGACGTGAGGTCCCTACCACTGCTATTTGTGTGACGGTTGACTTGGCTTTGTTAATTGTGACGACCCAAATAAGAATCCCGATGATGACCAACACAGACAGTCCCACAATAATCATCAGCCGTACTGCCGGGTTGGCAGTCATTTTTGGTCCGGGAGTGGCACTCGCCTGTTTGAATCTGGCTTCCCACAGGTTGGGATGATTCATTGGGAAGACAGGCAGTGTTTCTTCCAGCCGCATGCCACCCACCAGGCTCATTCCGCGTCGGGCGCTGGCATGGGTTGGGTCAATTTTCAAGGCTGCCTGTAAACAATATTGACGTTCCTTTGTAGTTTCCATTGCCGCGCTTAACCAAACCCAATAATCCGGGTTTTGCGGATATGCTTTCAACAGGTTGGTAAAAATTTCACGTGCAGTGTCATGCTTTTCTGCACGCAAAGCACTAACACCTTGTTGAAACATCACTTCTTCTTGAGAAGGTTCCGGGGTAGGGTTCTCTTGAGCCATATCTCACTTTCGCACAGCCCTGTAGGTCGGGCAGGTGTCTCTCAAAACAAACAAGTGGGTGGAGTAAACAGGTAAATCGAAATAATGTTAAATACCTTTTTCTATTATAAAACATGCCAGCCTGTAAATCTTAATTTCGTTCCAATCCATCCCCAACCAACCCGAATTCAAGTCCATACCTTACAGAGGTTGTAACTTGAATCCGTCTTATTGCTCGGGCTGGTTTATGTAAAGTCATAACATTCCCTTTACCGGTTGTTAACGCGTTGTTTTTGAGGCGTTAAACAAATAAAGATATCCTTTGAGTATAGAGAAAGGAGATCTTATGGGATTCGCAGACATACACATGCATACGATTTACAGCTATGACGGTACCGCTACCGTGACATCTGTTCTCAAACGAGCCAGACAGGTTGGTCTGGATATTATTGCTATCACTGATCATGATGAGATCCGCGGCGCGTTGTTGGCGGAACAAATGGCTCCTGAATATGACATTCAGGTTATTCCTGGAGTAGAAATCACCACCGCAGAGGGGGACCTTCTGGCCCTTTCCATCCGCCAGATTATCCCGGCCGGGTTATCACTGCGCGAAACAATCCTGCGCGTGGGTCAACAGGGAGGTTTTTGTATTGCCCCTCATCCCATGGCGGGCGGCATGGGCATGAAGAGTCTGAGTGCTTTTTCAATTCGTGAAGCGCTGCGCACGGAGGACACTGCCCGGATATTGATAGGTATTGAAACATATAACGCGACAACCCTTGATCGTGATGGGAATATTGCTGCGCGTATCCTTGCTGAGCGCTCCGGTGTGTCACAAACCGGCAGTAGTGACGCGCATGTTTTGGATGCCATCGGCTTGGGAGCGACACTTTTTCCGGGTAATACCATCCCTGACCTTGTATCTGCTTTATGGACGGGCACAACCCAGGTAAAAAAAGGTCCTGAATGGGGCGCAGGTCGTGTTTTGGGTAGTTGGGTTACCAGTTATTTATTGAGTGTTCCGGCTCACCTGAACCCCTCGATGGTTCAATAGCCTCCGGATTTTTCGACATTGGGTAAGAGAGATCAAGACACCTTGAACAGATGGTTTTACCCATAAAAATAATACCCAGGGTGCAAGGAGCAAAAAATGGAAGCAGTCCTCGGATTTTCAATCGCTGTTTTTCTGACTGTGGTCAGTTTGGATACCATTCAACATCGTCGTCGTAATTTGAAACAGATGGGAAATAAGCCCTATGACCAACATTAAGCACATTCTGGTTACCAATGATGATGGTGTTTTTGCACCTGGGCTGCTAGCTTTGGCACAGGAAATGCGTAAGTTGGCGGATGTAACCATCCTGGCTCCCGATCGAAACTGGTCCGGAAGCGGACACGTAAAAACGCTTGATCGTCCACTGCGTGTCAAGGAAGTGATTCTCGCTGATGGCAGTGCAGCGCTTGCTAGTGACGGCGCACCTTCTGACTGTGTGGCACTGGCCTTGCTGGGCTTTTTTGATGAAAAGATCGACCTGGTGGTTTCTGGTATCAACCCGATGGCCAA
Organism: uncultured Anaerolinea sp.; assembly: GCA_964462245.1. Lineage (GTDB taxonomy): Bacteria > Chloroflexota > Anaerolineae > Anaerolineales > Villigracilaceae > UBA5195. The sequence continues at coordinate 48,925 of CAYWXS010000029.1, forward strand.
CCTGGGGCACGATGTTACTTATTCTGGCACAGTCACTGCTGCCATGGAAGCCATTATTTGGGATGTGCCCGGCATCGCTTTTTCTCTGGGCACCAATGAAAAAAATAGCGAACCGCTGAATTATGCTGCTGCAGCTTGTATTGCGCGCCAGGTGGTAGAAAAGTCCATGCAACACAGCTTGCATACTGGCATGCTGCTAAATGTTAATGTTCCCTATCTTCCTCTGGCCGAGATCAAGGGCACGCGTATTACCCGGCAGGGCTTGCGGGTCTACCGCGACCGGCTGGACCGGCGTGTGGATCCGCGCGGACGTGATTATTTCTGGATTGGTGGCGAAGCTCCGACCGGCACCCCGGAAGAGGGTACGGATGTTGGTGCCGTCGCTGCTGGATATGTTTCCATTACACCCATCCAGTTGGATCTCACCATGTACGCTGCTATTCCTACTTTGGGCGATTGGGATTGGGAAAAGCCCGGGAATCAGTAGAAATGCGACAAACGTTAATCAGTTGTTAAACAGTTCTTCCATTGGCCTTAACAGGAGCATGAGAGAATTGACCAGTAGAACAAATTTGAAATATTCTCAAGGAGAGAAAAGAAATGCGTAAAAATTTGATTGTTGTTTTTGCTACATTAATCATCGCCAGCATGCTGCTGAGCGCGTGTGGCGCCCCTGCCACCCCCGAGACTGTGACTGTAGTCCAGACTCAGATCGTCACACAGGAAAAAGTCGTCGAAATTACTTCGACCCCCGATATGTCTGCTCCCACTGCTATGCCTGCTGGTTCCGTCCAGCTCAATGGTGCGGGTGCTACCTTCCCAGCTCCTGTTTATGCCGACTGGGCCTATGCTTATCAATATGTTGACCCTTCTGTGGTAGTTAACTATCAGGCTATCGGCTCCGGTGGCGGTAAGAAAGCCATTGTTGATAACACCGTCGATTTTGCTGGTTCCGACTCCTTGCTTAAGGAAGAAGAGTATACCGCTGGCAAAGACCTGCAGATGTACCCAACCCTGGCTGGTGCAGTGGTCGTGACTTACAACATCAAGTGGGCCAAGGCCTTTGATGCCGCTGCTAAGGTTCCTGCTCTGATCCTCGACCGCGCCACTCTGGTAGGCATCTATAACGGTGTCATCAACAAGTGGAACGACGCCGCTATTGTTGCACTTAACCCCGATCTGAAAGACTACCTGCCCGCTGAAACCATCACCGTTGTGCATCGCTCGGATGGTTCAGGCACCACCGAAATCTTCACCAAGGCTCTCACTTCATTCAGTGCCGATTGGAAAGCTGGCGGCGCCTCCGCCATCGAATGGCCTGCAGATAAGGCTGGTAACGGTGTGGGCGGTAAGGGTAATGCCGGTGTAGCTGCCTCCGTTATCAATACCCCTAATTCCTTGGGCTATGTTGAACTTTCCTTCGCCAAATCCAACAACTTACCCTTTGCTTCCATCATCAATCAGGCTGGCAAGACCATTGTGCCTAGCAACGATAGCGTCCAGGCTGCCATGGCTGAAGGTTCCTTCAGCGACAAGCTGACCGCCACCATCGTTGATGGCAAGAGTGAAGCTGCTTACCCGATCGCTGGTTACACCTACTTGATCCTGCACGCGACCAGCATGACTGATTGCATCAAGGCTCAGAAAACCCTTGAATTCTTCAAGTGGGCATTGACCGACGCCACCGCTGTTTCCCGCGCTGCCGCCCTGGGTTACTCTCCTCTGCCCGACGCAGTACGAACTACCGTACTGGCCAAGTTGGCTGAAGTAAGCTGCAACGGCGCACCAGTTCTCAAATAATCGCCAATTTCCCAATGTCCCAGGGAGGGTCTCTCAAATTCGGGAGACCCTCCCACTCATAAATAAAACCCCGGATGCACAGGCAAAGAGATCTCCATTAAGATGCACGGGACTGCACCTTGAAGGAAATTTCTTATTCTGTGAAAACCGGAAAAAGGGAATACCGTCGATGAAAAGAACACAGACTCCTCCGTCTGAACCTTCCCAGATTGCTAAAGCACTTCAACTTTTTCAACATGGCGATCTGCCCTGGCAGGGATCTCTCATGCTGGTTTCCATCCTGGTCATACTGCTCATGTTTTCGATTGGCTGGATGCTCTGGCAGACATCAGTGGATGCCAGAACCACATTTGGGTTCAGTTTTCTTGCTCCCACGGCTGATGCCAGTTGGGATCCTGTCAATGATAAATTTGATGCCTGGCCTTTTATATATGGCACATTGCTCACGTCTATTGCTGCCATCGTTATGGCCGTACCGATTAGCCTGGGAATTGCTATTTTTCTGGCCGAACTCTGTCCTGCCTGGCTGCGCACACCTTTGAACTGGTTGGTTGAATTATTGGCCGCAATTCCTAGCGTGGTCTACGGGTTATGGGGGCTTTTCGTTTTTCTACCGAATGTGGTCGCCCCACTTGGGGCTGGCTTATTTACCACCCTGGGCCAGGTTCCACTGCTTGGGCAGCTCTTTGCAGGACCGGTTCCGGCGGGAGGTGCTTCGCGATTGGGGGCGGCGCTGATTTTGACTGTCATGATCCTGCCGACCATTGCTGCTGTTTCTCGGGATGTTTTCCTTGCCATTCCCCAGTCTCAGCGCGAAGCCTCGCTTGCCTTGGGATCCACTCAGTGGGAAACCATCTGGCAGGTGCTGCTTCCATATGGCATTTCGGGCATTCTGGGCGCAGTGATCCTGGGCCTGGGCCGGGCTCTCGGCGAAACGATGGCTGTCACCATGGTCATCGGAAACAGTATCGAAGGCTCAACGTCTTTGCTACGCCCCGGCTACACCATGGCCAGTATAATTGCCAATGAATTTGCCGAAGCTGTGACAAAGCTGCATTCGCAGGCGCTGATTGAAGTTGGGCTTATCCTTTTTGTAATGACCTTACTGCTTAATATGCTGGCCCGATTTTTGGTCTGGCGTGTGGCCAGCAAAACCCCGCAAGAGGCACGTGTATGAGCGCATTCAATGCATTGATTTCCAAAGGGTACGAAACCCGGCTACGCCGGCGCAAGACTACCAATTTCATCTTATTATCTCTGACCGGAGTGGCGACCTTACTGGCACTTATCCCGCTTTTTTGGATCATCGGTTACGTGATATATAAAGGTGCGCCGACTATTAATTTGGATTTTTTCACCCAATTACCACGCCCGATTGGTATGCCTGGTGGGGGTGTATTGCATGCTATTCAGGGTACATTAATTGTTACCCTGATCGCCATGGTTTTCGCTGTACCTCCGGGGGTATTGGCAGCATTTTACTCAGCCCGTTACCCGAATACGACATTGGGTATTGCGCTGCGTTTCAGCACAGACGTGCTTTCAGGTGTGCCGTCGATTGTTATCGGTTTGTTTGCATATGCACTCATTGTTAAACCGATGGGGCACTACTCTGGACTGGCTGGGGGCATAGCTCTTGCAATTCTTATGTTGCCCACCATTATTCGTACCACTGAAGAAATGTTAAAACTTGTTCCGCATACCCTGCGCGAAGGTTCCCTGGCATTGGGGGCGTCAGAATGGAAAACATCGCTGAGCGTCATGTTCCCTGCAGCTTTTAGCGGTATTGTTACTGGATTTCTTCTGGCATTGGCGCGTGCCATGGGTGAAACTGCACCGCTGCTCTTTACTGCCCTTGGGAATGAGCGTTACAACCTGGGACAGATTGTGACCAGTGGAATTCAAAGCAAACAAACCATCTTTCAGATTTTGGAAAGAAGCATAAACGAACCATTGGATTCTTTGCCTTTGACTCTCTGGAAATATGCTTCCCAGCCTTATCCGGAGCGTGTCGCCCAATCCTGGGGGGTCGCTCTGGTGTTGATGATCTTTGTCTTAATTCTGAATATTACCGCTCGCTTGTGGATTGAAAACAGGGCGAGAAAATTACGAGGTTGATCATGGCTCTTAATATTGCACCGCTAACGCCCCACGGCACACATAGCCCATCAGAAAACAAAGTTGAGGTTAAAAATCTTTCCGTCTATTATGGCAAATTCCGGGCACTGACCGATATTAACCTGAATATTTATGCCAACAAAATCACTGCCATCATTGGACCTTCCGGCTGTGGAAAATCCACGCTTCTGCGCACTTTTAACCGCATGACTGATCTGACCGCCAGCGCACGCTGCGAAGGGAAAATTATGATGGATGGACAGAGCATTCTCGAAAAAGGTGTGGATGTGGTGGATGTACGCCGCCGGGTGGGGATGGTCTTTCAACGCCCCAACCCTTTCCCCAAATCGATTTATGATAATGTGACCTATGGGCCGCGTTTATACGGAATACGCACTAAAAACGATCTGGATCAGATCGTTGAAAAAAGCCTGCGACAGGCTGCTTTGTGGGATGAAGTCAAGGATAAACTTAATCAATCTGGCAGCGCACTTTCTGGTGGGCAGCAGCAGCGCCTGTGCATTGCCCGCGCCCTGGCCGTTGAACCCGAGATCATTTTGATGGATGAACCTGCCTCTGCTCTGGATCCCATTTCCACACTTAAGATCGAAGAGTTGATGCATGACATTGTAAAAAATTACACCATCATTATCGTGACTCATAATATGCAGCAAGCTGCACGTGTTTCGGATTACACAGCCATGATGATGATCAACGAGCATCGTTCAGGATGCATGATCGAGTATGACGAAACCCAGCGTATCTTTACTAATCCGCAGGACAAACGTACTGAAGATTATGTTACCGGACGCTTTGGTTAGGCTGACTATCGGCTATTTTTACCAAAATTTGACTTTACAGGCCGCCCAATGTTGACTGCTTATCAGGAGAGTAAGAATGACCACTCGTAGGACCTTTGAAAATGAAATCCAGGAGCTAAAAGAAGAAATCCTGATACTGGGCAGCATGGTGGAACAGGCCATGTTGGATTCGGTGGAAGCGCTTAAAAAGCGTGATACCAACTGGTCACAACGAGTGATTGATGGGGATGCCTTGATCAATCAGAAACGCTTTGAACTCGAAAATCGGGTCATGATCATCATTGCCACCCAACAACCCATGGCGCGTGACTTGCGCGTGATCGCCTCCATTCTGGAAGTGATCAGCGAGCTTGAACGTATGGGCGATTATGCCAAAGGTATCGGTGTGATCAATGTCCGTATGGGTACGCAGCCCCCACTCAAACCGTTGATCGACATCCCGCGCATGGCCGAGAAAGGCACCGACATGCTGCACCGTGCCCTGGCAGCCTTCGTCAGCGAGAACGCGGATGCAGCTCGCCTGATCCCAGCTGAAGACGATGATGTAGATCATCTTTACGAACAGGTATACCGCGAATTGATGACCTATATTATTGCCGACCCTGCAAGCATTGAGCGTGCTAACTTGCTGCTCTGGGCTGCACATAACCTGGAACGTTTTGCCGATCGGGTTACCAACATTTGTGAGCGCACTGTCTTTGTCGTTACCGGGATATATCGCGAGAACCAATCCGGAAACTGAAAAAAATCAAGGAACAACCTGAAGATTGGCTAAGTTCAACTGAATATACGGACCTTCTACATTCAGAAGTTTGACTGTCATCAGACCAAATTATCCATGATTTGCCCTACAGGAGGTGATGTGCGCATGATTTCATGCGTACATCACCTCCTGTTATAATCCCGGGCCGTCCCTGCATTCAAATTCAGCGTATTGCAATCAATTGGGATGGAGTCAGCAGCCACTCAAGTTTTGCACAGCGTCCATATTTGAGCTGATCGATAGACAGCTTGCACAAGCCGGCTTTTTTTATTTCTATATCCAAATCTGGATCACCAGCAATCAATACTCCGATTAATTGGCTGAGGGCTGGTTCATGTCCGACGATAAGGATATTCTCAAGCCCATCGTGGGCACAAATTTCATTGATCAACCCATCTCCAAAACCTGGCGGGCAAAGATTCTCACTTTCGAATATATTTTTCTGCTTTATAGCCAGCCCTTCCGCCAGCATGTCCGTCGTTTGACGGGTACGCACATACGGGCTGGTCAGTATAATATCGAAATTGATTTCCAGCCTTTTCAGATTTTGAACAATTTCGCCCAATTTTTTACGCCCTTTTTCAGACAGAGGACGTAAATTATCTTCCATTACATTGTTTGCTTCAAGCGCGATTGCATGACGCATCAGATAGAGATTCATTGCTTATCCTTTTCTTTTGTTTCCCAGGGAAAGGGGTTTTTTGGTTTTTTTCGCCAGAATATGAGGAATTTTGATTTGTTTTTGATATAAGTAGTAATCAATTCGGTATGGCGTAGTTCATAAAAGTGCCTTACCGGTCGCGGGTCATATGAAGTGTGCCGGGTGGGAAAATCTGCAAGTACACCCAGAAAAACTTCCACATCTTGAATTTCGCCCATTGCTGTTTGGTAGGCATGCATAAGTTTAAGTTGATCTTCTGGAAATCCGGGTAACAGTGGATGTATGATTTCAACCATATAGCGAAATTTCTTAAAAACAACCCGAACACGATGGATGCTGGCTGGTTGTGCCGGATCCACACGAGATGCGCGCCGCTTTATTTTTTTCCAGGCGTTGTCCACCACCGCCATTAACTGTGGTTCCATATCAGGAAGAGAGACTGGTTTAGCCAAGCTTTTGCGTGCATTTCCCATTCGACTGGTGAGACTATCGATCTTATAGTCGCTGACAATGAATTCGGCCCTGGTTAGCAAGCGCTTCTCGCGTTTTTGTAGGAATGTATATACGCGAGCGAGTTCGGGCAGGGTTTTGAGTGTGCTGGCTATTTCAGTTAGCATAACCTGTGTATCGCGTAAATCGTCCAGGCTGTCGAGCTGGTCTTTGAATGTACGCCGTAATTTTAGCAGTTCCCGGCTTGGGGTAACTTCCTGTAATAATTCAATCAATGCCAACAACCGGCGGGCTGTTACCCGTAATTGATGCACTGCTTCTTCTGAAAATTCATCCCTGCAATGTTTGTACTCAATAAGATATTTTTCATAACGCTGGTCCAGCGCTGATAACAATAATTCTTCGGCAGACATGTTTTCCACAATCTCCAATTTAATTTCACAACCATTCTGAAATTTGGCATGCTTTTACTGAGCGTCAATTTTCTAGCAACTGTTATGTTTTTGATTCTGCTGTTTTTAGTTTACAACTTATTTGAGCAATAAAGTATTATCTTTTCTTTTGTTGCAACAGTTTTTGGTAGGGTTGATATAATCAAGACAACGGGTATTACCCACCGGGACAAAAAAGACCAAATGAGACATTGGCTGCGTCACCAAAACACATTCGTTTTATTTGCTGTGCTTGTTTCAATTTTCATCCAGACGGCTTGCAGCACAGACATTGCTTCTCCCCAGCCTACCGCTCTGTCTGGGCTGACACCTTACCATACCAGCACCCCTGTCTCTACACCAGTACTTGTGTTCCCTGCTACTCGTACACCCATCCCAACATCCACGCCCTTTATTTATAAAATCAGTCCCAACGATACCCTGACGGCCTTGGCCAGGCGCTTTGGTGTCACGGTTGATGCTCTGCTATCGGCCAACCCGGGTGTCATCCCCGAATCCCTGACCATTGGTCAGACTATCACCATTCCGAAACCCGACCAACCCTCAGATTTCACTTCACTTATCACTCCTGTCCCACTCGATCTTGGTCCAGGGTTCTGCCAGATTTCCATTACCGGGACAACCTGCATCGTTCCGGTTCATAACCCTTACACCTGGCCCCTGGAAAATATCCAGATGGATATGACCCTTTTCGATGAAAACGGGCTGGTCCTGACCAACCAGCAAACCATTCTGCCTGTCAATGTGCTGCCCCCTGCTCGCACCCTGCCTGTTTCAGTTTTCTTTAAAGGGCAGACCGGTAAATATGCCCTCGCCCGGTTAATTACCTCCACCCGCTTTGATCAAACCGATCAACGCTACCTGGAGACTACGACCCGTGACCTGCTGATTGCTATCGATTGGAACGGCCTTTCCGCCACTGCCTCGGGCCAAATCTTTCTCAGCCAATCGCAAAAGCCAGCCACGCTCGTCTGGTTGCTCGCCATCGCTTATGACTCGGACGACCAGATCATTGGGTATCGTCGCTGGGAATCCAGTGCCCCACTGCAACCGGGTGCCTCGCTGACCTTTAGCCTGCCTGTTTATAGTCTCGGTCCACAGATTGATCACATTGAAACATTGGTCGAAGCCCGTCCGTGAATCCTAATTCCTGCGTGCCTGAAACTAAAAATATTTTTTCAAAATAATGACCACCTCTACAGGAGCCAAAATCCATGAATAATCCCGAAGCGACACGTCTGGCCCTCAGCATACTGCGAACTGGCGAAAATTTTCAGTGGTATGTTATTACTTTTCTGGCTTTTGTAGTCTATGTTTATGCTACCGAAATCAGTCATCGCAATTGGAAAGGCATTGCTGCCGGGCTTGCCCTGTATGCTGTGCACTGGTTCTATGAAATCATCAATGCCCTGATCCAACATTTTAGCGGGCACGCGCTTTGGACCGTACCCACTGGTACCGCTTTCCTGATCCTGGTTGGCGTTGGCATCGAGTTAAGCTTCATGTTCTCTATTGCCGGTCTTGTTATGAGTAAACTCTTGCCCGCGGATCCCAAGCTAAAGATATTTGGAATCAATAACCGTCTGCTCTTTGCAATTGGTAATGCTGCATTTTTCTCCATTATTGAAATTTTTCTGGCACGTACACCTGCCTTTGTCTGGGTTTACCAGTGGTGGGGGGCCTTCCCGGTTTTTGTTACTGTCTATATCCCCTTTTTCCTGGCAGCTTTTTATTGCTATGATTGGAAACCAAAAACCCAGGTTACCTTTATTGCTTCACTGGCTGCAATTGACACAGTCTTAATGGTGGTTTTTGCTGGTCTTTTGCACTGGATCTAACCAATACGAAACGTGCACCTGCATTATTTTCCAGGTGCCATACAGTTGTGTACACTGATCAGTATAAAATCATTTAGCCAGATCAATAACTGTAATAAAAAAAGGATCCCTTATGCCCAGACTTATTCCGGCTGCCGAACGCCTCATCCTTGCTCGAGCCCTCATCCAAAAAGCCCGTGATTATCCCTTGCCCATTGATGGTGGAAAATATGATTTTTCCTACATCGCCCAGGTTAAAGACTTACTGCGCCAGGCCCGTGATATGGTTAAATACCTGCCCCAATCTGCCGGTGCCAGTTCTGAGATCAAATCCGACGCCTTGCGCATCCTGAACGAGACTGAGCAGGCTGATAAAGAGATTTTGCATTAATTCAAGCCTTGTCAGCCCAATACTCTCAGTCATGCATCCTTCCTGGTCATTTTTACCGGTCGAATCTCGAAAAATAAAACGAAGTACCATCCATTTTCGCTCAATGCTTTGAAAAGATGTAAAATGAAGATGGTAATTGAATTCGTGTATATCTCAAGGAGGCGACCTTATGGACGAACAGGGTTTGCGTAATTTATTAGAACAACTTCATAAAGAGCTTGAAAACACACAAAGCGTGGATCAAAAGGGTCGTGACTTGCTGCGTGATCTGGATGATGATATTCGTCAGTTACTTTCCCGCTCCGGCGCAGATCAGCCCAATACCGAACAATCTTTGTTTGGGAGATTGGAAGAATCTATCAGTTATCTGGAAGTCACCCATCCTACTTTGACCAATACCCTTTCCAAAATCCTGGAAAGCCTGAGTAACGCGGGCATCTAATCCTTCCGTTATTACCTTGGACGTCCGAGGCTCGGCTTCGGACGCCTTTTTTATTTTACCTGTCATTCAATCTTGTTTTGTTACAAAGCTTCTGTCAAAAAGCGCTGCCTGTAATGGATAAGGAGCAGCAGCAAGATCAGTTCAGTCAGCGCTGGGCCGATGGTGGAAAACTGATCAAAATAAAATTCCAATAAATTGGCCATTGTCAGAAATAATAACAGGCCGATGAAACTGATCCGTACCCCACGCATATCATGATTTGCGATCAGCAGGAATGTTCCAATCAATAGCACCAATCCGCAAGCAGCCTGAAGTGAAATGGATGTTTGCAGCCAGTTTAATGCACCTGTACTGTTGAGGCTGGCGGTCAGCACCAATCTGTATGGAAGTCCATCTGGGCCTGCGCCAGAAAAAATCGCGATGCCCGATTTAAGCATTTCCTGCATTGCCCACAGCCCCAGCGTTCCTAACCCGCCCACCAATATTGCTTTTAGCCTTCGCCGGGTAACCCAGCGTTTATCCCATTCCTTCAGATGTAGAATTATCTGATCAATCAGGCCTGATTTGCGGGATATAACCTCAACATGTTCCGAGCGGATGAAGCGCAGCAGTTCGCGTGCCAGGTGCTTATGTTCAGGATATTCAGATCGCTCTACCACAAACTTCAGCCGCGCCTCCATGTCTGCCAGTTCAATTTCATCCATGTCATGTTCGAGTACTTCTTCCAATGAATCGAGTGCCCGGTACAATTCGGATCGCGGATCGAGGGCTTTATTGCGGCGCAGTCGCAAATAAACCAGCACTACCAGTAGAAAAAAGGCATAGATGATGGGAGCTGCTGCCGGATAGAAGTAATCATTACTGCGGGTTATAAACTTGCCCACTTCGTCGATAAACAGCCCCACGCCTACCCCGCTCAGGATGGCGCCTGCCCGATACACCCAGCGGTTGGCAAAGATCAGCATTCCCAGGGCGCCGGTGAATAAAAACAATCCGCCCCACAGCAGGTGTGCAATATGCAGAGTTTTGCCGCCCAATTGTGGATAACCCGTCAATTGCAGGAATAAACGGGTTAACATTACGCTGAAGGCGAAACTGACCAGGGTTAGAAAAACATAATAGGCTGCCCTGTCTCGCTCGACCGGGCGCCGGATTCGATTTGAAAAAATTTTCATTTTTGCTCCGCTTATTCCTCATGGACCTAGAGGAACATCGACATAATTAATATAGCACGGCCTTGCCCAAAATTTATATTCTGGGTGCGTTGCGTTCTCACCGTATTTACCACCGCAGAAACCTGCGTTATTTTAGTCTTTTGTGCTTCTGCCTGGGCAGGGCACCCTCGGAAGGAATGTTATGACAACCTGGATCAAAAACCTGGGCTTTGCCCCTCGCGAATTAAAGATTTTTGCTTTTGCTTCCCTGTCAATGGGTGTTGCTTATAGTATTTTCGATTCAACCTTCAATAACTTTCTGAATGAACGTTATTCTCTGACTGGCTTTCAACGTTCTTTTATTGAGTTTCCACGTGAGCTTCCCGGGTTCCTGGTGGTATTTGTTTCCGCTTTGCTCTGGTTTCTTTGCGCTCGACGCCTGGGGGCATATTCGTTATTATTCAGCTTTGTTGGTGTTTTGCTGATCGGCTTTTTTGCTCCCACCTATGCCCTCATGGTGTTCTTTCTGTTTATCTATAGCCTTGGGCAGCATCTCTTCATGCCAGTAGCTTCTACCATTGGCATGGAACTGGCTGAACCGGGTAAGATGGGCAAACGTTTGGGGCAGTTGAATGCCATTCGTAATCTGGCCACAATAGCCGGTAGTTTTCTAATCTTCATAGGTTTTAAATATTTTGGGTTTACTTTTCAACATGCTTTTGTACTGGCTGCCATCGGTTTGGGAATTGCAGCCATCCTGATGTTTTCCATGCAGCCAGAGCAGAACCAGCAACCAAAAGCTTTTTTAAAGCTGCGTCGTGAATATTCTCTTTTTTATCTGCTCAATGTTCTTTCTGGATCGCGTAAACAGCTCTTTATTACCTTTGCCCCCTGGGTAATAGTGACCATCTTCAACCAGCCTACCCAGACCATCGCCACCTTGATGACCATTGGTGGGGTGATCGGGATTGTCTTTCAGCCTTTCCTTGGCCGGTTGATTGATAAATTGGGAGAACGTTTTGTTTTGGCATCTGAGGCTGTTTTGTTGATCTTTGTTTGCATGGGATATGGTTTTTCAAAATTTGTACTTCCGGCTGGCCAGGCTTTTATTGCTGTCAGCATTTTTTATCTGCTGGACCAGATGCTTTTCTCAGTCAGCATGGCTCGCTCGATGTATATAAAAAAGATAGCATTACGGCCGGAAGATGTTCAGACCGCACTTTCAGCCGGGGTAACCATCGACCACATTTTTTCCATCCTGGTAGCCTTGTTGGGTGGGGTGATCTGGAATACTTTTGGCTTTCAGTATGTCTTTCTGCTGGGGGTCGTAATTGCAATCATTAACTTTTTTGTTGCCATGCAGGTACGTATCCCCAATCCATCGTCGGCTTCCTGATTCCGGGTTTCATGTCGGGCAATTATTTTAGAATTTATTTTCCCCGGTAGGGAGTTCTGGATGTAATACAAAAGAGACCCCAGTTCTTTGCAGGCTGGGGTCTCTTTGATTCTTGCTATTTTTCTGAGATAGTGATGCTTTCGATCACATCGCCGGTGAAGGTTGGGCTTTTGTCCGGGTCACGCATCGTGATTCCGTTAACCACATCCATGCCGCTGGTAACCTGGCCAAAGATGGTGTAACCACCGTTCAGTTGTTCGGTTGGGCCAAAGGTGATAAAGAACTGGCTGCCATTGGTGTCGCGTCCGGCATTAGCCATGGCCAATACACCAGGTTTGTCAAATTTTAGATCGCTGTCTTCATTTACAAACTCATAACCAGGCCCACCCTGACCGGTTCCGGTTGGGTCGCCGCCCTGGGCCATAAACCCTTCCAATACACGGTGGAAGGTTACCCCGTTAAAGAAACCATCCTTAGCCAAAAACACAAAGCTGTTTACAGTGATGGGGGCTTTGTCTGCATATAGCTGCACTACAAATTCTCCACCCTTAGCCATCTTGAAGGTTGCGAAGTACTGTTTCTTTACGTCAATCGTCATTTTGGGCGCAGCATCGTATTGCTTGCCACTTGTTTGTGGGGCAGAATCTTGCACGGGGGCGCTAGCTTCGGTGGGTTGACTTGCTACAAGATCTGCTTTCGGGCTTAATACGCCAGAGAGGAATACCCATACGATTGCAATCACTGCAACTACTGCTACAGCAATGATGATCTGTTGCGTGGTGCCCAGCTTGTTCTGAACTGGCTTTTTCATCGGTCGTTTATTTCTTGACATTTTCTTTTCTCCTCGTGCCTATTTTACATTATTTTTTTGCTGAAATATAATCTCCCGGTCAATGTGAAAGCCGGGGTTTTATCCACTTGTAAAGCAGCGTGGATGCAATGATCAGGGATAAAAGGCTCAGCAGGTATTGCCAGGGACTGATACCCTGCTGTGCATTGCTCATTGGAGCCGCGGTTTTGGTCGGCGTGGTCAATATGCTGACCACGGTTTCTTTGGTAGGTACTGCTGTGCTTTCTACCAATTCAGCCTTCGTGGCTGCCATGGTTGGGCTGCTTTCCTGAAGTGGAGCGGAGACCGTGCTTGTTTTTGTCTCAGTTTGGGTCGGCGCAAGCGTGTTGGTCAAACCTGGAGTCAAACTGACTTCAGGGGTTTTTGTGGCAACTGAGCTTGTTTTTGTTTCAGTGCGCGTTGGTGCAAGCGTGTTGGTCAAAGACGGAGTCAAACTAATTTCCGGGAGTTTTGTGGCAAGCGAGCTAATTTTTGTCTCAGTGCGTGTGGGCGCGCGCGTATTGGTTATCGTTGGAGTGGCAGTGATCGTCCTTGTCAGGGTAATTGTTGCGGTTGGTTTGGACGTCAGCGTCATGGTGATGGTGGATGTATTTGTAATCGTCACCGTCGGGGTAATGCTGGGGGTGTAGGTGAAGGTAATGGTTGGTGCATGCGTCCTGGTCACTGTTATTGTCAGGGTTTCGGTCGGTGAGAGCGTGATGGTTGGAGTATGCGTAATCGTGAATGTGGAGGTGGGTGTCTTTGTGATGGAGGGTGTAAAGCTCGGCCACAATGTTCTGGTCATGTAGGGCGTGGGCGTATGCGTTACCGTGAATGTCGATGAAGGCGTCCAGGTATTGGAAGGGGTAAAACTTGGCCATGGAGTTTTGGTAATGCTGGGAGTTGTGGTTATTGTAACCGTGCGGGTTATGCTGGCCGTGGCAGTGATCGTAAAAGTGGGAGTAGGTGTGCCGATAGTCGCTGAAGTTACACTTGGTTTGGGTGTAAAGGTCAGGGTGACGGCGTGCGGATTGCCTACCAGTGCCGTGACAGCCGGCGTAACGCTGGCCGTTGCGGTCTTTCGCGGTGTTTGGGTCAGGGTTCTGGTTATTGTTGGCCGGGGAGTGGACGTCGCGGTCGAAGTTTTTGTGCTGACTTTGGTCAGCGTGTAGGTGGGTGTACTGGTAAGTTTTACCCCAGGCGCCAGGGTAACTTCAATGGTTGACGAAGGTTCCATGGTATTGCTTGGGCTGGGCTGCAGAGTCGCACTGGGCAATGGCGTAAAGGTCAGGCTGGCAGTGGGTGTGATGGTTGAGGTAGGCGGGTAGACCAGCGAGTAGAGTGGTTCAGTGAAACGCATAGTTAGACCGGCAAAACCACCGATCAGAATTGCAATTCCAACCATCCCCCATCCATTTGCAATATAGCGCTGCCGTCTGCGAAAATAGGGGCTCTTTCGTCCAGTCCGAATCATGTTAACACCAATCAGCAGGCATATAATGCCTGCCATTCCGGTGGTGATAAGGATGATTTGTTTGATAGTTTGAACTTGCATCAGCTGCCAGGGCCTGGTTTATGATTTTGTAGTAAATCAAGCGAAGCTCTGACTTTTCACAGAGCCTCGCTATTCTAACCAAATATACTACGAACTGTTAAAAAATTTATGTCTTTTTTGTCAGAAAATGAATTTTTTATTCAAAAGCATTGTTTTTATACCCGGAAGTTTGTTACTGCCATAGTATCGCATGCTTCCATGTCTTTTTTCGCATATAGTGTCCGGCAACGGTCCGCTTTTGACCAATTGTAACATCAGGGAAAAGGGACATTTTAACTTGGGGGAAAGGGGGCATTACTACTTGGGGCTAACGCATGTCAAACTGCAGGGCAATCGCATCTAAATTATTCGTACTTACTCACTGGCTCCTGCGCCTGGGGCTTATCCATCAAGATTTTGTATCTTTTCAAAAATTCATGGATTCCCAAATAAGGGAAAGTTGGGTAAAC
>CAYWXS010000030.1:0-63278 GCA_964462245.1 uncultured Anaerolinea sp.
CTAATTTTGCCTCATTTTTGTCAAAACCACAAATTCAATTAGAACCAGAGAAATTGCAATAGCACGCTGTTCACCATGTTTCTCAGACAGGCCTGCAGGAACTATCACTAATATCAAGGAGCCTATAAATCCCATCAAAAAAGACGCACCGATAGTGACGATCGGAGTTTTCCCGAAAGAAAGTAAACAAGCACTTACGCTTATACCGATTGCCCCGATCCAGAGGGAATGCAAACGTCAAAATAGTCGAATTATCCGATTTCCCCCCACCCCTATGAGTATGATTCCCAAAGCAAACGCACTAAAATGAAGACTACTCACAGTATAAGAAAGATTTAGTTCACTTTTCAGGAATGGGGTAATTGGGCCGAGTACATTTAAAAAATAACTAAAAAAAGCCATCAGAAAGTATGCCAGCCAGGTAAAACGATCCCGAGTAAATGTTTTTATCATGGATATTCCCTAATACAAGAAAATTAGTGCATTTGTTTTATATTTCAAATGAAATTTTTTCATCAAATTCTTTTTTATTGGCAATACACCCCAAGAATATTGTTATTACCGTAGCAATTTACGTTACTGACAGCGATATTTCACCCTTATTGTAATTTTCAGACTTCGAATGGCAAAGTTTGTCATTGATCAGACAATATCCATTACGTTGATGCTGCAACCTTTTGGAAAGTATAGCATATCACCTACAGCTCAGTTCATGAAAATAGTATAATAAATTGATAATTATCCAAACAAAAATTCATAAAGGATATCTCATGCTTGAATATGTCAATCTCGAACTTGCCATATCTAAAGAAGAATACGAAAAAAAAATAGAGCCTCTCCAGCAAAGGCTATACGAATTAGAGCATGCGGTTTTTGACGCCAAAGTCCCCGTGATGATCGTGTTCGAAGGCTGGGCTGCGACAGGAAAAGGGCGACTAATCAGTATTCTGGCTGAACGCATGGATCCAAGAGGGTTTCGTGTTGTGCCCATCACACCGCCCCGTACGAGTGAAACCCGCTATCCATGGTTGTGGCGTTTTTGGCAAAAAATCCCTGCCAGAGGGCAAATCGTCGCCTATGACACTTCATGGTACCGCCGAGTATTAACTGATCGCATAAATAAAACCATCGAACGAAAAATTTGGGAATCCGCCTATCAAGATATCGCTGAATTCGAAGAACAGCTGGCTGCGGATGGGGTTGTAATTTTAAAATTCTGGTTACATATCAGCCGCGAAGAACAAGATCGCAGAATAAATAAATTGCTTAAGGATGATATTACATCCTGGCAAGTTAGCTTGGAAGACAGAATTCAACAAAAAAAATATGATAAATACTATCAAGCCGTTGAAGATATACTTTCGCGCACAGATTCTCCCCATGCTCCCTGGACCATTATTGAGACAACTAATCGTTATCATGCCCGGATAAAAGTACTTGAAACCATTATCAAGGCGATCGAATCCCGCCTCGGAATGGAATCAAGCATAGGACCAAAAGCAAAAAGAAGACGAAAATCAGACGAACTGAAAGGAGCTGTCAATGCTTGATAGACTCGATTTAACCCTTTCCACCTCACGGGAAGAATATGATAAAAATATTAAATCACTACAAGCTGAACTCCATCAACTTGGGTATCAGGTTTACACTCAAAAGATTCCAGTAGTCATTGTATTTGAAGGCTGGGATGCGTCCGGAAAAGGTGGAACGATTAAACGCCTTACAGAAAAAATTGATCCCCGAGGATATATTGTTTGGCCAATTGCAGCCCCAGCCGGCGAAGATAAAGAACGTCATTATCTCTACAGGTTTTGGAAACGCTTACCTGAACAAGGGCAAATCGGAATTTTCGACCGTTCCTGGTATGGACGCGTCCTGGTTGAAAGATTGGAAGGCTACTGCAGTGAAGCAGACTGGAAACGTGCATATAGTGAGATCAATCAGTTTGAACGTCAATTAACAGATTTTGGCGCAATTATTTTCAAGTTTTGGATGCACATTAGCAAAGATGAACAATTGAAGCGTTTTCAAGAACGGAAAAAGACCAATTACAAATCATGGAAAATTACAGACGAAGACTGGCGCAACCGGGGTAAGTGGGAAGATTACCAAATTGCAGCTGAAGAAATGCTGCTTAAAACCAGTACTCCCAATGCACCTTGGACGCTTGTAGAAGCAAATGATAAATATTTTTCGAGAATAAAGGTGATCCGCACAGTGGTTGATAAATTGAAGCACTCTGTCAAATAAATTCATTAATAGATTAGACTTGCCAGTAAACGAGCTCCCAAACCCGCAATTAATGCCACGACAACGGTTAATCCTGTTATCCACAACATACCTTTGGTTCCAAGTTCTTTACGAAGCATTATCAACGTAGCTACACATGGAACATAAAACATGACAAATACTGTGAAAGTAAATATCTGAGTATTAGTCATGACAGCAGAAAAATTCATCGTCCCGAGTGCCTGCCCAAGCATAACCAAAGATAATTCCTTACGCAAGATGCCAAATATCAACGGCACACCAACCGCAGAAGGTAATCCTAATAGCCATGTAAAAGGCCTGATCAATAAATTAAAATAGATAGCAAGGTTAAAATAACTCAATACAGCTAATATCCCGCTGCCAGCAATAAGAGTTGGCCAGGCTTCTATAACAAATTCGCGAATTCGGAACCAGGCTTTATTAAAAACGGCTTTCACAGTCGGTACCCTGTATGGCGGCATTTCCAATATCAACCCAGGAGCATCTTCTGGTAATAAATGCGTTAATATTCGTCCCGTAATTGCAATAACAAAAAGGTTGAACACGTATAACCCCAAAGCAGCCAACGGCCCCAGATAGAAAGCAACAAGCCCAAAAACAACAGCCAGCCTGGCTGCGCATGGCACCAAGGTAGCCAGTGCAGCAGCCATAAATCTATCCCTTGGCTCCTCCAACGTACGCGTGGACATAATCGCAGGAACATTACATCCATAGCCTAAGATAAATGGCACAATGGCTTTCCCATGCAAACCAATTTTGTGCATGAGAGCATCCATTAAGAAAGCAACTCTAGGGAGGTAACCAACATCTTCTAATAATCCAAGCCCCAGAAGAAATGGCAACAAATATGGTAACACAATTGCGATACCAGCAGTGACGCCTTGCAGTATTCCACTCACTACTACACCCCAGAAACTTTGTTGGCCCAATCTAACTGTAGTCTGTACGATAAGACGATCAAATATTTGAAGAAGTGGAGGTTCAATTGTGCGACCAATCCCGTAAACCAACTGGAAAAAAAATAGTAAAATCAATAATAGCGTCGCATAACCCCAGATCGGATGTAGTAGAATATCATCCAAGCGATCACGCCAGGTTAAATTTCTAACTCCCTGCTTTACAAACTCGTTGGCAAGTAGCTGGCCCATCTTGTGACGAGCAAGTGGATCGGCATCCACATCTGTGAATCTCAAAGAATAATCGGGGGTACTGCGTACCACCTCCATCCCAGCCAGAAACAAACCCTTTACACCTCGTCCTTTACTTGCAATAAGTGGCACAACTTTCACCCCCAGCTTTTTCTCCAAACCTGGCCCATCAACCCTCAGACCCATCCGAAGCGCTTCATCCATCATATTCATAGCAAGAATAACAGGGCGATTTACAGAAAGAAGCTCGAGTGTTAGTTCCAATGATTGTGCAAGATGGGATGCGTCTGCCACATTAATAATTACATCGACCTCATTTGAAGCGAGGTATTCTTTCGCAACTGATTCGGCGGGATTTGAACCGGTTAAAGTGTATGTCCCCGGAAGATCAACAAGGGATATTACTTCACCAGCAACCCGAACTTTACTTTCGGTAAAAGTGACAGTAGTTCCATGAAAATTTCCAGTTTCTGCCTTATAACCAGCAACTTGATTAAAAAGTGTGCTCTTGCCACAATTAGGACGACCAACCAAAGCAAATCTCATTCATTTCTCTCCACTAAAATCTTTCGTGCAACATCTCTACCGATTGCCAATTCTCTACCACTAACTTCCACTAAAAAAGGACCGTTCATGGGAGCAACTCGTAAAATCCTGGCAAGATCACCCGGATATAGCCCATGATGTAACAAGCGATCTTGAAATTTTGCCTCCCCATCAAAACCGATAACCTTAACCCATATTCCTTCATCAACTTCAATTAATCGCATATCAATCCTTTCATCTCCCAGTCATTTTACCTTATCAACCATTAAAACTTATTTCAATCATCTACTATAAGCTGTTCTAATTTTTGCTATATTTTTTCTCCGAACATTTTTATTCACAGCCAAACAATTGTTTTTCTGCCAATTTTTGTGGGTTCTTCAATAAATATTTTCCCCGATGCATCGGTCACCTTGTTATCGTTTTGTTTACAAGGTTAAAACCATCCTTTCAGATAACCCCAAAGGTATTCGGTTAATTCCAATACAGGAAATCCTGATAAAAAAAATCCCCAATTATTGGGGATTTTTTCTAACCTCTAATTAATTCCAATATTTCATTTTTGATTGCTGAATTGCATGCTAAGGCTTCGTTGTACACGTGACCCTCTCTACCATCCCAGCTACCAAAATATCCGCCGGCTTCTCTAAAGATTACCGGAAAAGGACCGCAATCCCAGGTTGCCATAATTGGATCAAGCATTACCTCAGCCCGACCAGTCGCAACGGCAAGGTACCCATAAGCATCACCCCATCCACGAGCAGCATAAGCTGTTGAATTGATCCTATTCCAAGCGTCTCCACGTCCATGCTTTTCCATATTTCGGACATTTGTAAAGCAAACCCATGCTTTTTCCACGCTGGATTCAGTCGAAACATGAGCACGACGTCCATTCCACCAGGCACCCTTTCCATCAGCTGCTTTGAGCATTTCATCAGTACCTGGATAATAGGCTGCCCCAACCCGAATAACCCCATCGATCTCCAACCCTATCAAGACAGCATACAGGGGCACGCCGCGCATAAAAGATTTCGTACCATCGATGGGGTCTATTATCCAACGCATGGAGTTTCCAGCACTACCGGTTTCTCCGAATTCTTCCCCTAATATGGAATGGGTTGGAAATTTTTTTTCCAGCTCACCCCGAATAAATTTTTCGGCAGTTCTATCAGCAATTGTTACAGGTGTATCATCAGCCTTGTAATCCGGTGTCACGCCAGTATTAAAATATCCCAGCGTTATCCGACCGGCACGATAAGCAATCTCTGTCATAAAATCCAGATATGGATTGAGATTCATCAATTTTTCCTCTATGTTTAAAATCCAACAGGAAATCTTTACTTGATTGGAACAATTTCCTGGCAAGTTGGGAAATTTAGACAGCCATAATATTTAGTGCCCAACGCTGGACCTTCTTTGCCAAAACGCAAAACCATGGTAATTCCACATCGAGGGCAAATCGGTGAAAAATCATTTTGTTCAGGGCTTATATCAAACGAATTTTTTAAAGATTCGCGAATTTGCGTCATCAATCGCGGTATATCATATGTGTCACATACCGTTACATGGATTAATGGCACGCCAGTTGAGGCAAAAAGAGATTCCATAAAACCATCCGCTGGTCGATGGTCAATTTGCTTGGGGTGATCCAATTCGATAGCAATCGCCGGTTTGAGAGAATCTTGCCATATCAATAAAAAATCTATGTTTTTTCGTAAAAGCTTATTTGAATGTTGGACATTCTCATTAGGGCGTGCAACAAAGAATAAATCAGTCAAGGCAACCTTTGGGCAAACTGAAAACTTTCCTCTGGTCAACTCTGTCAATACATGAAAAAAAGCTGACTCTGAGGAAGAAAGGTAATCTTGGCGTATTCGATAAGGTAAATTATTTGAAATGTTCGACATATAACAATTGTAATGGATATTCTACTTATTTTCTGCAACTATTAATTGGTTTAATAGAATTTCTTCTGAATCTAGTGAGTTGATTTCGCCATTTACCCAGGCGCATCGCAGGATATGCAATATTTTCTGAAAATTTTTCCCTGGAATTAGCCCGCGCTTTCTAAGTGTGTCCCCATTTGTGTGAGAAATAATTTTTCTCCATTTAAAAACATATGTCTGTAATGCTTGTTCTTTAGTTACAAGATAAACGGCGTAAATTGCTATAATCGGAATCCCATCCAACCTGTCAACCCAATCAGAGGGTTTACTGCCAATCAATGAATCAAGATCTGAATATAAACTTGATGCAGCCTTAACCGCCTTAAAAATATACATTTGAAATGTTAATCGACTATGAATTTTTTCTATATTTTCCAGAGGATTATCCAGCAACCATAAGCAATATGCCAACACAGGATTCTGCAAATGATCCGATTCTGGTAAATTGAAATCCCATCCTACTGGCAAAGGCTTTCCAAGGAATGACACCATTCGTAATTCTAATTCTTTATTCCAAGTTAATTCTTCCGAAATTGCATTAATTAATCCAAGATCATCCAGACGAGATAACATCGCCGGAGCATTTTTTTCGGTCAGAATTAAATCCACTTCATGGCGAATTCGCTCAGGGGAAAGATGCGATATCCGGGATTTGGCATCCTCTATAAGTTGAAGCGTCCTGGGTTCAAGAGTAAAACCATATCTTTGTTCGTAACGTACGGCTCTGAGCATTCGAGTTGGGTCATCAATAAATGATAACGAATGAAGAACTCGTATCGTCCGACGTTCAATATCCAATAATCCACCGTAATAATCGTGCAACTGACAAAAATAACGACCATCGAGTCGCAAAGCCAGAGTGTTTATTGTAAAATCGCGACGATGCAAATCCAACTTTATACTACTATGTTCCACTGTAGGTAATGCACTTGGATGTTCATAAAACTCCTGGCGTGCTGAGATTAGGTCCAGGAACTTAGGCAGTTCTTGATGCTCCAATTTACTACCTGCCAGGTACCATCGTGCAGTCCCAAACCGGGTATGGCTGGTTAATCTTCCACCATATTTTGAAAGTAAAATTTTCCCGAGTGAAATAGCATCACCCTCAACAACAATATCAAAATCACTGCTGGGGTAATTTAATAGCAAATCACGTACGAATCCGCCAACTAAATAAACCGGAGAATGCTCAATAACTGCGTGGTCTGCCAAAAGATGAATTAATTGAAGAGTTTGAGGTGCAAGAGTTTTTTGTAATAGCTCGGAATAATTGTGGGTTTTTAGTGTTACTGGTTTACTCCGTGACAGAATCTTTAATACATCTGTCCGCGTTACAATACCGATAATTTTCAAAGTTTCTGGTTCAATTACAGGAACCTGCCCCCATCCACTTTCATTCATCACCAACTGTAAACGCTGAAGCGAATCCCCAGGATGGACTGAGATATTGCCAGCCTCCATCAGACTGCCTGCGCTCATATTAAGCTGATGACTGATCGCCCGATCTACAGCTCTCCGGGCTAAGAGGCCAACAATCTTGCCACTGTCTTCGACCGGAAAACCTTCATATCCGTAACGAGCCATCAAATGCGCTACTTCCTTTATAGAAGTATTCGCATTGATCAAATGAGGCCGTTTTGACATTATTTGTCCAACAGTAATGGCTGGTGTAATATATTTTGGCAATACATCAATTACCTCCTGACGAATAACCTCCAGGATAGGTTTTTGGGGAAAATCTCGTTTTATCAATGCGGCCGCAGCACGACTGTGCCCGCCCCCTTTAAAATGGTTAGCAATCAGAGATACGTCAATTTGATCAGTGGTTGATCGGGCAACAAACCGAATACCTTCATCTGTTTGAACCAGGACAAAAAGCGCATCTGGATCAAAAAGATCGCGCAGCTTGTGCGCTAAAATGGAAATCTCCTCAGTTGGATTTTCAATTGCACCACAAGCGATCAATATTTTATGCCCATTAATTTCGATCGTCTCGATATTTTCGATTAGTTGTTCGTAAACTTCACGTTGGCTCTGATTTAAGGGTGGGTTCAAAAAATCCGAAATACTCCGAAGTTCTGC
This sequence comes from uncultured Anaerolinea sp., assembly GCA_964462245.1. GTDB lineage: Bacteria > Chloroflexota > Anaerolineae > Anaerolineales > Villigracilaceae > UBA5195. The sequence continues at coordinate 7,994 of CAYWXS010000030.1, forward strand.
CCCCTGATCCAATAACCAGCCAACTGCATGAACATCTCGAGATTTTGTATTGGAATAAGTTAGCGCACCTGTATCCTCATAAATCCCTAATAAAAATAATGTGGCCTGCGAGGAAGTCAAAACCTGTCCACGTTCCTGTAAAATCTCCACAAAATATGTGGTTGTCGCGCCTAAATCAAATGTCACAACCTCCCAATCTCCAGAGAACCCTTTACCCTTGGATACAGGGTGTAAGCGCTCAGGATGATGGTCAAATACACGGATTTTTGTATCTTTCCCCATTCCTTTTAGCGTAACCAAAGACTGAGTATCCACCAGTGTTACGCTATCAATTGATCCCTCAGGTAAATCCCTGGGGTCAAGAAAAGCAGAGTCCAACCCATAAAGAGTTATAAATGCCTTAACATTTCGGTTTATCCGCCTGGGCAAAACCGCCTTTATATCCCCAATTAATGCTGCTGCATAAAGTGCTGCAATCGCATCAAAATCTGCCTGTTCGTGCGTTAATACGAAGTCCATAGCCACATTATAGCAAAGAAAGAATGTAGTATAATAATTAAGTGAAAAATAAACCATTTCCACCTTTTCTCCATTTTCCATCCTTGTCTGGTTAGATTAGTTGCGTCATAAAAATAATGGCGGCTCCCTGACTTGGTGAGCCGTTTTTTTTACACCCGTCCTTTGTTGCATGGAACTATTAGATAAAGATTCTATGAATATTTACGAGCTTACAAATGAAATGAACGACTTTGTTACATCAAAAGGGTGGTACGAACTTGATAGTAGACGACCTCAAACACCCCGGAATTTAGCAATCTCGCTTTCCCTGGAAGCTGCAGAAATTCTTGAACACTTTCAATGGAGTGATTCTGCTGCTAACAGGGAAGAATTGGCAATGGAACTTGCAGATGTGGCACTCTATTTACTTCAACTCGCCTCTGTGTCAGAAATCGACCTGGAACAGGCGATTTTGCGCAAACTGAAAATTAATGCAGAGCGTACATGGGATAACAAATGAACATTTCAGTATTTGGTGGTTCCTATCCAAAGTATGGTTCGCCTGCTTATGCGGAAGGATTCCAACTAGGAAAATTATTGGCGGAAGCAGGTCACACAGTTTTAACGGGTGGCTATATCGGCACGATGGAAGCAGTCTCCAAAGGAGCCAATCTGGCTGGTGGTCACGTAATCGGTGTTACTTGTCTTGAAATAGAACGCTGGCGCGGGACTGGTGCAAATATCTGGGTTAAAGAGGAGCGTAAATTCGAAACACTCCGTCAGCGTTTAGATGGTTTAATCGATGGTTGTGACGCTGCAATAGCTCTGCCAGGTGGACCCGGAACCTTGACCGAGATATCATTGATGTGGAATTTAATGATTGTGGATTCTATTCACCGGAGGCCATTGATCCTGGTCGGACAAGGATGGAAATCAGTGTTTGATCAGGCTTACCACGAACTTAATGACTACTTCGTCGAAAACCAACGTTCCATGATTCAGTTTGCACCAGAAATACAAAAAGCAGTATCATTTCTTAACCAAGATTTTAATCAATCAAATCAAATGTGAGGCATAAATGGCTGAAGAACAACTAACTCCTCGTTCTGAAAATTTTTCAGAATGGTACAACGAACTGGTCCTTAAAGCTGAGCTTGCAGATTATTCCCCCGTACGTGGATGCATGGTTGTACGTCCTTATGGTTGGACTCTTTGGGAGAATATACAAGCAGCTCTTGATCGTAGATTCAAAGAAACTGGTCATGTCAACGCAGCTTTTCCTCTTTTAATACCCAAATCTTTTCTGGAAAGGGAAAAAGAACACGTTGAAGGTTTTGCACCCGAGCTGGCTATTGTAACGATAGGCGGTGGTGAAGAACTGGAAGAACCTCTCGTTGTTCGTCCAACCTCCGAGACCATTATTGGTTATATGTACAGCAAATGGATTAAATCCTGGCGGGATCTGCCCGTTTTGATCAACCAATGGGGAAGTGTTGTTCGATGGGAATTGAGGACAAAATTATTCCTTAGAACTGCCGAATTTTACTGGCAGGAAGGCCACACAGCTCATATATCTGAGCAAGAAGCACGCGAAGAAACCTTGCGCATGCTGGATGTTTATGCCGATTTTGCTATCAACGAAGCTGCTGTCCCAGTCATCAAAGGCATCAAATCAGAAACCGAAAAATTTGCTGGTGCAGTCATGTCAACAACCATCGAAGCTATGATGGGAGACACCAAAGCCCTGCAATCGGGCACTTCTCATTTTCTTGGACAAAATTTTTCAAAAGCATTTGATATTCAATACACAGATAAAAACAATGTGCTTCAACATGCATGGACCACATCCTGGGGATTGTCCACCCGCATGATCGGAGCTATTATCATGACGCATGGGGATGATAAAGGATTGATTTTGCCTCCTCGTTTGGCTCCTTTCCAGGTAGTGATCGTACCTATATATCGCAACGAGTCTGAAAAAAATATTGTTATGGAAACCGCCAATAGAGTCTTTGCTGAACTAAAGACAGCTGGGATTCGGTTGAAAATGGATGATCGTGAAGAAGTAACGCCTGGATTCAAATATAATGATTGGGAAATGCGCGGTGTCCCTCTCCGCATGGAAATTGGGCCGAAAGATGTAGAAAAAAGTTCAGTTGCATTGGCACGCCGTGATCGACCCGGCAAGGAAGGTAAATCCTTTGTTTCCCAAGTTGGATTAACTACAATAGTATCGGAATTATTAATCGATATCCAGGCATCAATGCTTGCCAAGGCCACTGCGTTCCGCGATAGTCATATTCATGATCCAAAAGATATGCAAGAATTGACACAGGTCGTCCAAAATGGCTGGGCATATTCCTGGTGGTGCGAAAGCAAAAAATGCGAAACAACTGTAAAAGATGCCACCAAGGCCTCCACCCGATGCATGCCCGTTGACCAACCCGAAGGTAACGGTACCTGCATTGTGTGTGGACAGCCAGCCAAACGCAAAGTCATCTTCGGAAAATCTTATTGACAACCGATGAAATCCGCTCAATCCTGATACCTGGGATGCTGGTTTGCCATAAATGCCTGCGATAGATATTGCTCGTCTAAAAATACACGCCGCAGTGCTGGTCGAAAAATTCGATCAGCCTGTGGCTTTTTTGAAAGATCTTCATACAATCCTGGATATCTACGCAGATCGAACAATAAGGCAAGGCATTAATGCTTCACCGGTTACTGTATTACCTGCCTTCCGGGTGCCACAGGCAGTACTTCGCCAAATAGAAATGGAAATTGGTCCTCTGGCAGCAACTTTTCCTGATCAAACCATTGCATTGACAAATAGTCTTTGGAAAGATGGATACCTTGAAAGTCGTCTTTTGGCAGCAGCACTACTCGGACGAATTCACCCGGAGACCATTTTTTTACTTGAGCACATCACAGCCTGGGTCAGTCACACACGCGACAATTCACTCCGCCGTGCACTTTTACGAACAAGTTTATCGCGCATCCGCAAAGAAACCCCCTCAAAATTCTTATTATTGATGCGAGACTGGTTGGACCCTTCCACTCCAAAAATGTGGGCAAATGCTATTCATGCTATTATCCCCCTGTTGGAAGATCCAACTTACCAGAATTTACCACCTGTATACACATTACTGAGCCCGGCAATCAAAAGCATGCCATCCATTATGCAAAATGATTTGGCGGACTTAATTAACGCACTTTATATTGCTTCACCGATTGAAACCACATTCTTTCTTCGCCAGGTAATCATAGGTGCCAGCTCTCATCAAATGCCCATTACTATTCGACGAATACTTCCTCAACTTCCCGCTGATCTACGGCCTGTTATCTTAGAAATAGTACGCCTCAAATCAGCCCAGGCCTAATTTTCTGGTATAATTACTTTCCTGTGACTGGTCCTATTCGCGGTTTCGGCTGCGAATATGGAGACCGCACCATCCAGAACGAAAGGAGAAGCTACGTCATGCCTTTGCAAAAAGAAAAGAAAACCCAGGTGATTGCTGATTTTCACCGACACGATTCTGACACCGGTTCACCAGATGTACAGATCGCGATTATGACAGAACGCATCAAACAGCTCACTGAACACTTACGAGCTAACAAGCACGATGAATCATGCCGCCGTGGTTTGCTAAAATTAGTTGGTCAGCGACGCCGTACCCTAGCGTATTTACGCAAGACCAATTATTCCCGCTATTTAGCAATCACAGAACGATTGACACTGCGACACAAATAATTCGGGCAAAATAACTTAGGGGCGACCCCATAATGGGTCGCCCCTATCCTAATTTATTATCGGTTTTCGCTATGCTTTGCTAAAACCGTTTCAAAAATATTTCCACGCCTGTCGTCAGGAATTGAAAGATGTTTACAACCATCGGTTGCCGTCATCATTCAGTCCCTGATCAGGTGGGAGCATTAATTTATTGCGGGAATAATTCCTGCGCATCGGGAGACAATCTATGAAACCAGAAACAAAAAGCTATTCAACAACAGTTGGAACGCGAACCGTAACATTTGAAACGGGTAAACTAGCCCACCAAGCTGGTGGATCTGTAACTATTAGACTGGGCGATTCTATCGTTTTTGCTGCGGCAACAATGGGCGGTGTCAGAGATGGCATTGACTTCTTCCCCCTCTCCGTCGAATATGAAGAAAGACTTTATGCCACAGGAAAAATTCCGGGCTCCTTCTTCCGTCGGGAAGGTCGCCCTTCAACAGAAGCGATCTTAACTGCACGCCTTACGGATCGCCCCCTGCGCCCACTATTTGCGCATGGGATGAGAAACGAAGTCCAGGTAATGATGTTCTCGCTTTCTGCTGATGGTATCAACCCTCTTGACATTTTAGCTATCAACGCTGCCTCCGCTGCAGTGATGATTTCAGATATCCCATGGGGTGGACCAGTTGCTGCTGTACGCGTTGGCCGAGTAAATGGACAATTCATTATCAATCCTACCTTTGACGAAATCGAAAAATCCGACCTCGATCTTCGACTAGCAGGCACCCGCGATGCCGTATTAATGGTCGAATGCGGTGCCGATGAAATTCCTGAAGATGTTATGGTTGAAGCATTGGACTTGGGACATAAGTCGATCCAACCGCTTATCGATCTTCAGCTACAAATGCAAGCCGAAATTGGAAAGCCAAAACGAGAAGCTAGCTTTGACAACGCTGCTGAAGATATTAATAATAAAGTATTGGCAAGAGTCTCAGGGCAAATGAATGAATTGCTGGATAAGCCTCTTTCCAAATCTGAATTTTATAATGGCATGGATACCCTTCAGTCTGAAATCGTAACAGAAATGACTGCAGTCCCCGAAGGGGCTAATGCAAAAGATTTTCCATCTACGAAAGACATCAAATCTGCCTTCGCCGAAGCTGAAGGTACAGTTGTCCGCGAACGAATCCTGAGTATGGGAAAACGTCCAGATGGACGTACTCCTACCGAAATTAGACCGATCTGGTGCGAAGTGGAAATTTCCCCACGCGCTCACGGCTCAGGTCTCTTTACTCGTGGCGAAACACAGGTGTTGACATTAGCCACACTGGGAACCCTTGGCGAATCACAAGAGTTGGACAATCTCAGCCCAATTGACACGAAGCGTTATATTCACCATTACAACTTTCCCCCTTACTCCACGGGAGAAGTTAAACCATTACGCGGGCAATCTCGTCGAGAAATTGGCCATGGAGCACTTGCTGAACGCGCCTTGGAACCCGTCATCCCAAATGAAGAATCCTTCCCTTATACTTTACGCTTAGTTTCAGAAGTCTTGGCATCCAACGGCTCCTCCTCAATGGCATCAGTTTGCGGTTCTACATTGGCATTAATGGACGCAGGGGTACCAATTAAGGCTCCTGTAGCTGGTGTAGCCATGGGATTGGTTACCGATGCAACTGGTCGATATAAAATCCTGACTGATATCCAGGGAACGGAAGATCATCTTGGAGATATGGATTTCAAGGTTGCTGGTACCAAAGACGGCATCACTGCTCTTCAAATGGATATTAAGATCAGTGGCTTGAGCACCGAGATGATGAAAGAAGCACTTGGCCAGGCACATGAAGCACGCCTATTCATTCTCGGGAAAATGTTGGAAGTTATTTCAGAACCACGCTCTGCCTTAAAACCACATGCACCTCGAATTATCACTGTCAAGATCCCTGTCGACAAAATCGGGGCATTAATCGGCCCTGGTGGCAAGAATATTCGTGCTCTCCAAGAAGAAACCAAGGTAAAAATCGATGTCCAAGAAGACGGAACAGTTTATATTGCTTCAATCGATGGTGTCGGTGCTGAATTAGCCAGGCAGCGCGTAGAAGCCTTGGGAGAAACAGCCGAACTTGGACGCATTTACACTGGAAAAGTAGTTCGTATTGCAGAATTCGGTGCATTTGTGGAGATCGTACCCGGTATGGATGGTCTTGTACACATATCCCAGCTGGACAGCGAACGTGTAAACAAAGTCGAAGACATTGTCAACATGGGCGATGAAATTACAGTGATGGTTACCGGAATAGATCCTGCTGGCAAGATTCGCCTTTCCCGTCAGGCAGTCCTTGAAGGATGGACATTGCAGGAAGCCCAGGAACGTGATGCAAAGAAAAGCGCACCTCGCCCAGGAGGAGACCGGGGGTCTCGTCCGAGTGGTGATCGCGGTGGACGTCCAGGCGGAGATCGTGGTGGACGCAGTGGCAACAGCGGTGGCGGTACCGATCGCAGGCGCTAATAAAACAAAACATAAATAATATTATTTTTGAGGGCGGGCTTTCAAACCCGCCCTTATGTTGTTTACAAGGTAAAATTGGATAATGTTATTCCAACTGAGCACGCTTTATAAAAAATATCATCCCCAGTTTTGGTTAATGGTATTTGGTATTTTTTTAAGCACATTCGGAGCGGGTCTCATTGGACCATTTTTAATGATTTATACAAGTGAAAAACTTGGTTTGCCTCTAAGCACGGTGGTGTCTCTCATTACAATCAATGCGGGTACTGGGCTTTTTTCTTCATTCATCGCAGGCACTCTTACCGATAAAATTGGTCGGAAAATAGTAATGGTTTTCAGTCTTGCTGCCAACGGATTGATTTACCTGCTCCTAATGAGGGCAAATACTTTCGCCGGATTCGCAATATTAATGTTCCTCACGGGACTGGTTAATCCTTTATATCAAGTCGGCGCCGACGCCATGCTGGCAGATTTAATCCCAAAAGAAAATCGAAACGATGCTTATGCAATCAATCGCATATTAAACAATGCTGGCTTTGCCTTTGGTCCTGCTATCGGAGGTTTCCTGGCAGCAATATCTTATAATTACGCATTTTTAGGGGCAGCTGCTGGAATGCTTTCCTATAGTTTACTATTATTAATTTTTGCCCGAGAAACATTAGCAAAATCTACAGACCATAAGTTATTTTCTGACCACGACGATGGTTATACGTTAATTTTCAAAGACAAAAATTACCTTAAATTTGTTTTAATACTAGGAATAGGACTCATCGCCCCTGGCATGTTGTGGGTTTTATTAGCAGTATATGCAAAAACAAACTTTGGTATGTCTGAAAATATGTATGGTTGGATACCCACTACAAATGCAGTGCTGTGCGTTTTTGCCCAATATTTTGTAACTAAAATTACGCGGCGCTATCGCCCAATGTGGATTGTTTCCATTGGAATGTTGATTTATGCTATTGGAGTAGGAAGTGTCGCATTAATGTCAAATTTCTGGGGATTTTGGCTATCAATGGTAATCATGACTTTTGGAGAATTAACTCTTGTACCTACCGCAAGCACATATGTTGCGAATATATCACCATCCACCCTACGAGGACGATATATGAGCATTTATTGGCTCGCATGGGGGATTTCACGTAGTGGCGCCCCTTTACTAGGCGGATGGCTAAATGACAATGTTTCGCCGAGATCCATCTGGATCGGAGGCCTATTTATCGGTCTTGCCAGTAGCTTGGGAATATTATTTCTTTCAAGTAAATCTCAAAAATCGGCTTTTTGAAAATGAACAATACAATCAACACTTTCATTTACAAGGTTAAAAATAAAATTGATACTTTTCCGCGTCAATTTTGGCTTATAGCAATTGGCGTTTTGATCAGTTCAGGTGGCTCAAGCTTAATCTGGCCTTTTCAGCTTATTTACATAAGTAAAACGCTCACCTTGCCTATTTCGTCGATTGCTACTCTTATATCGTTAAGTTCTATTATTGGTCTGGGTGCATCCTTAATTGGAGGCGCTATTGCTGATAGGTTCGGCCGGAAATTAATCATGTTTTTTTCTCAGGTTGCTCATGGTTTTGCATACCTGTTCATGAGTCAGGCAAATACCTATATTGGCTTTGTGATTCCAATGACAATCATGGGAGCCGCAATGCCATTCTACTCGATTGGTTCTGATGCGATGATGGCAGATATTATTCCATCCGAACAACGTACAGAAGCATTCGCAATTTTACGAATGTTCAATAACGCCGGAATTGCCATCGGCCCAGCAATAGGTGGATTCATAGTTACTGGCTCTTACACGATAGCATTTTTTGTGGCAGCAGCCAGCATGATAACCTACAGTCTGTTATTACTCTTTTTTGTGCATGAGACATTGGATAAAAAAGGGTTCCCGGTCACCCTTCCAAAGACTTCACCTTTTGGAGGGTTTGAGCGGGTTTTTTCAGATTCGAATTTTGTAGCATTCGTTTTTACAATCACATTGGGTATGATCGCTCCACTCATGATGTGGATTTTATTGTCCGTCTATATAAATAAGTACTTCGGTATTCCAGAATATCTTTATAGCTGGTTACCTATCACCAATGCCCTGATGTGTGTGTTTGTCCAATACCCCGTTACTCAGTTCACACGTAAATTACATCCCAAAAAAGCCATTACACTAGGAATGTTATTCTATGCTATAGGCGTGGGCAGTGTCGCAATTATGACAGGTTTTTGGGGCTTCTGGACCAGTATGGTTATAATGAGCATGGGTGAGTTGATCCTGGTTCCAACCGGTAGTAAATATGTTTCCGATATCGCCCCTGTCGACTTGCGTGGACGCTATATGAGTGTTTATTGGCTAACTTGGGGAATATCTCGTTCATTGGCACCACTTATTGGTGGTTACTTGCATGATGCCATCAACCCCCAGGCAATTTGGTGGGGGGGATTAATCATTGGAATGATAAGCACCATCGGTCTTTTTATCCTCACCAAAATACATGGTCAAACACCTGAAATAACGACCCAGAATTGAGAGTATTTCGCCCTTATCGACCATATCATATAATATTTTTTTCTGACAGGTAATTTATGAAGCGCTATATATCCTTTCTTCGGGCAATGAATGTTGCCAATCGAACAGTAAAAATGGATTCCCTCAAAAATATTTTCAGCTCCTTGGGATTCTCCAATGTCACCACCTTCATTACCAGTGGCAATGTGATTTTTGAAACAGAAGAAACGAATCCTACATTACTAGAAAATACCATTTGTACTCAATTATTTCATGTTTTGGGTTTTGAAGTTGCCAATTTTGTTCGCACTGACATTGAAATAAAAAATATTGTTACCAATTTTCCATTCGGAAATATTTTTAAAAATTCATTCGAATCGATTAATATCGCTTTTTTAGCTAAAACACCCGATGAGATGGTAATCAAAAAACTCATGTCGTTCAAAACAGAAATTGATGACTTCCTTATTCATGAACGTGAGATATACTGGTTATGTAAGAAAAAACAAAGTGAATCTTCATTTTCCAATGCTGTTCTCGAAAAAATCACTCAACAAGCATCAACGTTACGTGGATACAATACGATCCGCAGATTATCTGAATTATTCCTACCTGCGTGACAAACTTATTGTTTCAGCATTCAACATAAAAAATAAACAATTCGATTTTAATATAAAAACACTCATACTGAAATTATTTCAGGATTATGAACAAAGGAGAATTCTTGAACAAGACCCTCACAAATAGTGAACTGGATCACCTGTTAAATTTTATTGGATATGGTCGCCTGGATGCTGATATATGGTTTCTTGGATTTGAAGAATTAGGTGGCACGCCTAATGGTTTGTATCCTAGAGTGCAATTCCAACAGGTGGAAGATAGTTCCGAAGCTCAAAAAATTCTCCAAATTTCTTCTGAGGAATTTGGACAAAACAATCTTCAAGGAGCCTGGCGTAGTATTTGTACAATAATGCTCAAACTTGAAGGAAAAGTAATTTCTGATGACAACATTCGAAATTACTTCTTGAATCAACTTGGACGCATTAATGGATCAACCCTTTTATGTGAATTCTTGCCAATCCCCAAGCCAGTTAGTAATTGGGACTTTGAAACCATTATTCCTCAATATCCTACCGAAGAAGCCTATTATTCAGAAATAAATAAGTTGCGGGTTCCGTTTTTTCGCGAATTAATTGAACAAAATCTACCCAAAATAATTATTTGTTATGGAAAATCCGCGTGGCCCGTGTATCAGAACATGTTAAACGACTTCACACTTTCCGAAAAAGACTCCTTTATGTTAGGTTGGGATGCGAACACAGTCGTAATCTTATGTGATGATTTCTCTGCTCCTGAAATGAGCGAGAAATTCGATGAGATGGTAGCTTTGATTCTTGAAAACAGTTTGAGTATTGATATTGCCAAGCCCTCTGGACCAATTCCACTTTCAAAAGCCGAACTCTCCCGGCAGAAAAAAGAAGCTGCCCGAAAAGCTTCCGCTGCGAAAAGGAAACCTTCCGCCAAACATAATGCATCCGACCCATTTTGTGTATGTGTTTATTGTCTTGGCTATGAAAACGAATAGATACTAACTTGGTTTAGAAATATCAAAAGACATGTATTTTTCCATTTCGGAAAAGTACATGTCTTTTTTTCATTCGGAATTTATCATTTCAATTAATCGTTTTTTTATACCAGGCCATTCATTAACAAGGATACTAAAATAAACAGAATGCCTGATAACTCCATTTTCCAATATCATATGATTTCTAAGAATACCCTCCCTTACGGCACCTAATCTTTCTATTGCGTTTAATGAGCGTACATTTCTCGAATCTGCCTTAAACTGAACGCGTATGCAACCCAAAGTTTCAAATGCATGTTGAAGCAATAAATACTTTGCTTCAGTATTCACCATGGTTCGCTGAAATTTTTTTCCATACCAAGTACCGCCAATTTCAAGTCCGCGATGATCGGGACGTATTTCCAAATATCTAGTAGCCCCTGCCAACTCCCCTGTTTTTAGAATCCGAACTGCAAAAGGTTGATCAGATCCCTTTGCTTTTCTTGCCAAAATATCAGTAACCCAGGCTGTCATTTTATCTTGAGTAGTTACGTTACCATATAACATAAATTTCCAAATTTCTGGATCACTACCTACTAAAGACAGACCCTGGACATGATCCATTGATAATGGCTCTAATCGAATAAATTTTCCGTCCAGCGTAACTGGTTCAACTATCACATTTACCTGTTTTCTTGAAACATAACATTAATTTTTTTAGCCCGAAAATTAAAAATATACTCCAATTTATTTTTTATCCACACATCGTTCATAATTTTTCCTGCCAAACCATAACCTATTGAATAGGTAACATCATCGACCATACGAGTACCACCGGTTACAGATTCAAAAAAATGTTGGTGATACCAAAATCGGTAAGGCCCAATTCTTTGCTCATCGACAAAATAGCTCTTTTCAAGAACGTGCGCTATCTCCGTTATCCAAATTGACCTCAACCCTTTAATAAATTCAACCCGATATTCAATCATCTGACCTTCAAACATCTTGACTAATGGGTTTGTAATAATTTCGAAATTCATATCCGGTGGGGTCATTTCATTTAGATTGTACGGGTCACAAAAATAACTCCACACATTTTCCAATGATTCAGGGATAAATTGATCTCTGTTGAGCTTGTGCACACTCATGGTTTCACCTGCGTTGGTAAAAATGGCATGGTAGGTCCCTGCACTTTAAGGTGTTCAGATAATGCGGCTTTCATGGCTGTTCGGTCATCCCATAAATATTCAGTAGTTCCAAAACACATGGACTGTTCATGTCCCTTACCGCAGGCGATTACCAAATCGCCTGGCTGAGAAAATTTTATCGCCAAACGAATTGCATCGCCACGATCTCTTACCCGCCAAACCGATCTGCCTTCGACTCCTCCCATTTTTACGGCGCCGTCAATCATTTCTTGTAAAATTCCATCAAGTGATTCCGTTCTTGGATCCTCGGCGGTAATAATACTAATATTTGCCAACTGAGCAGAGACTTCCGCCATCATACGACGTTTATCTTTATCACGTAAACCTGCAGATCCAAAAACTGAAATCAATCTTCCGGGTTGGCTTTTTAAATTTGGCCGATTTTCGAGTAATTTGCGTGCTGTCTCCAAAGACACCTTTAGTGCATTGGGAGTATGGGCAAAATCAACAAATGCAGAAAATTCTTGCCCCAAATCAATTCTCTCCATTCTACCCGGTACGCCTAATAGATTCTTAATTCCTTGAATGATAATCTCAGGTTCTATTCCAAAGCCAAATAAAGCAACGCTTATTGCTGCCAGACAATTATAAATATTGTATGTCCCGTACAATGCAGTTTCCACATCAAAGTTATAGCCACTGCCACCCACTTTAAATCGAACCCCATTCAATGAATAAACTATGTTATGAGCAAATAAATCTGCATCACTCGATAACCCATAACTGACATGCCTGGTTTTACTAACGCTTTTTAGGAACTCATAAGAAGAATCGTCCTTATTCAATACACTCAGCTGAATATTTCCATGTGCCTTGGAATGAACTTCAGATAGACTTTTGAATAAATTTGCCTTCGCATCCCGATAATTTTCATAAGTACCATGATAATCCAAGTGCTCATGCGTTATATTTGTGATGACACCGATATCAAACTCGCACGCATCTACTCGATTTTGCGCCCACCCATGTGAAGTAGTTTCCAAAACAACATGAGTAAGCCCTGCTTCCACCATTTTTGAAAGGTAGAGTTGAACATCTGGCGCGTCGGGCGTAGTGACATGGAATCCTGTATCCAAGATATCAGAACCGATCACAGCATTTACAGTCGAAATCATACCGGTTTTATAACCCGCAGCTAATAGAATTTGGTAAATAATATTGCTGGTAGTCGTCTTCCCATCTGTCCCCGTTACACCAATCATATTTAACTTGCGTGCAGGAAAATCATAGAATGCCGCAGATAAAAAAGCCAGTACTTTACGGGAATTATCAACACGTATATACGGTATTGGCAAATCCAAAATTTCTAATTCACCAACAATGGCAACGGCTCCATTAGAAATTGCTGATGGAATATATCGATGACCATCCGCTGTTCCTCCACTCATTGCAACAAAAAGTGAACCGGGCAAAACTTTCCTAGAATCTGCTGTCAGAAATGAAATTTTCGGATCTATATTAAAATCATTGGGACTAAATTGGGGGAATTCTTTAAAAAGATTTGACAAGGAGGATGTATGCATGAGGTTAATTTACCACAAAAAATAAAGCCCGACAAATCCGGATGGACATGTCAGGCCTTTATTCTATTCGTACATCATTATCGCAAATTGGTACGCAGACCTTCAAGTTTTCCGGAAACTGAACCATCGAGAATTTTATCACCAACCTTGATGACCAGCCCACCTAAAATTGCTGGGTCAACATGGAAAGCTACAGATTCGGCACCAGTTTTTGCAAGAATATCACCTTTAACAATCTCCTGCTCATCGCTGGTCAATGGCAGTGCACTGGTGATTTCAGCTGAAGCTCCGATTACCTTGGCATCTTCCATCATCACGATTTTTCCAGCCTTTACCCCAGAGAAAAATTCGCCGATAAGTGCGCGCTGACGTTTATCATCCAGGGCATCACCAACTAATTTTTGGGTAGCCGCAATTGATAAGGCGGCAACTTGGCCTCGTAAATCACCAAGAATGCGATTACGCTCTTCTTCAACTGTTGCAAGAGCCTTTTCACGAGCCTTACCAGCTTCGGCTTCGGCAGCAGACTTCACATCTTTACCGACACTTTCAGCTCTTTCAGTTGCTTCACGAACTACCAAGCTTGCTCGGGCTTGCGCTTCTGCAATTATCTTTTGAGCTTCCTTTTCTGCGTTAGCCCGAGCTTCAGCAGCTATACGGGCATCTTCCAAACCATTTGCAATTGTTTCACGCCGTTTTTCGAGCATACCCATGATTGGGGTAACAATCCATTTACTTACCACGACATATACAATGATAAGGTTTACTATCTGAACTAGAAGAAACGATCCATTAATACCCAAAGCTTCCAAAGTAACCTCCCAGTCTTATTCTAAAAGACGAACAGGATTAAGAGAGCTACAACCAGACAGTAAATGGCTACCGCTTCAGCAAAAGCAATACCAAGAATCATGTTTGTCTGAATTGTACCGGTAGCATCTGGGTTACGACCCATTGCCTGTACAGCACCGCTGGCAACAATACCAATACCAGCACCAGCACCAATAGCACCGATCATAGCCAGACCCGCGCCAATCAATTTCGCAGCAGCTGCATCCATAACTTAATTACCTCCGTGTGATTTTCGGGCGGGGCGATTTTCTAATCAAATCGCGCCACGTGAAATATGGTTTTATACCCGGGCGAATCTGCCCGAAGATTTACGCATGTGCTTCTTCGTGGTGCTCACCACCATGACCCTGAGTTGCCTGAGCCATGAAAGTCATAGCCAGCAAACCGAATACAAAGGCTTGAATGGCACCCACGAAAAATTCCAACAAATAGAAAATGGATTGTGCAAACACTGGCACAAGGGAACCGATGACGAAAAGTAAAACTGATCCAGCAAATATATTGCCAAAAAGACGGAAGGCAAACGATAAAACCTTGGAAAATTCTGAGACTATTTCCAGCAAACCTACACCAAAGTCTATCACGCCAAAAATCGGTTTCGAAAATACAGTACCCGTATTCCAGAATTTGGAAAAATATGCCCCACCCTGGGATCTAACACCAAACACTTGAATCATAGTTACAGCTACCAGGGCGAGCGCAACGGTAAAGTTAAGATCCGTTGAAACTACTCGCACGTATGGAATTAATAAATATTCCCCATGTCCCTCTTCGGCCAATACGATCGATCGTAATGGTCCTACTTGTTGGACTGCATATTCACCATGAGCGCTTTTTTCAAGCATACCAATGGTTTCAACACCAGGAATAAGCTCCGTCCAATTGGCGATCATTACTATTAGTGTGATGGTTGCAAACCAAGGGAAAATGGCTTTTGTCCACTTACCAGCCGTGCCTTCAGTCATGCCATGCAGCATTTCAAGCAGAGCTTCCACTGCACCGACAATACCGGTCAGCACAAGGTTTCCCTTTTTGATGGCTGAACTGATCGCAATTGCCAATAAAACTATTATGATATCGGCGAATAACAATGCAATCAGTGTGCCGCTAATGAAAAACGGGCCAAGCGGCGTTTGTATTTTTCCCGTAAGTGCCTCTGCCGGTAGGACTACTGACGGCATGACAACCTTGATTCCTAATCCCAAGCCAAAAAAACCTGTGAAAAGAAACAAACCAAGGATGAATGCGGCGAGCACGACCCAACGGCCCCACACTTTTTGTTTTGGAGTCTCAGTCACGATTCGCTACCTCCTTCTAAATTTTCGTGGTTTTTTTTATCGACAACCGGTTGCATTCGCTTGGTTGCGCCTTGCACCACGCGGAACATAATGTAAAGAGTAATTGGCATACTGCATACCATCAACAATATTGTAAAAAGTGGCTTGGTCTCGAACGACCTGTCCAACCAAAGTCCAGCAATCAGCGAACCAAATATCATTACAATCGTTATACAACCTACCTGACCCGTTACAGCTGCCAGAGTTAGGTTGTATATATATTGTTTGTGATCTTTTTCCGAACTTTTTTGGTCACTCATGGTTGCGGATTATATCACAAAGGTTTTTCATCAGTAAAGCCGAATACAAAACCTTTGCGTCATCCACAATAATTTATGTAGATGACGCAAAGGTTTGACTTAAAACAAGCTCAGAGCAGCTTTTGACGCGAAGTCAAACCAGGGAGCAAAAAATGCCCCAACCAGAACGATACCAATGGTCAGAATAAACATGGCTACCACAAAAGGTCGTGAAACCGCAATCGGGTGGGCCATTTCATCTTCACCTTCCATTCGATAAAGATACACGTGCTTCAACACTGTCAAATAGTAGTATAGCCCGATAATCGAATTTAACACACCTACGATGACAAGCCAGTACCATCCAGCCTGGATCGCTCCAGCAAATACCAAAATCTTGGCCATAAAACCACCAAAGGGCGGCATTCCAGCCAACGATAGAAAAGCAACTAACATGGCAAGACCCAGATACGGAGATCGACGGCTCATTCCATCATAAGCACGGATATCGTCTGATCCAGTCACTCGACCAAAGGCCATGATAATTCCAAATGCCGCAAGGTTGGTCACTATATAAGCCATCAGGTAAAACACTACACCTGTAACACCAAGTTGGTTGTTGGCAACCAATCCTATAAGTGCATAACCAGCATGCGCTATTGAAGAATATGCAAGCAGACGTTTAATATTTGTCTGAGCCAATGCAGCCAGGTTACCCAATGTCATTGTTAAAACTGCCAAAATGGACAACAAAAGCTGCCAATCGAATGCAATCTGAGAAAATGCAGAGATAAACAGTCGAATTAGTACTGCAAAACCAGCTGCTTTCGAAGCAGTTGAGAGGAAACCTGCTATTGGGGTCGGAGATCCTTCGTAGGTATCTGGAGCCCAGAAATGAAAAGGAACCAGAGAAATTTTAAAACCAATCCCAACTACCACCAGAAACAACACACCCAAAGAAACTGGATTTACAGTTGTAAAATAGGAAGACATTTCAGAAAAATGGGTTGTACCTGAAAAACCATATACTAGGGAAAGCCCATACAGAAATATCGCTGAAGTCATTGCTCCAAATAATAGATATTTGAAACCTGCCTCCGTCGATTTTTTATCATCCAATAAAAAGCCAGCTAACACGTACATTGGGATGGAGGTTGTTTCGATCGCCAAATAAAGCATGATCAGATCGGCGGAAGAAGCCATCAAATTCATGCCAATTGTAGCTGCCAAAAGTAGAAGATAAGCTTCAGCTCTTTTACCTATCTTCTCAGTATCCATCATGAAAAATGCTGTTATCGCTGCGCCGAAGATAAACATCATCTTAAAGACGAAAGCTAACCAGTCATACCGCAACATGCCACCAAAAGCAAAAGCTGCCTCTACCGGTCGATCCAAAAGCAAACTAATCACCAACGTTGCCAATAAACCCCCAGCCGTCAACCAGCCCAGATTTATTCGCCGATCAGATTCTTTCCAAAACGGATCCAGAACAAGTACCAAGACAGCAACCGTCAGGAGTAATATTTCGGGCAGAATTGCCAGAAGATTGATGTTCATTTATGCACCTCCCAGCAGGCGCAACACATTCTGGACGCCTTGCGAAACCATCGGCACCATCAGATTTGGGAAGACACCAAGCGAAATCATGAGTAAACATAAAGTAACCAACGCAACTTTATCCAATACAGAAATTGGCCCAATGTGTCCTTCTAATTGCGCAGGAACATCACCAAAGAAAGCCCGACGGATGGCTGACAAAATATAAGCAGCAGTAATCACAATCGAAATGGATGCAATCACAGCAGCCAGCCAATGGGTTTTCCAAACACCCATAAAGATCGGAAACTCTGCAACAAAGCCAGAAAAACCTGGCATACCCATTGAAACTAAACCACCAATGATGAATGCAATAGCAACCCATGGTAAGGGCTTTGCCATACCACCCAACTCAGGTATTTGACGGGTATGCGCGCGATCATAAACCATGCCTACCGCAGCAAAGAAGAGAGCGGTCATCACGCCGTGTGAGAACATTTGCATCGATGCACCGGTCATACCCTCACGTGTTAAGGTAGCAAAACCGAGTGAGACAAGACCCATATGCGATACGCTTGAAAAACCAATCACGTATTTTAAGTCAGTCTGAATCATTGCAATAAAAGCACCGTAAACAACATTGACCATAGCCAATCCAAAGATTAGCCAGCCCCACTGTTTCGCACCTTCAGGCAACAACATGATCCCAACCCGCAATGCAGCGAATGCGCCCAATTTCATCAAGACACCAGCGTGGAACATTGAAACTGCCGTCGGAGCTGCTACGTGACCGTCTGGAGACCAGTTGTGGAAGGGGAAAATACCTCCCAACACTGCAAAGCCCATGAACACTGGTAGGAACCATAAATACTGGAAACTGGAAGAAAATCCTGCTTTTTCCAGTTCAAGCATATCGAATGTCAGTATGCCATGCATCTGATAATTGGTGAAGTACATTGCCAATCCACCGATCAAGGCAAATACTGAGCCAATAAATAAATAAAGCGTCAGTTTCATTGCTGCATATTCTCGTGTAACCTTCCAGCCCCAAATGGCAATCAGAAGATACATTGGGAACACTGCAATTTCATAAAAGAAAAACAGCATAAACAAATCGAGAGAAACAAAAACACCCAAAACACCACCGGCCAGAAGAAATAAAAACGCGAAAAATTCTCTTGGCCGATCGTCGATACCCCACGAAATTAAGACACCGGTTACCATCACGATGCCAGTTAGAAGCACCATTGGGGTGCTAATGCCATCAACACCAACGTGATAGGAAATCCCTAAAGCAGGCAACCAGTTATATTTTTCAATAAACTGATATTCTATTGAAGGGTGTACATACACCTGATAATATACCCAAGCTGATAGAAGTAGATCAAAAACAGCCGCTGCCAATGCTGTCACACGTATTTCGGTCTTTCGTTCCGGATTCATCAGGAGCAAAAGAACAGCAACAACCAGCGGGGCAAAAACGATAAGACTCAAAATCGGGAATTGCATTTGCGCACCTCGCTTTAGTGGAACAGCATGACTATGGCTTTATTGATGACATCCAATAAGCCCATGGGCCATATGCCAAGGACCAGTATCATGACCATTAGCGGAGCCATAACCAGGATCTCGCGCGTGTTGATATCGGTCAGACGATGTTCGCCATGAGCCCATTGCTCATTAAGCGGTCCATGTAAGACCTTGCGGATGCCCTTGAGAATATAAGCGCCTGTAAACAGCAAACCAATCATGCTGATGGCGGTAAACACAGGCAAGAGAGGGAGAGAACCTCGCACCACCAAAAACTCTGACACAAAACCGCTTAATCCTGGCAAGCCTAATGAGGCCATGCTGGTATAAATTAGTATGCCACCATAAATCGGTACCAGAGGGAATAATCCGCCAAATTCTTCCAGGTTTCGCGTGTGAGTTCTTTCATAAATTACACCAACTAGAAAGAACATTCCTGCAGCAGAGAGCCCATGATTAAACATTTGTAAAACTGCACCATTAAGTGCTATCGTGGCGTTTTTCGTACCTATAGCGGTAGCAGCTGCCGCTATACCTAACAAAACAAAGCCCATATGATTTACGGAGGAGTAAGCAACCAAACGTTTAAAATCAGTCTGCCCGTAAGACGCAAAAGCACCGAAGACTATTGCCATCATTGCCAGGAATGCCATCCAACCTGCATATTGCTGGGATTGTTCAGGGTAAAGCGGTAAAACCAATCTCAAGAATCCGTAGGCTCCAAGCTTCAAAAGTACACCGGCAAGGATCATTGATCCAGCAGTCGGAGCTTCGGTATGCGCATCTGGTAACCATGTATGGAAAGGCCAAACCGGAACCTTCAAGGCAAATGCGATTACAAATGCCCAAAAAGCCACAGCTTTTACAGTAGCAACGCTCATCCCCATCATAATTCCATCGGCAGGTAGGGCATTCCAACTTTTATAAAGGTAAGCTAAATCATAATTCTGGAATAAAACCCCAAGCAATTGGATCGCCAGAAGTAAACCAAGTGATCCAGCCATTGTGTAGATCATAAATTTCATCGAAGCATAGTTGCGGGCAGATATCGTCATACCACCCCAAAGCTTTCGTTCACCCTTCGGACTTCCCCATTGGTTGATGAGAAAATACATTGGAACCAGACCGATTTCCCAAAAGACAAAGAAAATCAGCAAATCCATCGCCAGGAAGACTCCCAACATGCCCGCTTCCAGGAATAGGAAAAGCATCATATAGGCTTTTACTTTTTCAGTAATTCCGAAGGAAGCCAGTAAGGCTAAAGGTGTCAACAATGTAGTCAACAAAACCATTGCCAGGGACAATCCGTCAACCCCAATGTGAAAAGTAGAGTGGATTGCTTCGTACCATGGGTACTGCTCTTGATATTGGAAACCTGCAACACTCGGATCAAACCGGAACCACATCCAAAGCGTGAGCCCAAAGGGAATCAGGCTTGCGAGCAATGCCGTCCAGCGGATGGCTTTAACCTGATCTGATGGGATAAACAGGATTATCAATGCGGCAATAACCGGAATAAATAGGATACTCGTGAGCAGGTGAGTGCTAATGAAGTCCATTTGTCCACTCCCCTTATAGGAAATAGTACAGTATGGCGGCGATGACAATCAACACGCCCACTGAACCAATAAGATATGATTGAATTCGGCCTGTCTGGAAGTAACGTATACTTTGTCCGCGCCAGAATATTTCAGCCGTGCCATCACCAATCAATTCATTAATGATCGGTTTATCAAAATAATTGCGCAGAACAAAACCAATAAAAAGCGTTAATCGCGCAACACTATGCAAAATACCATCTATCACTGTCCGATCCATCCATGGTGTAAACACCTCGGAAACCCATTTCATTGGCTTTACGATGACATAATCATAGAATTCATCAAAGTACCACTTGTTCTTGAGAACCGGGTACAAGGCACCCAAAGGTTTTTCAAGTGGATCAGTTTGTCCAGCCTTTACATCCTTGTAAACCAACCAGCCCAAAGTCAAACCACCTAACGCAACAACCAGTGAAGTTAACAGAGGCCAGAAATTAAATGTAAGTACTTCTGGTTCTTCCAACAAAGTCGCACCAACAAAACCATGGAACCAATTTGGCAAAAGACCGCCAAGAAGCGGAAAATGCTCTGGTATTCCCACCCATCCGTAACCAATTGCAAAAACAGAAAGCACAACCAGCGGAGTAGTCATTGTCCAAGGAGTTTCTGAAGCATGCTCAGCTTCCTTGGTTCTTGCTTCGCCGAGGAACGTGAGCGTAATTTGACGCATAGTATAAAAAGCAGTCATGAGTGCAGCGATCGCCAGGGTAGCAAATACAACCCAATGACCATGACCAAAAGCGTCAGCCAGGATTTCATCCTTGGACCAGAAACCTGCTGTAATGAGTGGAAACCCAGATAGGGCAAAACCACCAATCAAGAATGTCCAAAAGGTAATGGGCATTTTTTTTCGTAACCCGCCCATATTCCACATATCTTGCGGATCAACTTTATGATCTCCAGTATGTAAAACACCATGCTCCATTCCATGGATAACCGAACCTGAACCCAAGAACAAAAGCGCTTTGAAGAAAGCATGGGTCACAAGATGGAAGGCTGCAGCAACATATGCTCCGATACCCAAAGCTGCGATCATGAATCCTAGCTGAGAAATAGTCGAGTAAGCCAAAACCTTTTTTATATCATTTTGCGCAACAGCAATTGTTGCGGCAAAGAGCGCAGTAAATGCGCCAATAAAGGCGATGATACTCATGGTAGTTGTCAAGCCATGACCGGTGTAGTCCGCAGTAAAGAGCGGGAATATTCGGATGACCATGTAGACACCAGCCGAAACCATCGTTGCTGCATGAATCATTGCGCTGACGGGGGTCGGACCTTCCATAGCATCTGGCAACCAGATGTGTAACGGCCATTGGGCAGATTTACCAACAGTCCCGATAAAGAGCAATAAACCAATTAATCCTGCCGCAGACAATCCAAAAATCGGAGTGGCTGTGGTAGCCAGCAGGTGTAAGACTTCTTCATTATAAAAAATTTCCCGATAATTTAAGGTTCCGGTTGCTGAATACAGGAAAGCCAGACCAAGCAACATAAAGACGTCACCCACACGAGTTGTCATGAATGCTTTAACTGCTGCATTTCTAGCTGATGGCTTGGCGTACCAAAAACCGATCAACAAATACGAACACAAACCCATGATTTCCCAACCAACAAAAAGGGTTAACAGGTTATCGGATACTACCAGTGTATACATACCAAAAGCAAATAAACCCAAAAACGCAAAAAATCGGGAATACATTGGCTCAACAGACAACACTGTATGAGAATGACCATGCTCATCTACAACTGTTGCTCCATGTGGTGGCAGTCCCGGATGATCATGATCGCCTTTTGGTTGCCCAAAGTTATGATATCCCACGCTATATAGAAATATCATAAAAATGGTAAGGCTAACAAAAAAGAGTACAACCGCAGAAAGCGGATCAATTTGGACACCAACTTTCAGGAATGAATCTCCGGTCGGCAGCCAATTTATTGAACTGGTAAAAACATGTTTACCAAATTCTTCTGTCCCCAACGCTCGCACAAAAACGACCATACTACCAATCCAAGAAAGGGCAGCGGCAGCAACACCGATACTGTGACTTAAAGCTTTGGAGCGATTGGTTAGCAATACGATCAAGAAAAACGCCAGGAGCGGCGGGAGGGGAATTAACCAGATAATGGTTTCAGTCGCCATAACGTGTCTCCTACCACTTCAACAGGTCGAGTTCGTCCGCAATAACAGTACTACGGCGGCGATAAATTGAATAAATCAAAGATAAGCCAACAGCTACTTCAGCAGCAGCCACAGCGAATACAATAATAGCAAACACCTGTCCAGCCATTGATGCATTATTACCATAACGCCAAAAAGCTACCAGGTTGATGTTGACAGCGTTTAACATCAACTCAACGCTGAGAAGGATGGCAACAGCATTACGCCGTACCAGCACGCCAAAAAGGCCAATGCTGAACAACGCAGCCGATAGATACAGGTACCAACTCAAAGGTATCATATGCGCCTCTTATTTCTTGTTCATTGCCACGTAGACAGAGCCAATCAGCGCAGCCAACAACAAAACGGAAGCTACCTCAAATGGCAGGACATATGCTTCAGGAGAAGTGAGAGCAATACCCAATTGAGATAGTAAAGCCTCCGACCCACCTTGTAGGCTAGTTGGCAGCTTGGCAATTCCATCCCATTTGGATAAAACGACAAATAACCCGCCAAATGTCAATAACCCCAGTAACGCTGCCACTGGCCAGGCTGTGTTGATTTGCGGACCCTTATCTCGCAGCTCCTTGCGAGTAAGCATAACTGCAAAGATGAACATAATAGCTATTGCACCAATATATACTACTACCTGTACAACAGCCAGGAATCCAGCTTCCAGGACCGCATAAAGAATTGCCACCCCAAACAAAGTGGAAATTAACCATAAAGCAGCATGGATTAGGTTTTTTGTAGTGACAACCATCAGAGCAGATGCTATGATGAGTGCCCCACTCAGGATAAATATGACTTGTGAAGCATCCATAAATCAGCTCCCAATTAATGTTGCGCTACTGGAGTGGGTGCCGCTTCCAAAGCTGAACGTTGTTTGCGCGCTGAAGCACGCAAAATTTCCAGCGTTACCCATCCTAAAAGCACATTTGATAAAAACATTGCCAGGAAATAAACCCAGTAATCGGCACCTCTAAGCAAGGAATTAACCACTGCGGTGACGATTAACAAGGCAAAAGCGACCGGGGTCAAAAATTTCCAGTTGAAAGCCAACATATGGTCAATACGAATACGTGGAACGGTATATTTAACCCACATAATTAGCCAATAACCAACCATCGCCTTAACAACAAAATAAAAGGCTCCAAGTAACGGGTACTGACTCGCCCAAGGACCATGCCATCCACCAAAAAATAGTACTGCCAAAAAACCACCAAAAGTAAATGCGTGCAAAAGCTCACCCGCATAGAATAAACCAAACTTCATTCCGGTATATTCTATGTGATAACCTGATACAATTTCTGATTCACCTTCATTCAAGTCAAAAGGCGAACGTCCAAGTTCGGCAATCGCAGAAATCAGGAATAATACAGCTCCAAGAGGTGATAAGAAAAAGAACCACTTACCACCAGCTTGAAGTTCAGTGATTACCTTAAGGCTCAAAGAGCCAGAGATGACTGTTGGGATCAACAGAGCAACAACCATGGGAATTTCAAAAGAAATCATGGCGGCTACTTGCCTGAATGCCCCCAAAAGAGCATATTTGTTATTAGACGACCAACCTGCCATAATGATCGACAGTGTCCCTAATGCACCAGCAGCAACCAGGTAAAGCAATGCCACGTTTAGATCCACGCCATAAATTGTGGATGCCAATGGCACAACTGCCCATAAGAAAATTACAGAACCTAAGGAGAGAATGGGCGCGAAATTATAAACCACCTTATCTGCACCATCTGGTGTGATATCCTCTTTGATAATCAGCTTGATAATATCTGGAAAGGGTTGAAATAGACCGTATGGGCCAACACGATTCGGACCCAGACGACCTTGAAAACGGGCGACCACTTTTCGCTCCACCCAAACCAACATGATATCCAATATCATAGCGCCTGTGATAAGCAACACAATACCAAGAAGGTTTGCGATCACATTCGCAATCGCGCCATTCAGCCCCCAGCCTGTCAGGGTAAGCATTAGAGCAGCGTAGATTACATTAATCGGATCTGTCCAAAAATTCATAGAGTACTCCTCATATCACCAACGAAAAGGCTGAAAGGAAAATTCCTGTCAGCCTTTCAGTATTGATCTGAACATTACACCCACTCAAGCATCCCTTTGCGCCAGGCAAATGATAACCCGGCCATCAGGATGAGAATGAATAGAATACCTTCTGCCACAGCAAAAAAAGGCAGAGAATTAAGGGCAAGAGCCCACGGAAAAAGAAAAACTGTTTCCACATCAAAAATCAGGAAAACAAGCGCGAAAATATAATATTGTGCCTTAAACTGAACCCAACTTTCTCCAACCGTTTCAATACCGCACTCATAAGTGCTTTGTTTGATTGGATTAGGCTTTTTGGGTGCTACCAATGCTGAAAAAGCGATCGGTATGATCGGGATTAATATCCCAACCAGAAGAAAAAGGCCAATGTACATCCAGGGATTCTGCATAGAAACTCCTTCAGGCGATTGGGGCTTTTGTCACAAGAAATGCCTGTAAAATTCTATCACATGCGGGAAATGCTGAAAACTTACCCATGTAAGGAATTAGCATGATATTTGTCACTTATAAGTAATTAACAAAACATTACTGCTATTAATCAAAAATTTCGTTCAAAAATTTTTTACTTCACTTTGGAGAAAAGGCAGGGATATCCAATCAAAACACTAATTAATAATCCCAATAAACTTAACAACCTAAGCACACTTAATTTCAAGCCAAAAAAAGAAAGAGCATCAATCTGAAGCGGTTGTGCAAAAAGTGCAATCCTAATCTCTTCTCCTTTTACCTTGGGAATATATCTCAAATAAAACCAGACAGTCCCCGTAAAATGACCCGCTTTTTCTGGTAACAAACTCCAATAAAAGGTAACTTTCTGACCCTGTAAAAGGGTCTCACTTATCATCTCTCTAGGCCGGATATCCATCCCCGGCATTTCCAACCGAGCCTCTGCCATCACGTTATATTCATCGAAAAGATTCTGACGCTCGTTTGTTTCGCTTTGTGGTTGATGCGAATCGGTCGAAATAACAGTTGGCAAAAGCCCTAACCTGTCCACATCAAATACAAGTTGAATTTTGTCCGATTCTCCCACACTAATACTTTGAGGGTAATCAAGAGTAAGCACCCGGCTTTCTAAAAGTGAAATCCCTGGAGGAAAATTCTGCTTTGTGTCGGGAATGGTATGTAAAATATTCTCTTTTCTGGATATCATTATCCCAGGCGTTACCCTTTTTCCGAAAATTCCAGGGAATATAAAAAATATAGAAACACCAATAATTACTGAAATAGATACCAACAAAAATATATTATTTTTCATCTTTTTCTTTTCGAAGATTAAATTCCATTAAATTGTTTTTTGAAATTTCTATCCTATTATCGGTCTACTTCCTCAACTTCGGTATACCATCGAATACGTGTTCCAACCCGATCACGCACCTTCCACAATAATGGTTTATTCACCCTGTCAAGTAAACGTCGAATAAAATTTATCCTTGTCAATACCCGCTCCAGTTGTTCCTTATCCAAGCCCGGGTTCTTTTCAATTAATATATATTCCACCTTACTCAAGGTTATTGTGAGAGTTTTATACAGCCCCCAATCTTTTAAGCAAAGACGAGTAATATGATCTATATTTATCAATCCTTCATCTGAGTAACCAACATCATTATCGAGAAGGAGAGAAATGATATCCAAAATATCTTTTTGATTCAATTCAATGATTTGTGTTTTGGATAGTAACAATTCCGCCAATGGGACTGTTACTGGATGTGCGTCTAGCCGACCTTTCAATGGTAATTTGTGACACATCTCAAAATCTCCCACAAATACATCGATCCGACGTCCAGTTTTCGAATCAAAGTAGATCTGGCGTCTATCACCATTCAATAAGTTGAAATTTTTATCAGACACATAGCCCATTTCCCCAAAGAAAGCTTCCAGATGACCTTTATCTTTTTTGGGAACCACCAGATCAATATCTGGATAATTTCTTTGCAATGCACGATGACTGGCTGAGGGGCTATGGTATTTTATTGCGAGACCGCCGATTAATCTTAGTCGAAGATTCTTTACGCGCGCTGCGTCCAACAATCGATTCATTTCATCAACAATATCTATTTGGGGTGTCATGCATCTCCTGAAAACAATAAATTCTGAATCCAGAAAGATTCTCATTCCCGGATTCAGAAAAATAGATCTATTCTGAAGGAATTTCCTGGTGAACCTTTTCTATGTCGATTCCGCGTCGCTTGCGATACGACCTGAACCCAAAATAAATGGCAGCTGCCAAACCATACATCGCAACCATATATATGACAGAAGAAGTATTTGCAAGACTAATTCCATATAAAGCTGTACCACCATTTAACCAGGGGTCAAACAGCCATTCGACAAGCAGAAAAGTTAAGAACCCTGCAAATATCACACCAGCAACTGTAATTAGGGGAAAGCCAAAAACATTATATTTGGCAACTGGAGAAGCTTTATACAATTCTGGTTTCCGGTAAGGTAGCAAAATGGCTGCAATCGCAGTACCAAGATATGTAACAGCAATCACCAGGGTGGAATCCAGTGTGAGGGAGCGAAAATTAAAATAGTTATACGCGAACAAATAGGAGACGACAATTGAAGGTACAACCATCAACAATAAAGCATAGAGAGGTGTTCGTGTTCGAGGTTCTATCTCCGCCACTTTTTCAGGTAGCAAACGATCAAAAGCTGCAGCAAAAATTACTCGCGTGGATGACAAAAAGACAGTACCACTCCAACCAAACCACCAAAGGCTCATCAATGCAATCACTATAAACTGCAAAATTCGATTACTCGTCAGAAAAACAGCCAGTAAAGCCGGATAAGGCCAAACAGGAAAAGCAGGGGCTGTAGATGAGTAGCCCCATGAGTAATTCCAAAAAGCTCCATTGGCCTGCATATAGAAATCCCAACCAACAGTCTTAGACAATGCTAGCAAGAATACTATTGCCAAAATTGTTGTGAAGCCCAAAGCCCACGCCATCCCAGCAAAATTTCGTTTGAAATCAGTAGCGCCACGAACTTCACCATATAAGGTTGCACCCCAATTTGGCCAAAGGTTAAAAAATACTAGATAAGGCATGGTAAGGAAAATCATCCCTAATGATCCACCCGTCAATGGCATTACAGCCCCGGCATCCTTTCCTAGTTGAACGGTTGCATCATATACACCAGGCTGTGCACCAAAAAGTGCAATAGAATTCGAATCCAATCCAGCCTTGAAAGCCTCAGGTGAATTGGTAACGAGCAAGATTACTACGATGAATAAGCCCAACATCCCACCATAAAAACAGATTTTTTGGATGCGAGCATAGGTTTTCATACCAAGCATTATATATATCGATACGATCATCAGAGTTATTAATGCTGTCGAAAATAACCCGAGAGAACTTTGCCCAAACCAGAGAGCTGCATCTCTTGCTCCGAGTATCCCTAATAAGGGAGTAATGACAATATGACGTAGCATATCGCTATATAACGGAACCCATAACCATAAAATAAACCACCACCCGGTAACCGAAAGGATAAAACCGGTAGCACCTCCCAGTACTCGGCTTTGCCAAACATAGTCACCACCTGAACGAGGCATAACAGCAATTAATGCTGAATAAACTACCACCTCGAAAATAATAAATACCGCACTTATCAACAAAGCAGGAATCAAACCACCCTGTAAATAATACATCTGACTAAAACTGTACAAACCTAATGTAACCAGATTTATTGAAAACAATGCATAAACAAACGCGTCGAAGACAGACCATGATCGAACCAAACCTGTAGCCTTCCTAACAAAAAGATCAGACATCTACTTTTCTCCTTTGGTAATTTTGGTTCAATTTTCATTTACAAAAATAATTCTGGTGATGAAAACAGCATGCTGGCGCAATAAAATATTATCCTGTGGTTAACACATAACTATCGATTTTATGTTGTCCAAGTTTCACGATCGCACCCAACAAAGTGCCCTGTTCGTACATCGATCCAGGATTTATACATAGTGTTTTGCCGATACGCGCACTACCACGACCTTCATGAATATGCCCGTGTAATCCTAGAATTGGTTTTACAGTTTCGATTGCCTTCCGAAGAGCTGTCGAACCAGTTGGCTTGAGAGCATTTCCTGCATATTTCGGTCGTAATTGTTCGTCAAGTTCTGGCGCTTCATCCAAATTAGAATTGTATGGTGGAACATGGATATTAAATATGGAATTTTCGGGATACTTCAATTTCGAAATCATGGCATCATATCTTAATGCTAATTCAGGCTCATCCTCTTCTCTATAAGTTTTCCAGGGAGTCCGATTTGACCAACCGGAAGTGATCATTTCATGATGTTCATCCAATTGAATCACCTGACCTTCAGCCAGTATTATGCGAGGATTTGCACGAATAATTGCGTCAACTTCAAATCGATCATCATTTCCTGGGGAAACATATACCTGCATACCTGTACTAGCTAATTTTCTATTAGCAATTTCCATCCACTGTTCGACAACCTTGAGCGCCTCAGAAATAAATAAACTATATACTTTATCAGGGCTTTGACTGAGCTCAATTAACTCATCAGGATTTGTCAAATAGGGATAATAACCCCGACTTCTAATACGCTTAATAATATCAGCTAATTCATCCTGCCCATTAATTTCAAACTCTTGTTGAAGAAGGTTGGTTTTGTAGACCCCCGAACGCATTTCAATAACTGGAACAATCGCTTTACCAGTCATATCGCCACCTAAAATTAGTACATCGGCTTCGTAAAATTTTCCAGCATTTAAAAACTTGTTCCAACAAATATCCGAACCATGTATATCAGTAGCGAAAAAAATTTTCGTCAAACCACAACTCCTTAAGAATTTAAATAATTAAAACAAAACGAGCCACACCGTTTATCGCATGGCTAGCATTATCAATACAAAAATATGGAAGCGTTTTTTTGAAAAGAGGGAAATAACCCGTTTGGGTTGGTAATTGCATTTCTATAGGTTGGATTTCTTGACGACGAACTATGCGTGCTCCTGGCAAAAAGCTCCAGGTAATTGCCGCCAGAGAAATTACAAACATGACAATCGCAAAAGTCAGCCGTATAGAAGCTTTCAAAATGTTATTAATTATACCTTTTCATCTTTATAACACAAAAATTAAAAAAGCACGCTGGAGTGTGCTTTTTTAATTTTTGTTATTTACATCAACCAACAAGAATGAATTGAAAAGCTAATCAACACATCTTCACCTTTTCGAGGCAAGGTTGTATTTCTTTCATTAAATAAGTCAGCGGATAAATATACACCACCCAAGTTTATCCTTAGGCGAACGACTGCTCCCAAAAATAGAACAGATTCTACAGTACCGGTCAAAGCATTACGTCCATCCCCAGTACCAATTTGTAATTCTTCCGGTCGAATTGCTAATCTTGGCTGATCACTAACCATTCTTTCCGATGAATGGTCAAATTTTACCTCCTGACCAGCTAATTTGCATGATCCAGCAGTTATATTTACATCGGTAACTGGTAATAAATTTAATTGTCCGACAAATTGGGCTACAAATTCAGTTGATGGATAATTATATATTTGAACTGGAGTTCCAACTTGTTCCATATGACCCTGACTCATTACAACGACTCGATCTGAAAGTGAAAGGGCCTCTTCCTGATCATGAGTAACATAAACAGTCGTAATGTTGGTCGCTTGTTGAATGCGTCGAATTTCCTGCCGTAGTTCCACCCTGATTTTGGCATCCAGAGCAGAAAGAGGCTCGTCTAAAAGTAAGACTCGTGGACTGATCGCCAATGCCCGTGCAAGCGCGATACGTTGCTGTTGCCCACCGGAAAGTTGGTAAGGATATTTATCAATATGTTTTTCAAGGTGGATCAGAGACAACATTTCATCGACACGTTCTTTTATCTTACCAGCATCAGTGTTTCGAACTTTCAAACCAAAACCAATATTTTGCCCAATTGTCATATTCGGAAAAAGTGCATAAGATTGAAAGACCATACCCACATTGCGCTGGTTTGGGGATTTATAGGTGATATCTTCACCATCTAACATTACAACACCAGTGCTTGGCAATTCAAATCCAGCAATCATACGCAGGGTGGTTGTTTTTCCACACCCTGATGGCCCTAAAAATGAGATAAACTCACCTTTTTCTACATCCAGGTTAAAATCTTCAACAGCTACTGCAGAACCGAATACCTTTGACACATTTGTGAGTGTGAGAAATGCCATGAATTCACCGTTTTTTAGATTTTTCTATCTGAGATTTGGTTTACCTACCGGGCACCAGCCAGGCTACCATCTGTTTTTCCCTGGTTTAGTACCTGCATCAGACCTAAAAATGCCCAGGTTAGTAAGAAACTAATAATTGCCAACGACGAAGACTCATAAGTTTTATTCTGCCCAACCAGGGACATATACGGACCAAAAGCATTAATCCCAACAAGGAAACTGGCAATCGTAAATTCTCCCACAACAGTCGCCAGGGTCAAAAATGCTCCACTGAGTATGGCTACCCGCAAGTTCGGAAAAATTACACGCAGAAGAATAGTACCCCAGCCTGCGCCCAGACTCTGAGCTGCCTCAGTCAAGGATCGAACATCGATTGCTGCCAATCCTGTATCTACAGACCTGAACATATATGGGAGAGTCAGAACAATATAACCAGCAACTAATAAAATATTTGTACCAAAAGATGTATTTGTAAGATAAAAAGGTCCACCGCTAAATACCCGGATTAGTCCAAAGACCAACACAATTGCCGGGATGACAAATGGAAGCATGGTGATGAATTCAACCATCACTCGTAGCTTTGGCAATCTCAACCTAATCCAAAATGCAGTGGGCACCACTAGTAAAATACTAAAAATGATTGTAAAAAAAGCCATCTCAATTGAAAAGGTGAATGTTTTCCAAAAAGCAGGGTCTTTAAAAACCCTCTCGTAGGCCAGAAAACTTAAGACACCTTTTTTTGCACGTAATGAAAAATCAAATGTAGCGATCAATGGCACGACAAAATAGAAAACACCGATAGCAACCCATAACCACGACCAGAAGGTATTGCGTTTCATTTAGCAAGCCACCTTTCACTCCGCCTACGAAGCAGGAAATAGATAGTCATTGTCACGCCCATTACAATAACCATACCCATCGCCAAAGCGTAGCCCAAACCTGGATTATGTAAAACATCACCTTTTATTTGCGAACCTATGACAATGGTCACCAGGTTAATAAAACCACCGGTTAGTGACAATGCAGTCGCATAAGCACCAAACGCATTTCCAAAAAGTAAAATTATCGTTCCAAGAATGGATGGAAGCAAAATTGGTATCCCAACCTTTGTCCAATATTGAAAAGGTGTTGCACCCAAATTCTCAGCTGCTTCGCGCCATTCCCTTTTTAGGCCATCCAATGCAGGGGTAATAACCAAAGCCATCAAAGGGAATTGAAAATACATATAAGTCAGTGTTAAGCCCCAGAAACTATACAGACTAAACCCCTGATCATATAAATTCAAGCCAAAGAATAATTTTAGAATTACCGTAACCAATCCTGTCCGCCCCAATGTTGCTATAAAAGCAAAAGCCAGGGGAACACCTGCAAAATTTGACGCAACTCCTGAAAATGTCGTAAGTATAGATCGCATCCAACGAGGCAAACCGCCAAGGGTCACCGCGTAAATCATAAAAAAACCTAAAATACCTCCACCAATAGCAGTTACGAGACTAATTCGTATTGTCACCCAATAGGATGCCACGATCGATGGCTCAAACAATCCAACAAAGTTTAACCAGGTAAACTTTCCATCAACATCTTGAAAAGCTCCCATTAATAGCGCGGCAGACGGAAGGAAAATAAAAAGGAATGCAAAGATAAAAAACGGCACAACACCAATCCAGTTGTGCCAAGCAATAGGTGCGGGACGCGCTTTTGGCGCGTCCCGCTTTTCAATAGTTTTCGTAGAGTTAGGGTTACTATTTAACATCGGCGCCGACAGTGGTCATCCAATTGTCTGCGATTAGTTTCTTGGCGGCTGAAATTTGATCAATGCTGGGGAAAGCTACTGGTGCTTTGCTCTGGGGCAGCTTGGCAACAAGATCAGCTGGCAATACACCACGAGTTTCCATATCCTTGTAACGAATGGGGTGACAATAACCCTTCAGCCAGATATTTTGCCCTTCGTCACTGTAAAGGAAGTCCATCCACAACTTGGCTGCCTTTGGATGTGGGGCATAAGCAGATATAGCTTGGATGTAAATCCCAGCGATAGTTCCGCTGGCAGGGATTACAACTTCGATATTCGGGTTTCCAGCAAGTGTGTCACGATCGGACAGAGCGCTGTAGTCCCAACGCATAATCACAGGAGTTTCACCCTTGGCGACTGTTGCCTGTTTTGCAATAACCGGGACAAAATTTCCGGCATCATTCATTTTCTTGAAATAATCGAGCCCAGCCTGTACATTATCGAGGGAACCACCATTAGCCAAACCGGCAGCAAAAACACTCATTTGAGCCTGGGCAGATGCACGAGGATCACCAGCCAAAGCAACCTGTCCCTTGAATTCTGGCTTCAGAAGATCAGCCCAATCCTGGGGAACACTGGAAACAACATCTTTATTGACTTCAAAAGCAAGTGTGCCATAATAATCACCGTACCAATATCCATCAGGATTCTTGGAATCAGCAGGAATGGAATCCCACGTGGCAACCTTGTAAGGTTGAACAAGCCCTTCGGAAATAAGCTGGGGACCAAAACCATAGCCAACGTCAATCACATCTGGAGCCTGTGGTCCTTTATTATCCTTGTTGGCTTTTATGGCTTCAATTTCATCGCCAGAGCCGGCATCAGGATTTAACTCATTGACCTTAATATTATATTTGGCACTGAAAGCAGTAATAGCTTCACCATAGTTGCACCAGTCATGTGGCAAAGCGATGACGGTTAATTCACCTTCGGTTGCCGGTGCTGAACCGCATGCCGTAAGTAAAATTGATGCAACCATTAGTAACGAGAAAACCTTGAAAATCAAATTCTTATTACGCATTTTCTTCTCCTTGATGAATTGAATGACGTTGATTACTTACGAAATTTCCATCACGTAATAGAAAAAATAAACAAGACAGTAAAATGGGCTGGCTAATCTTAAGTTATCAATCTTGTTGTTTTTCTTCGAAAAAATAATATTGCGTGACAAAATTTTCGTCTTGTATAGAAATTATACACGCTAAAGACAAAGCATGCTACACTTTCATACGCTAATAACATAACATTAACAAGGAGAAAATATGCCATATTACCCACCTGAGCCATTTCGTATTAAAGTTGTTGAACCCATCAAACTAGTTCCTTTGGAAGAACGTCGTAAGGCCATTGGGGAGGCTGGGTATAATGTTTTTGCATTAAAAGCAAAAGATATTTTCATTGATTTACTAACGGATTCTGGCACAGGCGCCATGAGTCACCACCAGTGGGCAGCGATCATGGAAGGGGATGAATCTTATGCTGGTGCACGCTCATATTTTCGCCTAAAAGAAGCAGTAGATGATATTTTTGGTTTCAAATACTTTCTACCAACGCACCAGGGGCGTGCCGCAGAGAATATTTTATCTGCTGTTCTTGTCAAACCTGGCTGCCACGTGCCGTCAAACATGCATTTCGATACCACCGATGCTAATATCCGTGCTAGAGGTGGTCGACCAGATAATTTAGTTATTGAAGAAGCCTTCGATCCAGGCAACCCTCATCCTTTCAAGGGAAATATGGATATTGCCAAACTTCATCAATATATACAAGAAACCGGACCACAAAATATTCCTTTTGGAATGATCACCGTGACCAATAATGCAGGTGGTGGACAACCAGTTTCGATGGAAAATATTAAAAGTGTTGCTGACCTCTATCATTCTTTCAATATTCCATTCTTTATCGATGCGGCACGCTATGCGGAAAATGCTTATTTTATAAAATTACGGGAACCTGGGTATTCCGACAAAACCCCGATAGAAATAGCGCGTGAAATGTTTTCCCACGCGGATGGTTTTTGTATGTCAGCTAAAAAAGATGCGATTGTAAATATTGGTGGTTTGCTTGCCGTCAATGACGATTCAATATTTCAACAGCTATCCAATGAATTAATCCTTCGTGAAGGATTTGTGTCATATGGGGGTCTTGCAGGGCGTGACCTGAATGCCATGGCTGTGGGATTGTACGAAGGTCTGGACGAAGATTATCTGGCTTATAGACTAAGCCAGACTGCATATCTGGCGGGTTTATTGCGCGATCAAGGCATTGGCTTGATCGAACCCCCAGGTGGCCATGCTATTTACCTAGATGCCGGAAGTTTACTCCCACATATACAACATGCAGAATTTCCAGGTCAAGCACTTGCAGTGGAGATGTATTTAGAAGGTGGCATTCGTGCTTGCGAGATTGGTTCAGTCATGTTTGCCCATCCAGATCCAGAAACCGGTGAGATGATTTTCCCCAGGCTCGAACTCGTGCGACTGGCAATTCCACGCCGTGTATACACGCAATCGCATTTAGATTATATTGCTGAAATACTTGGGAAAATTACCAAACACAGCTCAGATTTGCGTGGTCTTAAGTTCACTTATGCGCCACAATTATTACGTCACTTCACTGCTCGCTTTGAACCTTTATAACATTTCATATTAAGGAAAAATCCATGCAATTCCAAATATCTGGGGTTGCATGGATTTTTACAGCTAAATAAATATTTTCTGATAACTTCACATTAGCGGTTGATGATGCCAAAATGGTTCCCTACTGGTCGTTCCCGGCCAGGAATTCCGCCGTCAATAGGAGAATTCATAACCCTATATTCCTTTGTAATAGGATCCTGAATAACCAGGGTTGAAGATCCACCACCGTCCAGATTGATGGCATTATCACCACCATAGTAGATCATCAATTCAGCCATCTCCTGCACAGTAACACCATCGCTATAAAATGGTTGACGCCCATCCACCACGATCATGATAATTTTATTGCCACTACCATCCAATCCTATGGCGGTTCTGGGGGCAGTCAAAGCATCATTAAGGTCAGCGATAGGATTTTTATCCTTAACCAACCAACTCTGTCCCGAAATGGCATTGTATACTTTCCGGTATGATGTTCCCAGTGTCGCTTCCTTCTTTGAGTTTATAAAGAGTGTTGGCCCTTTACTTTCACTATATTCCTTCGCACGTGAAGCAGCAAACCCATTAGAAATAACTGGGTCCCCAACATGAGGATAATAATCAAAAATAGTATTTGAAACCCAGGGGGTAAAACCATCTCCATTTATTGATACTTGGATATCAAATTCTTTTGCAAACTGCGAAGTAGTTCGTGCTTTTAATGGAAATTGTTTATTATCCTTTTGAGGAGGTGTGACAAAAACATCAATATTTTTACATTTAAGATCAACGGTCACAATATGCGCAACAAACATACGGGGCTTGTTATGTACTCGACGGTAATAAACCATACATGGATAAATTTCATCCCTTATATCAACCCGGGCCGGTCGTCCCCAATAATATAATAAAATAAGTCCTGCAGAAAAAAAGAAAAGCAGGAAAAGAATAACTATCTTTACGCGATTATGACTTCTCATAAATAATTTTAATCCCAAAAGACCTATAATGTTGTATTCGAATATATTTTTCAAAAGGCAGGAATTAATGATCCCCAACCAGTGGTATGTAATCCTAGAATCGAATGAAGTAAAAATTGGTCACCCAGTTGGAGTAACACGCATGGCAGAGAAACTAGTTGCATGGCGTGACAGTAAAGGTGAGTTAACCATTATGTCAGACAAATGTCCTCATCGAGGTGTGGCACTCAGTATTGGAGAAATAAAAAATGATTGTCTCCAGTGCCCCTTCCATGGCTTCGAATTTGACAAATCTGGTCAATGTACGCTCGTCCCTGCCAATGGGAAAAACAATCAACCTCCCAAAGCACTTAAAGCTCATGCATACCCAACCCGGGAAGCTCATGGATTTGTCTATATTTGGTGGGGTGAACCTCGCGAAAATTATCCACCTTTGCCTTTTTTTGAAAGTATTGATGATAAATTTGTTTATAGTACGTTACGAGACCATTGGAACACACATTATTCGCGCGCCATCGAAAATCAATTGGATGTGATCCATCTGCCCTTCATTCACAGGACTACTATTGGAGCTGGAAATAAAACACTCGTCAATGGACCACTAGTACGAGTAGAAAACCTTTTTCCTGCAGATAATCTGATTAATTTGTGGGTTTACAACGAGGTAGATAATGACCAGACTCCACTAAAACCCTCCCAAATCCCAGAACCACAACGTCGTCCATTTTTACAATTCCGATATCCAAATGTTTGGCACAACTGGATCAGCGATAGTATCAGAGTAATGGTGGCATTTTCACCGATAGATCATGAAAATACTCTGATGTATCTAAGATACTATCACACAAATAAAACTCCTGTTTTGCGTCAAATTACGGGCTTTTTTGGCGGGATCGCCAATCTGGTTATAGAACGACAGGACAAACGAGTCGTAATCACCCAACAACCCAAACGAGCAGATC
This sequence comes from uncultured Anaerolinea sp., assembly GCA_964462245.1. GTDB lineage: Bacteria > Chloroflexota > Anaerolineae > Anaerolineales > Villigracilaceae > UBA5195. The sequence continues at coordinate 45,427 of CAYWXS010000030.1, forward strand.
TGGATATCGGTGAGATTCTCGTTCAAGGAGACAATCCAATCATTGTTTACCGAAAAATTCGGCGTGCACTTATTAATGGTGAAGACTTACCCTAACAAATGAATACAGCACAAAGAAAAAGAATCCAAAAAGCAAAGCCAATATAGGTTTTGCTTTTTGGATTCAAATATTTAAAACTGGTAATCAGGCTTTTTCGACTTGCATCATTTCATTGAATGATCGGATTGACACTTCCAGCTGCTGCAAATCTGGTTCGCGGGTGGTTAATTTCTGTAACGCCAGATTCGGTTTTATTAACCATCTCACTACTGGGTTCTGCAAATGATTCGCCATCCATCGAATATATTCCAAAGATACGCCTGCCAGAACTGGGATCAGTAATATTCGTCCCGCAATTTGAAAAATCGGCGGTAATTGATGCAGGAAACTAAACACCAGAATTGATAACACTGCCAGGGTTAATAAGAAAGATGTTCCACATCTTGGATGTTCCAACGGATATTCGGCCACCTTTTCTGGTGTCAATACAGCGCCAGCCTCAAAAGCATTAATGGTTTTATGCTCTGCCCCGTGATACTGAAAAACACGCCGGATATCTGGCATCAGACTCACGGCCCACATATATCCAACGATCAGGACCAAACGAAAGATGCCTTCCAATGCTGCGGCTCCCCATACTCCCCATCCAAGCCAAAGCCCCAACTTTCCTACGCCATAAGGAAGAACGAAAAACAAACCTATGCTAAAAGCTAATGAAAATGCAATGGTTGCATATAATAGCGGTCCTTCAATTTTTTCCTCTTCACCAGTTTGAACACCAGCTGATAAAGTAAGCGCTTTTATACCCAGTCCCATCGCATCCCAAAGCAAAATAACCCCACGTAAAAATGGAATTTTTGCAATTCCAGATTGATAAATGCCCGAAAGTTTTTCAGTATGAACAACAATTTGCCCATCTGGTGCCCGCATTGCGATGGCAAGTGCTTTCTGCCCTCGCATAAGAACCCCTTCCATAACTGCCTGACCACCATAAGTAATAATTCGATCTTCCATTTACATTCCTTTAATTCTGAATTCAATTACACGATAAGAAAGTTTCTATAAATTATAAAAGAAATGGATTAGTGTATCTATCCCGCGATACCAGGTGGGAAGATGTAACTTTTCATTTGGAGCATGTAAATTATCATCTGGTAAACCGAACCCTGTGAGTACAGATTCTATCCCCAAAATCTTCTGCATTTGTCCAACCACCGGGATTGAACCACCTTCACGTTTGAAAAACGGATCAACACCCCAAACAGATTTTAATGCAACCTGCAAGGCACGAACTCCATTTTGTTCAATATTAGTAATTGAAGCTGGGGCTCCAGAAAATTTTTCCAATTCCCATCTGATTGTCCTTGGAGCGTTTTCTGTAAGAAAATTTTTGAATTGCTCATAAACAACGTCAGGATTCTGATCAGGAACAAGGCGACAGGAGATTTTTGCCATTGCCCATGCTGGAAGAACAGTTTTTTGTCCTTTTCCGATAAACCCGGAATTTAGACCATTGACTTCAAGCGTAGGACGAGCTCCGATACGCTCCTGCGCAGAATATTCAGGTTCACCCCACAGAAAATCTACCCCGGTAAGGGCCAGGTATTCTGCATCAGAATGGGGTAATCGGGCAAACTCTGAACGCTCATCCTGAGTTAATTTTCGAACACTATCATAAAAACCAGGCAAAGTAATCCGCCCGTTTAGATCATGCATAGCCGCGATCAATTCCGAAAGGGCTTGAGCAGGATTATGTACAATACCACCTGCCATTCCCGAATGCAGATCGTGATCCGGACCATAGACTCGTAGTTCAAAATAAGCCAATCCACGCAAACCGAAGGTTATCGTTGGATATTCTTTTCCCATCATCCCTGCATCTGGATTAAGGCAAACATCAGATTTTAATAAATCAACATTCTCAAGAATCCATTTTTGTAAGGAAGGTGAGCCGATCTCTTCTTCGCCTTCAATCAAAAACTTAATATTCACCGGGATATCTCCCGAATGCACTATTGCATCAAGTGCATTTATCGTTGCCATAACCTGCCCCTTCATGTCCGACGCTCCACGCCCAAAAAGGTTCTCACCAACTTCGGCTGGTTCAAATGGGGAAGTATTCCATAATTCAATCGGATCAACAGGCTGAACATCATAATGGCCATAAATTAAAACAACCGGCTTCCCAGGGGCATCCATCCATTCACCATAAACTATTGGGTGACCATCTGTTGGCATTACTGCGACATTTTTCATTCCCAACAAATTTAATCTTATTACAAGCCATTCAGCAGTTTTCTGCATATCCAACACGTGATTGGCATCAGTCGAAACTGATGGAATAGCTACAAAGTTTTTCAAATCAGATAAATAGTCTAATTTTTTCTGGCGAGCATAATCTAGCGCCATCTGGCGATTAGTTGTCATATATTTTCTCTCAAAATAATTTACGGAATGGTGAAATTATATTTTGCCATAAAGATACCAGAAAGGTTCTATTGGGAATATGTCTTGTTCATCGGCATCCCACAGAAAACCGCCCGGTTTAAGGTTTGATTTAACAACCTTATCCAAATCATCCAGTACTGATTGATCAGAAAACTCTCCGACTTCTTCGAGTAATATTTCCAGGATAACACGTCCACGAACTTCATTGGAATAGTTTCCGAATTTTTTTTCGGAAGAATTTAACGAATCCGAAAGAAACCCAGACCAGAGTCGCATGCGATTTTTTATTTCTCTGGAAATTTTTCTATTCCATGCTGAATGCCATCTACTTTTGATTATGTTGAATTGTTCGTCAAACAATTTAGCTTCAGCCGGCATAAAGTAAGCTACTCGCTTCATGTCGATTAAAAATGCACCAGGAGTCAACCTTGGTAGAGAAGAACTCATTGGCCAAAATAATTCTTCTGAGAGTAAGTAAGCCTCAAGTTGTGGAATAGATTCTCTCAAAAATTGTAGGTTTGAAGATGTTATTGTCATGGTGTAGGCTGTGCAGTCTGTTCCAACGCTCGACGTGTGACCAAATACCAGTCCGATATAGTTAAAAACCTGTCTGACGTATCAAAAAGAGGAGGCATTTGGGCATTGCGCACTGTTTCACTCACCCCATAACTATAAACAGGATAATACAATGTCAAAGCAGGCAGCTCTTTGGAAAAAATTACTTGGAAGTTTCTATACAGCCTGGCTCTTGCAGTAAAATCTGGAGTAACCCGCGCTTGTTCTATATATTCGCTGGCTGTCCGATTATCCCACTGACTATAATTTTGCCCCCCTGTCAATTCCGATTGATGCCAAAAAGGATACGGATCCGGATCTGGGGTTCGCATTAAATTTAAGTCAACCAAAGCTGCTTCATAGGCACGGGAAGCTAATCGCTCATTTACAAGGCTGTCATAAGTTACCGCTTCTAAATTAACCTTAACGCCTAATTGCTTCCAATTAGTTTGGATAACCTGGGCAATGGAAGCATGCAAAATATCATCTGGATACAAGAGTGTGAATTCTAGAGGCTTTCCATCTTTATCAGTGCGAACATCACCCCCAGAAGCAGGAATTATATATTCTGCACTTTTCAACAAATTAGTAGCGGTTAAGGGATCATAATCCAAATGTTCACTATTTTCATAATAAGCCCAAGTACCAGGAAAAATTGGTCCGTCAGCAACAATGGCTTGCCCATCGAGTAGTTTATCCACAATCTGTTGTCGATTCAAGCCTACCATAAGTGCCCGGCGAAGTTTCGAATCTTGGAAAAAAGGGACTTCTGGATTTTTTAAATTGAACAAAACAAGACTAAGCTCTGGAAGCCTGCCTGTGTAAACATTAAGGGTAGGCTCTGATAAAGCTTGAACGAGAATGTCAGGGGTGATTTGACTGATAGCCAAGACCTGCCCTTGTCGATAAGCATCCAAAGCGGCAGAAGCTGTTGGGTAATAGCGAAAAATAACCTGATCGATATATGCTTTTCGATTATAAAATTTATCAAAAGCTCGCAATTCTATCCCAGCTACCTGACCATTTTCGATAATCAAACGCTCAAATTTATAAGGACCACTACCAACAGGAGCAAGATTGAAAGCAGATGCAGCCAATTGATCTGCGGCCGTACCATCCAAAATATGCTTGGGAACCAATCCAAAAGTCAAATAATCAAGGAAGGGAGCAAATGGTTCAGGTAAGATAAATTGAACAGTTTTATCATTCAGCTTTTTTATCTGTACAAGTTTCCACATCTCTCTTACATCAGCCGGGAAAAGAGATGCATCGCTTTTAATTAAATCCAATGTAAAAATCACATCATCTACATTAACCGGTTTACCATCATGCCATAATGCATTGGAACGAATAGAGAAGTTATATATAGTTCCATCCTGAGAGACACCCCAGGAATCGGCCAACCCAGGCATGGGCAAACCTCTAGCATCAAAAGTAACCAGGCTTGCAAAGAGCAACCGATTTATATCTCGATCGGCTGAATTATTTTGGTCTAGCAAGGGATTAAGGCGACTAAGTGAACCAACCAGTCCCTCTGTATAAACCCCACCCTCTGCAGGTTTGGGCTCAAATATCTGCTGACCAGGTTCTGGAGTGAACAACAAAATAGACACAACCAGAAATGTAACAACGACGACCAGTATTTGCCAACGTAATTTTTTTATCATATATTAACGAAGAAAGGCCTTCTCACCGGATCGGCCAGCTTTTGGCCATGACCTTGTGAAGCGGCCTCTCTTGATTTTAGAACAGAGAATAAGTTATTTTACAAATATGGCAACAATTGCCAAAATGAAGAACAGGACGCTCAAACCAATGGTTATATAAAACAGAGTTCGCTCAATACCTCGGCGAACAGAATAAACACCACCAGTATCAGCACCGGTCAAACCACCCAAGCCCGCGCCTTTGCTCTGCAATATCACACTGATAATCAATGTAACAGATGTAATAATCAAACCAATTTCCAAATATGTTTTTATGCCCATTATATTCTTCCTCCAGCGGATTTAACGAAGTGTATTATACTGCTCTTTTGAAATTTCAAAAAACAATCCAATTATTTACGATACAATCTATTAGTTCATTTTACGATGCTTTTTCAAATACCGACAGGTTCAAGCAACACCATTATTATGTTCTGCGAGATAACATGGAAGAAATTGTAATTAGTCTCCACATGCATACCACCTATTCAGACGGAAGTGGATTACACAAAGACATAGCGGACGCAGCCCTCAAGACTGGCTTGGATGCCGTTATCGTCACAGATCACAATGTTCTTGTAAATGGACCAGAAGGTTACTACAAAAATGGTCAAAATAAATTATTATTATTAATTGGCGAGGAAATCCATGATCAGGCTCGGCAGCCACAAAAAAATCACTTACTCGTTTTTAATGCAAAAAGAGAACTCGCATATTTAGCACCTGACTCTCAATTACTGATAGATAATATTCGAAGCGAAGGTGGCTTGTCATTTATCGCCCATCTGTATGATCCGGAGTGCCCACCAATTAATGAAGCCGATATTTCTTGGATTGATTGGCAAGTGAATGGATTTACCGGATTGGAAATCTGGAACAGCCTGAGCGAACTTAAAATTCAAGGGAAAAGTTTTTTACATATAATTTTTTATATCCTTTTCCCAAATTTTCTCAACCGACGACCTCCAATTGAACACATTAACAAGTGGGAAGAACTTCTCGGTAAGGGAAAAAAGATTGTTGCAATCGGGGGTGGGGATGCGCATGCTATTCCGGTTAGTGCAGGGCCGTTTCATCTTAGTGTTTACCCATACGAATTTCACTTTCGCGGTATTACGACTCACCTTCTCATCCCTGAATTATTAACAGGTGATGTAATCTCTGATAAAAAAATGATCTACGAATCCATTGGAGCTGGGCATTGTTTCGTTGCATACGACCTGCCTGCATCAACCCGGGGATTTAACTTTATTGCTCAAGGACGAAATTTTACTGCATTGATGGGAGATGATATTTCAGCGATTGGGGGCATTACATTCAAAATAAAATTGCCTAAAATTTCTGAATGTCACCTTGTTAAAGATGGAAAAATAATTAAAACCTGGACGAATCGCGAAACATGCACTCATATCACTTCTGAACCGGGCGTTTATCGGGTGGAAGTATATAGAAATTACCTTGGCATCCGGCGTGGCTGGATTTTTAGTAACCCTATTTACGTGAAATAGCAAAATCTCTGTAATAAAAACGAGTATTCAGCTATTTCGTTATTCCTGTCTCGTTTTTCCTTCCCAAATTCAGCCTCATCGTCTATAATTTTACTTGCTTTTAAGATCGTATAATACATACGACTCTTTCCGCCCCTGGATTGCATCAACGATGCAAAAGCCAGGAGCTATCCCGAGGAAAGGAGGTTTTCCCCCTATGCGTAAGTACGAGTTAGTTTGCATTATTCACCCTGATTTAGATGAGAACGCTTTTAAAGCCATTATCGAGAAGGTTAGTGGTTGGGTTACAGAAGCAGCTGGCAGTGTGGACAAAGTGGATGTTTGGGGCCGTCGTCGAATGGCTTATCACATCAACAAGCAACGCGAAGGTCAGTATGTATTACTGCACCTGAGCATGGACCCTGCCACAACTGCTCAACTGGAACGTAATATTCGTTTCCAGGAATCTGTGATTCGGTCAATGCTCACAGTTGTTGAATAATTTAGTATCCTATTGGTAATTTTTTTTGAGGAGCGAATATGAGCCGGGGCTTGAACAAAGTCATGATCATAGGTCATTTGGGTCGCGATCCAGAAATGCGTTACACGCCATCTGGTCGTCCCGTGACCACGTTTACTGTAGCCACCAGCCGTTCCTGGAACACAGTGGATGGTGAACGGCATAGTGAAACTGAGTGGTTTAACATCGTTGCATGGGGAAACCTGGCAGAAATATGCAAACAATATTTAACCAAGGGACAACAGGTATATATTGAAGGTCGTTTACAAACTCGCCGTTGGGAAGACAAAGAAGGTAATAAACACAGCAGCGTCGAAGTAGTAGCGAACGAAATGATGATGTTAAGCGATCGTCGTGAAGCGATTGCCGGAACCAACCACCCGTCAGATGGCTCAGATTCGTCTGAAATTATTACAACCGATGAGGATGAATTTCCCTTCTAGTTTCCTTTTTGTTATTCAATGAATTAAGCTTTTCAGTGATTTTTACCTGGATCTTCATTCATAATTCCAGTAACTAGATTTTAATCTACGCATTACTGGATAGGAATAAATGGCATTTCGGATACTGGCTTATACTGCGGCCGTTCCTGGTCGCGTGTGGAGAAAATGTTATGGACTACAATCGAGATAGAGATAAAGGACAAGATGAAGGCGGTCAGGGTGGCGAACGTCGCTATTTTTCACGCCCAAAGATTTGCGCCTTCTGCTCTGATAAAAATTTGCATATCGACTATAAAGCCGTGGATATGCTCAAACGTTACGTAACCGAAGAGGGCAAAATCCGCCCACGCCGTCAAACCGGCACCTGCGCCAAGCACCAGCGCGAATTAGCCAGCTCAGTAAAACGAGCCCGAAATATCGCTCTCCTCCCCTATGTGGGTGGCGGCAGGGAAGACTAAGAGAAAACACATTCCGGGGCATGGACAATATTGCCATGTCCCGGTTTATTGTGTGAGATTCCTATGCCCAACCAAAAACATATCAATAAAAAACACCTGGCCCATCTGGAAGTTGTTCGTCGACAGGATAGGGCAATTCGTATTGGCGCATTGATCATTATCTTGTTAGTGGTCGGGATAGTAGGTTATGGTGTTTTGACCAACACCATCCTACTTCAATATCGCCAAGTAGCTAGCGTCAATGGAGATGTAATTTACGTTTCCGAATTCCAAACTCAGGTCAAAATTCAGCGCATACAGGCCATTAACCGATACATGCAATATATGCAATATGCACAAATGTTCGGGGTTCAAGATCCCTTGAACGATGCGAATTTTGGCCCAATGCTTAAAACGGATGCTAATCGGCTCCAATCAACTGACGTAATGGGTCAGGAAGTAGTTGATCTGCTGATAAATGATCGTTTAATCCGGCAAGAAGCAAAGAAACGTGGCATTACTGTTAGTTCGGACGAAGTAGAGAAGGCACTTCAGGAAAGCTTTACATTTTTTCCCAATGGTACCCCAACTTCAGCCCCAACCAAAGCTCCTGCCACAACAGCTACTCTCAATCCGACAGCTCTGGCTATCGTAACCATCACTCCAACAGCTTCACCAGAGCCCACGTCCACCCCGGATTTGACAGCAACCGTTACGCCAACAAACGCACCAACAGTTACAGCCGGTCCCACTGCCACCAATGAACCTACTGCAACTGCCGTTAATGAAGCAGGTTATAAATCGCTTCTCAAAACACGTGTCGATGGGTTAACCAAAGATACTGGTATTGACAATGCCGGTTATCGACGTATGATCGAAAGCAGTCTGATCCGTGAGAAGCTGATGGCTGATATCACAAAAGATCAGAAACCAACCCAGGAAGAAGTTTGGGCACGTCATATTTTGGTCAAGACTCAAGCAGAAGCAGATGCAGTCGTTACCCGTCTAAAAGCTGGAGAGGACTTCGCCAAAGTCGCTGCTGAAGTATCTATTGATACCAGCAATAAAGATAAAGGTGGCGATTTGGGCTGGTTTAGTAAAGGCACCATGGTTGCACCTTTCGAGACAGCTGCCTTCGGACTGGAAGTAGGGAAAATTAGCGATCCTGTTAAATCAGATTTTGGCTTCCATATCATCCAGGTTATTGCCCACGAGAACCGTGCACTAACCGATCAGCAAATTACTACAAACAAAGATAAGGCTTTTCAAGATTTCTTAACTGAATTAAGAAAGGCTTCTATCATAACAATCAACGATTTGTGGAAAAGTATCGTTCCAACTGAACCAGCAATGCCATCTACAACTGGTTAGTCTTTTCTGGAGATTGGTTACAAAAAATAAAAGCGTCTCTTCTAACGAAGAGACGCTTTTATTTTTGTTGTAAATATAACCCTTCAAGAAAGCTGCCCTTGTGTTACAACTTAGCCACGGTTACCTAACATCTCATCACTAATTTCATCCAACTTAAGCGAGATTTGTTGGCTGGCTGAGTCCCTACCCATTGTGATTCCATAAATCACATCCGCTACTTGAACTGTATTTCTATTATGGGTCACAACGATAAATTGAGTTGTCTGACTCAAATCCTCAAGCAAGTCTCGAAAGCGGCCAACATTAGCCTCGTCTAGCATTGCATCCACTTCATCCATAACACACAAAGGTGTCGGGGATACTTTTAGGAGTGCGAATACAAGCGAAATAGCGGTCAGAGAGCGTTCTCCACCCGAGAGCAAAGACAAACCCTGCTCCCTACGACCAGGAAGTTTCGCTTCTATATCAATACCTGTCTCAGTCAGATTTTCGGGATCTGTCAGGACAAGGCGAGCCGAACCACCACCAAATAATCTGGTGAATATGGATTTAAATTCAACTGCAACAGATTCGAAAGTTTTGAAAAATTCCCGCTTGGTCAATTCATCTAGTTCAGCAATAACCTCACGCAAATCCGATTCGGCTTGCTTTAAGTCTTCCACTTGAGTTGTCATAAAATGGAATCGCTCTTTGACCGATTCGTACTCCTGTTGGGCTTCCATATTAACCGCACCCATGCGTCGAATTTGAGCCCGCTTTTGCATCAAGCTATCTTCCAGGTCGGGGGATAATTCGGTTACATATGGTAATGTCTCAACCATGTCACCTAACGGTAACGGCACAGCACCAGTAATTGGGGCATCATATTCAAACTGCACAAGCCCAAAATCTTCTTCTACTCTTCTTTTCAAACTTTCAAGAGCTTCTTGCTTCCGGTTTAAATCTATCTGCATTTGTGAATGGGTCCGTTCAACATTAGCCAATGCCCGTTGTGCGTTGACCTCCTGTTCTTGCAATGCAGTCTCCTGTTTTTCAGCTTCTGTCAACTCTAATTCGGCTGGATCGATTAATAAATGCAATGATTCAATTTGCTTGCGCAGATCAGCTTCACTCACCTGATGTTGATTTTTTTCAGTGTCCAGATGAAGGAAAGAAACCTCAATTTCACTCAATCGCTGCTTTGCAACGTTTTGTTGCTTAATTACCCGTTCCAACACCTGTTCCCTGTCGATATGGCGCGACTTTGCATCATTTACAGTTCTCTGCGAAACAGATACCCGCGCTCCCCAGTAAGTAACTTGCGCAGACAATTCGTCGAGAGACAATCCGGTTAGCTGCCCATTTAATTTCCGCATTACATCCTGGGCATCCACCAATTTTTCTTCAATATCTTCCAATAATAGGTTTGTTTCAGTTCGATCGCGCTCCGAACCAGCTACTTCCTTTGTTAATGTCTCTTTTTGACCAGATTGAAAGTCGCGTTGCCTTCGGGCAGATTCTGTGGACAAAGATGCTTGCTGCTCTGCATTAGTCGATTCGTTGAAGCTCTTTCGAGACTGGCGTAAATCTTCTTCAAGAGTAGAGATTTCTTTTTGACCGGAAGCCAAATCTGATGATAGGCCAGAAATAATCTCGATTAACTTATTCAAACCAGATACTGCTTTCTCCAGTCGCTCAGATAATTCACGTTTTTCTCTTGGGCGACTTAATGCAGCTGCACGAGTCTCCTTACCAGCCGCAATCAAACCATCAGGGCGAAATACTTCACCAACCAATGTAACAAAACGAAAACTGGGGGTTTTTTCCCACAATCGCTGCGCGGTAATCCGATCTCGCACAATCATTGTATTCCCAAGTAATGTATCCAATACAGTTCGGAGTTCAGGCTTTGTAACGATCAGACTAGATGCCATTCCAAGTATTGCTTCATCGACAGGAAGCGGTATCACAATTGAAGAATTATTATTTCCTATAGGCATGATGACTGCTCTACCAGAGGCTTTCTCCAGTAACTCGAGTGCATCATCCACACCCTTGCCAGATTTAATTAGAACAACATCAAATGCATCACCCAATGCAGCAGCGACAGCGGTTTCATACACTGCAGGCACATCCAATGCAGCAGATAATAAACCTTGTGACCCTGCGAATTGTGACTTTCGAGCAGCCTCCAGCAGATATCGCGCCCCATCCGCAAAACCCGATAATGACTTTTCGGCCTGTTCAAGAACTTCTAATTGAGCCTGTAACTTGGTCTGTTCCCCAACTTTTACATTCCGCTCTTCCTGATGGGTACGGCGTAACGATTCCAATTCTCCCATTTTTTGGCGTAATGTCGCAAGCTTGGTTTCAGATTGATGAAAATTTTCCTCAGCAGCCTGCCGACTTCTTTGAAGAGAGATAAATTTCTTTTCTGTCGCTCGAAAAGTTTCTTCAGCTGTAGCGATAACAATATCAATCGCTTTTAGTTTTTCCCGTTGTGCATCGATTCTTGTCTTAAGTTCATTCAAATGTGCCTGATGATTGGCTCGACGGGAATTCAAATTATTAAGATTCTGACGTGAAGTGTTTAGTGTTTGCTCCACACCTGCACGCTCAAACTGGCGCGCAGAGAGCGCTGCCTTCGCATTCACTTCCTGGGCTTTAGCATCCTCAGCCTCTGCTTTTGTTCGCTCAAATTCGAGCCTCGATTCTTCGACTCTTTCTTTGGCAGCTAGTTCTTCATCACCTAATCTTTGTTGCTCAGCGAATACAGTAGACCGGCCATCTGTTAATGAACGTCGTCTTTCTTCCAAAACTGCCAATTCACGATTTATCGATTCGCTTTGGTTGTGTAACCTTGCAGATTGACGGTGCCAATCATTCAACCTTGTACGAAGATCAATCAAACGAGAACGAGTAGTACTAAAACCATTGGTTAAATTTGTAAAATTTTGGCGAGCATCAAATAATTTTCTTTCTTGCTGCCTTGCATTTATTTGAGCCTCTGTTAAGTCTTTTTGAGATCGATGCCAATGATACCCGTACCATTCCCGTAAAACCAATTTTAGATCTGCCTGGATTTGGAGAAAATCCTGAACGCGTTTTGATTGTCTTTCAAGCCCTCGCAATCGAGGTTCTAGCTCAGCCAGGATATCAAGTACTCTTTCAAGGTTACGCTGAGTAATTTCAAGGCGGCGCAACGATTCTTCCCGTCGGGAACGATAGAGCCCAATACCCGCAGCTTCCTCAAACAACCGACGCCTTTCATCCGCTTTCAAGGCGAGAGACGCATCCACCATACCCTGACCGAGTATCGTATAAGTTCGTTCAGATAATCCTGATTGGGCTAAAAGTTCATTAATGTCTTTTAATCGAACAGTTTGTCCATTCAGAAGATATTCATTATGCCCGTCTCGATATGCACGGCGAGTCACCGCTACTTCGCTGAAATCTACCGGCAGCCAACCAGAGGAATTATCGAATGTTATGGTTACAGAAGCCATCCCAGACCGTGGGCGCTGTTCTGAACCTGAAAATATCATATCCTCGGTTTTTTTCGCGCGTAATAAATTGTGAGACTGCTCACCTAATACCCAACGCAAAGAATCAGCAAAATTGGATTTTCCAGAACCATTCGGACCAACTATTGCAGTAATGCCATCTGCAAATTCAAACAGAGTACGTGTTGCAAAGGTCTTGTAACCATGCAATTCCAATGATTTAAGTCTTAAAGGCATAACGAGTATTTTCTTTCCTGGAAAATTATTAACATAAAAAACTATAACAGTTTTTACAAATTGATTTACAAACCCGGACGTAAAAACTACAAAGTCTTTATGTCAGGATCCTGCATGGCTACGTTCTCAAGTGCGAGTTGAGCAGCGGCTAATTGGGCTACATGCTTGGATTGCCCACTACCCTTACCTAAAACTTCCCCATTCACATAGACCTCGATCTCAAATATCTTCGCATGATCGGGTCCTTCTGCTTGAACAGTTATATATTTGGGTATACCCCAACCTCTGGATTGGGTATACTCCTGAAGACGGGATTTTGGATCAATAGTTTGCATTTGGGTCAAAATGGTTTCTGCCATTGGCTCAATTAATAGCAAAACAAAATCCCTGGTCACGTCCAGCCCTCTACGCTGGTAAATAGCACCAACAATGGCTTCGAAAGTTGCACAAAGCAACAGATCCCTGTTCCGACCTCCACCTTGTAGTTCGCCACGCCCTAAACGCATTGCTTGTCCTAAATCCAACTGCCTGGAAAATTCGGCCAATGTTTCAGTTCGAACAAGCGCTGAACGCATTCGTGTCAATTCCCCTTCGGCCATTTCAGGATAATGGTTGTAAACCCACGATCCAACCAAAAAATCCAATACAGCATCTCCCAAAAATTCTAACCGTTCGTTATCTGATACTACGTCCTGGTGTTCGTTTACATATGATCGATGTGTAAGCGCCCTGGTTAGTAAACGTAAGTCATCATCAAAAGGTAGATGCAAACGCTTACAAAGCTGTAATGGACTTTCTGTTCCCGCGCGTTGAGTCATGGGTTCTTGGTATAACATAGAGACCTCTCTGGAACTCAGGAAGCGCCAGCCCCCCACCACAAAGTGAGGTCGCTGGAGATTACCGGATTCCACTAAAAATATGGAATACTATTTTACACGGAATTGATAAATTAACAATAAAACTCTTCTCAAATTAAGGATTTTTTATTACACCGTCAATAACAATCATGAATCACCTTGGATAAATCTAAATTTCTGGAATATTTATGCTTTATTACTTACCCAAAGAGTTCTATATGCCAAAACTTGAATAACGAGATACATAATTGTTTTGGGGATCATTAACATCCCTATCAAAGGAAAGGTGCGAGCAAAAAGTATGACTGGGGTATAAAATAAAAAAGAAAGGAAAATACAAATACCAATATTATTAAATAGCCTATCTCCCGCAATTTTCGCATCTCGCAAATATAAAAATAGTACCCCAACACCTAATATTACAAGAAATAAGTTTCGAAAGATTCCCCAAAAAGCTGGTGGCACAGAATTACCCCAATCATTTTGAGGAAGGCACATGACAATCATTCGCACCGGAACACTAAATAAAATCACATACTCAAACACACCAAATTTTTTGTTAAATCTTAAACGCCAAATAAATAACAAAATTACATAAAAAAATGTCACAGTTATCGCTGTTGCAAGCGCTCCAACGCCAACCAATAAACCATTTTTCTCCAACCCACCCAATATATACGCCACTATTCGAAAACCAACATGTCCGGTATCACCCAGGGCTAACAATACGAAAGCCCACCTAAATAAACTCGCCATCTTTCGATTCTCAGCTACAACATGATTCAACCTCCAAGTCATCATTATGGTAATAGCCCAAACAACAATTAAGTAAATAATATTAAATCCAATCTCGACGGCTATGCGCATATTTTCTGTCATAAATTCTCCTTTCAAATTTTTTGTTGATTAATAACCTACTCGAATTATTTGAGACTTCATTAAAATAGAATAATCTTTTTCTTGGAACTTCAACATTTTTTCTGCCAAAAGGCTAGTTAGAAAGTTTATTACTTTGATTTATATGATGCAAGTGACAATTGTCATATCCGGTATGATAAAATTCTTTGTATAGTGTCTACCAAATAATAACCTGCTAATTTCTGTAGGAGAAATTTCAATGTCAGCGGAAAATTTTGAATCCACACAATTTTTAAATGAAATCGAAATTGGTTTGGGGGCATGGTCTTGGGGTGACAGAATGGTGTGGAATTATGGAAAAAACTACTCCGATGCAGATATTGAAGCTGGTTTTACTATTTCTACCCAAAATGGTGTCATTCTTGTAGACACAGCAGAAATTTATGGAAATGGCCGCTCGGAAAGATTGTTGGGACAATTTATTAAAAATAGCCAGGCCAGGGTAATCGTTGCAACAAAGTTTTTCCCCCTACCCTGGCGTTTTACAAAAAAGTCAGTCGTTAATGCTTTAAGAGCTAGCTTGGAAAGACTCGATGTCGAAAAAGTTGACCTTTATCAAATACACTGGCCAAGCCCGATTGTTCCAATCGAAACATATGTTGAAGGATTAGCCATAGCTAAACAGCTCGGGCTAGCAAATGCTGTCGGTGTTTCAAACTATAATAAAACTCAGATGCAAAGAGCTTACACCGTCCTGGCAAAATACGATATTCCACTAGCATCCAATCAAGTTGAATTTCATTTACTCAATCGTACAGCAGAAAAAAGTGGATTATTGACGCGTTGCCAGGAGTTAGGTATTCGCTTGATTGCTTATTCTCCGCTAGCTATGGGATTATTAACAGGAAAATATAGTTCGGAAAATCCACCACCCGGGATGCGTGCAGGGAAATATTCGTCAATTCTCAAGGAAATAAAACCACTAATAAAACTTTTAACAGATATAGGACAGGATATCGGAGGTAAATCGGCTGCGCAGGTTGCCCTAAATTGGTGTATGTTTAAAGGCACCTTACCCATACCTGGAGCAAAGAACATTCATCAGGCCGAAATGAATGTAGGCGCAACAGGTTGGAAACTAAGTATAGAACAAGTTCAAGCACTGGATACTCTCAGTGATCAATTTTCCAAATAAGTATTTGGGTACAAATATAACTTTATTGTCAAGGTGAAAATAATTATGATTAAAAATATACGTGAACCAGTAAATGGCTTAACCCATTTCTTCACTGCCGTCGTCGCAGTGGTTGGTTTGGTTGCCCTCCTTTTTATGAGTCGCGCAAATCTTGGAAAACAAATATCGCTTGGGATATATGGAGTTTCATTAATCCTGTTATTTTCTGCCAGCGCAACTTACCACATGGTCAAAGCCAAACCCAAGGTACTGGAAATCTTAAGAAAGATGGATCATTCCGCCATATACCTTCTCATCGCAGGTTCCTATACACCGATTTGTTACAACATGTTTACAGGATTCTGGAAGTGGGGTCTGCTGATCATCATCTGGTCGTTTGCCGTAATTGGTGTAACTATTAAAATATTTGTTATTAAAGCCCCGCGTTGGACCTCTGCCGGCGTTTATCTCGTGATGGGGTGGATGGTGATATTTGCTCTAAATCAAATGTTGACACTGCTGCCAATTGGCGCACTGACATGGTTAGCCGCCGGTGGGATAATTTATTCACTTGGCGCGGTCATATATATTACAAAAATATTTGATTTCGTGCCTGGTAAGTTTGGTTTCCATGAGGTCTGGCACATCTTTGTAATATTGGGAGCCTTGGCGCATTTTATCGCCATCATTGCTTACATAGCTCCAACCAGCTAATACTTGATGATATAAATACATTGGTTTGAGGAGTTTTAGGAATGTATTTAAACCTGTAGGTCATCACTATTTGGGATACATATCGTCGTGATGATTCAAGCTGAGGACGTTAGCCCTCGGTTTTTCTGTGCCAGCAAAGTCATCAAAACTTCGCTGACACGGGTTGAAACTATGCTTACAATCCATAATCTCAGTAAATCTTTCGGTAACCGTTCCCTATTAAGTAATATATCCTTTACCTAACGACACGATTAGTCATCTCGG
Organism: uncultured Anaerolinea sp.; assembly: GCA_964462245.1. Classification (GTDB taxonomy): domain Bacteria; phylum Chloroflexota; class Anaerolineae; order Anaerolineales; family Villigracilaceae; genus UBA5195. Next base: position 62,019 of record CAYWXS010000030.1, read on the forward strand.
TTGAATGACCAAAAACACACAGATTAATTTATCAAAAGAAGGGCTTAGGTTAATCAATTGCCAGAAATATTATCCAACAGAAATCTTATTCATCAACGTTTTTCATGCCGAACATTTTCAGAAAAAGCCATTAGCGATGAAAAGCGTATAAAACTTAATGAATTTATTAAAATGCTAAAACCAGGACCGTTTGGAAATGAACCAAACTTCCATCTGATTGCCGCACAGCAAGGAGACAGTGAAGCGCTGAAAGACTTGGGAACTTATGGATTTATCAAGGGAGCTACAGGTTTTATCATTGGGATATGTAATTCAGGTAGTAAAGAGCTGGAGGACTTTGGCTATCAAATGGAGCAAATTATTCTTTTTGCCACATCGTTAAATCTTGGGACCTGTTGGCTCGGAGGTAGTTTTACACGATCCACCTTTTCCAAAAAGATTAATGCACCGAAGGATTTAATTATCCCCGCAGTCACAGCCATCGGCGAAATGATAGATCCAGAACAAGCTCGAAAAGGCCTCATACGCCGGCAAATCAGTGCCGACAAGCGCCTTCCCTGGGAAAGTCTATTTTTTATGGACAATTTTGATCATCCCCTCACCCATGAAATTGCACAGGAATGGACTGAACCGCTAGAAATGGTCCGAATTGGTCCATCAGCATCCAACAAGCAACCCTGGAGGATCGTACAAACAGGGAATAATTTTCACTTTTTTCTTCAAAGAACACGCGGTTATCGTGAAAGCACATTAACCCGCTTCCTTGGCGTCGCAGATATCCAACATTTAGATATGGGAATCGCGATGTGCCATTTTGAACTAACCTTAAAAGAAATAAGTTTATCTGGAAAATGGATTTTGAAAGATACAAATATTTTGAAAAAAGATGATCTGACAGAATATATCGTAACCTGGGAACAATGAGATCAAATAACTAAGTTCACTAAAAAAGCCTGGTAACATTAATCCTCGAGCGCACGTGTTTAAAATTTCAACACATGTGCTATAATATTTTTAGCAGTCATTGCTTGTCCTTCCTGGGGATGCCAGGCTTCGACGGGAGAGGCTGGCTCCGGAATGCGTGCCGAGAGGTGCCGAACTCGAAAAATCAGCACAAAAAATCAAGTGCCAACCGCACTTCCTACGCCGCTATGCCCCTCGCTGCCTAATAAGCAGCAGAGAGTAAACGGCCCGTCTCTTTTGAGGCGGCGTTCACCGTTCCCGCTCTCCGCCCGGAGAACGAGTGGGCGTCAAAATGGC
>CAYWXS010000031.1:0-13457 GCA_964462245.1 uncultured Anaerolinea sp.
CCCAAAACAGTTTACTTTTCCCCACCCCCCCCTTGTAATACCCACGTTGAATAAACAACCCCCTTTTTTTGGGGGTTTTTTTATTCAAGCTTTTGGCCCGCCTCTTTGGGCTCCGCCTGGAGACCCCCCCCCCCCCCGGGGGGGGGGGGGGGTAGATTATCTCGAAACACCCTGACACAGTTACGTCCGCTGTGCTTGGCATCGTACAATGCCAGATCAGCATCTCGGAGCAAATCATCGATATCAAGCATACCTTTCCCAAAAACAGCCGCACCCAGGCTGATGGTAATGATTACTGATTCACCCTCTGTTGCGAAAGGTGTCTCTTGCACCTGCTTTCGAACCCGTTCAGCCAGGTCTACTGCGTCAGCCTGACACGTGTTTGGCAGCAGCACCGCAAATTCCTCGCCGCCAATTCGCGCCAGGATATCAATTTCGCGCAGGCTGGATTTCAAAACCCCCGCCACATGCTGAAGCGCTAAATCCCCCACTTCATGCCCATAGTTATCATTAACCTGCTTAAACAAATCGATATCCAACATTAAGAGTGCCAGGGGTTCTTGATTGCGTAAAACACGCTTGACGGCTTCGGCGCCTCGCACCATAAAATAGCGGCGATTGAATAAATTGGTCAGGAAATCGGTCAGGGCCAGATTTTCCAACTCGATATTCAATAAGCGTATCTTTTCTTCGGCGGCTTTACGCACACTGATGTCCGTGTGGGTGCCAAACATTAGAAGCGGTTTGCCGTCAACAGTGCGCGTGATAACCTGACCGCGATCTTGAACCCAAACCCAGTGCCCATCCTTGTGTTTCATGCGCAGCTCGCAATCATAATAGGGCAATTCACCCGCGAAATGGCGCTCCAACAATGCACTCGATAATATCAGATTATCGGGATGCACCTGCCGTTCCCAGGTCTTAATGCTGATGGGCGCCAATTCGTCCTGCGAATAACCGATAATCTGGGCCCAAATTTCGTTAAATACCGTTTCCCCAGTCTGGACGTTCCATTCCCACGTGCCAACATGCGTACCCTGGATCGTACTCTCCAATTGCCAATGCGCATAAGACAGCGCTTGCTCAGCCTGCTTGCGCGCCGAAATATCAGCCAGGACGACATAAATGGCCGGCGCACCATCGTATAAAATAGGAATGCCCTGGACTTCAGCATCTACAATGCTTCCATCCAGCCTCAGGTATTGCAGCTCAGCCAACGGCGCACTCACACCTTCCTCAAGCGATTTCTTCAAGCGTGCCTGTACGTTTTTATGAGAATCGGGATGGATCCGATCATATATCCGATTGCCGAGCAGAGCCTGCGCCGAGCTGGCGCCAAACATCCGCATGGCAGCCGGGTTGACATAGATTATTTTCCCATCCCGATGCACAACAATCGCATACGGCGCCCACTCTACCACGGCCCGATAACGCTGCTCACTTTGCAGCAGCGCTTGCTCAGCCTGCTTGCGCTCGGTGATGTTTTCGTGGGCAACAACCAGATGAATGGCTCCGTTGTGGGTAAAGCGGGTCGCCTTGCCGGTGAACCAGCGTTTTTCGTGCGGGGCGTCGCAAGGATATTCGAGGGTGAACTCATCCTGTTTTCCCTGGAGCACCACGCGCATCCCGGCGGCAAAGGCGGCTGCTACACTAGAATCAGGTCCAATAGCCGCATCGCATAGGGCGAGATAATTGACCCCTTCGCACTGGTAGGTCGGTTCCCCGTCATTGACCAGGGCAAAGTCCCGCCAGGCCCGGTTTACTGAAAGGATAATGCCATTCTCATCCAGAATGGCCAGGAGCACCGAAAGGGCGTCCAGCGTGGAATGAATGAATTGTTCTTTTTCATTGAGTATATCTTCAGCTTGCTTGCGCTCGGTGATATCCTCCGCCGAACAAACCACCTGCTGGACGATTCCGTCCACATCCATGATCGGAGATGTCATGATATCTAACAGGCGTAATTCACCCGCAGCATTGGGCAAGCGGAGCTCAGTGCGTATGACCTGCCCGCTGGCAAAGACCTGTTTGACATCCTGAATGTAACCATCCACAGTATCATTTTGGGTAAAGTCGTACAGGCTCCTGGCAACCAGGCTCTCTTTGCTCATACCAACGAAAGCCGCATGCGCGCTGTTGACGATGCCATAGGTATGGTCGTCAGTCATATACCAGACCTGGGTCTGAATATTATCCAACAGCAAACGCCGTTCCGCGTCAGCTTTCGCCAATACGGCTTGCTCACGCCTGGCAGCCTCGCGCTCCACAGCTTCGACCTCGGCCTGTTTGCGTTCAGATATATCGATGATCACAATCCGGGCTTCTGGCGCACCCTGCGCGTCCAGCGCCAGGCTGGCTTCCAGAAAGACCCAGGCCAGACCAGCCGGGTAATTTTTGTTCAGCATCTGCAATTCGCAGGTTTGCGGTAGGCCGCTTGCGAATAGTCGCTTTTGGCATAAGTAAAAAATATCTGCGTATTCCTTGAGGATAAAACGGGCAAATGGTTTTCCATCCAGAAATGTCCGGGTTTCCCCAAACATTCCGGCCGCTACCAGGTTTGATTCCAGTATCCTGCCTTCCGGGCTGAGCGTGCAGTAACCCACCGGGGCCAGGTCGTATAGATCAAGATAACGCGCCTTCATGGCTTCGAGCTGCAGCTGCGAGCGGCGCAGCTCATGGTTCTGCATCTCCAACTCAATTGGATAAATGTTCATATTTTCCAGGGCCTGTTCATATTCGATGATCTCATCATCCGAAAGAACACGCGCCATTTTATCCAGCCCGGTCTTGATCTGATCCCGCCTGGAGATATCATGCGTAATCGAAAACAGAACCTGCCGGCCCTGGACCGTGAGTGGAGAAAAATTGACTTCCACAATGCGATTTTCGTCATTCGACAGGCGCTGCCTGAAAACAAAGTAAGTTTGGGTATTATTTAATGCTTTCTGACAATCCTGTGCCAGTTGCTCAGCCGGCAAAGTATTAATATCAGTAATCGACATGCCGATCAGTTTTGGATAGCCGTAAAATTCCAATGCAGACAGATTGGCATCCAGAATGGCACCAGTCAGGGGTTCGATTAACAACATAATCGCCGAATGGCTCTCAAACATACTAAAAAATGGGCGGTCATCTGGCGAAGTTCGCGCTAGTTTTTCGAAAGGTGTTTTCTTAAATGGCACAAAATTGCTCCTGCAGCATACTTCGTTCCAGAATAAACCAAACCAACTGACCAGCACTATGAACCGCTGCACCAAAACCGGCGTTCCTCAAATTGATCTACTTGGCACTATCGCCCCCATAATATCATTGTACACCTATTCAAATTTTTATTACACCATTCCCGGGGGGATGCTCCAAAGCTGGTAAAAAATGTAATTAAATGAAGCTGGGCCAGTCTGGCAAGCGCCCCACAACCCAAAACAAAACAATTACCACAACCACGAAAAAGAGTGGGCGGCTTTTTTGTGGTTCGTGTGGTTCGTGTCTTTCGTGGTTGGTCAATTACCGGAACAGGTGCTCATAAATTGACAGCGACTTGCTTACGTCAAAACCCCCATTTTTTTCCCACAATCCCAATTCATGTTATATAATCTTGTTTGTAAAGTAACTCAAGGTTGAAGTGGGTTCACTCGCTTCCATTCCAAATCAGGTCGTTCGAAAAAACGATCCGCGCCCAAACGATTTTTGTAACTGTGCGCGCCAGTTATTTCCCTCAAAAAGCGCCGCACAAACAAAATCCCAGCGAGTCTTAATCACAGGAGAGTTCCCTAATGGCGAATACTAATCCGCCCGAACAGCAAGAACAGCAAAATTGGCACACCCTATCCTCACACCAGGTCCTAACAAGTCTTGAGGTTGCCGAAAATGGTCTGAGTGATGCCGAAGCCAAAAAACGCCTGGAACAATACGGACCCAATCAACTGGAAGAAGCCAAACGTGCAGGTTTTCTATCCATGCTCTGGGATCAGCTCAAAGATTTTGTGGTCATGCTCTTGATCATCGCCTCGGTCATTTCCATCCTGCTGGGTGAAGTCGTGGACGCCGCCGCCATCCTGGCCATTGTGGTCATGAACGCCGTGCTGGGCATCGTCCAGGAACGCCGCGCCGAAGAAGCCCTGGCAGCCCTAAAAAAACTAGCCGCACCCGAAGCCCATGTACTGCGCGATGGGCAGCGTATCACCATCCCCGGGCGTGAGCTCGTGCAGGGTGATATCGTCTACCTGGAAGCTGGAAACTTCATTCCAGCCGATCTGCGTCTGCTGGATGCGGTCAACCTGCGAGTGGAGGAAGCCTCGTTAACCGGCGAATCACTCGCCGTTCAGAAAAACGCCGCCATGCAGTTGGAGCCCGGCGCACCACTCGGTGACCGTAAGAACTCGGCCTTTATGGGCACAACCGTCAGCTACGGCCGCGGCAAAGGAGTGGTCACCAGCACGGGTATGAAAACCCAGCTCGGATTGATCGCCACCATGCTGCAAAGCGTAGAGACCGAGGAAACCCCCTTGCAGCGCCGTTTGAACGAGCTCGGTAAAACCCTCAGCATCGGCGCCCTGATCCTGGTCGCCCTGGTCTTTGTCGTGGCCGTCTTTTACGACACCCAACTGAGCCTGCTCTTCACCTCCCCGCTGGCCTATTTCACCGAATATGCCAAACCGCTGACCGAAGCCTTCCTGATCGCCGTCAGCCTGGCGATAGCCGCCGTTCCCGAAGGTCTGCCCGCCGTGGTCACCATCAGCCTGGCACTGGGCATGCAAGAAATGATCAAAAAGCACGCCCTCATCCGCAAACTCTCCTCAGTCGAAACCCTCGGCTCCGCCACCACCATTTGCTCCGATAAAACCGGCACGCTGACCCAGAACGAAATGACCGTTACCCGCCTGTGGTCTGCCAACCAGTTCGTTGGAGTGACCGGTACAGGCTATGCCCCCAAGGGCGATTTTCAGGTGGACGGAAAGAATGTAGACATCAAAAAGTACCCGGCCATCCTGAGCACACTCTGGCTGGGCGTGATCAACAACGACGCTGAGCTTTCCGAAGGCGGCGAATCGATCCATGTCATCGGCGACCCGACCGAAGCCGCGCTGATTGTGGCCGCCGAAAAAGCCGGAGCCGCGCACGAAGACCTGGACGATGCCTATCCGCGCGAAAACGAAGTCCCCTTTGATTCTGAACGCAAACGTATGATCACCGTGCACTCCGTGGCAGACCCCAGCCCCGAGGATCCATCACCTTTCCATAGTAACGAACACAAAGACTGGCGTGTCATTGCCGTCAAAGGTGCCCCGGATGTCGTATTAAAACTCTGCACCCGCTACCAAACCATGGATGATCAATCCGCTGCGCTGGATGATGCCGCCCGCAAACAGATCCTGGATGCAAACGATGGCATGACCAGGGACGCGCTGCGCGTGCTGGGTGTCGCTTTCCGAGCCGTCCCCCAAATTCAGGGCGAGATAAGCGCTGAAAACCTGGAACAGGAATTGACCTTTGTCGGTCTGATCGGCATGATCGACCCGCCGCGCGAAGAAGTCAAGATCGCCCTGGCGTCTGCCCGGCATGCCGGTATTCGCACCGTCATGATCACCGGCGACTTCCCCAACACTGCCCGCGCCATTGCCGAGGCAATCGGCTTGCTGCGCCCCGGTAAAAAAGTCATGACCGGCGCCGAACTGGATGCCATCTCGGATGCAGACCTGGTCAAGGTCATTGAAGATACAGATGTTTTCGCCCGGGTTTCCCCGGAACACAAACTGCGCATCGTGGATGCACTGCAGGCGAATAATGAAGTCGTCGCCATGACCGGCGATGGCGTTAATGATGCGCCCGCCATCAAACGCGCCGATATCGGCGTAGCCATGGGCATCACCGGCACCGATGTCGCCAAAGAAACAGCTGACATGGTCCTGACCGATGATAACTACGCCAGCATCGTCTCGGCCGTAGCCCAGGGTCGTATCATTTATGGCAACATTCGTAAATTTGTCTTCTTCCTGCTCTCCTCGAACGTAGCCGAGATCATGATCATCTTCCTGGCCACCCTGGCCGGGCTGCCCGCCCCGCTGACAGCCATTCAACTGCTGTGGCTCAACCTGATCACCGATGGCGCCCCCGCCCTGGCTCTGGCCATGGAAAAAGGCGACCCGGATGTTATGGATCGCAAACCGCGCGCTCGCAACGAAGCCATCATCAATAAATCCATGCTCACGGGAATCATCGTCCAGACTTTTGCACAAACTGGCGCCGTGTTGACCGCCTTCTGCCTGGGTCTGCTCTGGGAACTGGCCAACCTGGGCCATCTGCCCGCAGCCGGTCAGAGCGGTCTTTCCTTTTTACTGGGTTTTGACTGGCACGCAGTGGAAATGGAAGCACTCCGCACTGCTGAAACCATGGCCTTCATTACGCTCTCACTGGCAGAACTGTTCCGTGCCTACACCGTCCGCTCCGAACGCGCCTCCATCTTCCAGATCGGATTCTTCTCCAACAAGTGGATGCAGTACGCCGTTGGCGCTTCGCTTTCCCTGCTGCTGCTGGTCTGCGTGGTGCCCTTCCTGCAAAACATCTTCAACACGCACTGGATGTCCGGCCTGGAATGGGCCACCGTTCTGGGTCTAAGCCTGATCCCGGCTGTTTCAGAAGAAATCACCAAGTTCTTCCTGCGCCGGCAGAAAGAATAAGACTGCGAAACAAAAACCAAATGAAACGCCGTGTGCTTGAATGCACACGGCGTTTTTATTTACTTAAAATCGGGGATTTAGTCCAAAACACACCCGACAAACTGCTATCATCAGTTTTTTTCCTTACAGTTTCGTTAACTAGTACCAAATTTCACACAGTGCGCTAAGCAAGTAGTAAACTTACTAAAGTTTAATAAATGTCAACCGATAAATAGATAGGTACTTTGTAAGCATTTATGGTTAGTTTCAAACTGCCGGGTTGACAGGGGGCTGGAAAGTGTAAATTTATTGTTTTTTCTGTGAAAACCCAACAAATTATTATTGTTAGAGACCTGATTATTAAGCGAAATAATTTTTCCAATCTCATTGGTACTGTTTTTCTCTGGAGAAATTATCTATCCCGGCTATGTGCGTAGGACCAACACCTGGAAGTTTCGATTCGCTTAAGCAGACCGCCAACTGCGGCAGGAAGAAAAAACCATGTCTCACTCCAAAAATAAATTATTCTCCATTCTGGCTATCTTTTTCCTTTTTTCAAATTCGGCCTTTCTCCCGGCCAACAGTAGCCAGAACCAAATAGCATCCGCCGCCACCGCTTTAGCCTATTCCCCCACCCGTCTGATCGTCAAATTCAAACCCAGCAGCACTGCCAGCATGCGTGCCAGCACCATCCAGGCAGCAGGCCTGAGCGTGGCAGCCGCACCCGGGCTTGCCGCCATTGGGTCCACCGTCCTTAGCGTCCCGCCCGAATTACTGCAGCAAAAAATGGCAGCCCTAAAACTTTCAGCGAATATCGCCTCGGTCGAACCCGATTATATCTACCAGACAACCGAAACAATCGTAAACGATCCGTATTCAACTGCTCAATATGCGCTCGATAATATCCAGGCCTACCAGGCCTGGGATATTACCACTGGCGCTGCCAGCCAGATCATTGCCATCATCGACACAGGTGTGGACCTGACCCACCCCGACCTGGCAGCCAAGATCATCGCTGGCTACGATTTCGTTAATTCTGATGACGTTGCCATGGATGATTTTGGTCACGGTACGCATGTCGCCGGAATTGCCGCTGCAGTTTCCAACAATGCCAAAGGCATTGCCGGTCTGTCCTGGGGTGCTAAAATCATGCCGGTCAAGGTACTGGATGCTTCTGGCAGTGGATTCACCAGCGACGTTGCCGAGGGCATCATCTGGGCCGCCGACAACGGCGCCACTGTCATCAACCTCAGCCTTGGCAGTACTTCAGCCTCTACCACATTGGAAGATGCTCTCAATTATGCCTATAACCTGGGTGTTGTGATCGTTGCTTCAGCCGGGAACGACGGAGTTCAAATACCAACGTACCCGGCGGCTTACCCAAATGTCATCGCAGTCGGTGCCACCAATAGTGCCAATCAGCGGGCCTCTTTTTCTGAATACGGTGATTTTGTGGATGTTGTCGCACCGGGCGTCTTCATTGAATCCACTATTCCAATCGGCAGCTGCACCTACTGCGCGCCACTTGAGGACAATGGGTACAATACAATGAGCGGCACCTCCATGGCAGCCCCGTATGTTGCCGGGCTGGCATCCCTGCTCGGATCACTGCCCGAATTTAATAGCAACGCAAAAATTCGCGCAGCCATCGAAAATACAGCCCTCGACCTTGGCACGTCTGGCAAGGATATTTACTATGGGTTCGGATTGATCCAGGCCTACGACGCCCTCTCATCCACCCCGGTCCAGCCCTCCGCCACCCCCACCCTCTCTCCCACCGTTACTAGCACAGCCAGCCGTACCCCCACCAAGACACGCACAGCCACCCTGACCCGCACTGCCACCGTCACATTGACACCGCTGCCCAGCAGCACGCCCACCATCACAGAAACGCCGACCTCGACATTGACGCTGACACCCACCGTCACCCTGACGCGCACCGTCACTAAGACGCGCACCCCCACCAAAACTAAAACAGCTACTGTGACATTAACCGATGTGCCCAGCAGCACTCCCACCCCCACAGAAACCTCGACCTCAACGTCTACGCTCACGCCTACCATCACGCAGACTCCTACCATTACACTGACTCCCACCCTCACATTTACGCGCACCCCCACCAAGACGCGCGCCCCCACCCTGACCAAAACAGCCACTGTAACATTGACACCCGTACCCAGCAGCACTCCCACCATCACACAAACGCCGACCTCGACGCTGACGCTGACGCCTACCATCACGCTGACGCGCACCGTCACATTGACGCGCACCGTCACCAAGACGCGCACCCCCACCAAAACACGCACCGCCACTCTAACATTAACACCCGTACCCAGCAGCACGCCCACCATTCCACAAACGCCGACCTCGACCCTGACGCTGACGCCCACCATTACACTGACGCGCACCGTCACGTTGACGCGCACCGTCACCAAAACGCGCACACCCACCAAAACCCGCACCGCCACTTTGAGCCCGACACCCAGCGTCACATTGACGCCGCTGCCCAGCAGCACACCCACCGTTACTAACACACCAACCCCCACTATTACGCTGACGCGCACCGTCACCAAGACGCGCACCCCCACTAAAACGCCCACCCCTACTGTGACTCTCACATCCACAATCACAAATACGCCAACTGTCAGCGCTACCGCCACCGACACTGCTACTGCCACCGCTACTGCTGTAACGGTCAGCTTGGATTTCACTACTTTAGACGTCAATGCTTCCACAATTTGGCAGAACGCGACTGGACCTGTCACTTTTGATGGAACTGACCCCGACGACAATGGCGTAGTCAAATCGTTGATTAGTGTTAAGATGGAAGACGGCAACACCTATGATCTCCCCAGCCTGCTGACAGTTCCAGAAAATAGCGACGGCAGTTATATTGAGGGTATATTCGCGGTTTATAGCGTACAGGCTGGCGATCACTTCAAAGCTACCATCGGCTGCCTGTACGGCGCCACAAACTGTTATGCAGACTTTACCATCGCATACTTGCTTGAAGGTGATCCGACGGAACACCTGATAAATTCATACTCCGAAAGGTACGAAGGGTCTATTACAAATGTAGACAGACCTCTCGAGATGTGGAACCTTGAGGGTCAAAACGTCCAATTTATTCTGAAAATTACAGACTCTGCATCTCAGCCAGGCGCTGGCGCAGAAGACCGCGGTGTCTGGATCGCGCCGCGCATCGAGCATGGTCCGGTATCTACAGCCACAGCCACACCTTTAGTCACTCTTACCGCCACACCCACTGTCACACGTACTGTCACACTTACTGCCACTGTCACCGCTACACCCACTGTCACACATACCGCCACACCTACCGCTACTGCTACTGCCATAACGGGCAGCATGGATTTCACTGCTTATGCCGGCAATTCTGCCACGATCTGGCAGAGTGGAGCTGGGCCCGTCCCTTTTAATGGAGCTGACCCCAACACCATTGGCGTGGTCACAGCTTTGGACAGTGTTAAGATGGAAGACGGCTATACCTATCAGCTCCCCAGCCTGCTGACAGTTCCAGAAAATAGCAACGGCGGTTTTCTTGTGGGTACCTTCCCGCTTTATAGCGTACAGGCTGGCGATCACTTCAAAGCCACCATCGGCTGTCAGTACGACGCCCATGCCTGCGTTACAGTCTATACACTCGCATATCTGCTGGAAAACGACCCGACCTGGTATTATGATCTTGATGGACCCATCGAAATCTATGATGGTCTAATCAAAAATTGGGACGTTGATCTGAGCGGATTGATAGGGCAGCGCGTCAGGTTCGTTCTCAAGGTGACTGATTACAACAATAGCGGTGCTGTGGACCGCGCCGTCTGGATGGCACCGCGCATCGTGAATGTCGCTGCCAGTTCTGAGCAAATAATCCAGGATATGACTGATACGACGGTCCTGCAATCTTCGACCTGGACAACTGGCGCTGGATCCCTATCTCTTAATAGCACAGACCCCAATATTAACGGCGTTGCCCGCCTTTTGAACCCTTCCCGGCTAAAAAACGGCAGCATTCTTGAGTTTCCCAGCCTGCTGACAGTCCCACAATATGTCGCCAATGGTTGGATTTCAGTTAAGTTTCCGGCAGTCACGATCCAGTCAGGTGATCGATTTAAGACCACCTATGCCTGCCAGTATGACACTATCAGTTGTAATGCTGGGTTCCTACTCCAGTACCAGGAAGGTGCTAATTCTCCTGTGTATATTTCGACCTTCTACAGATCAGATCAAAATCCGGATGCTACAGCCACAAACATTGATCTGAGTTATTTGGCCGGGAAATCTGTCAATATTATTTTGAAAACTGTTAACGATGGAACCTTATACGCTCCCAATCGCGCTTTATGGATCTATCCGCGTATCGTCCGTCCATAAATACCTAACCAGTAGTTTTCAAAACTGACACTATAGTTATTCAAGTGGACTAAAAAACCACATTTTAAAAGAAAGCATCCTGCAGGCTGCTTTCTTTAATTTCAGGCACAAAAAATTGGATGTTCCCATTTGAACACAATAGATCAGGCTGGCCTTGCATATCCGTAAGTTTTTTTCCCGATTGAACCAACTATAATGAAACAAGAAATCATTAGAAAAAGCTTGATAATCTGGTTTTGAATAACTTTATTGGTACAGTTTTTCTGCTTGAACCTGGTTGGGTTATGTTAATGAATGAACAAATCGCCAGCTTCAAATACAGCGAAAATTTTTGGCTTAACTTTTATTGGTCTCCTGTGGTCCGGCTCCTGAATAATAAAGTCTAATTGGTACGCTCGAGGCAGTTTTGATCATTCGACAGCGATAGTCGAACAGAAAGTTAACCCATGACTCCAATAAAAAACCGTTTATTTTCGTTCCTGGCAATCTTCACTCTGCTCTCAAATTCTGCCTTTACAAATCCAGCAAACACGTCTCCGAGCCAGGCTTCCATCCCAACCCAGGCGGCGAAACAGGCTTATGTCCCCGGCCGCATCATTGTTAAATTCAAAACCAAAACCTCCCTACCCATGCGCACAAAAGCGCTTCAGACAACCGGGGCCGTAATTGCTTCTGCACCAGGCCTGAATGCCATCAATGCCACCATCATTACCGTCCCAGCCGAATTAATGCAACAAAAAATGGCAGCTCTAAAACTGTCCGCGGACGTCGCATTTGTCGAACCTGATTATATCGTCCAGGCGACCGACACAGCCGTAAACGATACCTATTCGTCTTCGCAATACGCGCTGTCTAATATCCAGGCTCGCACAGCCTGGGATATTACCACCGGCTCCACCAGCCAGGTAATCGCCGTCATAGACACCGGCGTGGACCTGACCCACCCCGACCTGGCAGGCAAGATCGTCGCTGGCTACGATTTCGTTAATTTGGATAGCGATCCCATGGATGATTTCGGTCACGGTACGCATGTAGCCGGAATAGCCGCTGCCATCACCAATAATTCCACAGGTGTCGCCGGCATATCCTGGGGGGCTAAGATCATGCCGGTCAAAGTACTGGATAGTTCCGGCAGTGGATTAACCAGCGGGGTTGCCGAGGGCATCATCTGGGCCGCCAATCATGGCGCCGATGTCATCAATCTGAGCCTCGGCAGTACCTCAGCCTCTATAGCATTGGAAGAAGCTGTCAATTACGCCTATAACTTAGGCGTCGTGATCGTTGCTTCGGCCGGGAACAACGGGGTAGAAGTACCCAACTACCCGGCGGCTTACCCAAATGTCATCGCAGTGGGCGCCACCAATAGCCTCAACCAGCGCGCCGCTTTTTCTGAATACGGCGATTTTTTGGATGTTGTCGCACCAGGCGTCAGCATCATTTCAACTGTTCCAACCGGCGCCTGCTCACTTTGTGATCCGAGTGGGTACCTTTCGTTGCAAGGCACATCCATGGCTGCCCCGTATGTTGCCGGGCTGGCTTCCCTCCTTGGTTCGCTTCCGCAATACGACACCAATGTAAAAATCCGGGCAGCCATCGAAAATACAGCCCTGGACCTGGGGGCCGCCGGTAAAGACATTTATTATGGATATGGCTTAATCCAGGCTTACGACGCGCTTCAATCTGTAGCTGCTGGAGATACACCCACCCCATCCACAACACCCACCCGCACAAGTACTGTCACCCGTACAGCCACCCGCACTCCCTCCAAAACGCGTACCCCCACCGTCACCAGCACCCCAACTGTCACACAAACCTTCACCCCAACCTCCACAGCCACCATTACAGCCACACCCACTTCAACCATTACATTCACCCCCACCATCACGCTCACGCGCACCGTCACCAAGACGCGCACCCCCACCAAAACACGCACCGCCACCCTGAGCCCGACACCTACCATCACATTGACGCCCGTACCCAGCAGCACAGCCACCCTCACCAAAACGCTGACGCCTACCATTACGCTCACGCCTACCATCACGCTTACGCGCACCGTCACCAAAACGCGCACACCCACCAAAACACGCACCGCTACCCTGACCACCACGCCCACGGCCTCGCTGACTTATACCCCAACACTAACTTCCACTATAACAACTTCGCCGACCTCTACCATCACACTCACACCCACAATCACGCTCACACGCACTATCACGCTCACGCGCACCGTCACAAAAACACGTACCCCCACCCTGACCCGCACACCCACGGCCTCGCTGACTTATACCCCAACACTAACTTCCACTATAACAACTTCGCCGACCTCTACCATCACACTCACACCCACAATCACGCTCACACGCACCATCACGTTAACGCGCACCGTCACCAAGACACGCACCCCCACCC
>CAYWXS010000031.1:13557-63273 GCA_964462245.1 uncultured Anaerolinea sp.
TGACCCGCACGCCCACGGCCTCGCTGACTTATACCCCAACCCTAACTTCCACAATTACAACTACGCCGACCTCTACCATTACACTGACGCCTACTATCACGCTCACACGCACCATCACGTTAACGCGCACCGTCACCAAGACGCGCACACCCACCCTGACCCGCACGCCCACGGCCTCGCTGACTTATACCCCAACCCTAACTTCCACAATCACCGAAACACCAACCTCTACCCTCACACTCACGCCCACCATCACGCTCACACGCACTATCACACCAACCCGCACCGTCACCAAGACGCGCACCGCCACGCTGACCAGGACTCTCACCGCGACATTAACCGACCTGCCCAGCGTTACGCCCACCATCACCGAAACGCCGACCTCGACGCTGACCTTCACGCCTACCATCACGCTCACGCGCACCGTCACCAAAACACGCACCCCCACCAGGACCCGCACCCCTACTGCGACTCTCACGTCCATCATCAGCGCAACCGATTCTGCCACACCTTCTGCTTCCATCACCGCTACAGTCACCGCCACACCCACCGCCACTGCCGCAACGAATGGATTTAATTTCACTAATTCTGACGTCAACGCTTCAACAATTTGGCAGACTGATTCTTTTGTATATTTTGATGGGGCAGACCCAAATATGAATGGCGTGGTCAAACCCTTGAACAGTGTCAGGCTGGAAGACGGCACCACCTATGATTTCTCCAGCCTGCTGATGGTTCCAGACGCAAGACTGGGCGGTTATATTAAGGGTACCTTCCCGGTTTATACCGTACAGAATGGCGAACACTTCATAGCCACCATCGGCTGCCAGTACGGCGCCAATAACTGTAATATGTACTTTACACTCGATTACATGATTGTCGGCAGTCCGACTCTGCACAATTTGTTCCAATATGCAGAGCGCTATGAGGGTCTACCCCGCAGTGTGGACATTGATCTGAATGCATTAGCCGGACAGGATGTCAAGTTCATTTTGACTATTTCTGATAACAGCGGCGTATCCGGTGCGTTTGACCGCGCCGTCTGGGTGGCACCACACATCGATTATGTCGGAGTAACCACCGCCACACCCATCCCGACCCCAACCAACACACCTGACACCAGCGGTGCCACGGCTTTTGATTTCACTGCCAACCCGGCGGTGGCAGTCTGGACCAATACTTCTGGCTCAATCACCTTCGGCGGTACCGATCCGAGTGCCGGTGGCGTTGCGAAGAAGGTGACCACTGTTCACCTGGAAGATAACAGCACCGATATCCGCGCCAGCCTGTTGTTGGTTCCAGATGATATCGATGGTGGTTATCTTCAGGGAGTCTTCCCGGCGTTTGCAGTACTGAGTGGCGACCACTTCAAGACCACCATCGGCTGCGAGTACGGTGCCACCTCCTGTTATGCGCGCTATATTCTCGATTACCAGATTGGTGGCGATCCTACTGTCTATAATTTGTTCAACTATGCAGAACGCTATGAAGGCATGCTCCGCGATGTGGACATTGACCTGAGTGCCTTGGCCGGGCAGAGTGTCAATTTTATTCTTAAGATTGATGAAGATAATGGTACTTCCGGCGCACTGGATCGCACTGTGTGGGTTGCTCCACGCATCACCCGCCCATAAATACTCAACCAGTAGTTATCAAAACCGACACCTTGTTTGATCGGGTGAACTAAAACAACATACGAAAAGAAAGCACCCATCTGTGAAAATGGCCTCAGGACCAGGTTCTCACACAGGGTGCTTTCTTTATACCAGGCACAAAATGGATGTTCCCTTGTAAATAAGGTTAACCAGGCTGGCCTTGCCTATCCGTCAGTTGTCTTCCCGATTGAACCTGTCATAAACATCACGATCATAAATTTCGGATTCAAAAAAAACAATTCTGGAATTTTGCAAATGTTACCAAATGACTATTCAGCTACAACTTACTCAAGAAATTCTGAAAGAATGTTTTGGTAGATGGACGTTTCTCACCGTCCATCTACTTTCAAACCACTTGCCCAAGGAGAATAATGAGAATGTCCGGATTTTCCTAGTTTTCCAACTCAGTCAACAAAGTTTTAGCCTGAGCGATCATTTCAATGTCATTGATAATTTCATAAGCAGCAATGGCTGCCCGACAAAATTGAATAGCTTTCTCGTGCTGATTGCTATCCCTGAAATTAAAAGCCAACAGGATTTGTTGTTCAGCCGCCAGCTTGCTGTCTTCATTCAGCAGTGCCAGTTCCAATGCTTTTTCAGCGCATTCCACCGATTTTTCAAGATCACCTGTTTCGGCAAAGCCCGCCGCCATCCTGCCAAACAACCTGGCCATCAACACTTCATCCTGCAGGTTGCTGGCCAAAGTCAAGGCCATATTCCAGCTTTCCAGCGCCTCATTGTATTTCTCCTGCAGTGAAAATGCCTTTCCTTGCAGGTCCAATAACTCTATTTGCGAGCTCAGATCAGTCTGCTCCCGCACAACCTGCAGGCCACGTTCCAGCAGCAGCATGGCTGGTTCAAAGTGCCTTTGATCGATCAGAAAGGTAGCCAGTGCATGAATGTTGGCCAGTTCAGCCGCCACGTGCTCTATCTCCGCCGCCAGATGAATGGTTTGCTCGCCGTAGACCTGCGCCAGTTTCACATCACCAGCCAGGGCATGCGTTCGAAACAACCCACCCAGGATATTGATTTCCGCGATCCTATCGCCCAGGGCCGAGGCTAGCTTGAGCGCGCGTTCATATTTATCGTTAGCGGCTTCCAATTTGCCTTCCAGCAGCAGGACATTGCCCAGCTTGGTGATAAATGAGCACTCCGCCGCCCGATTCATCAAATCCTGCGCAACATCACACGCCAGCAAATAATTTTCTGTGGCTTTTTGCGAGTCCGGCTGCCTGAAATAATTATCTCCCATCAGACCATACACCCGCATCTTGCGCAACTTGTCTTTATTTTCCGTGGCAACCTTCAAAGCATCGTTCAACGCTTCGACAGCCTCGGTAACTTTTCCCATCTCTGAATGCAATACCGCGGCATGGATCAGCGCATCACACGCCAGCGCCGGGTGCTTTATCTCGAGCGCCAATACATGCGATTTGCGAAATGCCTGCAGCGCCAGCGAATAATTGCCTATAGATTTAAGCGCCAGGCCTCGCAGCCCCAGCAATTGTGCAAAAGCTTCCTTCTCATCCCCATTGAAAACAAGCTTGATCGCTTCGTTAAATTCCGTCAGCGCTTGCGGGGCGTCCCCGGCGTCCATGTAAGCCTGGCCCAATTTCTTATACAGGGCCACGACTGCTTTGCTGTCGCCATTTTCCTGGGCGGCAGCGATCGACTTTCTGATCTGTTCGTAACTTTCATTCTGTTCAATGGATGGTACGGGAAGAATGGACATGGATCACCTCGTTTATTTTATCCTGCAGGAAATTTACTGGATCGGTATATCTGCAAATCTTTGGAAATCAACAATGCGGCCGTTTCAGGCAGCCTTTCGATCAGTGCCAGGCCTTCGTGGGCTCCCAGCACCATCATGGTTGTACTCAGCGCATCCGCTTCCGCCACGCTCGGCGCAATGACCGTGGCACTCGCCAGCTCTGCCGGAGAATGACCCGTGCGTGGGTCAATGATGTGATACGCGGAATGATCTGCGCTGAAATAATTCATATAATCGCCAGAGGTAGCCACAGCTTGATTTTGAATGGCAATCATAGCCGCAAACTCGCCCTTATTACGTGGATGGGCAATCCCAATTTTCCACGCCTGTCCATCCTGAGCGCTCTGCGCCAGCATATCACCACCGGCTTCCACCAACACCTGCTCAAAGCCAAGTTGACGCAAAATTGTCACTCCGCCATCCACCACCCAGCCCTTGGCGATGCCATCCGCGGTTACGGCCATCCCCGGGAGCGCCAGGGAAATTTCTTCGTCCGTGACATTCAAGAGTCGATAATCGACCAGCGCCCTGATGTCCAGTGTTGCCAGGCGGTTTTCACGCAAAGCATCCAGTACAGGCTTGACGGTCACATCGAATGCGCCGTTGGATAGGGTTCCAAAGTGCAGCGCTTGCCGCAGCATGGCCACCAATTCGTGTGGCGGGTTCCGCGTAATTCCGGTGGCATTTAACTGCCCCAGCGCACTACTTTCCAGACGGTAGTCAAACACGCTGATCAGGTGCCGCATCTCATCCACAGTCGCCTGGATTGCAGCCAGGGCCTGGTCCTTGCTTTCAGCTACCACTTCAAAATTAACAATTGTCCCCATCAGCAGCTGGGAATCGCGAACTTTATTCAAATAGCCCAGCTTTAGCAGCTTCTGGGCAGCAGTTGCGCTCAAACCAACGACAGCGCCTGTCAGTGCGCTAATTTTAAGGAAATCACGGCGGCTCAATCTCATGCTCAACTGTCCACCTCAGACGCTGGTGTAAAAACGGGTGTCACGGTCGGAATCACGGTCAAGGTTGGAATCAGGGTCAAGGTTGGAATCACTGTCAAGGTCGCGGTTCCTTTATGATGCTGTTTTAGCTCAACCGTCGGCGTACCCGTTCCCAGTAAGGCGCCTTCGGCGATGGCCGTCTGTGTCACATAATATGATCCCGATAATGTTGGCACTCCCCGGTAAAAATAGGGCATCTCGGTATCCTTTTGCAGGATGGTATTCACCCACAGTGTCACGATTAAGCCCACACTCACCAGCATGAACGTCGCCAGGAAAATATCTTTTATTTTTTCGTGATTTGCTTTTTCCATACCTGCCAACCTTCCCGCAGCCAACGGCGACTCTCGGCGATAAAATCATAAACCGGGTCGAGTGGGCATAAATAATTACAAAATGGTCGATACATCATCAAGCTCGCCACGATCACCACCAGCAGAAAAACCACTTCGACCAGGTTACCCCGAAAATCAAACAGCGTGGCGAATGGTTCATAACCCGCCACACCCGGCCTGCGCAGCGCCAGCCCAACCAGAACCGCGGCAAAAGCCAGCCCGCGCTGCAGCCAGGTGAAAAACACTCCCCAGCGGCTCGAACGATAGGGTTTTGCGTTCGTGATCTGTGCCAGGCACTCCTGGAAAGCACCAAACGGGCAAAACCAGCTGCAGTATGGGTTTTTTGAATCCACCGTCGTCACGAACAAGATTCCACCGATCAACAGGTACCAGTACAGGTTGTTGTGCCAATCCGGCCAGTAGCCGCTCAACAGGGCGATGATTTGCGCGATGGTCAGCGGCGCCGTGTAAATAAAACCGAGCACGATCATGCCGGTCAGCAGCGTGCCCCAGCGAATGCGTCTCTTCCACACACCCGAACGGTGTTTGTGGCCAAAATAGCCCGCGGCATATAAGCCAAGCAGGGTGATTTCAGGGAAGCCAAACTGAATTTGGCGCGCTTCGGGCGGCAAGGGCACATTCAGACCCTGCTGGGCGATCAGACGGATTGCATCCCGCGCCGAGGCAGCGATCCCTTCCGAGCTGACAGTTGCCCCGCTGACCGCGTCCAGATCCTGGTCCAGCTGGAGTGGGTCGCGAAAGTTTTTCCCGGAGTACTGCTTGAAAAAGTCCTTCCCCAGGATTAACCGGAAAAAACCCGGCGTTTCCCGCTGGGAAGTGAGTTTGACCCCGATGATTTCGCCTTTTGGATCCAGCCCCACCAGCATTTCAAGCGGGCCGCCGTAACCCTGGCTTTTCCCGCTGGCAGCGTAACCGATAATGCCATCATCTGCCCCATAACCGATAAACAAACTGCCGCGTGTTTCAACTCGCACGGCGCCCACCAATACATCTGGCACAAACACTTCTGCGCTGCTGCCGCTGGAGAAATACCCAACCAGCCAGGCCATGACCGTCAGCGCCACGGAAATAATTAAAACCAGGCGCGGCAAAGTCAGCGACTTTTTCAGGGCTGGTTGGATGGGTGATGCTGGAAGATTTAGAGAAGTCATAATAATAATTTATTCAGATGATGCCGATTGAAAAAGGGGAGAGGACAACACCTCTCCCCTTTTGATAAAATTTATACTAGCCTGACAAATTCTACTTGGACCGGCGCATGAACCAGACCACGCCAGCGACGATCAACAGCACAAAAAAGGTCACCCAGAACAGCATTGCTGCGCGCGGTTCGTTTTCGCCGCTGCTGGCAACTGCATTTTGGACGAGAAAGAATTCGGTCAGAAGAAAAAATGCTCCCACCAACCACTCATACCACGGTCGTTGTTTGATTTCAATAACAAAATTTTTATTCATTGTTCTCTCCTTGATTTATAACATACCACTGCTGTCGGTGCCATACTCGGGCAGATCAAGCATCCACCAATCTTCCATGTCTTTCTGGGCGCCATAACCGAAAGCGTCATCCATGCTGCGCATGAAACCATCCATCGCCGGGGCTACTGAGGCAGTCGCCTTGACCCAGTCGTGGATCCAGGCCTTGTCTTTCTTGGAGAACGGGCAGACCGAGAAGCAGATGCCGCAGTTCGTGCCAACTGTCTTCCAGTAGGTCATGCACTTGATGGAATCTTCGAAGTAGGCCTTGTGACCAGGATTGTTCCACGGACCGCGAATTTCCCAGGTCGGGTCATCATCAAAGCTCAAAGCACCGGTGGCGCAGGCTTCCGCGCACTTCTTGCAGCGTTTACAAAATTCCATCACGCCGGCATTAATCGGTTTATCGGTCGCTACGGGCAGGTCGGTCAGAATGAAGAAACAACGCACCATCGGTCCGAATTCAGGTGTGATCATGCGGTTCAGGCGCGACATTTCGCCCAATCCAGCTAGCACACCAAAGGCGGGCGCAATACCCAGCGCGTTGGTTGTGGCACAACCCAGACCCATGTAACCCATCGTGCGCAGAAATTCCTGCATGGATCCCTGGACCACGGAATGGCGTTTGTAAGCCAGGCCAGTGGTTTGCTGGCCCAAAGGAGTGGGCGAGCGGCGCATCGTCTCTTCCGACATCTGGATGGTGAACACCATCGCATACTTGGCAGTATTCGGGATAAAACGTTGGGTTTCAGTTTCAGAAGGCAGGGCATCATCCGTGAAGACCATTTCCTTGCCATCCGGGTCGAAATTGTAGATCAGTTTACGCGTGTTCTCATCCAGCTCAACAAAACCTACTGTAGCGGCGCCATTATGGCGCAGGGCAGCACGCAAAATACGCGACGCTTCTTCTGGTGTGCCGGTCCACTTGGTAGCGCCGTAATCTTCAGGGGTCTTGGCCTTCTGTGGACCCATAAAGCTCATCGGAACGCGGACACTGTGAGCCGAGTTTAATGACTGATCTTTCAAGGTATAGCCAGGAGTATTATTCGCAATCCCAGCCGCTAAGGTATCGGCGCTTAGCTTGACGAGCTCAGCGTTCTTATCCTTGCCAACATAGGCTTCGAAGCCTTTTCCACGCACGGTGCCCGTGCCCAGATCGGCTTTATAGCCTTCGTTGTAACGCTTCATCTTGGTCCAATCGATTTCCATAGTGGGCTGGTCGACGGTACGCACCCACCACGGGCGTTGACTCCGACCGGCCGGGTCAGAAAAGCGCTTGTATTCATAACTTGGGTTTGCTGATAAAGCCGGTGCAGCTGCCACAGGTTGGACAGCTGCGCCGACTACCACAGCGCTAGCCCCCAGTCCTAATACACGCAGGAAATCGCGCCTTGTAAGTTTTTTCTTGCCTTGATCGTTCATCTTTTGCCTCCAGTTGCCAATAACGAGTTTTTTTTGACTTGCCTTCTTGCTCATTAATATATCAAATCTGCTGATAGTCCGGTATCAGGAAAAATCAACCATTATGTAGGGCTTTTCCCGACAATAAACAGCCTCGCCAGTAAATTTAATTACCGGCGAGGCTGTTTGACTTAGGCAGTAAATTATTAAAGGATGGGAATAAAAGCTTCTATCGTGGTGCCTTTGCCAATGGCCGTGTAAACCTCCAGCATCCCCCCGATGATCTCTGCGCGTTCGCGCATGCTGATCAATCCGAGGTGCCGCTGATCGCTGTTGATGGAGATTCTTCCGGGATCAAATCCGATCCCGTCATCCTCTAGAGTCATCTTTACGCCTTTATTTTCCGCACTCAGTAAAAGCCTGATGCGACCAGCCCTGGCGTGCCGGATGATGTTCGTCAATCCTTCCTGAGCTATCCGATACAACACCACTTCAATTTCGGTCGGGATATTCAAATCATGAAGATCGAAATTGCTCTCAATCGTTATCCCCATCCCGTTGGTCATATCTTCTACAAGGATTTCCAGCGCCCGGGATAGCCCGAATTCATCGAGCGCCACCGGCCTTAATCGATAGGCCAACTCACGGATCTGTTTGATGGTTTCAGAGACTATATCCTGCATATTGGTCAGATCTCGCTGCATTTCAGGTGAGGGCGATTTTCTCTCCAACGTTTTTAAGCGCACAAGCAGGCTGGTCAGCGTTTGTCCGGCGCCGTCATGCAGCTCACGCGCCAGGCGCAATCGTTCCTCTTCCTGGGCCTGTACCAGTGATTCGAGCAAAACCTGCCGCGCAGCTTCTTTTTCAGTCAGCTTTATTTGTAACCAGGCGTTCGCCACGATTTCAGCTATTTGGTTACCCAATGCTGACAATAATTCCATGTCTTCATCGGGGACGGTCACACCTTCATCACAGGAAAGGTTGATCAAACCAAACTGCTGTTCGCGTGCCACCATCGGAATGGTGATGTGATTCCGCACAATATTCAGTCTGGTCAATTTTTCCAGGCGCGAACATACTCGATTGTTCACTACAGTACCCAATTCTCCACTAATCAGGTTCTCCTGACAAGCGCAGGGCGAATTACTTAATATGCCCAGGAAAACCGGCACCATCTCTTCTTCAATCCCGTACCAGCTCGCCAGATGAAATGATTTCCGCTCCGGGTCGCGCAGATAGATCCAACCCATCTTCAGGTGCATGGTATTCACAATATGTCCCAGGATAATATACAAAACATCGTGAATATCATCAGACCGATTGCCTGCCAGCGCCACCTGATTAATCGCATACAGGTTGCGGTTCTTGCGGGCCAGCGATTCCTGGTTGGTGACCAGATTATCGGTCATCGTGTTAATCGCAATGGCCAGCTCACCAATTTCATCCTTTGCCCAAATTTTTGCCCGCGCATTCAGGTTTCCTTGCGCCACCTGCTGCGCCATCTCGCGCAGGGAAAGAATCGGTTCGGTAAGGATGTGCGAGAGCAAAAGGGAGAATAAAACGGAGGCGACGGTCCCCAGCAAGGTCACCAGGAATACACTGCGGCCTCCCGCCGACATAGCCGCATGCACCCGCACATCCGCCAGGATGTAAGAAAGCCAATCTGAAAGCCCGGTGGTGATCCAGTAATTTAGTGAAAAGCCCAAAATAAGGATCGGCAGCAGCCCGATTCCGATCACCTTCAAGCGCATCGGAAAAGCCAACAACCTACCGTAAAGCCAGTCCATCGTTTGATTTATTTTTTCCAACAAGGCAAGACCTCCTTGGCAAATTCTAGAAATTTTTATGAGAAGAGTTGAGTGAATCAAGCAGCCCAGCGCGCATCGCAAACCGGATGATATCTGATTTCGATTCGATTTGCAGTTTCAACATGGCCCGCTCGCGATAGGTGTCGACAGTTTTTGGGCTTAACGCCAACTTTTTACCAATTTCACGACTGGTAAAGCCCATTGCAGTCAGTTTGATGACATCCAGTTCGCGCTCAGAAAGTAATCCGGCCTGCTTGCTTTCTTCCTGCCGATCAAGCATATTGTCAACCATCGCGGTTACCGCATCCGGATGCAGAAAGCGTTTACCCGCAAAAACTACTCGAATAGCCTCTATCAGGTCCGTATGTGCGCTTGATTTGGGTACATAACCATCACAGCCCGCTTGCAGCGCTTCCATCACCATTTCACGTCCACTGTGCATCGAAAGCACTACGATCCGCACAGGCAGCCCTTTTTCGCGGATGCCCCTGATCGCATCCAGCCCGCTGCCCCCAGGCATACTCAGATCCAAAACCAGTACATCTGGCAGTATTTCAGCCGTTACCCGAATGGTCTGTTGCACCGTCCCGGCCTCGGCAATCACTTGCATATCGTCTTCCCCTTCCAACAATGCCCGCAAACCGTCTCGCAGCATTTTATGGTCATCGGCTAAAAGGATCCGGATAATCAATTTCGTCATTATTTACACTTTTCCTTGACTGCAAGATAATATTGAAAAAATATTATACCTTTACCGAGGAGTGCTCAGTATTACTTGGATGTCCATTGTATCGTTTAATCGTATCTTTTCAATAAACCGCCCAGCGCATTCAAGTACAAATCCCCGAACAGTTAGCTGTGGCCCCGCAATAACCGGCCACGCCACCCAATAATGGGTGCCACCTGTATGAGCATTTCTAATTGTCGCCATGTCCGTTTCTAATTGTCGTTGACAGCCCCGCATCACAACGGCCAAACCAAACCTATTTACCAGTTCTTGCTCAGATCAAAAGGGACTGTCCATTTAAATGGACAGTCCCTAATCATTTAAAACAAACCTGATTCCATTGGGGCGTGAAAAATCGCAAACAGAAAATAATTCAGCACTGAGCGCACCCGGGGCCGCCAAAACAACCATAATAAACTCCATGCGCTTGTAACATTTTTACATCCGTCTGAGAATCTCACAGAAATTCAAGGTCTTCATAAAAATAGCTTTTTCTCGGTCTTTCTCAGTGAACTCTGTGTAACGCTTTTCCATCAGCCTGAGAAACTCTCAAAGAGACTATAACGCGATCTCGATTTCTTCAATGAAATCAAAAGCACCTTGTCCAGAGAACCCGCGCGGGATGGGCGGCGTTTTTTCAAAGCTAGATTGGATAACCTGGTTCGATTTAGCCTGGCTGCTGCGGACGAGACCATGCAGCACTTCCAGGGCATGATAAGCCATTTCCTTGCTGGCGCGGTTTTTCCGACCCATGCGCAGAGACCAGGCCATATCCGCCACCCCAAGTCCGCGGCTTTCATCACTGAAAGCATGGCTTTGCTGCAGGATCACAGGCTCACTATTGCCTTTCAAAATGACCTTGACCTCACCCCCGAAACGATTCGGGTCAGCCATATACATGATTCCCAGGCTGCCAAACAAGACCAGGCTGGGTTTCTCCGGCAAAATAAAGATCGAATTCGAATCAAACAAAATGTTTCCGACCGTGCCACACTCGAACTGCAGAATGCCCGCCATCAGATTCTCACATTGAACCTGGAATGATTCGCCAAAACGTTCCAGTGAATAATCCGGTCTGGCTGGTTTCCGGGTTTGAACCACGCCCGAGACTTCTTTAACCGGTCCCAGGATGCTCAACAGCGCGGTGATCGAGTAAATCCCCACATCAAAACCAATTCCGCCGCCCGGCTTTGCCGTAAACGGGAAGGCGCGATTGAGAATATCCCCATCCCTGGTGAAGGCACAGTAGCATGAAGTGATCTCGCCCAGCATGCCGCTCTCGACAGCATAGCGTGCGGTCTGAACTGCCGCACCCAAAAAGGTGTCCGGAGCCGCACCCAGATACAGATTCTTTTGATCGGCAATTTTCACCAGCTCAGCCGCGTGTTCCAGTTCCACCGACAAAACCTTTTCGGTATAGACATGCTTGCCCGCCTCAAGCAGTTGCTTGATGACCAGGTAATGAACCACCGGCGTGGTCAGATTGACCACAATTTCAATGGAAGCATCTGCCAGGATTTCCTCCAAGCTCAGCACCTTGATCCCATATTTCTGGGACTTCTCCTGCGCTTTGGCAGCGTCCAGATCGCAGCAACCCACCACTTCAAGAATCTTGAATTTGTTAATCATCGTGCTCAGGTAGGCATCACTGATCATGCCGCAGCCTACAATCGCTGTTTTTACTGGTTTTATCATCATCTTCCTCGTTTCTAATATTAGTCGGATAGATCTACGAATTTATGCTTTGAGCCGGTAGGAGACAAACGCGATCGTGCGATTGTCCGGCGCCCAGGAATTGACATTCATCGTGCCCTGCCCGCCGAATAATTTCACAAGCGGCTTTGAAATCCCGCCCTGCGCCGGGATCAGGCGAATTTCGACATGCTTGTCGGCCGGGTGATCGCCAGGTTCCACGTCACCTTTTGCGTAGGAGATATACACCACCTGCCTGCCATCCGGTGAAACGTGCGGGAACCAGCAGTTAGCCTGCTCCTGAAGCATGTGAGTCGGATTAGCACCATCCGCTTCCATGCGCCAGACCTGCATCAGACCCGTGCGGGTGGAGTTGAACCAGATATGCCTGCCATCCGGGGAGTACTCAGGCCCATCGTCCAGGCCGGGTAAATTAGTCAGTTGCGTTTCTGCTCCGCCCTCGACCGGGATGGTGTAGATATCATACTGCCCAGCACGCTCGGCGCAGTAAGCCAACCGCTGACCATCCGGCGACCAGCCGTGAAGATAGCTTGGCCCTTTATCCGTAACCAGGACCGGGCTGCCGCCTGTCATCGGCAGGATATAAATTCTGGAAGCCGCATCTTCAAAAGTGAAGTGACTGACCGCAACCTGGCGATTATCCGGTGAGAGCACGTGATCGTTGTTACAGTCGATCGCGAAGCCGCTCTCCAATTCCCGGATTTCTGCGCTTGCCAACTCATAAGTATAGAGCTTACCCCGGCTGTTGTAGACCAGAAAGCGGCCATCCTTTGTCCAGTTCGGCGCTTCGATTATGTAGTCGAACTCTTTCAGGACCTTCCGCTCCCCGCTAAACACATCCAGCGTTTCCAGGATGCTGTACGAATCGCGCTCAGCGATCCATTGACGTAAGCTGTGAATATCCATTTGGCTGTCCTTTCTTCATCTTATGAATTGGATCCTTGCACAAAAATCAAGAATATTTGCCACAATGCTGCCCGGCGCGTAGCGGTCCCGATTCCTGCCCGGCGCGTAGCGGTCCTGATTAATGCCCGGGAAAGAAAAATAATGCTCTTCCTTCGTGATTCTTCGTGGCCTTCGTGGTGAAAAGGTTTTTCTTCGCAAAGCGCGGCTTGTCCAGGTTAGGTTTTCTCCGTGCCTCTCCATGATAGCATCCCGATGCTCTGCGGGAACTCCGTGTAACGCTTTTCCTTCACACCAAAAAGCTCACCAACCTCAGCTCTTTTCAATCACCCAGAAGTGCGACAGCCCCAGTCCGCGCAGCGGAGTATGCTCCAGGGCCTGCAGTACAAACCGCAAAATCTTACCCGCCGCCCCAAAACGCGCGATGATATTGTCATACGCCCCAAAAATGACCGTCCGCTCCACAAATGTCACCGGCAAACCCTCAAACAAACGTCCCAGGTCGCGGCTCGAATAAACACGCACATGCGGCGCCAGCCGGTTCCGCCAGGCCTTGGGAAGATAATTTACAAATAGTTTATTGCCAAAATGATACGTCCCCTGCCAATAAATACCGTGCGTTTCAAAGGGGTAGCCTACGTTGGGCACAAAAATAACCGCTCGTCCACCCGGCTTAAGCACCCTCACCATCTCCTGCGCAGCACGCACATCATCCTGCACATGCTCCAATACTTCGTGGCTCAAGATCAGATCAAAAATACCGGACGGGTAAGGCAGAGATTCCCCCGCGGCGTTGATAATGCCCGGGCTGCGCTCCGCTGCTTCGCGCGCGCGCTCCAGGTCATACTCCAACCCAAAGACCTGCCCACCAGATTGCGCAAGGTGCTCCACGTACATGCCCACCCCGCAGCCGTTTTCCAAAATCGCGCCCTGCAGCCGCTTTGACCCGGCAGCATGCAAAATCATTTCCAGGCGCCGGCGCTGCCCGGCACCCCAGACATAAGAAGGTTCGCCCCGCAGGGCTGCTTTTTCAAGGTTTCGATCATTCATAATTTTGATTATACCTGCCTTATTTGGCGCCCCAATGGATGGCAATCGTACCAAACATCAAGCGCTTGAAGCCAACCTGCTTGAAGCCCGCCGCTGCCATATGCGCTGCCAGTTCCTCTGCACTCAAAAAAGCCTCGGTCGAATCAGGCAGATAAGTGTACGCATCGCGCTGACCCGATAGCAAGGTCCCGAGCGTTGGAATGATGACATGCATATGCAGCCAGATGAAGGGCGATAGCAGGTTTGGCTTCGGACGGGTTGTATCCAGGATCACGATCCGCCCGGCCGGTTTGAGCACCCGGAATTGTTCCAGCAGCGCCGCCTGCCGGTCAATGACATTTCGCATCAGAAAACCAGAGATGACCGCATGGAAAAACTCATTCGGGAACGGCAGCGCCAGGGCATCCGCATTGGCCCAGGCAAAGCGATCCTGCGGCTTGCGTCCAGCCCGCATCATTTCAAACGTAAAATCCGCGGCAGTGATCTGCGCAGTCGGCTGCTGCGCCAGGGCGGTGCGCGCCAGGTCCCCGGTCCCCGTGCCCAGATCCAGTAGGCGCACCTGTGGATGCAGACCAGCCCGCCGGATGACTTCATTACGCCAGGCAATATCCTGTCCACCAGTCATCAGACGGTTCATCAAATCATAGCGGCTGGCGATGCGCGTAAAAACACCCTGCACATAGCGCGATTTTTCTTTTCCAGATAAAAGCGTCATAATTCTCCCGAAATGCTCAGCCCGCACCAGGCACAGACCTAACACCCTGTGCAAATTCCATCCAAAAGCTGGCTGTGAGTCTAAAAGTAAAATTGCAGTAACGCATAACTTGCTTTCCTATCAACGTCATGACACGCTTACTACTCAAACACCCATTGTCTCAAACGCTTCTCCAGCAAAAACCTGTAATTGATGTCCGTTTTGCGCCCCCTTCCTATTTCGGGAATTTGCTCCCCCTTCCTGTTGTTCGGGAAGGGGGCCGGGGGGATAGGTCTGAACGCAAATCACAAGTACCACTCAACTGCGCAAAATTATATCCGCTTTTCAAGCCTTGCTGAAGCCAGACTTTTTTTGATTACCCCAATCGAAAGTACCGGCGCCCCAGCAACATAGCCCACCCAATCCACAGATTTACCTCAAATTAAAGCTGCACCAATTTGTCACAAGCTGAATCACGAGACCCATTTGTCGTTTATAATTAATCCAATCTTAATCTTCCCCTCATCAACACATCCAACTCAGATTTCGGAGCCGCGCTAATGCAAGCCTACCTGGACCTTATCGAACGCTTCAACACCGGCGAATCCCTCTCCAAAAGCGATTGGGATTTCGATCACATCGTCATGCCTGTTCGCAAACTGGTAAAAAAATATCAGTTAAAGTGGGATCAGGCTCAACCCATCCCCAATGACCCCGACGTCGCAGACCGGGTCTACCAGGCTGCCCTCGAGCTGGCCTACCTGGCGGGCAGCTACTCCTACTCCACCGGTCGGGTGCTGACTTTTGAGCCGGGTGAAGTAGAACAAGCCTTGCAAGCCACACCACAGGAGCTGGTCATGGGTGAAGGCGTCCAATCCCGCACGCTGTACGCCCGCCATATCTGCGACGAACGCACACCCCTGGTCTGGGCTGGCAACCCAGGCTGCCCCACCCCCGAACATCTCTTTCTACCTTATGTCACCAGCTGCATGCAGGAACCGATCGTTGACCTTGTAACCTGCGGATCGCTGACCGAGGTTATGGGTCACCGGGTCGATACCGGCAGCCCGTTGGAAGTTGCCGCCACGCGCCTGGAACTGCGCTTGCTGCGCCAGGGTTTGGAGCGTGTCGGACGCTCCGGGATGGGCATGCTGGCTGCCCAGAGCAGCGTCTCTGAACTGGGCGATCTTTCCGCCAGCTCAGCAAATTATCTGCACCCGTGCGACAGTCACCTGGTACCCATATTAAATGAACTGATCATGGACTCGCGCAATATCGCGCGGGTCGTAAATTCCCTTGAATACGGCATGCGCAACGCCTCGCTGGCCTGCGTCATGGTCGGTGGCCTGGCCGGAGATGCACCCGGCGCAGCAGTTTTGCAAGCTGCCTCCTTCCTGGTTGGCAACCTCACCTGCCGCGCAGATTATCACCTGCTGCACCCGATCCACATCCGGCATATCGCCACATCCACGCGCCAGGTCATGTGGGTTCAGAGTATTGTCTCGCAAGCCTTTGCTCGTAACGCCCCCAGCATCATCGTCGGCGATATCTACCCCAAGAGCGGCGCGGTAACACCGGAATTGCTCTACGAAGTCGCCGCAAATGCCATCACATTGACGGTCAGCGGTGCCCACCTGGAAGGCGTTGGCGCAGCCGATGGCAGCCTGCCCAACGGCACCGGCCTGGAAGCCCGCTGGATGGGCGAAGTCGGTCACGCCGTCACCCGCCAGCACCTGGACCTGGATCAGGCCAACCAGTTGGTCCTGCGCCTGCTGGAAAAATACGAAGCAGTCTTCAGCATGCCGGGCGGCAACCCCGGCCTATGCTTTGACCAGGCCTATGACATGCAGAGCATCCAACCCAGCCCCGCATGGACCAAAATATACCAGGATGTTAAACAGGATCTGATCCAGATGGGTCTGACCACCCTGAAAGAATTCTAACCTTAACATTTTGTATTTCAAGCCACCCGGTTGATGTTATTCCACCCGCCGGGTGGCTTATTCCGACGACATCTTATATGAAAGGAGGTAATCGCAAATGGCAATCTACCTGGTGGTCAATCTCGCCATCCTGGTCGTGTTCGGTATCATCGTTCGTATGTTCGACAAACCCCAAGCCTGAGCCCTTACCCGGTCATTTCAAGGAGTCATTTTCATGAATGCAGCAAAATCTGGTTGGAATTTGAATTACACAACGCGTGACATCGTGATTATTGCCGTGATCGCTGCCATTGCAGGCATCGTCAATACCGGTGTGGCGCAGATCTGGAACCTGGCGAATTCATCGCTCGGTCCGCTGGGTGGGGCACTACTGCAAGGCTCGTTTATGTGGGCCTACGTGCTGATCATGTGGCTGGTCCGCAAGCCCGGCGCCGCCATCTTCCTCGGCCTGATCGAGTCCGCTGTCGAAATCCTGCTTGGCAATCCGGCCGGAATCGGCACCATCGGCTGGGGCATCACCCAGGGTATCGGCATTGAAGTCGTCATGGCCATCTCGAACTACCGCAGTTACGGCCTGCTGGCCGCCATCCTGGCCGGAGCCGCTGCCTCTCAATTCGGCACCACCTGGACCGCCTTTCTGTATGGTTGGGACCCCGCCTACGCCAGCGATGTCTGGATGGCCGTGCCTGTCAACCTGATCTCAGGCGTAGTCTTCAGCGGCATCCTCGGCTTTTACCTTTTCAAGGCTCTCGCCCGCACCGGGTTGGTACGTTCCGCCGGTAAAGGTTAGCACCCAAACCATCCGCAAACCAGTCACGCCCTGCTGGGTGGCTGGTTTGCTTTTGAACCCAACGTTTTTCTCCCTATACCCCGGCAACCTGCCGGACCTGCAACACATATCACCCTGACTGAATCCACATGCCCATCATTGCTGATCTAAAAAATGTAACCTATACGCACTGGAACCAATCCAGCCCGACCCTGGTCGACCTGTCCTTACAGATTCAGCAAGGTACGCTGAATGTTCTGGTCGGGCCGGGCGGCTCGGGCAAATCCACTCTCTGCAATTTATTCAATGGAGAAGTTCCACATCTGATGGGTGGGGAATTCGCCGGGGATGTCTTCATCGACGGCATCAATACGCGCCAGGTGGAAGTCAAAGACCTGGCACGCCAGGTGGGACACGTCTTTCAGGACCCGGAATCGATGTTTGCAACCCTGACGGTTGAAGATGAAATTGCCTTTGGTCCCGAAAACCTGCGTTTCGCCCCGGCCGATATCCGCGAGATCACCACAAAACTGTTGGCGGATACCGACCTCTCACCCTTCCGCGAACGCCTGGTCTGGGCCCTCTCCGGCGGACAGGTCCAAAAGCTGGGGCTGGCCGCCGTGCTGGCTATGCAGCCGCGCCTGATCATCCTGGACGAACCCACCTCCAACCTCGACCCAGCCGCTACACGCAGTGTACACGAGCTGGTGCTGGCCCTGCGTGAACACGGCATGACCATCCTGCTCGTCACGCGTGAGCTGGATGATTTTCTGGCACGCGCCGATCAGTTGCTGGTAATTGAGAAGGGTCACTTGCTGGCAGCGGGCGTCCCGGCCCAGGTGCTGGCCGAACACGGACAGGAATTACAGCGGCTGGGCATCTGGCTGCCAGAAACCACCGAGATCGGGCTGGCACTCAAGCAACTGCATCCCACTTTAACCAACGCCATGCCCATCACGGTTGAAGAAACCCTCAGCCTGCTGCAATCCAGCAACGCCTGCCGCAACGGGCTGATCGGACGCACACCCCAACCCAAACCCGCCCTGGGCGACTGTTTGATTTCCGCCCAAAACCTGTCCTTTTCCTACGGCGGCGCCCCGGCCCTGCTGGATGTCTCCCTCGATATTCACGCCGGTGAAATGCTGGCAATTGTCGGACGCAACGGTGCCGGAAAAAGCACCCTGGCCCGCCTGCTGGTGGGTTTGCTCAAACCGCAGGGCGGCAAACTGGATCTCTTTGGGAAACCTGCCGCCAAATGGAAAGTCCAGGATCTGGCCAACCGGATTGCCCTGGTCTTTCAGAACCCGGAACATCAGTTTCTGACCGATAGTGTCTCGGATGAGATCGGTTACTCCCTGCTGGCACGCGGCATAACCGAACCCGCCGAGCGTGCAAAAGCCATCCAGGATACGCTGCAACTGCTGGGGCTGACCGGCTACGAACTGGTCCACCCCTTTGCCCTCTCGGCTGGCATGAAGCGCCGCCTGGGTGTTGCCACCATGCTCGTCAGCCAGCCGCAGGTGCTGCTGGTGGACGAACCCACCTATGGGCAGGATAAACAAATGACCCAAACGCTCATGGCGCTGATGGATGACATCCGGCGCCAGGGCATCGCCGTGGTCATGATCACGCACGACATGCGCCTGGTCCAGGAGTACGCCGAGCGGGTGGTGGTGATGAGCGCCGGGCGCGTCTGCTTTGACGGTGATCCCGCCGGCCTGTTCGACCGCGACGATATCCTCGAAGCCGCCAACCTCTGCCCAACCCTGCTGCACAGCCTGGTCGGCCAGCTGCGCGCTCAGGGCATTCCCATTCAGGGCGAAATGCGCAACACCCAGGATTTTCTGGACGCGCTCACAAACGCCAACCCGGAGGCAAAATGACAGTCATCGAAAACAGCAAACTCAAAGCCCAGCCGGAGCAGGGGGCGCATGCCCTGCGTTATGTTTATCGTGATTCACTGCTGCACGGCATGTACCCGCTTGCCAAACTGTTATGGGTGGTGGTCGTAGCAACCGGATTGTTCATGTACCGCTCCCCGCTTTCGGGCGCAGTCGTCTTCGTCTGCGTCCTGCTGCTGGCGCTCCTGGCTGGCAAGATCACCCCGCGCGAAATCCTGGGCTCGGCCCGCGTCATTTTCGGGATTGGCCTGGTCCTGATGTGTTTCCATTTCTTTGCCGACCCCGGCAAACCCGTCTATCACCTGGGACCATTGACCATTACCGATGAAGGTCTGCGCCAGGGACCGGTCTTTTTCTTCCGCCTTTCAGTGGTCGTGCTGGCCAGTTTTGTCCTGATCTGGACCACCGACAGCCGTGATCTGATGGTTTCGCTCACCCGTTCCGGCATCCCCTACCGCTACGCCTTCGCCGTTTTCCTGGCGCTGCGCTTTTTGCCGCTCATTCAACGTGAAGTCGACGCCGTCCAGGAGGCACACGCCATTCGAGGCCGCGCCACCCAGTCCGGACTGCTGCACCGCCTGCGGCTCTGGCAGCGCTACATGTTTACCGTGCTGGTCAACGGACTGCGCAAAGCCGAAACCACCGCCACCGCGCTGGAATGCCGCGCCTTCGGCTCCTACCCGGACCGGACCTATACCAAGGATGTCCCCAATTCCAAACTGGGCAACCTGCTTGTAATCGCCTTTGCCTTGCTGGCCCTCGGCCTGATCCTGCTCGAACGTCTGCCGCGTTAACTGATAGGTTATTCCTTACCCCGCTTTTCTCTGCAAAATCTCCGCACATCTCTGTCCAATTACGAAACACAGAGAGAAGACGGAGATTTTGATTCCTGCTCAAACCATAGGTTCTGAAAATAAAAATTGGCGTAATTTTTACAATCGCCAATGAGAAGATGCGGTTGAAGACTTGGTTGCAACACGGTTGACGCTAGCACGCTCTGTCAGATTGAGCCCCAGTCCGCCGCGCTGCATAGCGTTATAGTACGCAGCAAGTCGCTCAACTTTGAATTGATCAATGTTGTGGGCGCAATTCAGCCAGCAATGTGCTCATCTCGGACAATGCACCCTGGATCAGGAGGCGCAATTCAGTGAGCGATCGCTTGCCTTCCGGTAGGTCCATGTCCCACAAACGCGGCAGGGCTTCGGCAATCAGTCCAGCGGAGAAAAGCGATTGGTCGACAGCATCGTGCAGATCGTGCGCCAGGCAAAGACGTTCTTCCGATACTGCCAGGGTCTGCGCCTGTCCAGCCAGTTTTGCATTGCTCAGGGTGATCGCCGTTTGGTTGGCTACGCTCTGGGCAAGTTCCGCATGCTGCGCTGTAAAAAAATTCTTAGTGCTTTCGGCCAGACCTATGCCACCGAGGAAGCGACCTTGCACTGCCAGCGGTACCCACATCCAGGAATGTATTCCTTCGAGCAACTCAGCCGCATCATCATCCAGAACTGAACGCAAAAATTGCGCCTGCGGATCGGTGCTCCACACATCCGCAATACGAATTGGCTGATTAGCGTTTGCTAACGACTCCAGTGCCTCGGGGGTATTCAAGAGGATGTGGACCGGGTCGGATTGCTCCAGTGTGTGCGTTCCCCGAAGCGCAAGGCTGAACAGCGCCGGGCTTTCCAATGCGAATATTCCGCCCTGGGTGTAAGGGATGATCTCTTGCAATTGTTTGAGGATCAAATTCGGCTGGAACTGTAATGAGGATGCCAGGGTATGTGAGATAGCCAGCAAGGTTGTCTGTTCGTGTACTTGTTGTTTGAGTGCGTCATTGGAGGAGCGCAATTTCTTATGCAGCAAGCGCACTTCCAACATGTTGTGAACCCTCACCAGCACATCCTCCAGCTCAAATGGTTTACTGATGAAATCCTTCGCGCCGGCGTGCAATACGTGCAGTTTGTGATTCGGGTGGGCTGTGATGACAATCACCGGCAGGTAGCCTTCCGGTTCAATCTTCTTGAGCGATTCCATCACCTGGAACCCATCTATACCGGGCATCTGAATATCAAGCAGGATCAAATCGTAGCTGTACTTGAGGTGCATTTCACTGACCAGCAACGGATTGAGTGTTGAGCTGATCGAAACATAACCCGCCGCACTCAGCATGCGCTCTAACAGCAGGATATTGACCTGTTTGTCATCAACGATCAGAATTTTGCCGTTCAGGATATCACTGGAAGATATCATGAGGCCAGATCTGTATCTACGGACGCTACAACCAGGTCTTCGGCGGATTGTTTTTCTACAAATTCCAGCGCATAATCCAGCGCCTGCATAAACTCATTGATTTTGATCGGCTTGGTAATATAGCGCAGGAAGCCGGCTTCCAGGCCGTTCTTGATATCGCGCGGCATGGCGTTGGCGCTCAGGGCAATAACCGGGATACGGGCCGTGAGCGGGCCCGCCCGCAGGATTTTCAGGGCTTCGATACCGCTGATATCGGGCAGATTGATGTCCATCAGGATGACATCCGGCTGGGAATAGCGTGCAAGCTCGACGCCGCTGGTTCCGTTCACGGCTGTCAGCAGGCGAATATCGGGGCGGCGTTCGATGATTTGCTCAACCAGTTTCAGGTTCGCCGGATTGTCCTCAACATAGAGCAGGGTCGGCTGCCATCCTGCGGGATGGGTATACAACTCGACCTAAGATGCTGCGTTGTCCGACTCCAG
This sequence comes from uncultured Anaerolinea sp., assembly GCA_964462245.1. Lineage (GTDB taxonomy): Bacteria > Chloroflexota > Anaerolineae > Anaerolineales > Villigracilaceae > UBA5195. The sequence goes on from CAYWXS010000031.1 coordinate 35,446, forward strand.
CGCGAGGTGCGGTTCGCCAACCAGAAGAAGCTCGAACCAGAACACACTGCCCAATCCGACGCTGCTTTCCACGCCGATCACGCCGCCCATCAATTCGATCAGCCGTTTTGCCACCACCAGCCCGATGCCTGTACCCTCGATCACACCCGACTCCTGTCCGAGACGGTTGAAGGCCTGGAAGAGCTGCCCGATCTGTTCCGGAGACAGCCCAGCGCCGGTATCGCGGATGCTGACACGAATGAGCCCACGTGTGCTCGGGCTGCATTTGAGCTCAACTGTTCCTTGAAGGGAATTGTATTTGATGGCATTCGAGAGCAGGTTGATCAGAACCTGCTTCAACCGCGTCCGGTCGGCTCGCACAAAATATGGGATATCGATAGGCGGAAAAACCAATTGGATGGCACGTTCCTTGGCCAGCGGCTCAATCATGCTCTGACATTCGAGAATAATTTCGGAAATAGACACCGGCTCAGGCGAAAGAGAGGCATACCCGGACTCGATTTTAGCGAGGTCGAGCACTTCATTGATCAAATTTAGCAGATGCCAGCCCGCTTGCAAGATTTGGGAAATATTGTCGCTTTGAAGTGGCGTTGGCGGCGGGGAACCGGTATCCAGCAGTTGTGAGAACCCAAGGATGGCATTCAGCGGGCTGCGCAGCTCATGGCTCATGCTGGAAAGGAAATCCGATTTAGCCTGGCTGGCTTTTTCCAGTTCGACGTTTTTTTCTTGCAGCGCCCGATCCAGGCGATTGCGCACGGTAACATCCCGAAACACCAGCACAGCACCGACCACCAGACCTTCGCGATCCCGGATCGGTGCGCAACTGTCGGCGATTGCGCACTCACTCTTATCGCGTGCAATCAAGACTGTATGGTTGGCCAGGCCGCGAATCACGCCAAGCGCCAGGGTTTCTGCCACGGGCACAATCGCCGGCTGACGGGTTTCTTCACTGAGAATGTGAAAAATCTCGTCTACGGGGCGGCCAATTGCTTGTTTCCTTGCCCAACCGGTGAGCTGCTCGGCGAGTGGATTAAGCAGCACAACAAGTCCTTTGGCATCCGTGGCGATCACTGCATCGCCGATGGAGTTCAGTGTTACGGCGAGTTTTTCTTCGCTAACCTGCAAAGTGGCGTTAGCCTGCTGAAGTTGTTGGTTGGACTGTGTCTCGATCTCCAGAAAACGCCGTGTCTCTTCCAGAACCAAATCTTTGATCTGCTGTTGTGTTTCCCGATAGATCAGATAAGCGAAATAAAACGCGAGCAGCAGCCCAAATAAGCCAGCAATGGCGATGATCACAAACATAAGGCGCATATTTGCTTCGAACCCGGCTTGTTTCCGCTCCAGCGAGTCTTCCTCCAACTTGATGATGTTGCCTACCTCGGCGCGAACCAGATCCATCATGCGCTTGCCCTCCCCACTGGTAACCGCCGCCAACGCGCCAACCCGGTCATGCTTACGATACAATTCAACGGTATAAGCGATATGCGCTAATCTGGCATCCACCAATGGACCCAGCGCATCTATGTAGTTTTTGGCAGCGCTGAGCGCGGTCAGTTGTCGCAATTCTGCCAGGCGGCTGCTAAAGCTGTCGCGCACCGCCAGATAAGGTTCCAGATAAGCCTCGTCCCCGGTCAACAAGTAACCACGCATGGCAGTCTCAGAATCTATCAGGGCTGAAAATAAATAGTTTGTTTTTTTTATTATGCTGGAGGTTTGTGTTCGTTCCAGCGCTGAAACCTCGATCTGGCTGAAAGTCCAAAACGAGACCGCCACCCCCAGCGCAACCAGCAAGATTGAACTAACAAGCAGGGCAATAATTTTATGATTGTTTTTCATGGTTAATAGTCCGTGCATTGGATACCTGGAACCCTTCCTTCTGACGATTTGCGCGCCAGGAGGTGCGAGCAGCGACGCGCCTGCTTATTCAGAAATTGCGTAGAAAATATTTCTCAAAAAGTCCTCATGAAAAAACCTGGCATGCAGCAATTTTGCGTAAATCCATTTTTTTAGCGCTAATTTCCATTAGTCCCAACCAGCCCCCCCATATTGAGAATCATGACAGGAATAACTATACAATATTATTTTATACCAGACCAGTCCCAGGCACCTCCCCAAGGTGGGGGGTATGCGTCTCCCCCACTTGGGGGAGACGCTGCATAAGCATATGCATATAATCGGGTATCTGCTCAAAACACCTCAAAAAGATATTTCCACTGGCTCTTGCACCCCTGGTAAGTTAATCCAATTTAGTACCTGATGAGTGCGTTTTTTGCACTGCTTCGCAAAGCTAGAAACGCTTTCACGCCTGAGAACGGTAGCGCACACAGAGATTTTTTTGGGTTACTCAGTGGGCTCTCTGCGCTCCGTGGTTTTAGCTCGTTTTGCAGCTGGCGGCTTTTGCCGAGTGCTTATCCTTTACTTGACCCATACGTTAAAGGACTTTTTTATTTTTTTTCGTGTATTTAGTGTCTTTCGTGGTTACCACGCTATCTGACCCACCCCGAGGAAAAAATGCAGCGCAAAGGATTGATCCCGCTCTTGATAGTTCTTGTGCTTGTCAGCGGCTATCCCTGGCCTTCCAAAACAGAATCACTTCCTCATAAAATCGGGACGCCTGCCCTGAACACTTCCATTAATGGTAAATAACCCCCAGGCTGCTACGATCCCAAGAGCGACACCTTGCAGAAAACCAAAAGCCGCAATAGTGGCCAGGATCAGCAGAATGACAACATACTCCAATTTTGAAAAATTGAACCAGGCCCGATAGATCCATTCATGCAAAAATGAAAAACCAAACAACATAAGTATGACTCCCAGCGTTATTTTGGGAATATAAGACAGAAGTACGGCTCCAAAGAGAAACGGTAGGATAAATACTGCCGCTGTCACCCAACTGCATAAACGGCTGCTTTTTCCGAACTTGTAGATAATCGCTGTATCGGTCAGATCATGGAAGCTAATGATATTCCCCATTAAGCCACCAAGTATATTACCTATCCCGGTCACGCGCAGTTCATGGTTCAAATCATACTCCTGCCGAACAATCAATTCGATCCCGCTGGCATTCAGCAAAAAAGTGACTACGCTGATGATGATGACACTTGCCATGCCGCCCGCATGCGACAGAATGGAATCCCAGTGGATCAAGGCCATATCTGAGAAATACAGGGGCTGCCACAGAGTTGCCTTGGAAAAGGGGCCCAACAGCCAGCCTTGCGCACTCAGGCTGGAAATGGATGTTTGACTGAACCATACCACACCATAAAAAAGGACAACTGTCCCGATCAGCATTCCGGGCAGGAGCATGGAATGCTTGCAGCGGTTCAGAATCAGAAACATAAAAAAAGCAACAACCAGTCCTGGCACCCAGTGCATAAAAATATCAGGCTGAAATAATGCACCCGGATCGGTAAAGCTGAAGGCAACGCCAGACATTACCCTGACCCCTCCAACCACAAGCATCCAGCCCGTTCCAGCCAAAAAACCACTAATCACAGGGTAAGGGAGGAAGCGCACCAGCGAACCAAGCTTAATATAACCTAATAGCAGAAAACTTAATCCAGTCAATAATGTTGTCAGTACAATAAGAGCAATGATCGTTACAAATTTTTCGCGCGGCGAGGCCGAGGGCATGGTTTGCATGATCCCAGCCGCAATCACTGCCAAAATAGCAGCGGGAGCATCCTGACCGCAGGTCATATTACCTTTATAGGAACTTAATGAATTGATAAATAAGAGCGGAGGTATTCCTCCAAGCAGGATCAAACCAATGCCGTTGGCCACATAAGCGGGTGCGTTACCCGCAAAGATGAGTGCCGCAAGCGAAATGGTATAGATAACATCGACAATACCAATCACCAAACCGGTGCTTATTCCAGGGGCAAGTTGGCGTCCGATAGCCAAAGCCGGCAGATTTTGTCTAATCAAATTTCCTGGGTAAGCCCAAATTTGAGAAATTATTGCATAAAGTTTAATTGATTTGTCTATTAGAGGATTATTGACCGTCGACATCTGGGTACTCCAATAAAATTTTATGGCTATTGATAAAGGAACTTAGGCTGCCGAAGGCAATGCTTTTCTTATTGGCTGAATGAAACCTTGCCCGCCATCATAAAACAGTTTACTCAGCTTGCATCAAGGCCAGTTAATCAGTACCACACCACCAAATGCCAATAGCGTACCGATTAGCTGTACACGCGTCAGACTCTCATGATAGAAAAAAACACCGGATGCCAGAACGATCAGTGCGTAAATGGCGGTTTGCAGAGCACCAATGATGCTCAGCTTCCAACCGGCAATAAAGGCGATGGTGAAGAAGCTGATCTGAACCAGGTACAAACCAATCGCTATAAACAACCAGGGACTGATGAGGACATTAGACAGGCTTCCCTGATCAGCCGCCTTTTTGAGCATCACATCCGCGCTGGCGACTGCCATGACCGCCAGGAGAATGATCCCCACTTGAGCCAGTTTTGGTATAGCAAAATGTGCAATGTTCATATTTTTCTCCGTTTTCCTTTGAGATTGCCGGTTGAACCGTGACATAAACGGTCAACTAATCAAACCATGGACAGATGCATTCTGAAGTTTTCTCAGTATACAAGCCACCGATAGCCTATAAATGCCAAAAACCACCATTAGTACATGCCAAAAACTGCCAATTTGTAAATGCCGTTAAAATGCCACGCGGACTCTGAGTTAGAGTCCGCGTGGGGTTATTGTAGTAAAGGCGATTAGATTAGTTCACTTTTTCCAGTAAATAACGGGCAACCCCGCGCAAGGCTTTGCGTCGGGTGCGATTAAATGTGCCTTCCGAAATATATAAACGCGCCATGATCTCGCGGTTGGCAACCCCTTCCACATACGCATCGTGCAATACCGCATAATTTTCCCACTCGTGCGGTAACGGTTCTGGCGGAAGGTTTCCGTTTGGTCGCAGGGTATCGATTGCATTGACCAGTTTCTCACGCAAAATTTTCCCGCGCTCAAGATGCGTTTCGCCTTTGATTTTTAATTCCAGCGCTAAAGGTGATTGGCCCAGGGTGCTGGTGTCTGACAATTTTTTAAGAACTTCTTCAACCATCTTGAGAAACTGTGGATCAGGATTAGAGTCAAGCGTTGCAAATAACTCGTTTGATTCAGATTGCAGGCTTTTTTCGTGAACTTTTTCCCTCGAATAAATCTCTGCCAGTGCAACGATCGCAGCCACTTTGTTGGCAGTTTCTGCCAAAAGGTCGAGGTCGTTCTCGGAGTACTGGTTTCTATTCTTCGGCTGTCCTATGCCAATCAAAGTGAGTTGTTTATCGCCCTTATAGGCTGGAGCCATCCACGTAAGCCTATCCGCCAACCCGTCCGAGGGTTTGTATACATCTTCAAATGACATCTCAACTGCACTGAACTGTTCACCAACTGGGACGGATGCATGCGATACCCTAACGACCAAACGATCAAATTGACGCGTTGCAATGAACCCCCCGCTCGAGTCCAAAATATGACACAATAATTTTAATCCATCCTCCAAACGAGTTTGGAGTGAATCCTCACCTTGCAGACTATCGCCCAAATGACGCATTTGGTAGCGATATACATTTTCCCGTCGAGTCGCCTCATTAACCAATGCCAGATCATTTGCGAGTGCAACTGCCTTCCTTAATTGTTCGTCCAGGCTCCGAACCAGCGTGGAGATGGAAATTGCCATGAGTGTCCCCATTAAGATCATGGTCAAGCTGGTGATTATCCAGGGTGAAACTTCAACTGCAGAATAATACCAACTTGGCACAACAACCCCTTGTATTATTTCAATACCCACGCTTGTTATAGAGATAAAAGATGCTGCCAGGGCCAGAATACCTCCCTTAATTCCTACCAGCAGGGTAAAGATAGCGATAAATGTCAGGAAAAACAAGGCAGATCCCGCATTAAACCCACCTAAAAATAAATTTAACATGCCCATAATATACAGGAATGACAACAGGCTGAGAGCCCGCAGACTATAAAACGATAAAGCCTTAATAAAGGTAATTGCCAACAGCCAGACAATGATGATCGTATAAACAACTGGATACCAGATCGTTAATTTACCAAAAACGAATGGCATCAGTCCAATGACATAAAGCACCAATCCAATCCACACCCCGGTTGTAAGCAGCGATTTTAATAAGCGTTCGCGCATTTCCCGCAAACTGGCATTTTTTTCAAAATCATCGAGGTTCTGAAGAAAGAGACCAAAATTATTTTTAGACACTTATCACCTCCATAAGAAATTGTCGTTGACAGCAATGTCTTGCTTTCTTCTCTGCCTGGCAAAAGTTGCGCGGTCAGATCTTGCACATATTAAAATCTTCAAAACCCCTATCCAAAATGACCGAACCGTAAGTTTTTCTCCTGAATGAAAGTCATCAGCATGCTCATTTTGCCAATGGGTAACAGGACTTTACACTGCGATGATAAAGCAGATGTCGCGTGGCTGCTTTGCTGGGTTCAACAACCTTACGCGTTGCACTGCGGTGATAAAGCAGGTGTCGCTCAGACGATTTACTGAATTCAACAACCGCGCTTCCTGCGCTGAGGTGATAGAGCAGTTTTTTCGGCTGTCCACCAAGACAACCAGCTATAGTTTGCGGCGGATCCCCAGGTTTTGCGCTCACTTCCTTAGCCTGAAATGAAAAGTGACCGGCCATCACACCCGTTAAAGCCAGCACAAACATAAGATTCAAAAAACGATTGGGTGACATTTAATTCTCCTTGGAATCAATACTGCATTTGGTTTTGCACCAAACCTTTCCCAATGCTAACATTTGGGGAGAACGAATTCAAGCATTTTTGAGCATCCTATCGCTATTTATATCGGTGGGCAGCCAGGTTAACACAGCGATACAAAAAGCGATATAACCAGGGTGAATTACATATTCGTCCGCTTTTTGCGCTATACTTTATTATTGCAGCGAGGAGGCGGTATGAATCAAGGCATATCGTTCGGTAATTTTGTCAGGCAGCATCGTCGTAAATTGGATTTGACCCAGGATGAACTGGCGCGGCGCGTGGGCTGCGCAGCCATCACCCTGCGCAAGATCGAATCCGATGACTTGCGTCCCTCCGTCCAAATTGCAGAACGTCTGGCAATAGCGTTGTCCATTCTGATGGATGAGCGCGCCGATTTTGTGCGCCGCGCCAGATTAGTCCAACCAGAAGTGGCTGATCCACATGCCATCACTCCTGCGCTGGCGCTGGAAGAAATCGGGCGCGACGACCTGACCGGTCGGGCTATTCGTGGCTATGCCCTGGCAGAACGCATCGGCACAGGCGGCATGGGCTCCGTTTATCGCGCCGTGCAACCTAATGTCGAACGCGAAGTGGCCGTCAAGATCATCCTGCCGGTCTACGCCAACCATCCGGATTTCATCCGGCGCTTTGAGGCTGAGGCCCAGAATGTCGCCCGAATTGAACATCCGCATATCGTCCCACTCTATGATTACTGGCGCGAGCCGGGTGTAGCCTATCTGGTGATGCGTTTGCTGCGCGGGGGAAACATTCAAAACCTGATCGGGCAGGGCGCGCTTCCCATCGCTATGACCACCCACATGCTTGAGCAAATCTGTTCCGCTTTAAACGCCGCACACCGCATGGGGGTCATCCACCGCGATCTCAAGCCAGCCAACGTTTTGCTGGATGAAGATCACAATGCCTATCTGGCTGACTTCGGCATCGCCAAAAACATCAGTAATTCCGAGCAGGAAAATCTGACGCGCATCAATGCGATCATCGGTTCGCCGCAATACATGTCGCCTGAACAAATTCAGTCTCTCTCGATCAGGCCGCAGACAGATATCTATTGCCTGGGCATCATGCTCTATGAAATGCTGACCGGCGCATTGCCATTCGCGGGTCCAACCCCAATTGACCTGATCCAACAGCATATCCATAGCCCCATGCCGCCCCTGGCAGCGCACCAAACTGGTTTGCCAGGCCAATTGGATCTGGTCATCCAGCGTGCAACTGCCAAGAATCCGGATGAACGTTACGAAGATGCCCTCTTGTTCTACAAAGATTTTCTCCAGGCAGTCAGCGGCATGCCGGATGCGCATCCATTGATCCTGTCGATTAAAGCAGAAAGCGATCTTGAAATCACCAATCCTTTCAAAGGCTTGAGCGCCTTTGGTGAGGCAGATGTAGAAAACTTCTTTGGGCGCGAAACATTGGTTCAACAACTGCTGGCCCGCATGGGGGAAGGCGCTGACTTAAACCGTTTCCTGGCAGTCATCGGGCCGAGCGGCAGCGGCAAATCATCCGTTGTGCGGGCTGGTTTGATCCCAGCTCTGCGGCGCGGAGGTCTGCCGGGGTCCGAAAATTGGTTTATCGTGGATATGCTGCCCGGCAAGCATCCCTTTGAAGAAATGGAAGCCTCGTTACTGCGCGTGGCGGTTAATCCACCCGAGCATTTGCTATCTCAAATGAAGGATGGCAAGCGTGGCTTGCTGCGTGCGGTCAATCGCATCCTGCCAGCAGATGAATCGGTTGAACTCGTTCTGGTGATCGACCAGTTCGAGGAAGTCTTCACATTGATCGAAGGTGAGGCCGAACGCGCCTCGCTGCTGGAAAACCTGGCCACGGCAGCACTGGATGAGCGCAGCCGCTTGCGTGTTGTGATCACGCTGCGTGCCGATTTCACCGACAAACCTCTGCGTTATGTCGATTTTGGTGAATTGATGAATCGCCGCTTCGAGTTTGTCCTGCCGCTCACGCCAGATGAATTGGAACGAGCCGTGTCCGGCCCCGCACGGCGCGTTGGGCTAAAACTTGAAAAAGGTCTGGTTTCGACCATCATGCGCGAGGTGGGCAACCAACCCGGCGCGCTTCCATTATTACAGTACGCGCTTTCAGAACTTAATGATAAACGCGACGGTCGCAGCCTTACGCAAAAAGCCTATCAGGAGATCGGCGGGGTGCTCGGCGCCCTCAGCAGAAGTGCGGAATCAAATTACAACAAGCTGGATGCAGCCGGACAAGCCGCGGCGCGCCAATTATTCCTGCGCCTGGTGACTTTGGGTGAAGGCACCGAGGACACACGCCGCAGGGTCTTACGCGAGGAAATTGAAGCTCTGCAGGGCGATCACCATGTGAACATTCGCAAGGTGATTGACATTTTTGGCAAAGCGCGTTTGTTGTCCTTCGACCGCGACCCGCTCACACGCAGCCCTACCATTGAGGTGGCGCACGAGGCCTTGATCCGCGAATGGACCCGCCTGAGCGAGTGGCTGATCGAGAGTCGCACAGATGTGCGCGCACAGCGCCAGCTGGCCCAGGCAGCCAATGAGTGGCAAAGCGCCAGCCAGGATGCAAGTTTCCTGCTCTCTGGCGTGCGTCTGGAACAATTGGAAGTCTGGTCACTGACTACAACCATCGAACTGACCCAGACTGAACATATATTCCTATCCGCCAGCCTTGTCGAGCGTGACCGCCGCAATGCGGATGAACGCGCGCGCCAAAGGCGTGAATTGGAAGCGGCCCAAAAATTACTCAGTGAGCAGGGGCAGCACGCCGAAGATCAGGCGCGCGCCACAAAGCAATTAAACCAGCGTGCCATTTTTCTGACTTTCGCTCTGGTTCTCGCCATCACCCTGGCAGGGGCTGCCTTATTCTTTGGAAACCAGGCCAACCAGAACGTGATCGCCGCAAAAAAAAGCGCAGAGCAGGCCCAATTTGAACGAGGGATAGCTACATCCAGGGAACTGGCAGCAGCAGCCATCAGCAATCTGGAGACTGACCCCGAACGAAGTATCCTGCTAGCCTTGCAGGCAGAAGCTACGGTTCATACCATCGAGGCTGAAAACGCCTTGCATCGTTCTATCAAGGCTTCACGCATCCTGCTCACTATTCATCCTGATGCCACTGTGAATACATCCATCTACAGCCCGGATGGCAAACACATTGCCACAGCCGGCGCAGATAAGACCGCGAAAATTTGGGATGCGTATACAGGACACCTGCTTTTGACTCTCACGGGTCACACCGAACAAATCTGGGGGCTCGCCTACAGCCCGGATGGCACGCGCATTGCCACAGCCAGTGGAGATAAAACTGCGAAAATTTGGGATACCGCCACTGGCAAAGCATTACTTTCCTTAAATGGTCACACTGCCGAGGTCCGCAGTGTCGGCTTCAGTCCGGATGGCAGCCGCGTGGTGACGGCCAGTGATGATCAGACTGCAAAAATTTGGAATGCAAACACCGGTCAAGAATTGCTCAGCTTTTCTGCTCATAATGCAGTCGTTTATGAAGTCGAATTTAGCCCGGATGGAAAACGTGTTGCTTCGTGTGGCGCGGATGGGGTTGTCCGGGTTTGGGATGCGGTTACCGGAAAGGAATATCTAAGCCTGCCCGTTGAAGGTGCGCCGAATCTTTTAGGTGTCAGCTTCAGCAGGGATGGCAGGCGCATTGCTGCAGCTGGAGGAAATACTAAAAATCCCATCGCCATGCTTTGGGATGCCGACACCGGGAAAGTCTTGTTAAGCGGCAGCTTTGGCCACACGAATGCCATCGGCGATATTGCCTTCAGCCCAGATGGAACACTGGTTGCGACTGCTGCTGACGATCAAAAGGTAAAAGTCTGGGACAGCGTCACAGGGCGGGTGGTGTACACGCTTTCTGGTCATACCAGTACAATCATCACTGTTAGTTTTAGCCCGGATGGCAAACGCCTGACTACATCCAGTTGGGATGGCACCGCACGAGTGTGGGATCTTACGCCGCCACAGGAAGCACTATTTATCCCATTTGCTGACAATGCAACCAGCACCTGGAGTGAGAATCTTAGTTACAGTCCGAATGGAACACACCTCTTGACTGATTTCACAGATGGGAATGCCAGAATCTGGGATGCGTCGACTGGCAAGGAATGGATGCATTTGGATGGACCCGCCCTGTATACAACGTATAGCGCCGATGGGAAATTGGCTGCGGCTGGAAATTATGACAAGACCATCATCGTTTGGGATACGCAAACCGGCAAACAACTCATCACGTTGACTGGGCACAAAGATATTATTTGGCAAATCGCCTTTTCTCCAGATGGAACCCGTCTTGCCAGTGCCAGCAGTGATGGTACCGTCATCATTTGGGATCTGGCAAGCGCCAGGGCTCTGTTCACATTACATGGCAATGTAGACATCGTCACTTCCGTGTCTTTTAGCCCGGATGGGAAAGTTCTCATTAGTGGTGGTGGCTTAATTAATTCAATTGAAAATGGGGATGGCATCATTTGGGATGCCACAACCGGAGAGAAATTATTTACCCTGCCCAATGACAGTTCTCTTTTGGCTGCTGCTTTTAGCCCAGATGGAAAGCTGGTAGCGATTGGCAGTTTCAACGGTACAGTCAGTATTTGGAATATATCCAATAGAAAAAAACTATCTACGCTAAAAGGGCACACGAACATGGCTGTAAAAATTATGTTCAGCCCCAATGGAAAACTGCTCGCCTCCGCCAGCTATGACGGCACGGCCCGCGTCTGGGATGTAGACAGCGGAGTGAATTTATTAACCCTGCCCGTCGACAGCTCTGGCGTTGGCGGCGTGGCCTTCAGCCCGGATGGAAAACGCCTGGCCGTGGGCAGCAAATCGGGCATTTCCATTTTCTATCTGCAAATCCAGGATATGATCGCGCTCGCCAAATCGCGTGTCACGCGCACATTGACGACAGAAGAATGCCAGCAGTTTTTACATGTGGAAGCCTGCCATGCCGAACACTAACTTGAGGAAATGAAATTGAAAATCACCATCTGCACCTTCGGTTCACGCGGCGATATTCAACCCTATCTGGCCTTGGCAGTCGGCCTGCAGCAAGCGGGACACCAGGTGACGCTGGCCGCTGCCCAAAATTTTTCGGAGTGGATCCGCTCGTATGGGGTGACTGCCTATCCTGTCCATTATGATACACAGGCAGAGATGCAAGACCCAGAATTCAAGGCCGCCATGCAAAGCCACAATCTGCTGCGCCAATTGCAGGGTTTTCGGCACGGCATGGACCTGCTCATGACGGAAGCGTTGAATGATTGCTGGCTGGCAGCGCAAGAGGCGCAGTTCCTGATCCTGGGTACCACCGCGCATAGCGCTGTCGACATTGCCAGCCAGCGTAACATTCCCATCGCTTTTGCGGCTTTACAGCAGAGCCTGCCCACCCGCGCATATCCCTCATTCATTGTCCCTTTTTCACTGGGCGGCAGCTTAAATTTCCTGTCGCATAAGCTGTTTTTAGGCGCGGTTTGGCTCGTCATGGGCCAAGCCTTCAGCCAATGGCGCACCACACGCTTCGGTCTGCCCGTGTGGCGCTCGATGCAAGACATGTTCAACACCTGCCCGATTGGCTCGCCCTGGCTGATGGGCTACAGCCCACTGATGTTACCCAAGCCGCCGGATTGGCAAGATCGTCACCATGTGACAGGCTACTGGTTTTTGGATGCGCCAGTCCACTGGCAGCCCCCGCTGGAACTGGCGCAATTTTTGGAAAGCGGCCCGCCGCCGGTCTATATCGGCTTTGGCAGCATGAGCGACAAGGACCCCGAACGGCGCACACGCCTGGCGCTGCGCGCGCTGGAACTTACGGGACAGCGCGGCGTGCTCTCGACAGGCTGGGGTGGAGTTGCCCGCCTGGAGACCTCTACCAATGTCATCTTCGTCGATGATGTTCCGCACAGTTGGTTGTTCCCGCGCATGGCAGCGGTCTTGCATCATGGCGGCGCTGGCACCACTGCCGCAGGGCTGCGTGCCGGTGTGCCAGGTCTCATTACCCCTTTCATGCTCGATCAGTTTTTCTGGGCAAACAAAGTCGTAAAGTTGGGCCTGGGCCCGCGCCTGCCGGACGCCAAAAAACTGACTGCTGAAAAATTGGCCCAAGCCATCGACATCGCCCTGACCGATAGCGCTATGCGCGCGCGTGCTGCCAACTTTGGCGAAAAAATCCGCGCAGAAAACGGTGTAACCCAGGCAGTGGGAATCATTGAACGCTATGCCCAGGATTTTAACCAACACCATCCCAGTTAACCCTGAAAATGATTCGGAAAGGCCTTCCCACTATGTCGAATCAAATGCTTCGCACGTTCAATGGATCGGTGGCGATTGTCACGGGAGCCGCATCCGGCATCGGTCGCGGCCTGGCGGAAGAATTAGCCCGGCGTGGGAGTGAAGTGATCCTGGCAGACCGCCAGATTGAGCTGGCTGAAGAAATTGCTGCGGGAATCCGGGCGAAAGGTGGCAAGGCCCAGGCCTCCGAGCTGGATGTGACCGATGCTTCCGCCGTGGATGCACTTATCCAAAAAACGGTTGAACAAACAGAGCGTCTGGATTACCTGTTTAATAATGCCGGAATTGGGATTGCTGGTCTGATTGAAAGATACACGCTGGATGATTGGGAGCAAATCATCAGCGTCAATTTACGCGGCGTGATTCATGGCGTGCACAGCGCCTACCCAATCATGCAGTGCCAGGGCTTCGGGCATATTGTCAACACCGCCTCCCTGGCGGGGCTGGTGCCTTCCGCGGGACTGGTTGCCTATACTGCCACGAAGCATGCCGTCGTGGGTCTCTCCACCTCATTGCGTGCTGAGGCTGCCATAGCAGGCATACGCGTGAGCGTGTTATGCCCTGGTCTTGTGCGTACCGCGATCCTGGATGGTGCCGGCAAGTACGGCAAAAGTTACGCAGAAGGTGTCCCCGTAGAGCAGCAACGCAAGCTGATGGAACAACTCAACCCAATGACCCCCGATCAATTTGCGCACCAGGCGCTCAACGCAGTTGCCAAAAACGCCGCGATTATTGTGCTCCCAACCTGGTGGAGGCTGTTCTGGTGGCTTTATCGCTTCTCTCCCGCTTTGGTAATGTACATGATGAAAAAAGGGGTGCAGCAAACTATAAAGCAATGAATTGGGCAGGGAGTCGCCTTTCGCCCTTATTACTTCACAACCCACCCCATCAACATTATTCGCTCCCAGCCTGATGAATACACCTTCATTTTAATAACATGAATTGTGGATAATATTCTTTGGTAAGGTTGAACTTAACAACCCACTCTATTCTGCCGAAAAAGACATTCAAACCAACAATTATTGACATTATCGACAAAAACATAATATAATCATTTTATACAACCAATATAACCTTGTTTGTATTATTGGCCAGCCTATCCCCAATAAAAGGGGTTCAACAACAGGAGGTGCGGAGTCGGTTTGTTTTGAGATGTGGAATATTTATCGATTTAGATGACCATTCAGCCAAAAGTGAGGAGAGAATATGCAATCCAAGTGGTTTCCAAACCTGTTAATTTTATTGGTAATTACCAGCCTGCTGTTAAGCGCCTGTGGAGGAACGGGCGCTGCGACATCCGGCATGAAAACAGAAGTCGGCAAAGGTGAAGGCGAAGTCGCCATTGTTGATTGGCCCGGCTATGTTGAACGCGGTGCAAATGACAAAAATTATGACTGGGTGACTGCTTTTGAAACCGAGACCGGCTGCAAAGTAACCGTCAAGGATGCAGCCACCTCGGATGAAATGGTAACCCTCATGAACCAGGGCGGATTCGACCTGGTAACCGCCTCCGGTGACGCCAGCCTGCGCCTGATCGCCGGTGGAACAGTTCAGCCAATCAACATTGATCTGATCCCTTCCTGGAAAAATGTCGACCCAAGATTGCAGAATGCCGCCTGGCACACCGTCAAGGGTGTCCATTACGGTGTGCCCTACCAATGGGGTCCCAACGTCCTGATGTACAACACCACCGTCTTCCCCACAGCACCCAAGTCTTGGAGTGTGGTCTTTGACGAACAGAATCTTCCAGATGGCAAAACCAACAAAGGCCGTGTTCAGGCACCCAATAACCCCATCTACCTGGCCGATGCCGCCCTTTATCTGAAGGCCACCAAACCGGACCTTGGCATTAAGGATCCCTATGCATTGACCCAGGCCCAGTTTGATGCGGTAGTCGCCTTGTTACGCACCCAGCGCACCCTGGTGCCAAAATATTGGTCCGATGCCACCACTCAGGTCGAAGACTTCACCACCGAAGGCATTATTGCCTCCTCCTCCTGGCCTTACCAGGTCGGTTTGTTGATCGCCAATGGTCAGCCAGTATCCAGCACTTTCCCACAGGAAGGCGCCACCGGTTGGGCCGATACGACTATGATGAATTCCAAAGCCCCACACCCCAACTGTGCCTATTTATGGCTGGAACATTCCATCCAACCCAAGGTACAGGGCGATGTAGCTTCCTGGTTTGGTTCCGTGCCCGCTGTACCCGCCGCCTGCACAGGCAACGATCTGCTCGGCGCGGAAGGTTGCAAAACCAATGGGTCCGATAACTTTGACAAGATCGCCTTCTGGAAAACGCCCACCGCAGATTGCGGCGATGGCAATAACACTTGCATACCCTACAGCGAGTGGGTAAAAGCCTTCGTTTCCATTATCGGCGGCAAGTAAACTACAACATCCAACCACCCAACCCGACTTTTAGCGGGTTGGGTGGTTGCTATTTTTTTTTCAAGAAAGTGTTGGGCACAATGACCGATCAGACTGCCGTACAATTTAAATCTGTCAGCCGGCATTTCGGCGACATAAAAGCTGTGGAAGCCATCGATCTGGAAATTCGGGATGGAGAGTTTTTCTCGATGCTTGGGCCATCCGGTTCCGGCAAAACCACTTGCCTGCGCATGATTGCTGGCTTTAACCGCCCTTCCGCCGGTCAGATTTTACTCTATGGACAGGATGTATCCCAACTGCCGCCTTACGACCGGCCGGTCAACACTGTTTTCCAGGATTATGCGCTTTTCCCGCATATGAGCGTCGCTGACAATATCGCCTATGGGCTGATGATCAAAAAAGTCCCGGCCCCAGAACGCAAAGCCAAGGTAACAGAAATGCTGGAACTTGTGCAACTGGCAGGCTACGGCGAGCGCAAACCAGCCCAGTTATCCGGTGGTCAGCGCCAACGCGTGGCCCTGGCGCGCGCCCTGATTAACCGTCCCAAGGTTCTGCTTTTGGATGAACCCCTGGGCGCACTCGATTTAAAACTGCGCCAGCAAATGCAGGTCGAATTAAAAGCCATCCAGCAAAGTGTGGGTATCACCTTTATCTTCGTCACCCACGACCAGGAAGAAGCCCTGACGATGAGTGATCGCATCGCCGTCTTCAATCTCGGCAAAATTGAACAGGTCGGCACCCCGGCCGAGGTCTACGAACACCCCACCACCACCTTTGTCGCCGGTTTCGTGGGGGTCTCCAACCTGGTCACAGGCCAGATGGCCAAACGTATCACAGGCTCGGACCAAACTTTCTCCATCCGTCCCGAAAAAATCCATCTTGCCCAACCACACATCAGCCCGGCAAATGATGAAGATAGCGCCGATGGCACAGTCCGGGATGTGATCTACCTGGGACTGTACACGCGCTACCTGGTGGAGCTGGGCAACGGCGGCGACCTGGTGGTGATGGAACAAAATTTAAAAACAACCTCAATGGACGTGACCCGCCTGCGTGGTCAGGCAGTACGTCTGCTCTGGAAAAAAGAGCATGTGCGCATTTTGGGAGGCCCGCATGCTTAGCCGCATCTCCTCCTACCTTTACCGGCGTCCACGCGTGGAACTTCTGCTGCTGCTGCTGCCGCCATTGGCCTGGTTTGCGGTCGTCTACCTGGGGTCATTGGTCAGCCTGCTGATCAACAGCTTTTTTTACCTGGACGACTTCACCGGAAAAGTGGTCACCCACTTCACGCTAAAAACCTATGCGCAGCTTTTCGAACCCGCCAATCTCGATATTTTTTCCCGAACCACGCTTATGGCCGCGCTGGTGACCATCGCCTCGGCCATCATTGCCTTTCCGCTCGCCTATTACATCGCCTGCTTCGCCACTCCGCGGCTAAAATCTGTGCTCTACATCCTGGTCACCCTGCCCTTATGGTCCAGTTACCTCGTACGTGTTTATTCGTGGAAACTGATCCTGGCCCAGGAAGGCATCGTTTCATGGTTCGCACATTTCCTGAGGCTGGACGGACTGCTCAATTGGTATCTCAGCCTGCCTTTGGTCGGGGGCCCATCCTTATCCGTTTCCACCACTGGAGTTTTCCTCGTTTTCGTCTATATCTGGCTGCCCTATATGATCCTGCCCATCCAGACCGCGCTGGAACGCGTCCCCAAATCACTTTTGGATGCCTCTGCCGACCTGGGGGCCAAACCCGCGCAGACATTCTGGACAGTTCTGCTGCCGCTTTCGCTGCCCGGTGTGATCGCTGGCTCCATCTTTACCTTTTCGCTGTCGTTGGGTGACTTTATCGTGCCTTCGATGTTCGGAAATTCGAGTTATTACATTGGCAAGGCGGTCCTATCGTTCCAGGGTACTTCGGGCAATATTCCGCTGGCAGCCGCTTTTACCATGGGCCCAATCCTGATCATGATCACCTACCTGCTGATTGCGCGCAAACTGGGAGCTTTCGATGCGCTTTAAACTCAAATCTAACTCATCTGAACAGGCTGACCAGGCTGCCTGGTGGCTGAAGGCTTCGGCCCTGGCTGTGATCATTTTTTTACATTTCCCGATTGTTTTGATATTTCTCTACGCCTTCAATACCGAAGACTCCGCCTATACTTTCCCACCCCCCGGCCTGACCTTCAAATGGATCCCGCTGGCCCTCGCCAACCCGGATCTGTTCCAGGCACTGGGTCTATCGCTGCAGGTAGCGCTGGTGGCAACCCTGATCGCGCTGGTACTGGGCACCCTGGCCGCTGCCGCAGTCTGGCGTTCAGAATTTTTTGGTCGCGAAGCAATTTCCTTTTTGCTGGTTTTACCCATCGCACTGCCGGGTATCGTGACCGGTATCGCTTTGCGTTCCGCCATCGGGGGTCTTTCCATCCCATTTTCATTCTGGACCATCGTCATTGGTCACGCCACTTTCTGCGTGGTGACTGTTTATAACAATGTGCTGGCGCGTTTTCGACGCACCGGCGCTTCCATGCTGGAGGCTTCGATGGATCTGGGGGCCAACTCCTTCCAAACCTTCTGGCATATCGTTTTACCAAACATTGCCACAGCCCTGCTGGCCGGTGGCATCCTGGCTTTTGCGCTCTCATTTGATGAGGTCATCGTCACAACTTTTACGGCTGGTCAGCAGGAAACCCTGCCGATCTGGATTCTGGGACAAATGCTCAAGCCACGTAACCGGCCCCTGACCAATGTAGCCGCCATGCTGGTCGTATTACTGACCACCATCCCGATCCTGCTGGCACAACGTCTCAGCACCCAGGCGGGGGATGCCGAAGGCAAAGCTTAATTTAAAAGAGCAGCGTTAAAAACATCATCCCGGTAAACACCGGGACTCATTCAAGTTCATTTTGACCATTCAGCCTGTCATATTCCTGACGGGCTGCTTCAACCTGGGCAAAATTTTCCTGGGACCACTTGCCCAATGCCACCACCGGCTCAATCAATGATTTACCGAGCACGGTCATTTCGTATTCCACCCTGGGCGGTACAACCGGAAAAACATGCCGCGTCACAATCCCATTCCGCTCCAATTCGCGCAGGGTCTGCGAGAGCATTTTCTGCGAGATGCCACCGATTTCGCGCTGCAAGGCATTATGACGATTGATGCCGCGCGCAATCGCGTTCAGGGTTAGCAGAGTCCACTTATCCCCCAATAATTCCAGAACACGCCGGGAAGGGCAGTATTGGTTAAGAATGTCAATCGGAAAGGCGTTCATATAGGCACCTTAAGGTAACTACCAGAGAAAATAGTGGCCTCTGTCAAAGTCAGAGCCAGCCACTTATACTAATTGTAATCGATCAGCAGGAAAGGAAAATAAGAAATGCCAATGCATACATGCATGACCACCATTCAAACCAAGGCCGCATTAGTGACTGAATTTCTGGCTGTTTCGACGCCCTTTGCCAGCGCCTGCCTGCGCGAACCCGGGCTGGTAAGTTTTGCACTGCTGCAGCAGGTCAACGCACAAAACATCTTTTCTTTGTTCGAAGTTTATCACGATGAACTGGCCTGGAAAACTCATCTGGACTCGCAGCATTACCTGGCCTGGCAGGCAGGCATTACCCGGCTGCTGGAACAACCCCTTACAACCCGGCGCTACAGCCCAATCTTCCCGCCGCCCGAAGATTGGGAGCAACATTTGGATACGTAATCATCAACCTGGGCGCAAATAATTCGGCAATCAAAACCAACATCAATCGAGGAGCAATTCAAATGGATAACAAGGAAGTCGCACTGAGTGTTTCAAAAGCAATTCTGAACGGAGAATGGGACAAATTATCCGGAATTTTAGCCGACGACTTTACCTATACCGGCGATGGCATGCATTTCAACAAACAGGAATACATCGAATTCATGAAAGGCATGAAATCCGCCTTTAGCAATATGAAAATGGAATTCACACACGTCATCAGCGAAGGTGAGCTGGTCAGCATCCGCTTTATCACCACCAGCAAGCATACCGGTAATTTCATGGGCGCACCGGCCACAAATCACAACCTGGAAATCGGCGGGATTTTCATGCGCAAAATTCAGGGTGATAAAGTAATGCAAGAATGGCAAACCACCGATCTGCTCGGCACTATGAGCCAGATGGGCTTTGGCACACTGCTGGCGTACGCAATTTTCAACGTACTCTTCAAGCCGAAGAAAAAATAATTATTGGCATCTCTTTTCGCACCTGTGGGAAACCCCGTTGCTAAATAACGTCAATACTGGCGAAGAATCAAGCACGTCAAAAGCAGTAAAAATATTTTCTTGGTGGTTTGCGCGCAGCGCGCAAACCACTACACGCGGGGCAAACCATTGAGGCTATAGCCTGATAACTGCCAAAATTTCTGGTAACTGTGGTGCATACTGTTATTGGGGTTGCTTTACTCCCCCTTCCCGTTTTTCGGGATGGTCCCGATCACTGCACGGGAAGGGGGCTTGGGAGGATAAGTCAAAATGCCAATAGCAAGTTATGCTCCATTGCGAAAATACAGCACTGCTAAAAGAACCGAGCGCAGCGAACCCTGTGCGGATGACATTCCTTTTTTGGATCAGGGCCGAGGCCAGAACGTTGGCCGGGTCAAGCCCTCGCAGGGCGGCCGGGTTCTGAGAGAAGGTCCTGGCCTGCCCCTGGCTCCTTTTGTAGCTTTGCAGCAGGGGCGACCCAGGCAAACCTGCGATCAAGATCATCCACCGGGCTTGTGCACCAGCTTGATCGTGCCAGCTTCGGTGACATCGACCGAGGCTTCATTCTTGATCCATTCCTTGCTGGCTATCAGCGCATCACCAGGGGTCATATCAAATTCATTGATGAAGAAACCACCTTCTTCCGGCATTTCCGGCGCCGGCATGGGTGGCATTGCGCCGATGGCGATGCCACCCATATCCGGCATGGGCAGCGGACCAGGCTTGATCGGACCGGCACTTCCAGCGTTCAATTCATCCTTGTGAACCATAAAGAAAATACCTGTCCAATACCCACTTGGCGGGGCGGCAAAATCATTAGTATCCTGGTGTCCCTGGCTGTCGGTCAGAATACAGTGGGCGAAATAACTTTCACTGGTGACACCCGGGAAATACAGCAGGTTGAAATCCTTCAGGTAATACTGGGGCGGCGAGTCTGGGTCAACCTGGTCGCGCTTCTCCTCTACATATTCTAGCGCCTTTGTTTCGAAGGTTGAACCACCGGTTTTACTGGTGACCGTACAACTCATGCCTTTGCCACCTTTTGGCGTCCTGAAATCAAAGGATAGATTATCAAGCGGGCCATTGCCCTTGATGGTAAATGTGTTGGGATCAAAACGCTCCATAATTTTTCCATCCACCGTTGATGAGTAGCCGGCATCGCCAGCCACAAAATTGCCTTCCGAATGGAACTGCAGCTCAAATGTCAGGCATTTGGTGGTCAGATCGCGTGCCAGGATCAAACCCTCCGATTCAGCCCCTATGGCTCCTCCACCATCTGTCCCAAGCTCCCTTGCGCGCAGCTGGTCAACATACCAGGGGATCATGCCAGTGATGACATGCTCATTGACGCAGCGCTGGTACTCCTCCTTGATGCACACGATAGCCCCACTCTTGGCCAGCTCGATGATCTTTGCCCAACTGCCGGGGGAAGAGTCAACGCCCAACAGCTGGCGCATGCGCTCCAGGTCGATCAAATAGCGCATGGCTTCCTTGCCAGCCTGGCAGGATGTGCCAGCGGCTTCTAGAGCAGGTTTGACAACCTGCTCTTCCCATTGATCCATCAATTCCAGAATGGTTTGCCCCAGTTTGACTTCGGCGTCAGTGCTGCCATTATCCAGGCTTTCGCGCGCCCGCGCAATGGCTTCGGCAGTCAGGCTTTCCAATGCATCGCGCACATCGCCGCCAAGCTGGCCTTCGATGGCAGCCGTATCCGCCGCCGATCCATCAGTCACGCCATAACCACTGAAATGCATTAAATGTATCTTCATATCCTTTGACTTTTTATCAGGGATGGCCAGGCTAACGCTCTGCCCCTTGCCCTTGTATCCAAAAAAGAGCTGCTGCGCCATCGGGATGGGCTTGGCCGGCGTGATCGTCAGGATGGCATCGTAGTACAAATACGTCCCTTCCGGTTCAAGTTGAACAGCATAACTGACTTTGCCGTCAAAAGGCATTCCGGAAATTTTGCTCAGCGGCGTCATGCTGATCCTGACGGCATTGATCAAGGCTTTTTTTGGAATATCCAGGCTGTATAGTGTGCCATCCGCCCCGCTGGTGCTAAGTTTGCCGCCAGCCGGACCGATGACGGCTTCAACGCTGTGCGCCTTGTCCAGTTCCGGGCTCGGATGGAGCGGGTTGGCAGCCGTTTTGAAAATGTACTGGTATTTGCCGGCATTATCGGAGGCCGGCGTGAACCGGTTCAGGAGATTGCAAGCCGTAATCGCCGCAACCACGGATAAGAGGAAGATCAGCTTGCGCAAATTCATGGTAGGCCTCCTGGCGTATTCATGACTGAAAACAAACACCCGGCAAACCATGAATTTGCTGCCAGGCCAACAACGTTCCGGGGACAGATATTATGTTCATTGTACAAATGACGGCTGTGATTTACTATCACCAAATCGGATGACCTCAGCCGGCAGGACGGCGCAGTCGAACCAGCTAAGCCGATATCAGTCTAATCCACCAGAAATTATTTTCAATCCACAAATTGGGGGATATTCCATACTATCACCCTTTTTGGGGGTGGATAAAATGTTTTCAAATTACGGAAAATAGGGTTAACCTGAATTCCACGTCAAAATGAAATAATCTGTATTATCAATGCGAATGCTTGGCAACTGCGCTAACGATACCACATACGCAACGCTTGGCTTATTTGCATGCAGTTCGAATCCCCAGATAATTGTGGGACCATGATCAGCAACATAACTGTGCATAAATGGGGCACCCGATCAATATAATAATTTGTAAGCCCCATTTACGCGCAGCGTACATTATTTTCTAGCACATTCTATTTATCGTCGTGCAGCCTGTGCCCATCCCGAATACACCCGGCTAACGTACGACCCCGATAAATCAGGCTAAAGCGGATTCATCCGCTGTCTCATAGCTTCCAGATTTATCTGGATGCGACCATGGGACGCGCTAACCGTCGGACGCACCCTTATCCGTCCGATTTCCACCCGGTAAGATTCCCCAGTCCGATATCGCGACTGGGGAATCTTACCGGGCCCTAAAATACAGCACGGCTGAAAGCATCCTTCCATCCATTCAGTCGCTGCCGGGTGTGAACGCTTCCACCCGATTGCGCCCGTTTTCCTTGGCGCGATAAAGCGCAAAATCGGCATGCTCTATCATCTCCTGACCGGTATTGCCGTGCTCGGGATAGATCGCCACCCCCTGCGAAACACTGATTTGCCCCAGGTTTTGCCCGTTGAACTCCATCTCCATCGCCTGGACTGCCACACGGATCAACTCAGCCCTTTCAAGGGTCACTGCGCGGTTCGCATCCGGCAGGATCATTAAAAACTCCTCACCACCCAACCTGCAAACGATATCCTCACCACGCACATGGACCTGAAGCAAAGCAGCCAGGCGGATCAGAATCATATCCCCTGCGGCGTGGCCATGGCTGTCATTAAATTTCTTAAAGTGATCGATATCCAGCATGATCATACCAACCTGAATATTCTTGCGTTTGGCACGCGGCAGTTCGCGCCCCAGGCTTTCTTCCATATAGCGCCGGTTAAATGCATGCGTCAGCGGGTCGCGCACCGATTGTTCGTGCAGTTTTTCACGCAGCCGAATATTGGAAAGCGACAGGGAGGTATGTTCTGCCATAATCTGGGCCAACTCCTGCTGGCTTTTACCCGGCGCTTCCACACCCGGCCATTCCAGGTGCAGCAGGCCCAGCGTTTCACCCGAAGCCACCAGCGGCACATCCAGGTAAAAGCCCTCAAATGCCCGAGCCACATGCGGGCATTTCAATCCAGGTTGGAATGAATTTAACTTGTGAACCCTGCCACGACGCAAAGCCCAACATTCATCTACTTCAAATATCAACTCACTGGCCAGTTCACCCCAGGTACTGACCGCATCGACAGCCTGCATGCTTTCATTCGTAATGTAGACTGCCCCGGCTGTCCCCGAAAAGATTTGAGGCGCAAACTGTTCAAGAACTGCGTAGGCTTCCTGTATTCCGTTGCAGATCTGCAGCATGTCGCTCATCTGACGCAGCAGATCTGCGTCCCGGTTACTGCGTTCAAGATCGGTCACCAGCGCTTCCAGTTTATTGTTGGAAAGCCGCAGCATCTCCTCCGCTTTCTGTCGTTCAGAATCGTCCTCAAACATAAACATCAAATGTATTTCAGCACCAGACTTGAAAGCAATAAAAGTGGCATTCAACCATAAATCCTTGCCAAAGGATGAAAGGCTGTGGGCACGCACAGAACCAGGCTGAAATGAGCTCAGCGCCTGCAAGGCCGCCTCATATAACCCGGATTTCTTCCAGGATTCAATCGTATGCATGTTCTGACTGAGCAAATTTTGTAGACTGCCAGACCCAAGGATTAACGCAGCCGATCGATTGGCCGAGATGCAATCACCAGCCTCATTGTAAATCGTAATGCCAATCGGAGAAGCATCCAGAATGGTCTGATTAAACGCCAGGGCTTCAGCAATCCGCACCTGATCCTGCTTACGCTCGGTCACATCTTCTTTTATCGCGATAAAATGGGTAACCATTCCATTTTCATTCAGGATCGGAGAGATTGAAGCAGTCTCCCAGTAAAACTCACCATTTTTTTTACGATTGCGAAATTCGCCACGCCAGACCTGCCCGGATATGATGGTCTGCCACAGAATGCTGTATTCATCTCTGCTTGTGTAGCCAGACTGCAGGATGCGCGGGTTTTCCCCTACTACCTCTTCGAAGGTATAGCCGGTCAATGTAGTAAAACGAGGATTGACATACTCAATCTTACCGTTAAGATCCGCGATGACGATCGAAACCGGGCTTTGCTCCACCGCACGCGAAAGCTTGCGAACCTGGGTCTCCGATTTTTTCCGGTCAAACCAAAAACCCAACATGGCAGCCAGGTTATCCAATAAATCCTGCTCTTCAGGCAGTTGAAAATCTGCATTTTCCGGGTAATGAACCGAAAGCTGTCCATACTCCTGATCATCTACCAGGATCGGCGCAAACAATTGTTTGGCCTGCTTATTGGCAGTATTGCCTGCCTGGTAGCGCTTTTCATCCATTTTTAGCACCGCGCAGGCAGTTTTTGGAAATTTCATGGCGGGGAGTAGAAACGCCAGGACTTGTTGACACAGTTCGGCTTCCGATATAGTCTCATTCTCCAACAAACGGCTGACCTCATGTAAACAGGTCAGTTCCTTAATCCGCTCGCTCAGATTGGTTTCCATCTGCTTGCGTTCGCTGATATTGACCGTGACCGTGGCCGTCCCGAACCCGGAAGCCAGCGGCGTGGCACTCACGCTAGTCCAGATTTCGCCGCCGTCTTGCTTTACAATCCCAATTTCCACATTTCGGATGATTTTCTGTTCGCGAAACGCCTGTTTGCTCGGAAATTCCTCTTCAGGCATGGGCGTGCGATCCGCGCGCAGATATTTTCTGTTTTTATAATCGCCCTGCAATAAAGATTCCTCTGAAAAATCCAGTATCTGTGTCAGTGCCGCATTGGTGTCTACCAGACCATCTATAGAATCAACAATCGAAACGCCGACTGGCAAAACCTCAAACAAACCGTGCCATTTCTCTTCGCTCCGTTTTAGCAGCTCCTCCGCATGTTTTCGGTCCGTGATGTCGACACTGATGCCAATGAAGCCTACATTTTTGCCATAGATATCCTCCAGGTACGAATTGGTAATGTGAGCTGGCAGGGTGGAACCATCTTTTCGCCGGACATTAAATTCACCTTCCCAATGACCTTCCCGATGCAGTTTGGTAAAGTTCTCATTTACTGTTTCCTTCATCTCTTCTGGTGACAGTAACTCAATAATATTTTCCCCGACGGCTTCTGCGCTCGTCCATTGATAAAGTTCTTCTGCAAATTTGTTCCAAAACAATATTTTATTGTTCAAATCGACAACAATCACACCGTTGTGAACCTGCTCCAACATGGAGGCTTGAAATGCGATTTGTTCTTCTGCTTTTTTGCGTGCAGATATATCCGTATTGACACCATACCATTTGACCAACCGGCCTTGCTCATCCAGCACAGGCTGGCCACGGCTCAAAAACCAGCAATACTCGCCATCAAAGCGACGCAAGCGCTGCTCCACCTCAAAAAAAGCGCAATCCCGTGTCGCCTGGTTCCATTTCTGGTCGGTGGAAGCCGCGTCATCTGGATGCAGCGCCTGCATCCAGCCCTCACCTAATGCCTCGGCCTGGGTCAACCCGGTAAATGCGAGCCAACCTTCATTTAAATAATCGATCTTTCCATCTGGAAGAGAGGACCAGATCAAATCCGGGATGCGATCAATCACGCTGCGCATTGAGCTTTCACTGTCCCTCAAAATCTGCTCAGACAGCTTGGCCTGGGTGATATCGTGCACCACCGCCAGCACAGCTGGCCCTTGCTTGTATTGAATCATGCCCGGATAAAAACCCAAATTGCGGATCTCACCATTCGGCTGGCGAAAGGTTGCCTCAAGGAATTTCGTTTCACCCGAGCGGACTTTGGCTGCATGCGTGGGCAGTTCATCCGCTGCCATCTGAACCAGGTCCGGCATGGAAAGCTGGATCAGATCAGCATGAGCATATTCAAAATAAGTACAGGCGGCCGGGTTGGCGTCCAACAATCTGCCAGTTTGCGGGTCAAAAATAATGAGAATAGAGCTGATATTTTCAAACAGGCTGCGGTAGAGCGCCTCGCTTTCTGACAGTTGCCAGGTTCGCTCCCGCACCAAATCGTCCAGGCGGATCTGATTATTTAACAGTTCTGCCTGCGCTTCTTTTGCCTGGGAAACATCCTGTATATGCGTAATCAGGTATTGAAATTCCCCGGCGGCATTCCGAAAGACAGTACTGGATACATCCGCCCAGAGCAATGAGCCATCTTTGCGGATATAGCGCTTTTCAAAATGAATAGTATCGGTCAATCCAGCCAGTGCTTCCTTTATAAAGGAGGAACCAATGGGTTTATCCTCTTCAAATGTGATCGCATTGAAATTGGTACCCGTCAACTCAGGCTCGCTATATCCAAGCATGGCACAAAAAACAGGGTTCACGCGCAGCAGCCTACCGTCGGATGCAACTAACACGACTCCAACCGAAGCATTATAAAAAACAGTCCGGAACAATTCTTCACTGCTGCTGAGCGCTGCTTCGGCTGCTTTGAGCTCGGTGATATTTTCAGATATAACATTCACGCCCTGCACCGCGCCATTTGTGTCGAGCATGGGTGCATAAAGAAATTTCAGGAAAATTCCGTGAGCCGTCTGCGCATCCGATTGAACCAGGTCATCAAATGATTCGCCGTTCAGCGCCCGGTCAAAGTTCAATTTTGCTTTTTCGCGGTCGGCAGGAACATTTATAAAATCCAAAATACTGCTGCCAAGTTGGATTTGGACGTTGAAATTGCTCTTCATCGCCCAGGCGTGGCTGCGGTTAAATGCCGTATAGCGATAATTCCGGTCAATTGAAAACATCATGAATGGCGAACTGTCGAGCAGGTTTTGAACTACAGCCGCTGGTTTTTGATTCTCTGAAATTGCCTTCGGAAATTGCGCTTTGTTTTTCAT
This sequence comes from uncultured Anaerolinea sp., assembly GCA_964462245.1. Classification (GTDB taxonomy): domain Bacteria; phylum Chloroflexota; class Anaerolineae; order Anaerolineales; family Villigracilaceae; genus UBA5195. The sequence continues at coordinate 62,689 of CAYWXS010000031.1, forward strand.
ACAGGTCACTCTCTTAATAAATTAACTAAAGCAGAAAAAATATTCTTTTTCCAGCAAAAAGTCTGTCACATTTTTCGAAAACCCTGCAAGCATCCTACCTATCGCCGGGACGGTACTCGCAGAGAAACTGACGTACGCTGTCATTCCCGAAGGGCATCAGGACAATGTGCGAGCCGCCGCCCTTTCTCCGCGCAGCGTGCGGCGTGGCAATCTTCTCTTCTGTTCAGCACAATCAATTATGTCATTAGTAGCGGGACAAACGAAAAAGCCCGACACAATTCCCAGGCCGTACGCAGAATGAAAGGTAAAAAATCATGTTTGTGAACCGATAGAATTTATTGGATGGTGCTTATAGTTTACCCCACATCCACACCCGTATTAATTAATTTAACCTAAATTCCCCGAACCCCACCCGCAGACAAGACTGGCATTCTGAAACATTCTGAATACAGCTGAGCAAATACAGACAGAGGTACGCAACAAAACCACGAGCTTACCAGTGTTTTGTCCGCAAAAGTCAACATTGCTACCAGGGCAATCGCATCTAAATTATTCGTACTTACTCACTGGCTCCTGCGCCTGGGG
>CAYWXS010000032.1:0-60647 GCA_964462245.1 uncultured Anaerolinea sp.
TGCAACCTCCATGTCTGGCTGTAAACGATGACCACAAAAAACATTAGAACTAGCATTTTTCAACCTCTTTTAGACAACCTGACTGCGCGACGCCATGCATCACGCTCGGGGCCAAAGGGCTCTCCCGTAAAGCGGTAATCGTTCTTACGAATATATTCAGCCAGTTCGACTCGTAATTTTTCCATGATCTCACGCTGCAGGCTGATCAAAGTTTTGCGCTTTTCGGGGTCGCGCACATGTTCCAAGGCTTGCTGCAAATGGCTAAAGCAAAGACCCTGCGAGGCCGTGAGGGCTGCCTGCATGGCGGGCAGCAAAATAGTTTTGGAAAGTTCAGCCAGCACACGCCCGGTCATCTCATGACGATTTTCGCAGGCGGGACAGGTTTTGAGGGTTTTCAAGACTGTTTGGCGGGTATCAAGCTGTTCCAGCGCCACACGCAGCAGGTCGTCATAAATGATTGCCAGGCCCAGCGCTTTACCCTGCACCTCGTCCATGGCCATAAGTGCGTGTTCACTGCAAAACCCCAGGCTTGCGCGCAGCTGCAAGCGCACTTTATAGTCATTAACCTGTTCATATAACAAGCGATCCAGATAGCGAACATCAGCATCATGCTCCAGGCGGCAAATGGGGCAGCCATCCATGAGACAGGCTTCGCGCAGGGCATCGTAAGTGGCGGTTGGTAGCATGGCTTAATCATACCGCGAACGGGCCCACTGAGTCAGGTTCAGGGTAAAAGTTAACAAGGTACGGCTTTACCGAACAGAGTAATTTCTGCCAAAATGGGGAACGAAGTTTTTTAGCAGGATAGAGCATCAATATCTTGCAGATAAGCAGGGACGAATATGGGGTGTACGCCAGCACTGTGGGCAGGTGAATAGATTGAAAATGGCCTATTAACCACTCGCATAAATCACATATGCGCCACAGGAGTGTATTTACTCACGAGGTTACTTTTCCGAAGTAGAAAACATTCCCCAAAAGCAAAGGATATGTTTTTTTGAGTTTTCACGGGAAGATCACCCGTGAAAACTCAAATTGCCAGGCAAACCACCGATTTTTGTTCGTCTATGCGGCAAAATCGAGATGGTTAAGTTCCACACCGAAGAGCGGGGAGTAGATATATATAGGAATAACAGAACGAATGTTTATTCTGACATTGTCAAAGAAGTGTCAAATTAACAATTTGTTGAATTCAAATCCAGTCGCAAGATGATATCTTCCTGAATTTCAGGAGAGAGATCGAGGAAATTTACAAAGGTGCCATGGATACGCATAATATAAACACCGCTCGGTGCATACTTCTTTGGGTCTGCCAGAACACTGCGTAGAATATCCGGTGTGGTGATGTTTACATACAGATAGAATGGCGCTGTACGGCCCTTTTCTGGAGAGAAAAAGAGCGGATTCATGATTTTCGTCTTAAATTCCAGGCCTTTTTCTCTGGAGTCACGCCCGCGGAAATAGTTGGGATCCAATCCAAGGTGCGAGGCATACCCGCCATTAAATTGTTCAAAGCACAATTTTTTAGTCGAAAGAGTTCTGTAACCGAGCCCGGTGGTGGCTTCCCCATAGAGTGGATCCACTCCGTAATTGAGCATCTCCTTTGCTTTTCTGCCATTGGGAAGCGCTCCCACCAGGGCGCCATAGAGCAGGTGCGTGCTGGGCGTCGAATAATCAGGCCGGAATGGATTGCCGAGATAATTTTGGCGGGCTCTGACCATCTCAGACACTTTGGCAGCCAGTGAAACGGTTTCTTCATCCACCGTTTGGTCATTGTTTCCGAACTTGGGGCAGCACATTAGGTATTGAGCCAGGTCCTGATCATGTTCAAAATTAGTGGCAAGCGCGCTGTTCAACCGGGAACCATCTTGAGGGCGTTCCTTTAGCAGGCATTCGATGGCCACAAATGATTCTGCCACTACCGTAAGTCCGTGAATCAGACATCCGCTGCCGTTATAGCGGGTACCTTGCCGCCCGGCATCTCGTGTGTCTATGCCAGTTTCTATGCCACCCATCAGGCAGGAAAGGAATGGAACCGGAAGGAGTGCGATCGCTCTGGATGCCCCGTTTGCATTCTCCACCATCCGCTCGAGGTAGCAATCCAGATAAGTATAGAAAACATCGCGGATATTTGCGAGATTCAAGGGTTGACCGGTTTTTGAAAGCTCTTGCCAGGTGGGCCCAAGTTGCTTACCCGAGAGATTGGATTTCCCATCGTTCAATGCAAATTCCAATATCTTGGCAAGGTTTAGCCAGCTATTGGTGGTATTGCCGTTATCCTTGCCCATGATCAATGGTTCCTGGCAGCCAGCCACAGCATAATCCGGCAAATCCTCCCTGGCCACACCATGCTTATTCAGAATAGGGAACAATGAATCGTCGTTAAATAACGAAGGGGTCAGTGCGCCAGGTGTAAAGAAAAATCGCCCAAGTTCTTCATAAAGTCTGTCCGGTGTATTGGCATGGACTTTTACAGACAGGATGGGCTGAGGCAGGTTCATCGCATAGTAAGCGTCAAGCAACGCATAAGAGCTTTCGTTGGTCAAATCGTGACCGTCGATATCCTTGCCACCAATCAGCACATTTTGGGAAATCGCCCAACTGCGATCGCCAACGTTATAAAATACCAGAAAATGCTTAAAAAGTCCGGCGGCGTATTCGCGAGATAAGCCTTCCTTTATGCGGTAGGGCTCAAAAATCCGGTCAGCATTTCCAACCGAAAAGGCAAAGGGATTGGGAGCCTGCTCAAGGCACATCACCTGCCAGAGCAGCAGGTAGGATTGAATGGCTTCATAGAGTGTGTCACTGCCACCTGCCGGCACTTTCTCGAGTGTATCCACCAACAGTTGAAGTTGTTCTTTGCGGGGAGAAACAGCAGACTGCAGCATCTCTACGACACAGGCACGATACCGGTCTGCCAGCAATAGTACGCTGTCGAGCGTTAGCAACATGGCTTGGTACTGGACTTTCTGTTCATCATCCAGCTGCCCATTTAATTTTTCCTGGATCGATTTTTTCAGAAATAAAACGCCTTCAGCCAGGGCTGTGCGCATATCCGGAATCAAATGGCCGGACACCTGCTCAATAAAATAGGCAACTTCGGCAATATCCTGGCTGGCATTTTCATAAACCCTGGATAATGCCGCCACATACTCACTAGCCAGGGTTTGCTGCCTGACAGTTTCAATTCTTTCCCTGGGAAATTCGGCGTCAGGCTCAATGTCATTAAAGACGGCGGTGGGATCGCAGTAACCGTTAAAGCTGGCAACCGTAAAACTCGGGTTGATCAGCGCGTAGCTTCTTGCAAAGGAATCGCGCTGCGTTCCGGCAAAAACGGCATGCTCATCAATATAGATTGGAAGTTTTTCAACGGCGGCGTACAACGCATGCGCAACACGCAGGGCCTGAGGCTCATCTTTCCGTTCTCGAGCAACCCGTTCATAAATTTCCTTGACGATAAACCAACCGTCCAATCTTTTTATGGCGCGCTCATTTGCAAATAGCAGTTTTGCCCTTGTTTCCAATGCATCAGGTGAGTAATAATTTTCAATCATTTCCTTCTTCCATCCTTTTAGGTCATGATAAGCTTGAACTTGTTTTCAAGAAAACTGTTTTTAAAGGCTTCTTCAATCCCGTTTTCAACTTCACCGTTTACAACGGTATAGGACATGCCGCACTGCTCCCACTTTACTTTTCCATATTCATGATATTTCAGAAATTCGAAATGGGTGTTTTCACAAGGCAAGCAACTGAAAAAGTCAATAAATCCGGGAATAAATCTTTGCTCAGCATTAAACCCATTGATCAAGGGAGTCCGAATCCATACATTCGGATGATTTTCAACTGCTTTAATGATATTGGCTTTGATGACCGTATTGGAAAAACCAGTATATTGTTTATGAATTTCGGCATCATAATGCTTGAAATCAATAATGAGCAGATCCAGCAAGGGAAAAAGGTCAGAAAGTCTGCCATGGGTCGCATTCGTCTCAATGGCTGTGTGGATCCCGGCGTTTTTGAGCAGGATCAGTAGACTTTTTAGAGCCCTAAACTGCAGCGTTGGTTCACCACCGCTGAATGTGACCCCACCCCCGCCAAAGAACAACGATTTTGCAGAAAGAATTTCATCAAAGAGAGACTCTATCGATTCAGTCTGGCAGCTCAGGCGCAGCCCCTCATTTTTATTCTCATGCAGACATGCTTTGTGAGAGCAGGTTTTGCATCTATTTCGATCGAGAGTCCGGCTATGAATGGCCCCAGCGGGGCAAATTTCTGCGAGCAGCTTATCCGGATTGACAAGCAGACAGCCATCCAGAGCCAACCCCTCAGGATTGGAACACCAGGCACATTGCAAATTACAGCCCTGCATGTGCAGCACTAAGCGGTTCCCGGTACCATCCTGACCATAATTAAAACCACGTTTAAATATTTTGATATTCATATTCTGGGGGACAATCTCAATTTAATATTGGTATTATTTCAAAATTCAAATACATTGTAAACCATGTTATTTACCGATATGCCAAGCCCGGCTTGAGCAATTTTCAGGGGAAAATTAGAAAAACTAACACCTGCCGGTAGACCATTTCACCACCTCATTCAGCCCCCCTACCTGCCGCTTGCGTACTCTCCCAGAGACAGGCAGGGCAGTTTAGAGAATCCCAAAAAACCATATTGAGAGCTGCCCAATAATTTCTCGAATTCTCCGTGCACATCTTGTATAATCTTTTATGATTTTAAAATCTGAAGTTTCTCCTAAAAGTTGTTTTACCAAAAAAATTACTTTACAAGATCTATCATCGGCTTTCAACATAATTTTCGACTTTATAATGAAATGCACCAATATCATAGCTATCGTAAAGTTCAACACCCCATCCGGCTTTATGGCAAGCACTGGTCAGAACCAAAGACGACCGTATTTCAAAATATAGACCTGCCGATGACTGCTCCAAAAGTCGCTGCAATTATTTAATCAGCAAGTCTATGAGAGGCTTTCACTGGCAGCCTGACATTTTCTTAATTCATTTGAAACACACCCAACTCAAAATATGCAGACCCTCTCTTTTTCGCTCAAATCACCACTGGCTGATATTCGCAAGTTATACGATAGCTTTGATGCCGCAGTAACAGAGCTCGACTGCGGTCAAATGTGCGCCCCGAATAACCCGAGTGGCAAACCTTTTTGCTGCGATATCTGTCATGCTGTCCCTGCGGCTTACATCGAAGAATGGCAGTATTTACGCGCCAGCACCCAACTCTGGCACGCCTGGCGCGGGGACGAGTGCGAAAACGAGCAGATGGGTAATAATAATCAACTTGTGGCTGAAACCCCCGAAAACATGCTTCTTTTAGCCTGCCTGGGGCCTTCCCAGTGCAAGCGACCATTCCGCGCATTAAGCTGCAGGCAATTCCCGTTTTTTCCCTACGTCAGCAGCGATTACTGTTTTTTGGGATTGGCTTATGACTGGGAATTTGAGCAGTCATGCTGGGTGATCCAAAACCTGGGAGCAGTGACCGCGACCTACCGGCAGCAATTCGTGGAGACGCATGACCGGTTGTTTGCGTTTTCGCAAGAGATATTTGAAAGTTATGCCATTCTTTCCGAAGATATGCGTACACATTACGCCAGTCAACGCAAGCGCATTCCACTCCTGCACCGCAATGGGAACCATTACCTGGTCAGCCCGGGTAGTGAACAAATGCGCAAGATAAAATGACTTAGGGTTTAATCCCCTGACGCCGAGCGCCAATCATGTGGCAGAAGCTCGCGCAAGCTCAAAACCAACCCTTCAGCCACCAGAACTTCGGTTTGAAAATTATCCGGATGCAATTGACTGATAAACTCCCGGCAGCGTCCGCAGGGTGGCAGGACAACTCCGTTCCAGTTAACCGCTACCATTTTCAGCACACGGTTTTCTCCGGCTGTCACCATGGCTGCGGCAGCGGCATGCTCAGCACAAAAGCCCATTGAACAAGCCGTATCGATGCAAACACCCAGGTAAACTTTCCCACTATCACTCAGTAAGGCAGCACCCACACCACCTGCCTCAGCTTCTGAAGACAAACGCCGGGGGTTCAAGACAGCTTTCGCAGACAGGTAAAGTTCATCAAAAGTCATGGTATCTCCGCTTTCAACTACTAATGACTTAATTTCAGTGCTGACATGTGGGAGGATTGCCACGCCGCCGTGTGGGGCAAGGGCGGCGACTCGCAATGAAAAAAGGCACATCCACTTTGTGTATGCGCCCCACTATTCCAGATGCTCCAGCAGCCAAAACGAGGTTCCTGACAGTTAGCTATTTTGTATCAGCGCTCAAAAATGCTGATGCTTTCGATGTGATAGGTTTGGGGGAAAAGATCAAAGGGTGTGACTTGTTTGAGGCGATAACCGCCCAATAACAGTCGGGCAGCATCCCTTGCCAGCGTGGAGGGGTCACAAGAGACATATGCCAATGTTTTTGGCTTGATGCGCAAGAGCGCATCCAACACTGCTTTATCCAAACCAGCGCGCGGGGGGTCGACAATGGCTATATCCGCAGCGACCTTCAGAGCAGGCAGGATATCCTGCGCCAGGCCCTGGTATAACTCGACATTATCAAACTCGTCCAGGTTGACTGCAAAATCTTCACAAGCCGAAGCGGCTGCTTCAATCCCGATCAATCGGGCAACCCTGGATGCAAAAAAGACGCTGAACAAACCCGCGCCACAGTATATGTCGAGCAGTGTACTTGTAGTTGTGATTGGTAAATTTTGCAGCAGGTGTTCCACCATGCGCGCAGCCATTGCCGTGTTAACCTGAAAAAACGAGGCCGCAGAAACTTTGAACGGACGACCCAGAACACTGATCACCAGGTAACCATCCCCGGCCATCACCACACTGTCGTCTTCCGTCAGGTGTACGACTGAAATACCGGCTTCGATCTCAATTTCGGGGGGGGCTTCCTCATCCGACTCGAGCACCAGCATCAAGTCATCATTAGCCCCAGCGCGCAACGATACACGCTCCAACGGAGAATCCGGCTCAAACTCGAGCGTTGGCCAGAGTGCATTGATCGAGGCTTCCGGCAGGAAACACTCTTTGACCGGGATTAACTCTTCCGGGCTGGCTGCCGCAATAAAGCCCAGCACACCACTCTGATCCAGGTGAAACTGAACGTTATTGCGATAATTCCAGGGATCAGGTGCAGCAACAATCGTTTGAACGGGCGGATCTTCAAGCTTGCCAATGCGAATCAATTGATCACGCAAGATGTTTGTTTTCAAATCAAGCTGGGAGGTATAGGAAAGATGCTGATAATGACAGCCACCGCAAATACCAAAATAGGGACAGCGTGGTTCGATCCGATCCGGTGAAGCTTTGATAACCTCAATCAGTTCGGCACGCGCAAAATTTTTGCGTTCATCCACAATCCGCACGCGGACTGTTTCACCTGTTAACGCAAAAGGGACGAAGACTGCCCGGCCATCATACCGGCCTATCGCTTCGCCACCGTAACTGAGCGCTGTCAGCACTATCTCGACTGGTTTATCCATTTCCATCAAAGTCAGGGACACAGCCAGGCCGTGTCCCATTTTATATCCTTTTGCCTGTCAGGTATTCGGCGCGAGATGGCGCCACAACACTACTTGATGAAAAATGACAGGACGATCAAAAGTGCAAAAAAACCACCAGCCAGCATTCCGATACGCTTCATATCAGACTTGATGGTGGAATAATCCGAATTAATACTTTCGGTAGAGACCACACTGCGCTGAATGCCAGCGAAGGTGGGGGCGGATTTGGTGGTGACACTTCTGCTTTTCTTGGCCATTTTAAATCTCCTAAGGATTTTGTAATACAGCGGAAACAACGATCCGCCGATTATCGATGAGATAAGGATAACACGATATCAGTGTAACAACAGCATTGGATGTGGGTGCCATGACTTCCACCCGGGTCGGTTCTACAATTTGCGTGCCGGTGATGACATAAGTAAACTGGCGCGCATTAGTATACAGGACAACGGTATCACCCGCTTTCAACTTATCCAGGTTGCGAAAGATCTCACCAAAAATGTCATTGTGAGCCGAAAAGACGACATTCCCATTTTCACCTGGGTTGGGGGTACCAAGATGCTGGGCTACACCTTTTTTGAGCTGCTCCCAACCATCTCCTTGCACTATAGGCGCATCCACCCCAATCGAAGAGATTTGGATGCGGATCCCTTGCTGTGGGCTGGAGGTTGGTATCGCAATATTTTCCAACGCGGGTACCAGTGCCCGTAAATGCTCGGGGATCTCGGCCGCATTCGGCTGGGCTCCCTGATCTGAGTTTGGCGAAGTATGCCCGGAGGGCAGGACCACAGCCGTAATCAGAGCAGTTGGAACCACTGTGGGCGGCTTTAAAGCATCTGCAGCTTCCTGGTTGAGTGTGCGTAAAATGGAAAGGCCATTAAACACCAGCCCAATCAGCACCAGCACGGCTAAAACTTCGACACCCAACAACAAGTTATCAGTCCAACGGGTACGCGGTCTGGTAGCGGGCCGTGGCTGGGCAGCTTCTTCCCCAGGAGTATCCACAACACGACCCACACTGGGATCCGCTTCAACTTCAGGCAAAATGGAAACCACACGCCCTGTACGCCGAAAACTCTCCAACCGGTCACGGCGGTTTACCCGGCGCTTATCCAACAGGAGATGACGCAGTTCTTGCACCGACAGATCTTCCGGACGTTTATCAACCATACCGGGCAGATTATACCGCGAATAAACAGACGCCAAATTGCCATTTCGCGAATTCATAAATATTGCCTTTGTGTATGCCTTGACCAGCAGGAGTGATGGGTGTAGAATATTCTCTCGCTAACGCCTTCGTAGCTCAGTGGATTAGAGCGCTTGCTTGCGGAGCAATAGGTCGGGGGTTCGAATCCCTCCGGAGGCACACAAAAAAAAGAGCGGGAGCTTTCCTGCTCTTTTTTGTTTAATAAACCATGCAGTAAACAAACCTCCCCACCTTTCAGAAAGATCATTTCATGGCAAAACCTAATATTTTACTTACCAATGACGACGGCATCCGCTCCCCCGGACTGTGGGCCGCTGCAGAAGCACTATCCCGGATTGGTTACGTAACTGTAGCTGCACCCAGGGAACAAGCATCCGGAGTCGGACGCAGCCAGCCATCCACATCAGACGGCATCATCCGCGAAGAAACGGTTGTGGTTCATGGTCAACCCTGGACGGTATATGCCATCGGCGGTACTCCGGCACAGGCTATCCAACACGGCCTGCTTGAAATATTATCCCAAAAACCCGACCTGGTCGTCTCTGGCATCAACTATGGAGAAAACGTGGCGACAGGCATCACCATTTCTGGTACAGTGGGAGCCGCCATGGAAGCCGCCTCAATGGGTATCCCAGCCCTGGCCATGTCACTTGAAACCGACAAAATCCACCATTTATCCTACTCGACCGAGGTCGACTTTTCGACTGCAGCCTATTTCAGCGCTTATTTTGGGCGACTTCTGCTGGAAAAGCGCCTGCCACCGGGTGTGGATTTGATCAAGGTGGATGTACCGGCGGATGCCACTCCTGAAACCATCTGGGAGTGGACCCAACTCTCACTGCAACGTTATTATGTACCCACCAAACCCGCGCGTACTTCGTGGAATATTCCCGAAGCCGTCGGTTACCAGGTGGAAATGGATTTTGAACATGAACCGGAAACGAGCGACATTTACACCCTGATCCGCAAACACCGTGTATCCGTTACGCCGCTGACCCTGGATATGACGGCTCACATCGATAGACATTTGCTGGAAGGTTTTGCCATTCCGAACGCCTGAACCGGTAAAATAACGTCAATTATGGTCATGAACTTGAAACACCACTTTGCAGGGCAAACCGTGGATAATAGGGTCTGGTGACAGTCAAATTTCTACCTGTAGAAGTCGCAAATTAAGCTCTGAACCTTAGCCGTTATTCAGGTTAAAATTAAATAATAATCAGAAAACAGGGAACCCAATATGGCTGAAATTGAACTACGTGAAATAGCTCTGTTTAGTGAGATGGACGAACAGGAAACCGCTGAAATTCGTTCGATCATGGATGAGATGAAATTCAAACCCGGGCAAACCATTGTGCGCGAGGGCGAAGTCGGCGACCTTTTTTACATCATAACCGAAGGTGAAGTTCAGGTCACCATCCGAAACGAGGATGGTGCGGATATTGTGCTGCACGACCTGGGTCCGGGTGGTTTTTTTGGTGAACTTTCCATGCTGACCAACGAGCCGCGCTCGGCGCGTGTACTGGCGATCAGTGGCGTAACCGTTTTGGCACTGGACCGCGATGAGTTTTTTACTTTCCTCCAAAAAAGGCCATCGGCAGCGATTGACGTACTGATTGAACTGGGTGGACGACTGCACGACATGGATGCCATCCTGCGCCACAGCGCCAGTCGCAACGTTAATGAAGTAGACCAGGAAAGATTGACCCTCGGGCAGCGAGTTGCCGATACAGTAGCCGATACAATGGGTAGCTGGCCTTTCATCATTACCCAAACCACGATCCTGGCGATCTGGATTACTCTTAATGCCACAGCCTGGATCAACCACTGGGATCCATACCCCTTCATATTGCTCAACCTGACGCTATCATTCCAGGCAGCCTATGCCGCACCATTCATTATGATGAGCCAAAACAGGCAAGCATCCAAGGACCGGATCGCAGCTGAAATTGACCACCAGGTAAACGCCAAGGCCGAGCTGGAGGTTGGGTTGCTGCTCAAGCGCATCGATGATCTTGAACAACTGGCGGATGAAAACCAGCGTGAGATCAAAAAAATACTTACCAAGTAATTAAAGACAATCCAAACAACCCTGAGTTTTGTTTTCATTTGGTTGCCTCGATCGGTGATGATTTATCTCGCCCGTGTGACAATTAGCCAAATGAATTATCGTGGTATGGTAAATAATTCAGAACAATCGCAATGATTACGTACAATAATTACACGCCTTCAGACATAATCAAAATACGTTTCCTTTTTGGCGTTTTTCTTGGGGAAATCCTGGTTGCTCTGGGTTGGGTACTCAACCCCAAGACAAGCATTCTAAGTATTGCTGCCATTAGTCTGGTGCTTATCATTTATGGCTTGATAGGATTTTTGGGATTTAAAAGAATCTACCCTGAAATACTTTCTCTCGCCAGCGTTTTTGGCTTAGTCGCCAGTACCATCTTTGCAAGCGAAATCTTGCTCGAATATGCCTTTCTTCCCAAAGACAATACAAATTGGGGAATAATTGAATTTGGCAGCATATTTGTTTTATTTTTTTTATGCGGGTTGGTGACAACTTTTCAGAGTAAAAACATAAAACATGGAATACTGGCAGCAGTCGTAAGTGCCTTGTTAAGTTCCATTGTTTGGTTAACATTTATTCTGCTCATGTTTTATCTATTTCGAGGAACAATCAGGCAAGAGCTGGTTTTTACGGCAGAAGGAAATTTTGAAGATTTTGCCAGAAGCGGCATGAATGATTTCAATACATTTGTGATGGAAGATTTTCTTGGGGCAGGATTTTTTCATTTACTCTTATCGCCCCTGCTTGCAACTATTTTAGGCACGCTGGGTGGCTTGGTCGGAAAAGGGCTGTCCTGGGTTGGGGTAAAACAAAAATTTCAATAGCGAAATCAGCTATTGGATACAAAATCGACCTGCCAATTTCAAACAAAAAATCAAGAAGTATTTAATCGTGAACCCCCAACCAACGATAGCGGAAATCCTGCCACGTATTGAACGGGCAATTCAACGCGTATTGCAATCCGTAACAAGCATGTCACCTGCACTAATAATAGAACCTCGATTGGATGGAAGCCGATCTGTTAAGGATGTACTGGGTCACCTTACCTGGTGGGATCAGTGGTTGCTTGTTACCTTACCACCTGTGCTAGGTACATCTGAGCCGGTTCACATACTGCCCTTAGCAGATCAGATTCCAACAACCACTGACTGGGCAGACGAAATGAATGTCAAAGTTTTAACCTATAACAAATCCCGCAAGTTCACAGTGATCTGGGAAGAACTTACGACAACCTGCGATAGACTGCTCCAGCGGGTATCACAATTATCCGATCAAGATTTGTACGATCCTGCGGGGATTGCCGCGATCATTGGCCAACCCGTTGCAGCGCTCATTTGCGGCATTTATGAACACTACGAGGAACACACGCATGAGTTTGAACGGTTAACTGCCTAGCTTAAGGAAACAGCGCTTGCCTGGGAGACCAGCTTACGAGTTAATACCAGTCTTCTGACAGCCGTCCTCCCAATTACTATTTCATGGAAACAAAGTATTGATCTTCTATTCCGCGCCAGGTTTCATCATTTAACTTCATATAGCCTGAAAGCAGTGGGTGCACCCTGCGAATCTCATCGGCAATGCGCTGAGCCACACGACGAATGGAAAAATGCGCATTGGCGGAAGAGCGCAGCTGGCAAAAAGCAAAAGCTTCGCGCAGGTTGAAGGTAACCAGCACACGCCGGTTGTAACCATTGGGCACCAGGTATTGGGCGACATCCACGTTCCAATCAGCCAGTTTTTGCCAGAGGACAGCCGCAGCCTGCATGGCATGGCGATAATCGTCCTCAAAACCGGCCTCTACAAAGCGGCGCGGAACAGCATAACCCAGGGCACAGGTCAAGCGCTGAGGAGATTGAGTCATCATACGGTGGCGCTTGAATTCGGCGTACGCACCCTGGTCCATCAGCAGGTCAAATGTGTAAGTGGAGTGTTCCAACTCACGCAACGGGATATCAAAACGTCCCAGCCGCTTCAGCAGTACATCCGCCAGATCGGCGGACTCCAAACCAGAACGGACCATGACCAAGGCCTGGTTGTAGCTCATATCGCCATAGCGATAGAGAGCTGCCGCCAGGATACGGTGTTCAGCACTCCGGTCGTAATCCACCAGATCACACCAGTCATCAATTACCGGGTTTGGCGCAAGATCCCTGGCGATTTCGGCAAGATCGGCACTCGTCTCCAACAGATAGGGCATGGGTTCTGCATATTTTAACAGGGTGGGAATTTCGGATTTGGCCGCGTCTTTAACCGTTTCGCCAATATCACGCACCTCGGCTAACGGGCTCGAACTCCACTTGCGAATGGCACTTTCCAGGACACGTCCGTTGGCAGTCATGCCGACATTTGCCAAGGAGGCCGCTGGCAGCAGAAAACGGCAAACATCCACATACTGGGAACGAATACGCCGGTCCCAGGCTTCGTCTGTTTCGGTCTCGCGGCGAGGCGCATTTTTTTGGACCTGAGCCCGAATTGGTTCCAATGCGGCAGCATAGGTTTCAAATAACAGGCGGCAAGTGGCAACATACTCTTCGCGCAGTGGGTGATCTTCCAGCTCGGCTGGGATGTAGAAATTATCGGTATCCCACTTCTGATAACGTGTGGATTTTTCGGTATAGGAAGCAAGCCGGTTGGATTCAATCGCCTCCATCGCCAGGCGTGAAGCATTTTCAATTGCCAGGTGCAAAACAGCATGTTCTGCCACAGAAGCATGCCCATAGCCCAGAACCCATTTTTCGTGAAACTGAGCAGATTTTTCATCGTTCAGTTCAGCTGCAATCTCCCGAAATGATTCTGGTGCCCGAGATGTTTTTGCAAATGCCACGGCAATGGTTTCCGGGCTGAGTTGTTTGGGGGAGAGCAGATAAATATCGCGTTTTGGTGCGGTCATGGATTCTCCTGGACTGGTTCAGCAATTAGCAATTCGTACCCAACAGCCTGTCATTCTCCCAGCATATTTTCAAGCCAACCAAGCACACCCCGGCCCGGCTTTTCGGCATTTACCAGCCCGGTCTGCCCATTGATGACAACCTGGTAGGTTTGGGCATCAATCGAATAGGTAGTGTACCAAATGGGTATAAGCACCAGCTTGAAAGATAAAATGGATAAATTAGAGGTGCTGTAATTTAAATCATTGACATTGCCCCTGGCAGTATAAATTCGCTGACGGGTGCGTTCCACGGCCTGTTTACGGGCTTCCAGTGAAGCATCTGACATCGGTAGCTGGTAAACTTCGGCGGGCCAACCAGAAAGATAACGCGCGTCATAAGCCGGCGCATTGTTGGTCTCAAAGCCGGGGATAAACTTCGATTGTAATTCCGCCAACCGATCCACTCCGGGAATAAGGATATCGTTAAAGTTAACGTTTTCCTCACCCGAAACCGGTACCACTTTCTTGTTGCGATAAACCGTACCGCTCCAGGGAATCACACCCATCAAGTCAAAAGTCCAGACCGGGAAGTACAGTCCTTTTAGCTGCGGGATTCTGCGATCCGGTTCTATTCGGTGTTTTTTTAGCCATTTAATCAGCAGCTGTCCAACTTGCTGCTGGTTGAAGGCCATGGGGACGATCGAATCTGGCTCAACCAACTCGCGGGTGGCTATTACGACATGCGGTGAGTCGCAGTAGGCACAGACCGCAGAGATTTCCAGGGCGGGCAGGATAAACTGGGCCCCGCAGCCCTGGCAGTTAAAGGTTTTTACCGAGACGGGAGTACGATGTCCCTGACCGGTAGCCATCGCGATGATGAAATCCTGCTCAAATTGGGGTGCAGTGCTGCTCAGGACCTGATTACGGGAGCAATGTTCACAGATCAGGGTGCGCCCATCTCCATCAAAAACCATCCTTGCGCCGCACTTTGGACAGGCAAAGCGGTTTGCCTCACGCTGCTGCGTTCCTGGAACCTGGGCAGGCAGAGCATCCGGATTAACGATATCGCCCGGTTTGATCTTGCCATCTAAAATTGCAAGTGCTTTGCGCGCTTCAGGATGACCAGGGTCATTTGCGATTGCATCTTCCAGATATTTCCGCTTTTCGAGCGGATCAGAACTCACCTGGCTCATCCAGTAACTGGCCTGGGTACGCGTTTCACGGTCGTCTGCGATATCCAGAGCCATCTCGAGGTAACGGCGTGCCATATCCAGGTCACCCGCTTTGATATTTATTATTGCCTGACGTAGTAAATTATCATCGTGATCAGATGGCATGGGAAATTTTCCATAAAATATTTAACCAATAAAACTGCCAGAGGATTACCCTAAAACAGTTCGTAATCCGGGCAGAGGAAATTAAAGTTTTTTTCTGACGATCGCATCCGTCATACGCGCCACACGCACCATCATCTCAACATCATGCACACGGATGATATCAGCACCACGAACAATACCAACCGATACAGCGGCGGCTGTACCCTCAACACGCTGGTCGGGAGGCAGATTGAGGCTGTAACCAATAAAAGACTTGCGCGAAGGACCCAATAAAACCGGGTACCCGAGTGCGCGGATCTCATCCAGGCGATTGAGCAACTCCAGGTTTTGTTCGACTGTTTTCCCAAAACCAATACCGGGATCCAGGATAATATTACCGGGCTGAATGCCAGCGTCAAGCGCCAGATCCACCGACTCGAGCAGCTCTTTTTTGACATCCTGGATGAGATCATCATATTGCATACCCACATAGTGCCCACCCAGGTTAGCCTCAACCAGAGCGTTTGTGGGCTTGCTGCGGTTATGCATTAAAACAACCGGTACAGCGTGACGAGCCACCACGCCTGCCAACTGGGGATCCGCACGTAAACCCCAGACATCGTTGATGATGTGTGCGCCCGCAGAAAGGGCTGCCTCGGCTACAACAGCTTTATAGGTGTCCACTGATATTGCCACCTGGGGGTAATATTGCACAAGCGCCGAGATAACCGGAATAACCCGCTGCAGTTCTTCTTCCGCGCTAACTATTTGCGAGCCTGGGCGGGTGGATTCACCACCCACATCCAGAATATCGGCACCTGCAGCCATGAAGCGCCCGGCTTGTTCCAGAGCGAGTGCAATACCTGGGTCACCCGCAGTTGAACCTTCCGCACCAACCAGCAGGCCATCCCCCGAAAAACTATCCGGCGTGACATTGAGGATGCCCATCACAAACGTGCGGGCACCCCATTCAAATGCTACTTGAGCGGTCTTTATCCCAGCCATTTAGACAATCTGTTCGGTCGATTTATAAAGCCAGGTTTCGGCATCCACCAATTTTGTAAATATACGGATCGCAGCCCCACTGCCGACAGCTCCCGCCGCCACATTTAATATGGCTTCGCGGGCAGAATCTGAGGCAACCAGCACCGCCACTCGCAAATTACGGGTTGAAGGATCGCTGTTTACTTCAACCGCCAGCCGGATGGCTTTTTCAGTAATTTGTGAGACATCGCGCAAATCATAGAGGTTGCGTGTCAACCGATCAGAATCCATCAAGTGCGCAAAAGAAAACTCGCGCCAATCAGCCATGGTAGCGTCACTCAGATCGGTAAAGGTGAGATTCATGCCGCCATCAGCGCGACGGGCAACGGTATAGCCAATACCGGGCCTGGGCTTCCAGTTAAGTGGTCTCAATTCATCCATCAGAACCTCCATTGATCTAAATCTCAGTATAGAAAAATACAACGATTAATTTCAACCCTCGAACAGGTTGACACCGCTTCCATTCAGTTCATGCATAATCTGCGCCACTGTACGTCTCAAAATGGGGTGCATCAAATCTGGCGCGACATCCAACAAGGGCACAAGCACAAAAGTACGTTCATGCAAGCGCGGGTGCGGAATGACCAGACCCGGGATATCCAGGATAATGTCGTCATAAAAGAGTATATCCAGATCGATAAGACGGGGCCCATTCCGAAAACTGGGAGTCCGACCGAGGGTGGCCTCTAGTTCTTTTAATACACCCAACAACGCCTGGGGCGAAAGCTGTGTTTCAGCACGTACGACCATATTTAAAAATGCAGGTTGGTCAGCGTATCCCCATGGTTCCGTCTCATAAACCCTGGATTGAGCCATTACACGAATTTGCGGGGCAAAAGCATTGACTGCCGCGTGTAAATTATCCAGACGTTCGCCAAGATTGGTACCAAGCGCCAGGTAAACAATGTGTGTCAAAATTTCACCTTACTTATAAACACCGGTGGGATATTTTTGCCATCATTCTACAATATTCGGGCATTAAATGAAAGCGGGGTCGCTCAGCTTTTTAAGCTGGCAGAGGTAAAGGCACCTGGCAGTAAACCATTGACAGTGGTCTGATCGTGCACCCTGCCTTCATCATCAGCAACGATGACCACGATATCCAGACCAAATTCTGCCAACACCTGGCGACAACTGCCACATGGCAGGCCACCATTGGAGGTAACAACAGCTATTACATCAAACTCCCGCTCACCCTGGGCAACTGCCGAAAAAATAGCCGTCCGCTCAGCGCACATGGTAGTTGGATATGCGGCATTTTCCACGTTCACACCTGTGAAAATGCGCCCACTGCGGGTACGCAGTGCTGCCCCAACCAGATAATTGGAATAAGGCGCATAAGCACAGCGGCGGGCTTCAATTGCCAGGTCGATCAGGAACTTCGCTTCTTCGGGGGTTACGTTGAGCATGGTTATTAGACCTCATTTAGTTTGGATCAGATGTTTACAGCCCAGGAAAATACAATGGGCCAGTTCAGTGTTTTTTGGGTTTACGCTCCAACTTTCTTATCACGCGGGCAGGCACCCCAACCACCAGCGTATCGGGGGCAACATCCCTGGTGACAATTGCACCCGCACCGGTACGTGCGCCAGCGCCAATCGTAACAGGTGCAACCAGCATGGTATCCGAGCCAATAAAGACATCTTCACCAATGACAGTCGGGAATTTATTCTCACCATCAAAATTACAGGTAATGGTACCAGCCCCAATATTAGTGCCTTCCCCAATGGTTGCATTCCCAATATAAGAAAAATGACCCATCTTTACACCCGGACCCAGGATCGAGTCTTTGACTTCACCGAAATTGCCCATATGAACACCTTTGGATAGGTGCGCACCCTTACGCAGACGTGCAAAGGGACCTATATCAACGTTATCCTCAAGCACGGCACGCTCGGTAACCGACATCAGCAGCTTGCAACCATTCCCAATCCGGGTATCACGAATATGTGAATTGGGTCCTATCTGGCAATTCTCTCCAATACTGGTGTTGCCGAAGAGATAAGTGTTGGGCCAGATAACGGTATCCCTGCCAATTGTGACCTGCGTCTCGATATACGTTGAGACTGGATCGATCAGGGTCACACCTGCGAGCATATGCCCTTCATTAACGCGCTTGCGCATGGCCGCTTCAGCTTCTGATAAGTGTATACGTGTATTGACCCCAATAGTTTCGCCAAAGTCATCCATGACAATCGCCTGGACCGGCAGACCAGCCTGGGCTGCCAGCGCTACCGTATCTGTCAGATAATACTCGCCTTTGGGTGAGAGTTGAATTCGGTGCAGGCAATCCCATAACCAACGAGCATCAAAACAATAGGCGCCTACATTCAACTCTTTGATCTGAAGTTGTTCGAGAGTTGCCTGATTTTCTTCAACAATGGCAGCCACTGTTCCATCCGGATTGCGAAGAATACGCCCAAACCCACGTGGATTATCATGATTTACAGTCAATAAACTGATTGGGCCGGAATTGGCTTGCTGGGCAGCCACGAGCATTTGCAAGGTTTCAACACGCAAGAGTGGCATGTCACCATATGTAACCAGGATGTAATCTGTTTTTCCCTGCAGGATGGCTTCAGCCTGCAGGACTGCATGGCCAGTCCCTAACTGCTGGTCCTGCACAACACACTCTGCAGAAACAGCGATCACCTTGCGCACAGCATCCGCTCCATGACCCACCACCACCACCGGCGTCTCGGTGCTGGCTGCCCGAGCCGCGTTAAGTGCGTGGAAGACCATTGGCTGCCCGCAAATTGGATGCAACATTTTTGGCAGATCAGATTTCATGCGCGTACCCTGCCCAGCCGCGAGTAATACAGAGGTGATTTTCATGTTATCTCCTGCCCCAACGGGCAAACAAAAAGGCCTTGCACCAACGGTGGCGCAAAGCCTTACATGTGGGTACCCTTTTGAGGGCAAATATTCAAAAGGCTGGGGCGCCAGGACTCGAACCTAGATACTCAGCTCCAAAGGCTGATGTGCTGCCGTTGCACCACACCCCAATAAGCGCGTCAGATTTTATCACATTATTGCTCTTGCGCCGAGTCTGGAGTCAAACCCAATCGCAAGGCTTGTTCATAAGTAAGTTTATCAGATTCTACAAAAGTTGTGCCATCTGCTACAGCCGAATCCCAAAAAGAATCAGCCTCCCCGGTTTGGCCGCCCGGTTGGTCAAATATATTCAAAAAATCACCAGGCTCGTCTTCAACCTTCTCAACGGGCTGATCTGACACGATAGCAGCTCCCGGAATGACAGGCTCTGCGGGCAACTGCTGTAACCCGACTGCTGACGTGGAAACGCCCGTTGTTAGTTGTGCTATGGCTGTCTGTATCTCCAGGCGGGCGCCATCCAAACATTCCAACCTCGCTTTCAATGCAAGCTTACCGGTCAGCCCTTTACCAATCAACAACAAGGCATGAGTGGGATCAATTGGCGTAAAAATCCCGTCCATATCTGCCCCACTAAATAAATGATAGTGACTTTGCGTGTGATCAATCAGACTGGCAACCCGTAGGGAAGCGCTAAATAGACTGACCAGTGAGGAAACTAGCGCCGCATTATTGACCTGGGCAGATAACTGCCCAGCTTCAGCAACCACCTGGCCCGAATCATCCAACAGCAAAACTGCCTGTGCATTTATTTTTCTGCGCAATTCTATTAACAAATCGCCCAAACCGATTTGTTCCGGATGGTGAGGAACAGACGAATTGGGCGTTTCAATCGGATATAAAACGGAAGGAGTCAGTCCAAGACACCGCTCCACGGCTTCCAAAAATTCACTCATGGGAACCGGCTTCAAGAAAAATGCATCCGGATTGGATTCGTTAATTTTTTTGATTAAGGTCGTATCTGCGACGCCAGAAATCACTATAACCTTGCCATTGGCATGGATACGGCGGTATTTTTTTGCCAACTCAAGACCATTGATACCGGGCAGAAGATAATCGGCAATTAATAAGTCGATTTGAGTGCGGCTGGCTTCGAGGATGGCTTCTTCACCCGAAGGCGCTTCTGATACGATCAGCCCCTGCTCAATCATCTCCAGCGCTGAACGCAACAAACGGCTGAATCCTTTTTGATCATCAACAATCAACACATGGTACGGCATTGACCTACTCCGAGAGAATGCGACTTACGCCTCCCAACAAGCCACCCAGTGATCGGGGGCAACCTGGCGGAATTCGGGTTCCTGCTTTGAACACATCTCAACAGCAATCGGACAACGGGGGTGGAAACGACAGCCAGTCGGCGGATTCAAGGGACTGGGGACATCACCCTTGAGGATGGTGCGCTCACGTTTAAGCGTGGGATCCGGGATGGGAATAGCCGACATCAAAGCCCGTGTATAGGGATGCATGGGATGGGCGAACAAATCATCGCGGTCAGAAAGCTCGACCATTTTGCCTAAATACATAACCGCCACACGGTTGGAGATATGCTCAACTACACTCAAATTATGGGCAATAAACAAGTAAGTCAGACCAAATTCCTGCTGCAAATCCTTGAGGATGTTCAGCACCTGGGATTGAATGGAAACATCCAGAGCAGAAACCGGTTCATCACAGACAATGAACTTGGGACGCAAAGCAAGTGCACGCGCAATACCGATGCGTTGGCGCTGCCCACCAGAAAATTCATGGGGATAGCGTCGGGCATGGTAATCTTCCAGACCCACTTTTTTGAGTGTGTCCAACATAATCTGGTAGCGTTCCTTGGGGGTTCCTATGTGATGAATGTTCAGTCCTTCCATCACCGACTCACCGATGGGCATGCGCGGATCAAGCGAGGCATACGGATCCTGGAAAATGATCTGCATATTGCGACGCATGCTCTTCATCTCGGAACCAGCCAGCTTGAAGACATCCTTGCCATCAATAATGACCGAACCCGAAGTAGGCTCCACAAGACGCAGCATGGTTCGACCGATAGTGGTCTTACCACAGCCGGATTCGCCCACCATACCCAGGGTTTCACCTTCGCGCACCACAAAGCTGACATCATCGACCGCGCGAACATAATCCTTTACACGTTGAAGTAAACCTTCACGCACAGGAAAATATTTTACGAGGTTTTTAACTTGAATAAGTTCGTTGACGGGTTTCTGGATCATCAATCGCTCCGCAATCGGATGTTATTTAAGCGGCGCGCGGTATCCGTCAGAATACTGATAGAGCCAGCAGCGCACAGTATGATTCGGGCTATGTGCAAACAACCCGGGTTCTTTTTCGGTACAAATGGACAGGCCATATTCCGTACGGGCACGGCAGCGCGGTGCAAAGCGGCAACCGACTGGTAGATTTACCAGGTTGGGAACAGAACCAGGGATGACTTCCAAGCGGTCTTTAAGTTTACCAAGCACCGGAATGGAACCGATCAATCCCAGGGTATACGGATGGAGTGGATTTTCGAAGAGCTCTTTTACATCAGCCTGCTCAACCACATAGCCTGCGTACATGACTGCCACCCGCTCGGCCATTTCCGCCACCACACCCAGATCGTGTGTAATAAGAATGATGGCTGTGCCGATATTCTGGCGCAGATTACGCATCAAATCTAGGATTTGAGCCTGAATGGTTACATCCAACGCGGTCGTGGGTTCATCGGCAATTAAAAGATCCGGGACACACGCCAGCGCCATGGCGATCATCACACGCTGCGCCTGACCACCAGAAAGTTCGTGTGGAAAGGATTGCGCGCGTCGCTCGGGATCGGGGATACCCACCATTTTTAACAATTCAACTGCACGAGCATGCCCTTTTTCCTTGCTCATACTTTGGTGAATACTGAGCACCTCGGCAATCTGATCACCCACCTTGAAAACCGGATTCAAGGCTGTTTGCGGCTGCTGGAAAATCATTGAAACCCGATTTCCGCGGACCTGAGTCATTTCTTCTTCAGTGGCACGGACAAGGTCCTTGCCTTCAAAAATGATTTCACCAGAGACGATCTTTCCAGGAGGACTGATAAGGCGCATGATGGACAGAGAGGTAACACTCTTTCCACAACCAGATTCGCCCACCAGCCCCATCACCTCGCCCGGAAAAACATGGAAATCTATACCATCCACGGCTTTAACCACACCATCTTCGGTATAGAAATATGTTTTTAAATTTTTTACTTCCAGAAGCGGTTGTTTGGTTTTCTGTTCTGTCACCGGACAACTCCCGTCAGATAGATTGGGGCATATTATACTGGACTTTTGAACGGCCAAGCCATCAGCATTGAAAAAAAAGAGAAAAATAATGACCTGCCATTTGCCAGCAGGTCATTATTTTTTTATTCATCGTCCTTATCGCGTGAGCGCCGCGCACTCACCGCCATCTGGGCCGCACCCATTAATCCCAAAAAGATTCCAAGCAGCGAAGCAATAAAGGAAAAAAAGTTTAGAAAATAAGTAGATTCGAGGATTTTCATTACCATTAATAACGGCAACAAAAAGCCCAGGGAAACCAGGACAAACCCAATACCGAGAATCCCTCGAGAACTAATTCGAATCATTTATGAAGCCAACAAGATACCTGGTGTTCGGGTTCCAAAAGATATTCAGGAGGCATTAAGATATCGCACTCTCCCTTGATCATGCGGGTACAACGCGGGTGAAAACGACAGCCTTCCGGTGGTTTCACCAAGCTGGGTGGCTCGCCTGGCGGTACTTCCTTGTAAGTCTTGGCATTATTGGCATCCGGGTCAGAAGTTCCCAGTAGTAAAGCATGGGTATAGGGGTGACCCGCATTTTTCAATAAATCCTGAACTTTGGATTTTTCAACCAACTTTCCAGCATACATCACAAAAATCCTCTCGGAAAAATAACTGACCGTGGAGAGATCGTGCGTAATATAGATCACTGAAAGGTTGTGTTTTTCCTGCAAACCACGTAAAAGTTTGAGGATTTCCACGCGCACCGAAGCGTCCAGCATGGAAACTGGCTCATCGGCGACGATAAATTTTGGCTCGAGGATCATAGCCCGGGCAATAACGACACGTTGAAGCTGCCCACCGCTGAGCATGTGCGGAAACTTCTCAAGGAAGTCTTCGACGGGAGCGAGCTTTACTTCTTCCATCGTTTTACGAATACGTTGCAAGCGTTCGGCTTTATCTGAAATACCGCCGATGATAAGCGGTTCTTCCAAGATGCGATGAATTGTCATAAAGGGCGGCAATGCACCAAATGGGTCCTGTTGAACATACCCAACCTGGGAATGATACCAGCGCATGGTTTTGTTATCAAACTTGCTGATATCTTTGCCGTTAAAAGTAATGGAGCCCCTGGTGGGTTTATACAAACCCAAAATGGTCTTCATCAAGCTGGATTTACCACAACCCGATTCACCTACAACGGCTATGGCTTCGCCGCGGCGCAAATCAAAACTGACATCATCCACTGCACGAACAAAGCCCGCGTTACCAAAACCCCAGCGACGCAGTTCAAACCAAACATGCAGATCTTTTATGGAGAGGATTACATCCCGCTCTGCAGCCTGATCCGGCATTGAATTTTCCATTGTTGTTGTCATCTGAGCAGACATGCCTGGCTCCCTGTTATTGATGTAACCAACACTTGACTTTTCGCCCGGCTTTTTCAAAGACAGGCGGTTCCTCGCTGCACTTTTCAAAACGCATGGTGCAGCGTGCGGCAAAACGACAACCAGTTGGGGGATTGATCAGGCTGGGTGGCTGTCCGGTAATAAATTCCAATTCCTTGGTTCCACGCAAACGCGGAACGCTGGACATCAGTTTTTGAGAATAAGGATGTAAAGGCATTGAAAAGAAGCGTTCTGCATCACTGGTTTCCACAACCTGGCCCGCATACATGACAGCCACATCATCTGCCAGTTCACTGGAAGTGGCAATATCATGCGTGATAAGAATGAAACTGACACCCAATTCTTTTTTAATGCGCTTTAGTACATTGAAAATATTGGCCTGCGTCAACACATCGAGCGCAGAAGTGGGTTCATCCAGGATAACTAGATTGGGAGATGTAACCAGGGACATGGCAATTGCCACACGTTGACGCATCCCACCAGACAGTTCAAAGGGGTAACGATCCAAAAAATCCACCGAAACACCGACATGCTGGAACATCTTGCGCGCCATTTCCATGGCTTCTTTTTTTGTAACACCCAAATGCACCATGGCAGGCTCAGCCACCTGGTCACCCACTTTTAAAACCGGGTTGAGTGCGTTCATGGCGGCCTGTGGCACCAACGATATGGCTGCCCAGCGGACATCCTGGCGGAATTCTTCGTCACTCAGCTGCATAATATCTTTGCCGCCCACAAATACCTTCCCGCTGAAGGAATGCACGTTACGCGGCAGCAGACGTAAGATGGCCTTGGCCAGAGAACTTTTACCACAACCGGATTCACCTAAAACCACAACTGCACGGTTGTAGTCCAATTCGAAATCAACTCCATCCACAGCCTGCACCACACCAGTACCTGCGCGAAAATGCAAAACCAGGTTTTCAATTCGTAGCAAATTCTTCTCAGCCATGAGTTACATCCCTCTCAAGCGTGGGTTGAAAACACGATCAAGCGCAAAACCCAGCATGGCAAAACCAAGACCGGTAACCATCAATAGGGCGGCAGGCTCCATGATCCAATAATAAAGACCTTTGTAGAGCGCACCGTTTCCTTCGGCGTCATTAATGATCTTGCCCCAGGTTGGCAGGACGGGGTCGCCCAAACCAAGCACGGCGAGCGATGCCTCGAGGAACACAAATGCCGGGACTGACGAAACCAAACCGGGCAGCAGCAAGGGGATCATACGCGGGATCAGGTACAGGAATATGATGCGGGTATTACTGGCGCCATAAGCACGCGCAGCTTCCACATAAGTGGATTCTTTGACCTGGATGAAAATGGCGCGATAACCCTTAATGGCACCTGTGAAAATACTTAAAGCTATCGTCACACCCAATATCAACCAGATACTGCGGGAATAGAAAGTCCCGATCATGATCAAAATTGAGAGGAAAGGCAGCACCAGGTTGACTTCTGTAATACGCTGAATGAGTTCATCCACCCAGCCGCCATACCAGGCGCCAATGGCGGCAATGATCATGGTTAAGACTGAAGTTCCAAGTGAGGCTATCAGGCCAAAAGCCAATGCTATTGGAGCGCCCCACAACAATGGAATCATCAGGTCGCGGCGCTCCATATCCGTACCGGCCATACCTGCCACCTGACCGTGGAAAACGAACTCGGCATCGATATCCGAACCCTTTTCAAAAGTGACACCATCCATAATCAGTTGGTATTTGCCCTTTACGGGTGTAGGTTCAGCCGTATTCTTTGGGTCAGAAAATAAAGCAACAACTGAGTCCTTGGTCTTCAGGCGAGTCTTGAGTTTTTCATCTTGTGAAAAACGGAAGGTCAGGGTTTTACCAACTCCCATGTCAGCAACACGGAGCTTCCTTCCATCAGGTGTCTTCAGGTATATTGAAACAAAAGGCTGTTTTGTTTCAAATTTTGTTTTGAAGTAGACCAACAATTCCTGTGGATAACCGTCATAGGGATAGTCAAAATCATAGGTGAAGTTGATTGAGGAAGTATTTTTAGCACCCAGCGTGACGGTCTTGGGCAGGCTACCATCCGAGCTTTTAGCAATAAATGAAGCGGGTAATTTTTTGGCAGAGAAAAGATTGGACCACTCCGGTGGAGCGAATTTTGGGTTTTGATACCAAACTTCTTCACCACCACGCCACAAACGAATAGCTTCATCGTATGGAATAGTAATCATTGCATACGCAGCCAATACAACCAACAGAAAAACAATAAAAAGCCCGGCAATGGCCGATGGATATTTCAAAATTTCGCGGAAAGAGTTTTTAATGGTATTCATAGTTAATTTCCACCGCCCACTTTTACTCTCGGATCAACCAAAGCATAAACAAAATCCAAAAGGAAGACTGTAATTGCCAGTAAATAAGCATAAATGATCGTCGAACCGACAATCACAGGGGTATCGTACAATCCAATCGCAGTAAACAGTGTGCGTCCCAAACCGGGCCATTGAAAAACAGTCTCAATGATCGTGGCACCTGTCCAAACACCAATCAGAAGTAGGGCAAAATTCGTAATAATCGTTGGCAACGTAGGGCGCAAAATATACTTCTGCTCGATATCACGAGCAGGCAAGCCTTTGGCTTTAGCCATTTCGACATAATCTTCACTGGAATAGATAAGAAAAAATGTGCGCCAATTATAAATACTGATGGTAATCTGGCTGATCAAGAGGGCAGACACCGGCAGAATAAGATGTTTCAACAGGCTCAGGGCGTATTCAATTTTGTTATCAGGGGGAGGTGCATCAACCATACCACCAAATGGCAGTACTTTAAGTATGGCTGCAAAAATCAAGATCAGGAAAATACCATAAAACCAACCTGGCGCAGCAGATGTTGGGGATAAGGCAATGACAAATTTATCCCAAAAACTTCCATAAAAACGCGACAGGGATAATGCCAAGAAAATACTGGCAAAAAACACCAGGAATTCGGCGGTACCGAGCAATAACAATGTTGCTGGTAAACGTTCCAAGATGATTAACCTGACAGATCGCGAACCGCTATCACTCGTCATATTCTGCGCTCGTCCGAGGTTCATCATCAAAGCGTTGGACAAATATCTGGCAGTTCGCACCGCTACTGGGGTATTAAGACCCAGTCGTTTTTCTTCAGCGGCGATTGAATCTTCGATCAGCTTTTTCTTGACCTCAGGGGCCATGGTGCGATTGGCAGGTTTGCCCGCTATTTGGGCAGTATAGCGCTCGCGAATTTCTGATCGCATAATCGTATCAACATAACCGCCCATATTTGCGATCAAAATTGTAAGGTAAACACCCACAACCACAGTAAAAAAAAGTGTAATTATCCTTACAGCGGTAAATCTGGAAACACGCACCAATGTAGCGTTAATGCGAAATTTTTTACCCACGGGAGGAGCCGCCTGTGTCCCATCAGTCATGGTAAACCTCGTTAATAAAAGATGGATAGGGGCAAGGAAAATTCCTTGCCCCTATTTATAGCAACTATAAAGTTAATTTTACGGAGCGGTTACAAAGTCCATTGAAGTGAAAGTAGGTACGCTGACGGGCAACGGAACGACTGCAATTTCAATCTTATTGGAACCAGCTTCCAGCTTGGCGGTATCTTCCTTGCTGATGGTGACGGTATAGGCACCATCGGCACCGGCAACCGCTTCACCGACAGAGACAACATCGCCATTGGCATTGTAAAGCAAGTACTTGACCTGCTTGATATCGCTGTTGGCGTAGGGCTCACCCTTGTAGGTGATTGCTACGTTAAAGACAGCTTCTTCACCAATCTTGACCTGGCCAGGACCATCCAGAGCAACATCAGCCAGTTTTGGCTCGCCGAAATTGGACCAACGGTTGGAAAGATCCGGGTATTCAGCATTGGTCTTGAGGGTTAGGGACTTCTCAGTCAGGAAGACTTTGTCGAGGAAGTAAGGACCAGTAGCAATCCAGAAATGATTATGTGCAGCATACCATGCCTTGATATTGGCATAGCGGGCAGCGGCTTCATCGGCTGTAACATACTGACTCATGGTCGGAGCATACGGAATGAGTTTTTCGGTAGCAGCGGTATCCAGGTACTTAGCCAGGATTGCGAGGCTTGGGCCACCAATGAAGGAGGTCTGCTCAATCGGTTTGGCTGCATCCGCACCAGCTTTATCGGAAGAGTAGGCAACTTCACCAGCAGCTTCAGCAGCATTGGCAACAGCCAGCATAGCCCAGGAACCTTCACCATAACCATAGGTCGGCCACATAACTGGGATGTTCAATTCAGCATCCTGGCTATAGGCATCACTGTAGTATTCAATCACCAACGGATCCTTCGAGACGATTTTCATACCCTTGAACGCCTGCATAAAGGATTCGAAAATCGGAACGGCATTGGCTTCATCGTAAATGGGGCTGGCTTTCTTGGCGCGATCAAAGGTCATGATCATGCCCATGACGAAGTCACCAACACTCAGGGCGCTGCCATCATGCCATTTGACGGTTTTGAACATATCGGCAGGGTAGGTGACAACGGTCTTGCGCAGAGCGGTCTTGCCTTCGCCAGCGGGGATAAAGGTCTGAGCCTTGGCATCCCAGTCAGCCCAGGCATCAGCCGGGACTTTAATTTCATCAGCAGTGTTAAGAGTAACCCAGCTCAAAGTCTTACCAACCGGCAGACCGGTCTTAACGGTAACTTCAGCCTTTTCGAGGCGCAGCGGCCAAACCAGGCCGGTATACGGATCATTCATCGTGTCACCACTGTTGGTGGCGCGAATAGCGGCATTATCGAAGGCCCAGTTGCTGCCTGCGATCGGGTTCCAGGGTTCACCAAAGAGATCCGGTTCACCCCACTTCAGTTGGCCACCCTCTTTATCAACAAAGCGGGCAGTGAAAGGCCAAACCTGGGCGCCTTCAATACCAGCAGCAAGGTCGCCTGTCACCTGAAGAGTCTTGGCATACGGGGCATAGTTTTTACCATCGATCAGCCAGACCTGCAATGAATCTTCAAGGGAGAGACTCATAGCCTTGACCATCATTTCCCGGCGTTGAGCCAGGGTGGTGAACTTGGCGTTAGCCAGATCGTCGCCCAGTGTCTGGTAAGCGGGATCGGCGGTGGTATTGGAAAGGAAGGGTTCGGAACCTTGAACGCTGGAGTTCAGGTACATCTGTTGGAACATATCCTTTTGATCACGGCTGATGGCAGTGGATGACCAGGCAGCGGTATAAATATTCCACTTGCCTTCTTTACCAGCGGTACCAATCCAGATCGGGCCAGCTTCCGAGGATTTCTTGTATTGGCGATCGACTGTGAAGCCAACTTTTTCAAGCTGGGAAGCAACATAATCACCAATCGGCTTGCGGGTACCATCACTATCGGGACGGATGAGGAAGAGCAGGCTAACGGGCTTGTCTTTGAACATCCATTTGCCATCAGCGCCTAACTTAGCGCCCATGCCTTCCATTTCGGTCTTGATAACGGCTTGTGCCTTTTCGAGGTTATAGGCATACTTGGCTTCGAGGCCGCGGGCAACATCCGCCAGATCAGCATAGTCTGGGCCGTTGGTCTGAATGGCAAAGAACTTGGCCAATCCACCGCCAGCATAAACTTCCTGATTGATATAGTTACGATCGTAAAGCATGTTGGTTGCTTCGCGGATCTTTCGATTCGAGAATGGGTTGAGGGTGTTCGCATCCGTAAAGACGGCCGGATTGTACATAATATCGTAGTACAAACCATTGTAATCCGCTGACTTCAGATCTGCAGCTTTGATGGTGGGGAGGTCGGCTGAAGCAAGACCACCGGCATAGACATCAATCGCGCCAGCCTGAAGCTGGGTAACGGCAGAGTCTTTTGCAACCACGGAGAAGACAACTTCATCCAACCAGCCACCCTTACGGGTTACCGGTACAGCAGTCGGAACTTCTGTGGGAGGTACAGCGGTGGGTTCAGCTGTAGGGGCGACAGGTGCTTCGGTGGGGACAGCAGGAGCTTCGGTGGGAGCAGCTGTTGGGGTGCCACAAGCAGAAAGCACCATACTGGCGATCAACACCAGGCCGAGAACGGTCAATAAACGATTTCGAAACATTTGTTTCTCCTCCTAGAGAAATAGAAATACGGTAGGATATTGGTACAAACAGTAAAATCAGATTGGTTCAACATCATCCGAACTTGGATAAATCCCCAATATGTGACCTCGAACACAATATGAGAATCTATAAACTACACTATAGCACAAGGATATTTCTCAGTCAAGAAAAAGGACTGACTGCAAGCCTACTTTTTACAAAAATTTTATAAAGAAAATCGATGAGTCCACTTTACTGAAAATAATCTTTCCTATCCACTACAGTTTGGACCGAAATCAAATTCTTCGATATTCCAGAGATCGTTTACAGAAAAAGCATCCAGGGAGAAATTACACATATCGCGCCGGGTGGCGACAGTCTTGATACGCATGTAAAGAGGCAGCGAGGGCAGATCGTTGGCGAAAATGGTCTGTACACTCGCATAGGCATCCTTATATTCCTGCGAAGCGGGCAAACTGCTCAAGGCTTTCCGACATTGAGCATCATAATCCGGATTTGAATAACCACTGATATTCACACCCAACCAATTATTATCCTTGGTAGGGATCTGTTCTGATGAGAACCACAAACAAGGTGGTTCGGTACCGACGGTTCCAAGAGCATATTCAGCCAGATCAAAATTCCGCCCAAAGAGCGGTCCCTCCGGACCCTGGGCGAAAAATTCTTCCTGGCTGTAGTATTTCAGGTTAACCCCTACCCCGCATTGTGCCAACGATTGAGCCAAAATCTCACTAACTTGCCTGCGTTGCAAGGCTGTTGTGGTTGCATAATTCAACACGAGCGGCGTACCATTGACCACATCTTTTACACCTAACGCGACCCGGGGAGTGGCGGGGTCCTTATCCACATCCATCCAGCCAGCCTGTTCCAAAAGACTGATGCCGCTATTAATATCAAATGCATATTTCTGGACACCCGCATTAAACAATGGGTGCAATGGTGAAACAAAACTATCGGGCACCTTGGAAATACCCGCAAGTACGGTCGTGACCGCTTTTTGGCGATCCGTACAGTATGCAAGCGCCTGGCGCGTACGCACATCACCCAATATATCCTGTCGATCACCGGCTCCCGGGGCATAACCATCATCATATGCTGCTGGTTTAATCCCAAAATCCAGGCGTTCGATCAACGGAGTGGTGGAGGTGAGTAATTGAACCTGCTCACTGCGCTGCAGCTCGGTCAGCAAGCCAATCTCACTTTCCAGGCGCAGACTGGAATCCAAAACGTCACACTGCCCGGAAACCAGAGAGCTTATGCCTGTGGCTGCATCTTTGACGAAGAGAAAAACCAAACTATCAAAGCGAGGTAAATTTTCAGAAGCACGGAAATAAGCTGGATTTTTCTCCAATTTGATGTAATTACCAGGCACCCATTCTTTAAAAACATAGGCACCCCAGCCAACAGGCGGATGGGCCTTAACATCACCCTTGGCAAGTTCGGCTGCTGAATAATTGACCCAGAGATGCTTGGGCAAGGGTGACCAAAAATTACTGGTATAAGTCGCATCGACAAAACCCGGCAGACCCCACCATTGAATGGTAGATTCATCCACAGCTTCATAAGCTAACGTACGATTTGCAAGGAATTTTGAACCGGGTGTGGTTGATTCTGAGTTTAATTTATATGCAAAGACCGAATCAGTTGCGGTCAATGGCTCGCCATCCGACCAGGTCAGACCTGGCAGCATGTGAAAAGTAACCACCAGTTGATCCATTTTGAAATCGGCACCACCAGCATACTTAATGGAACAGGCATCTTCCTTGCAACCGCTGGGCAATACTTTCAAACCAAAATCCAATACCGAAGAATTACCGGCTGCATCCACAACCGGGTCACCTCGTTTGACAGCCACAGCCGCCAACTGGGCATCACCATTTTCAAGCGTAGGAAGTGCCTTGAGAATAACAGGCTGAAATCCGTTCGTAAAAACATCGATTGGTCCATCATAAATGGCACCCAGAACACTGCGAGCCGCAGCATTGAGTGATCCAAAGGGATAAAGTGAATTGGGTTCCTGCCCAAGGCAAACCGTTAATGCACGCGGCATGGCTCGTGTTGGGACCGGCTCGGCGGTGGTGGCAGAATTGGTATCTGGCGTGCCAGGTATTTCTGGCACAGTAGTGGCAGTCCCCATAATACTCGGGGCGGCGCAGGCTGAAAAAATAAGTCCGCAACCAAGAATTACACAAAGCAGGATAAATCTTTTCCTGGGCATAAGCGTCTCCATAACATTTACAGGCGTGAAGCGTTTTCGAATCGTATCTTAACTTAACCAAACCAACAAGCTCACACTTTTCTTTCCAGGCCGATTCCGGGGGCATCCGGTAAACTTATCGAAGCTCCTGAATAACGCAGACCTACATACGGATCATTCCTGATCAATAAGGGGCCATCCAAATCAATAAATTCACACATGGGTGCCAGATGAGCTGCGGCCGTAACCCCAACCGAGCTTTCAACCATGCAGGATAACATAATTTGCATATCGTGCGCGCGGGCAGTGTGAATGGCACGCACAGCATCCCGCAGCCCTTCAGTTTTCATCAACTTTACAACCACACCATCCACGGCACCAGCCATGCAGGCTATATCTTTGGAAGTCTGCGCACTTTCATCTGCGAAAATTGGCAATTTTACTTTTTGCAGTCGCAATTTTTCCCTTAACCAGAAAAACCCTTCAAGATCATTTGCCGCAAGCGGTTGTTCAACAAACTCAAGATCATATTCGGCCAGACGCGGAATGAGATCCAGTGCTTGTTCACGCGTCCAACCTGCATTCGCATCCACACGCAATCTGGCGTTAGTAGCCTTGCGAATAGCAGCCACAAGCTTTTCATCACTTGCTTCCCCGCCCAGTTTAACCTTGATAATTGGATATCCAGAATCTGCGGCCCGCTGAGCCATTACCTCAGGCTCATCCATCGCAATCGTAAATGAAGTTTGCGGTATATGACCCGGGTTTAACCCAAACAAGCGATACAAAGGCTGACCAAGACGCTTACCCCAAAGATCGTGCAGTGCAATATCCACTGCAGCCCTTCCCGCCCGCGAACCAGCCGGAAGCCGGGCCAGAACCCCATCGATATCAAAAACATCGTCTCCCAGGTCTGGTATTGTTTTTAAGTAAGCTACTATTTTTTCCTGGGTTTCGCCATAATATGGGACAGCAGGGGCTTCACCCACCCCCTCATCAATATGAACAAGTACGTTAAAGCGTTGGTCATCCGCTCCATGCGCAATACGGAAAGTGGTCTTCAAGTTCAGCGTAATCGGTTCTATCGTCAGTTTCATGTATTATTTTTTCCTATTTGAGATGGGAAAGCAAATCTCTAAACTCTAAATCATCCCCGGCGGTTAAGAAAATCCAGGATCCTGGCAACCCACTCATCGGGTATTTCATGATGAACACTGTGACCAATTCCTTCTGGGATCCAGATCTCGGCAGATGGGATATTTTCTGCAATATATTGTGCATGTTTATCCGGTGCATTAACCCTATCCTCACTTCCCATCACCACCAGGACAGGTATTGCAACCTGGGCCAGGTCTTGCGGAGTATAGTTGGGCTCGGAAATAATTTCCTGCATGGTCATATTTAATAATTCACGCCAATAGTTGGAACCGAATAATTCTGAGTGCGCTTCGATCATCAGGGCCACATCCTCTGGGTTGTGGGCGGCATAGTAATCCGGCTCCAATACGATGGGCTCACGTTGACGCAGATAATCAGTTACATACGCATTCGCAGCCTGGGGAATGGCTGTCTGGCAAACTTCGGGATGCTCAACAACGGTGACCAGGGCCACATTGCCGCCATTGGAATGCCCAATGACATGCATGCGTTCATAGCCCATCGCTTTTACAAAAGCCGCAACATCATCCGCCAACTGTTTAAAAGAATAACCACCAGAAGGATTGCTGCTCTTGCCATGTCCGCGACAATCCGGCACATACACCTTGTATTCCTGCGCCAGGCGTGGCGCCACATCCGACCAATCGATTGCACCGGTAATGGTGGAACCGTGAATTAATAAAATCGGGACACGGTCCGGGTGATCTTCACCATAAACTCGATAATAGATATTGGCGCCATTAACTTGTGTGGTTGCCATCTGCCCTCATTCGAAATAACAGGTTGATTTTCGCTTGAACGCTTATTCAAGGATTTATTCAGACTTAATTGTAACCTGAATTTAATTCCATTTTCAAATTTTCTTGCAATTATCCGGATCTTCAGCGCCAGAATCAAACAGGTTGTACTAAAATAACTCCAGCATAACATATGTACAACCCCGGCCGAGCTTGTAACCCATCTTTAGATTGGTTATTCAAGCAATGTCCTCCCAGCCGTTAACTGGCAAATCAACCATCTTCAGGAGTTATGATGAGCGAAACACTACAAGAAGTGATTAACAAACTTTCCCAGGAACGCACTGATGCACGGCTCAATATTTTCAAAGTTGAAATTATTGCTTTTGACGATAATCGTCTGACACTTAGCGGACAGGTGCTTGGCCTGGAAGACCTGCAGGCTTTAGCCACAGACTTGTTGGAGCAATTTCCCGAAGTAGTTTTGGATGTTGGCGGGATTGAAGTCATGCGAAAGCCATCCAATGCCAGTATGACAGTCGGCACCAACCTGACAAGTTTACACACATCCACATCCTTCATTTCTGAAATGTCAAGCCAGATGATCTTTGGCGAAAAAGTGGAGATTCTGGCTGAGCAGGGCAATTGGGTTTATACACGCCAATTGGATGGCTACCTGGGCTGGACCTATAAACCTTATTTGACCACAAACAAATCCCCCCAGCCGACACACATTGTATTGGCACCTGCCGTTCCACTCCTGGCTCAACCCGAAGCCGAATCCCAGGTTCTAACCCGCGTATTCAGCGGAACACGAGTAAAAGTGCTTGCCTCACAGGGAGAATGGGTGCAGGTATCAGCCAACCAGACCGGCTGGATGAAACTGAAGAATTTACGCGCAATATCCGATTTTCCCAAATCTCTCAGTGCCCGCCGGGAAGTTATTCAACGCGACGCACAACGGCTGATCGGTGTGCCTTACTTGTGGGGCGGATCAGCTGGTAACGGTATTGATTGTTCTGGGTTCGCCAGGCTGCTGCACCGCCTGGTAGGGATCGAACTTCCACGGGATGCCGATATGCAAGCGGCTCAAAGCAAAACAGTTGAAGCGCCGTATGAAGCCGGAGACCTATTTTTCTTTGGCGAGGGTGACAGCGACCGGCACATTTCGCATGTGGGCGTTTGCATGGGCGGTACCAAGGTAATGCATTCTTCCCGCAGTCGCAATGGCGTTTATCTGGACGACCTTCAGGAAAAAGAATCCCTGCGCGCCATTTTCTCGCATGCAGGAAATTTTCTGGGAAAATAATATCGGGTTCAATCGTCTTAATATTTACCAATAAAAAGTTCAGGGTCTGTTTTTCAGTTGATAACTGAAAAACAGACCCTGTTGTATTTGCAGGTAAAAAGAAGATTGTTACTGAGTACCGCGCATGCGAGGGTCGAGCGCGTCCCGTAACCCATCACCCAGGAAGGTGAAGGCCAACACGATCAAGGCCACACAAATAGCCGGAGACAATAACAGGAATGGTTGGGCATTGATGGCAGACTGTCCATCCAACATCAAGGCGCCCCAACTGGTGATGAAGTAAGAAGCAGGATCGGTAGCAGGCCGTAAGCCAATTCCCAAATAACCTAAAATTGCTTCAGTAATGATCAGACCGGGGATGCTGAAAGCAGCACTGACGATCAATGGTCCAAGACTGTTGGGCAAAATGTGGCGGAACATGATACGGATATCTTTCACGCCAATACAACGCGCTGCTTCGATATATTCTTTTTCCTTGATCGAAAGCACCTGTCCGCGTACAAGACGCGCCACACCCACCCAGTTTACAATCGCCAGGGCAGCAAATAGCAATATCAAACCGTTCATCAACTGCCCGATGTACGAATCACGCAAGGCCACCATGACAATGATGAAAAACAATAAATCTGGAAAGGCATAGATGACATCGGTGATACGCATCAAGATGTTATCCCAACGCCCTCCGACATAACCCGCCACCATACCGATGACGGTTCCCATCAGCAAAATAACCGTAGTAGGGATAAAACCTACCACAATTGAAACACGTGAACCATAAATTACACGGCTCAGAACATCACGTCCCAGCGAATCGGTACCCAGCAAAAACTGAGCTTCCGGTTTTGTTTTAGTTGAGCCAAGAGTATAAAAGGGCGGCGGCAGGAAACGCTTGCCGTCGTGAATTTTCAAGGGATTGATGGGCGCGATGACCGATGCAAATAAAGACAATATCACGAAAAAGGCAATAATAAACATCCCTACCACTGCTGCCTTATTCCGGATCAGGCGGTGCCAGGCTTCCTGCCCGAGGCTACGACCCCGGCGTTTTATATTCAAATCGGCAATCTTACCGTTTTTTTCAGTTTCAGCAGCCATGCTTTGCTCCTATAAAAATTATTAATCTTCCATTCGGATGCGCGGATCAATCAAAACGTAAACAAAATCCACGCTCAAATTGGCGACCGCCACCAGCAAAGCATAAATCACTGTAGTGCCCATGATCATAGAGTAATCACGTTGACCAATGGACTGCACATAAGCGCGCCCCATGCCAGGGAAACTGAACATGGTTTCGATGATAAAGGAACCCGTCACCAAACCGGCCAAAGCTGGTCCCAAAATGGTAACAACCGGGATCAACGCATTTTTTAACATATGCCGGATCACAATCACACGCTCCACAAGACCTTTTGAGCGAGCCGTGCGAATGTAATCCTGACGAAGTACTTCCAACATGGCGGAGCGCGTCAGGCGGGCGGTATAAGCCATGGTACCAAAACCCAGGACCAAGGCTGGCATAAACCAGTACTTGGGATCCGTCCAATCCTTGACGATGATATCCACCCAGTGCAGCCAGGAACCGAAAATAATGATGAGAAAAATTGCCAGGACAAAGCTGGGCACGGAAATACCGCTGGTAGCTAAAAAAAGACCGACGTAATCCCAAAGCGTATTTTGCTTTAGTGCGGCGACCACCCCAATCGGTATCCCAAAAACAATTGCAAATGATAGCGCCAAACCACCCAGGCGCAGCGAGTAGCCAAAACGACTTTGCCAGAATGATAAACCTTCAGGAGCAGCGAAAAGAATTTCCTGAACCGTGCGCCCACGCTGGCGATAAGACGGTCCGAGGTTGCCACAGATCAGACCACAAGCATATTGACCGGTCTGACCATTTACATCGCCAATGACATAAGCCATAAATTGACGCCACATGGGTTTATCCAACCCATAATAAGCATCCAATGATTTTTTGGTGGAACTGTCCACCTGTCGTCTATCCTCGCTGGTATCCCAGGGACCACCCGGAGCACTCCTCATGATAACAAAAGTAACCAGTGAAACCGTGATCAGAACCGGGATTAACCATAAGAAACGACGAAGAAAATAAGTGGACATGTAACCTTCTCCAGAAAACCGTTTTTGGCTGTAATTGCCTTAATTTACGACTAAACAGCTACACTTTTACAATTTTTTTTCAAATTGGGGTTGGCCGGAAAAATCCAGCCAACCCCTTTTACAATGTTATTTCAAGCTTACGGAAGCATCGTGGTGTCGATGGTGATATTCCACGGTACCATGGAGCCAGCCCAGTCAGAATCCTGCGGGGTGGTGGTGACGCCCTTGACCCACGGCTGCACCAGGTAGTGATTGGTGCTGTTGTAACCGAAGGCAGATGGGATATCGGCCAGGAGCAGCTGCTGAGCCTGTTTGTAGAGATCCATACGCTTGGCAGGATCGAGCTCAACATCAGCGGCTTTGGTCAACTTATCGAATTCTTCATTCTTGTAACCCATGCGCTGGGCAAAGGTCGTATCGGAACGCCAGTAAACGGAGAGCCAGTTCTGGGGATCCGGGTAGTCCGCGCACCAACCCTGGCGAGCCAGGAGCGGGAAGGTAGCTGGGTCCTTGGTGATGGCGGTGAAGGTGGTGGAATCAATCGGGTCGAGGGCAATATCAACGCCGAGGTATTCCTTGTACTTGGCGACCAGCCATTCAGAACGCTGACGGTTGCGGGGGGTATCACCAAAGGTCAGTTTGAGACCGAGGGCATTCAACTTTTCCGGGCCACCGAAGGTGGATGCAGCGAGAGCGGCCTTGGCAGCAGCAGCATCGAACTTGAGCGGGGAAGCAGCATCATATCCAGGATATCCTGGGGGAATCCAGGTCCAGGTAGCAGCACTTAAGCCGCCGTCAACATCCTTGGCCCAACCTACAGCATCAAAGCCCAAAGCAAAAGCTTCACGGACCTTCTTATCGAGGAAGGGGGAGTCGAAGTCTTTGCCATCGGCACCCTTGTATTTGGCAGCCAGGCCGAATTTGATGAGGGTGGTGCAGGAACCAGCATACATCATATGCTGAGCCTTGAGGTTGGCATCGGCATCAATCGTGGCCAGATCTTCGGCAGCGGAAGGATTGATATCGAGCTCGCCGTTCTTGTAGGCTTCAAAGGAGACGGCGCTGTCGGTGATGTAACGGTATTCCAACTCGTAGGACGGAACAGCCGGACCAGCGAAATTGGGGTTGGGTACAAAGTGTTGGCGAACGAAAGGCTCAACAACGTCCATGATGAATGGGCCATTACCAACCTGGAACTTGGAACTGTTCCACCAGTTGGGACCACCTTCTTCAATATTTTCCTGTTTGGCAGGATAAGCAACCCAGATACCCATGATGGTGTGGAAATAGGGAGCGGGTTTG
Source organism: uncultured Anaerolinea sp. (assembly GCA_964462245.1). GTDB lineage: Bacteria > Chloroflexota > Anaerolineae > Anaerolineales > Villigracilaceae > UBA5195. The sequence goes on from CAYWXS010000032.1 coordinate 38,504, forward strand.
GAGAAACTGAGGGTGAGGGTATCGCAAGCGGCATCAGCATAGTCTGCGCAAGCAGCGCCATCGGCATGGGAGGCTTTTACGCCTAACTTGGCGATCCAGTCTTCGCGCTTGTAATCAGCGGCAGCGGTATCAGCGGCGCGCCATTCAGGGGCGTTCAGAATTTCGTCGGTGATGGAAGCATACTCACCAGCGGTAGTTGGGTCAATGTTGCGCTGAAGGGCATACTCAAAGCGCTTGGCATTGATCGCACTGCCATCACTGTATTTCAGGTCTTTCTTGAGGGTGAAAACCAGCTGGGTGGCATCAGCATTGTAGGCCCACTTCTCGGCAGAACCAGGGACGGTTTCCAACTTCTCATTGAAGGTGGTCAGGCCCAAATAGATCTGTTTAAGTGTGGCAATTTCAATAACATAGGAGGACTTCTGGGGATCAACAATGTCAGGGTAAGTACCAATGTTGACACGCAGAATGGCAGGCTTGGCCACAGGAGCAGGGGTCGCAACGACAACCTGAACCTCCGGGGTGCCAGCAACAACAACGGTCTGTACAATCGTGACCGGGGTGGCGGGAGCGGGGGTACCGCAGGCCGAAAGTACCATGCTTGCTAAAATCATGACACTTACAACAGCAAATAACTTACGCATGTATCTTCTCCTCTAAAAATAAGTTGAATATGGTAGCAGTTACCAGACGAACGATTAATTAGCAGTCCAGACAACCACCTCCTTTTCGATTAGGCTAAATGACAGGCCACAAAATGGCCACTCGCAATTTCTCGAAACTCAGGTTGGGATTCGGAGCACATATCCCTGGCAATCGGGCAACGTGTACGGAACCTGCAACCCGAGGGTGGATTAACCGGGGATGGGACATCCCCTTCCAGGATTGTGCGTTGCCGTGTTTCTTCTATCACCGGATCCGGAATCGGAACCGCTGACAGCAATGCCTGAGTATATGGGTGCCGTGGGTCGGTATAAAGTTCATCGCGCGCGGCAAGTTCCACAATGATACCAAGGTACATAACAGCCACCCGATCACTTATATGCCGGACCATTGAAAGGTCATGAGCAATAAAGAGATAGGTCAGCTGGAATTGTTTTTGCAGGTCTTCCAACAGGTTAACCACCTGGGCCTGAATGGAGACATCCAAAGCCGAAATAGGCTCGTCACACACAATAAAAGAAGGCTGCAGGGCCAAGGCACGGGCAATGCCAACACGTTGGCGCTGACCACCGGAAAATTCATGCGGGTAACGCGAAGCAAAAGCTGGATTCAACTTGACCAATTCCAGCAGCTCGGTTACACGTTCGTTGACTTCCTTGCCACTGGCAGAATTGTGCACCACCAGTGGTTCGCCAACAATTTCTCCAACAGTCATACGCGGGTTCAGGCTGGCGTATGGATCCTGAAAAATCATTTGCATCTTGCGGCGCATACGGCGCAGTTCTTCACCTTTTATACTGGCGAGATCGACGCCTTCAAAATGTACATGCCCACTTGTAGGACGATAAAGTTGTAAAACTGTACGCCCTGTGGTGGATTTTCCACATCCAGATTCACCAACGAGACCAAGCGTTTCACCGCGTTTGACGGTAAAAGAAACACCATCCACAGCATGCACGGCCCCTACCTGGCGCTGAATAAAACCCTTGTAGATTGGGAAATGCTTATAGAGATCTTCTACACGGAGCAGGATTTCTTCGGTCATTTGCGACTTCTCCCGGTTTTAGGATCCACCCAGCAAGATACTCTATGTCCGGGAGCTACTTCTTCAAGAACAGGGTTTTCCTTGCTGCAGCGTTCCATGGCCCAACGGCAACGTGGGGCAAATGGACAACTGGTTGGTTTTTCATAAAGGGTTGGGGGCGTACCGTCAATCGAATACAACGTACCATGCTTAGCCCCATCCACGCGTGGAATGCTGCCAAGCAAACCAATGGTATAAGGATGCTGGGGATTCACATATAATTCTTTTACAAGTGAATCTTCAATGATATAGCCACCATACATGACCATCACGCGCTTTGCAAGACCTGCAACAATTCCAAGATCATGCGTGATCCAGATAATTGCCATACCCAGTTCGTCACGCAAGCGCTTTACCAGCTCAACGATTTGGGCCTGGATGGTCACATCCAGCGCAGTGGTGGGCTCATCCGCAATCAAAATTTGTGGATTGCATGCCAGGGCCATCGCAATCATCACGCGTTGACGCATACCACCCGAAAACTGGTGCGGAAAATCTTTTAATCGATCTTTGGCTTTGGGGATTCCAACCATGGTCAAGAGTTCGGCTGAACGATTACGCGCCTGCTCTCGAGTCATGCCAAGATGCAACTCCAAGGTTTCCGTCATCTGCCGCTCAACCGTTAATACGGGATTAAGCGAGGTCATCGGATCCTGGAAGATCATCGCAATATGGGCGCCTCGAATATGACGAATTTCAGCATCCGACATTTTGAGGAGGTCCTGCCCACGGTAAAAAGCCTGTCCCGCTATTATTTTACCTGGAGGCGAAGGAATCAAGCGTAAAACTGAGAGCATGGTCACGCTTTTGCCGCAACCAGATTCTCCCACTACGCCCAGGGTCTCACCTTCTTTCAGACCAAATGAGACACCATTTACAGCATGTACAACTCCATCAGGAGTGCGGAACTGGGTTTCTAGCCCTTGAACGTCTAGCAACAAATCGGGCATCCGCTCAAATCCTTTGCAATATTGATTTTTTTGGACCTATTACATATAACTTATTGCGATGAAACGGGCTTTAAGATTATACACTAATTCAGGTTAGCGTCAATTCTGCCCGATATATTATCCCAGTCTTGTCCTATTTATGTTCTTACTTTTTTCAGATAAAATCAAAATACGCTACAATCAATGAGCTCAAGAAATTTTTTTGTCAGGAACATAGGCTTGTTGACAGGCCTGAACCCAAAAGGTACAATCTTACTTAAGCTTAAAGGATGTGAACCATGTTAAACGAATTTAAACAATTTGCCATGCGCGGCAACGTGATGGAATTGGCGGTTGGTGTCATAATCGGTGGCGCCTTCGGGAAAATTGTATCCTCCTTTGTAAACGACATCCTTATGCCACCCCTTGGATTACTACTGGGGCAGGTCAGTTTTTCCGACCTCTATCTAGTCATCAAAGGACAGGTACCAACAGGCACACCGTTAAGTGAAGCTGCCAAAATCGTGGGTGTGGTTACCTGGAATTACGGCGCTTTCCTAAACTCAGTGGTGGATTTTACCATCATCGCCTTCGTCATATTCTTGATTGTCCGTTCGCTAAACCGTATCCAAAAACCGGCTGCAGCTCCAGAGCCGACCATCAAAACCTGTCCGCATTGCGCAACTGATATCCCCATTAAGGCTACCCGCTGCCCTCATTGCACATCACAACTTTAACTGATATGCAACCAAAGGCGGAGAGTAGATAGACTACTCTCCGTTTAATTTTCCACCCCCTTTCCTATGGATTTCTTAGACAAACTCAACTCTGCTCAAAAAAGCGCCGTCACGGCGGGCGAAGGCCCGATACTCGTTCTGGCTGGTCCAGGCTCGGGAAAAACCCGTGTTCTGACTCAGCGTATTGCCTATCTCATTGGCAACCTGGGTGTACGTCCTTACCAGATGCTGGCGGTCACATTTACCAATAAGGCCGCCCGCGAGATGGAACAGCGCGTTCAACAACTGCTGGGGGAGGAAATGACCCGCGGCTTGCTCCTGGGTACATTTCACTCCACATGCGCACGTATTCTGCGCCGTGAAGCTGAACGATTACCAGTAAATTCTGATTTTGTTATTTTTGATGCAGATGATCAACAGACCGTAGTCAAGAATGCAATTAAAGAACTGGATCTAAGCGATAAAGTTTATCGTCCGGTGGCAGTGCACGCTGCAATCTCGCGTGCGAAGAACGAACTCATCGGGCCGGATGCATTCCCGGTGGTCACATACCGTGATGAAGCCATCAAACGTGTTTATAAACGCTATCAGGCATTGCTGCAGGCCTCGAATGGCATAGATTTTGACGATCTTTTACTAATGACCACCAACCTGTTATCAGATTATGCTGATGTACGCGAGAAATATGCACAACGCTTTCACCATGTGCTGGTTGATGAGTTTCAGGACACGAATATTGCGCAGTACAACCTGATCAAACATCTTTCATCCGTTCACAACAACGTATTTTGTGTAGGTGACCCGGACCAATCTGTTTATCGTTGGCGCGGCGCAGATTATCGCAATGTTTTGCGTTTTGAAGAAGACCACCCCGGCTGCCAGACGATCTTATTGGAACAAAACTACCGTTCACGCCAGACCATTCTGGATGCGGCAATGGCGGTAATTGATCGCAACCCCAACCGAAAACGCAAGAAGTTGTTCTCAGATCGTGGTCCTGGCGAAAAAATTGTCTTTTATGAAGCTGTAGATGATTATGGGGAAGCCAGCTTTGTGGTGGATACCATTGCACAGCTGGTAGCCAATCGGCAATATGAACCGGGTGATTGTGCCGTAATGTATCGCACCAATGCCATGTCGCGCCTGGTTGAAGAAGCCTTTCTGGCAGCACGCCTGCCCTACCGGCTGGTGGGGGCACAGCGCTTTTATGGACGTCGCGAAGTTAAAGATATGATCGCCTTTTTGAGGCTTGTACAAAACCGCGCAGATGATATATCCCTCAGCCGAGTCATCAATGTTCCTCCGCGAGGATTGGGCGAAAAAGCGATTATGGCGCTGCATGGGGCTGCGTTGACGGCCAAAGTCAGCCCGGGTGATGTATTACTCGACCTGGCACGGGGAGCAGAATCACCGTTCCATGCTCTCTTTCCAGGACGGGCAGCTTCACCCCTTTCCGAATTTGGTAAGCTGCTGGCAAACTGGCAGGCTTTTGCCCCTACAGCTACTGTCTCAGAAATATTTGAACGGATCATTACTGATATTCATTACCAGGACCATGTTGAAGACGGCACCGACGAAGGTAAGGAACGCTGGGAAAATGTGATCGAACTTCAGCGGCTGGCGGATGAATATGATGACCGTACTCTGTCAGAATTTCTGGAAAACATTGCACTGGTATCCGATCAGGACACTATTAAAGAAGGAAATGTCCCCACCTTGTTGACCCTGCACGCGGCCAAAGGATTGGAATTCAAAGTCGTATTCATCCTTGGCCTGGATGATGGCACCCTGCCACACAGCCGTTCACTGGATGAACCGGAAGAAATGGAAGAAGAGCGCCGTCTGTTTTATGTGGGCATAACCCGTGCAAAGGATAAACTTTATCTCTTGCGCGCACAACGCCGCGGCGGGCGCGGGTATTCTGAAGATACAATCGAATCACGCTTCCTGGGTGATATCCCCGCCGCCCTGGTCAGCGGCACACAGCGGGCACGATCTGGAAAAAGCACAGCCAGTTACGGAAGGAATAAAGCCGATTGGGTACTGCCCTCCCCGGCGCGACCAGCTACGGTATATGAACAAAAATTCCAGGGGGGCATGCGGATTGTTCACCCAAAATGGGGCGAAGGCATCATAATGGAAAGCCGCGTCCAGGATGGCGACGAGATTGTGGACATTAATTTCACCAGCGTAGGATTCAAACGTGTGGCAGCCAATCTGGCAAATCTCAGCATTGTAAAATAAGTCCCGGCCTCGGCGGGCAATTGGTTACCATTTTATTTCATCCCCGGGATTTCGACACCGCACAACCATTACCCTGCCATTGGGCTCAGGCTCAACCAGATTTCTGCCTGAATTATTCGTATACTTGTTGAAAATTTTCACACGCAGCGGACAGTCACTGTTAATCAATCCATCGATTTGATGGAAAAACAATAATTAAACTCAACGCTTGATGAATTCAACATCATCATCCGATCAACTACTGTCAAACAAAGGAGACAGCCATGCAATACGTCAATCTTGGCAAGACAGGCATGAAGGTTTCACGTTTATGCCTGGGAATGATGACTTACGGAGCCAGCAGTTGGCGCTCGTGGGTTTTGAACGAAGAACAAGCCCGCCCTTTTGTACAGCGTGCGCTGGAAGCCGGAATCAACTTTTTCGATACCGCCGATGTGTATTCACTGGGGGTTAGCGAGACGATCACAGGTAATTTGCTCAAAAGCCTGGGTGTAAAACGAGAAAACGTTATCATCGCCACAAAAGTCTGCAGCCCTATGAGCGATGAAGTGAACGACCGTGGCCTCTCGCGCAAACACATTATGGATTCGATTGATCAATCGCTGCGACGACTACAGCTGGATTACGTGGACCTATACCAGATTCACCGCTGGGACTACAGTACACCCATTGAAGAAACCATGCAGGCTTTGCACGATCTCGTCCGGATGGGCAAAGTGCGATACATTGGCGGTTCATCGATGTTTGCCTGGCAATTTGCCAAAGCCCAATACACTGCCGACCTGCACGGTCTGACACGTTTTACATCCATGCAAAACCACTATAACCTGATCTACCGCGAAGAAGAACGTGAAATGATCCCATTTTGCATCGACCAGGGCGTTGGGTTGATTCCGTGGAGCCCCATGGCGCGCGGATTTTTTGCGGGGAATCGCAATCAGGGAGGCGGTGGCGAGACACTGCGCGCCCAGGCTGACCCATTTGCCAACCAACTGTATTTCCGCAGCGAAGATTTCAAGATTGCAGAACGGGCTCAGGCAATTGGCAAAGATCACAATGTCAGCGGCTCGCAGATTGCGCTGGCCTGGATGTTAAACAAATCACATATCAGTGCTCCCATCATCGGGGCCAGTAAGTTGGATCATCTCAACCAGGCAATCGCCGCGCTGGAGATCAAGCTCACAACAGAAGATATCAATCAACTGGAAGAACTTTACCAACCTCACCCGATTCTGGGACATTCTTAACAAGGCAGTTGCATGAACTGGAAATTCCTGTGGGATATCTTCTTTCTCTTTGCCCGCGTAGCCATGTTTTCATGGGGTGGAGGACCTGCCTCCATGGCACTCATGCAGCGGGAAACCACACATGCCTTGTGGATGCCCCCTGGTTCAATCGAATCACAAGCCTGGGTTAATTCATCTGAATTTGCGGATGCTCTGGCTGTTGGAAATGCACTGCCTGGCCCAATTGCGCCACAAGTTTCGGCTTATATTGGTTATAAACTGGCGGGAACTCCGGGTGCGATTGCCGCTGCTTCAGGCACGGTCATCCCAACCACGGTCCTGATGCTGATAATGGTGGCTTTTTTCTTTGGTGTAAAAGACAGTCCGACCGTTAAAGCCATGCTGCAGGCAGTCCGGCCATTGGTGGTGGGGCTGCTTTTATGGACAGCCTATGATATGTTTGTCAACATCTTCAATATAAAAAAATTGGGTTGGATGGCAGGGTTGTCTGGAGGCTGGGATAAATTGTTGATCGTAGCAGCTTCGTTTGCCGTGCTGACGTTCACAAACACCAACCCGGTCGTATTGGTAATTTGCGCCGCCCTGCTCGGTCTTCTGGTATATCGATAGTCGATATACCAGCCAAGACTCGACTCCAAAACTTCGACAACAAAACAAATGAGCGGTAGGTCCGGTACGATTTGCTTGGCAAATCGTACCGGACGAAAAACGGTAAAATATTATTATGTTCGGAATATAAAATATTCAGGAGGAATGCAATGGCTGACACACTCAAGATCGTAATTCCGATGGCAGGCTGGGGTACGCGAATGCGCCCGCAAACCTGGAGCAAGCCCAAACCCCTGGTCGGCGTAGCAGGGAAACCATCCTTCGATCATCTGATGGATATGTTCAAGTCGATTCCTGAGCCCCAACATACTGAATTTATTTTTATCATTGGCCCTTATCTGGGGGAGCAAATCCCAGTATATGTCAAAAAGCATTACCCTAAGATAAAAGCCAATTACGTTGTTCAGGAAGACATGAAAGGCCAAAGCCATACCATATGGTTGGCACGCCACCTGATAAGTGGACCCACAATCGTTGTCTTTTCGGACACATTGCTGGACACAGACTTCTCTTTTCTTAATGAAGAAAAATCGGATGGCGTGGCATGGGTCAAAGCCGTTCCGGATCCCCGACGTTTTGGCGTTGCAGAGCTAAACAAGGAAGGTGGAATTCAACGCCTGATTGAAAAACCCCAATCAATGGAAAATAACCTGGCGCTGGTAGGTTGTTACTACTTCAAACAAGGCGAGAACCTGGTTTCAGCCGTTAACGAACAGATTAAGCGCGGTATCCAGTTAAAGGGTGAGTTTTTTCTGGTAGATGCCATTAATATCATGATTGATAACGGTTCACAAATGCGCACCAACAGCGTGGATGTGTGGCTGGATACTGGTACGATTGAAGCCACGTTGGAAACAAACAAATACATGCTGGAGCATGGGCGTGACAATTCTGAAGAATCTGCGAAACGCCAGGGAGTAACCATCATTGCTCCTGTGTTCATTCATCCCTCTGCAAAGGTGGATGGCTCGGTCATTGGACCGCATGTTTCAATCAGTGCCGACTGTGAAGTTGAGGGTTGTATCATCCGGAATAGTATTCTGGATGATGGATCGGCAGTCACAAATTCGGTTCTGGATGGGTCATTTATCGGCAGACAGGCCAGGGTTGAGGGTCATCCCAAAACGGTAAACATCGGGGATAATTCGAGCATTCAACTTTAGTGCAAAATAGCGTAGGGCAAGATGACATCTTGCCCTACTATTTTTCGCAAAGCGCTCTTACAATTATTTTCACAGACGTTCAGCCTCGGAACACTATGCAGAAATTACAACTCGACGCTCTGACAGCGATACAACCCGGGAATTATTGCGAAGTGAAGGAGAAATCATGCAGGGTTTTGACAGTACCAAGTATCTTTCAAAAAGGGTAGTCGGCCTAAAACCATCCGGCATTAGAAAATTTTTTGATATCGCCGCAACCATGAAGGATGTAATCTCATTGGGGATTGGTGAGCCCGATTTCACCACTCCAAAACCTATCCTGGATGCAGGTATTCGCTCACTGCAAAATGGGGAAACCCACTACACATCCAATTCAGGAAAAATCGAATTACGCCAGGGCATAGCTGACAATCTTGAGCGCCTATACGGCGTAAAATACGACGCATCCGAAATTCTGGCCACAGTGGGTGTTTCGGAAGCCTTATATCTGACATTCGTGGCCTTGCTCGACCCGGGTGATGAAGTCATCATTCCAACCCCATGCTTTGTTTCCTACCAGGCAGAGGTTTACCTGGCGGGCGGCGTTCCGGTGGAAATCCCTTGCAAAATGGAAAATAATTTCCAGGTGGACCCGGACGAAGTGCGCGCTGCCATCACTCCCCGCACCAAGGTAATTTTTATCGGGTACCCCAGCAACCCAACCGGCGCTGTGGCAGAACGTGAAACGATGATGGAAATTGCCAAAATCGCCATCGAACATGACTTGATGGTAGTTTCGGATGAAATTTACGATCGCCTGGTGTATGGCTTTAAGCATGTTAGTTTCCCCTCACTGGGCGAAGAACTTAAAAATCGCACCGTTTTATTGGGAGGATTCTCCAAGAGTCACGCCATGACCGGCTGGCGTATTGGTTTCGCTGCTGCCCCACAGGATATCATCCAGGGGCTGGTGCGCATTCACCAATACACCATTATGTCTGCGCCTACCACCGCCCAGGATGCAGCCATTGAAGCTCTGAAATCCGACGCTTATGTGGATAACATGGTAGCTGAATACGACAGGCGACGCAAGTTGATCGTAGGTGGTTTAAACAAATTGGGTCTGACCACTTTTGAACCGCGCGGCGCTTTTTATGCTTTTCCAAGCATCAAAGCCTCGGGAATGACCAGCGAAATGTTCGCGGAAAAATTACTGCAAGAAGAACATGTCGCAGTTGTCCCTGGTGATGCCTTTGGAGCAGGTGGTTCCGGTTTCGTACGCTGCTCTTACGCCACTTCTTTTGAAAAAATTGAAGAAGCACTACATCGCATGGAAAAATTCATGCAGCGGCACGGCTAATAATTTTAGCAATTCAAGAGGGGCGGAGACCAATCCGCCTCTCTTTTTATAAATAAAACGCAAAGCGACCCTTAAATATTATTGAAAACCAAAACGGATGGTGCGTATGGAAATCCTTAGTATGATGAAGGGGGCTCAGGTATTAAGGGTGCACCTGTAAATATTCAAACTGGAAAATTTAGTGCTGAACGGTTTCGACTTAAATCACCTAAAGGTGCTGAACCAGAACCTGTAGCCTCGGTCATTACTAAAATCGTGAAACACTTCAACTGGACGGGCCACGCTTCGCGGGAAATTGGCTTTCCGGCACAGATCAAACATGGCATTGTTAAACTTGCAGGCAACATCTCTCCAGCCTGGGTCGGGATGAATGCTGACGATTTTCCACGAAGTGTGACGCCGACGCAGCCGAACTGGCAGAGATGGAATTTGGCGCAGGTAAAGGCCATGCTGGTACAGTTATTCTCATTACACTGGGCACAGGTATCGGGTCGGCCATCTTTAACAATGGGAAACTGATCCCAAATACCGAGTTCGGATCCCTGCAGATAAAGGGCAAGGATGCAGAAACCCGGACATCAGACGCAGCCCGACAACTCAAAGAATTATCCTGGGAAAAATATGCCAAAAAGAATATATCCCACACTTGAGCGTGGAAGCACAGGTGGTTCCAGCAACGTTTTTCGCTTACGCGTGAGGCCGGGATTGTTGGCGCGGCCCTGGCTGCCCAACATAATCCTTGTTAATCCTGTGGCGATTTTTAACGAAAAAGGAGCGACCCTAGAGTCACTCCTTTTTTAAATTTTAGCTCAAAGAACTTTTAGCCTAGGCTTTTTCTACAGTAAATGCCTGTTTGCGGATGCTGTATTTTCCAGCCTTCGCAAGAACCTGGCCGACCAATTCTTCAGGAACATCCACCAGGGTATGCTGTTCTTCAATGTAAATTTTGCCAATCGTGTTACCTGGAATATCGGCGTGATATGCAATCGCACCCACCACATCCGAAGGACGGATACCGTGGACTTTACCCATATTCATAGTCAAACGTACCATACCGGGCTCGTTTGAACGAACACCGAACTTGGCACCGGGGAATCCTTCATGATTCTTGATACGAGCAGGGCGTTCCGGGTTGCTGCTTTTTTCGGAACCAGTAGAAGAATGTTTTTCAGAGAAGGGACGTTTCTCGGCAAAATCACGGCGAACTCCACCACCATGAACAGGGCGAGCAGGACGGATTTCGTTAAGTTCGGTCATAGGCGCAATCGGACGCTGTTTTTCATCGCCACGAGCGATTTTTAATGCTACAGCAGCAACATCCAGGGGATCAAGACCGCTGGCAACCAGTTTTTCAACGATGGCACGTTCAGTCTTGCAACGTCCGCGCGTCATCCAGACAGTGATCTGCCGGGTAATCTCGGCTTCACGACGAGCCAGAATATCTTCTACCGTGGGGATGGTACCCTGAATTAATTTGGTTCGGGTAAACCGTTCAATATCCTTTAATCTGCGCTTTTCAAAAACCGGCACAAGAGAAATGGCAATCCCTGTCTTGCCAGCACGACCAGTACGGCCGATGCGGTGAACATAAAGTTCTGCATCATCTGGCAAATCATAATTGAAAACATGAGAGATATCCTCAATATCAAGACCACGCGCAGCAACATCAGTGGCTACAAGAACCTTGATCTGTCCGGCACGGAAACGGCTAAGGGTACGCTCGCGGGCATCCTGGTTGAGATCTCCGTTCAAAACTTCCGAAGCGAAACCACGGGTGGAAAGCTCATTGGCCAATTCACCGGTACCGGCACGGGTACGGACAAAGATCAAAGCAGAGGTGATTTCCTCGACTTCAAAAAGACGTGTAAGTGCAGCAGTTTTTTCGCGCTCATTGACCAGATAGTAACGCTGTTCAATGGCTGCAACAGTCACCTGTTCACGCTGAATGGTCACAGATTGGGGGTCGCGCATATATTTATCCGCCAGGCGACGAATAGGCATCGGCATGGTGGCTGAAAAAAGAGCAGTCTGGCGACCGGCTGGGGTGGCGGATAGAATAGTTTCGATGTCTTCAATGAAGCCCATTGAAAGCATCTCATCGGCTTCATCCAGCACAACCGTACGGACAGCACTCAGATCAAGTACGCCGCGGTTGATAAGGTCAATCAACCGCCCAGGCGTTCCAACGACCACATCCACACCGCGACGGAGCTCGTTGATCTGGCGAATATAGGGGGCGCCGCCATAAACAGCCAAAACCTGTACCTTGCAAAATTGTCCAAAAGAAATGGTCGCATCTGCCACCTGCAAAGCCAATTCACGGGTGGGAGCCATGACCAACGCCTGAGGGATGCGCTTGCCGGGTACTAAATTGTTTAGAATGGGGAGAGCGAAGGCAGCGGTCTTGCCTGTGCCGGTTTGAGCCTGCCCGATTACATCGACACCAGTCAACATAAGCGGGATCATGCCAGCTTGAATGGGGGTTGGCTCTATATAGCCAAGTGCAGTAATGGCCTGCTCCAGTTCGGGGCGCAGGTTAAAAACAGAAAATTCGGTTGTCATCAAAAACTCCTATAACAAATCGGTTCATCACTCTGGATGAACACTAAAAAGGGAACGTTCTGATGACTCCGTCGAATTTCTTGCCTGCACCGACTGGCCCTCACGGGCGAGCCGTCCCATGGACTTGTGTACTGCGCAACAAAAATGCCCGTCTTATAACCGGGCAATCATTCGGAATATCAAAACATTGTCCCAAGCGTTTCCTTGATCAACAAGGACATAAGAGTATACCACAGTTTTTTTATTTATTTTACTTTTTCGATTTATTCAGATCAAGAGCAATCATTAATGAAATATTTAGACAAACATGGTATTCTTTATATTAATTATGAGGAGCATCCCATGACAAAAACTTACCCGTCTAAAAACATTAAATCTTCCGAAATTACCCCCAAACAGACTTACCTCTCGCGCCGGGACTTTATCAAGGCAGCCGGTGTGATGGCTGGTTCCGTGGCGCTTGCTGCCTGCGCACCTCAAATTATCGGAACATCCTTGCCAAGCCTCCCCACTCCTGCCAATTCCGCCCTCGGTAAGAAGGTTGACGAGCTGGGAGCACAAGTCAATTCTTTTGAAGACATCACCAACTACAATAATTATTATGAATTCACCACCGATAAAGCCGGCGTAGCCCCTCTGGCGGCCAGATTCAAGACCTCGCCCTGGGAAGTGGAAGTTTATGGGCTGGTGAATAAACCAAAAAAATATACCTTTGAAGATTTGACCGGACAATTTCAGCCAGAAGAACGGATTTATCGCCTGCGCTGCGTGGAAGCCTGGAGTATGGTCATCCCATGGATGGGTTTCTCGCTGGCAAAACTTCTAAAGGAAGTGGAACCTACTTCGGACGCAAAATTTGTACGCTTTGAAACCATCACCCGCCCGGATGAAATGCCAGGTCAAAAGGACAGACTTTACCCGTGGCCTTATCAGGAAGGTTTGCGACTGGACGAAGCCATGCACGACCTGACACTGCTTGCCACCGGAATGTATGGGGGCGAACTGCCCGCGCAAAACGGTGGGGGTGTGCGCCTGGTTGTTCCCTGGAAGTACGGGTTCAAGTCGATAAAAGCGGTGGTCAAGATTGAACTGGTCAGAGAACAACCTGCCACCATGTGGAGTTCGATTGCTTCGAATGAATATGGTTTTTATTCAAACGTGAACCCGCAAGTGGATCATCCGCGTTGGTCACAAGCAAGCGAGCGGCGCATCGGCGAACTCAAACGTCAGGAAACGCTCATGTTCAATGGATACGCTGATCAAGTGGCAGGGCTATACAACGGAATGGATCTGAAGGCAAATTATTGATCCATGAAAAAGATCAGCTTGCTTCAAATCATTGTACATTTAGGCGGTTGGTTGCCACTGGTGCATATAATTTATGCCTCTTTGACCCAACAGTTGACCGCCAACCCAATTCAGGCCATTGAACAAAGAACCGGCATTCAGGCTCTGACATTTTTATTATTATCGTTAGCCTGCAGCCCTTTGAGCTCAATCGTGGGCTGGAAGGAGTTGACTCAACGCCGAAAAGCACTGGGAATATACGGTTTTATGTATGCCAGCATTCATTTAGTGGTTTTTATTGGGCTGGATTACGGTTTTGATTTTGGAGCAATTTGGCGGGATGTAAGCAACAAGTGGTACATCATTATTGGGCTTTTAGCCTTTTTACTGCTTTTACCACTGGCGCTGACCTCATTCAAATCCTGGATGAAACGGCTGGGCAAGAAATGGAAAACACTCCACCGGCTGGTGTATATCATTTCGCCCCTGGTAGCGATCCACTTTTTGTTATCCATCAAGGGCAATCTCGCCCGTCTGCAAGGTAACATTCTTCAGCCCGTCACTTATGGTTTAATTGCGATCTTTTTACTGATCCTGCGTATTCCCGCTGTTAAAACAGCCTTGATCGGGTTGCGAAATCGAGTAGTGAACCGTTTTTCAAACTAAAATCGGACCGGTCAAGCCAGAACTGGCTTTGTAACTCATTTATTAATTGATAAACATTAAAAGCAATTGGCTGCCGCGAAAAGTTCTGTGGCAGCCAATTGCTTTGTGTTTAGAAAATACCTTTCAGCAAAAGCAGCAAACCGATCACTGCCAAAGGGATACCAACAATCGCACCGATGAGAGTCAGGCTAATCAGCACCCCTACAGCAATCAGTACCAGTCCTAACAGCATGGCAACAAAACGGCCAACCATTTCGACAATGGTGGCGAGCAGCTTCCAGATGGCCCAGAAAGGCCAGAGAACCCAGGGTATGTGATGTTTTTCATGTGTAGTCATTTGCGTAAGTCTCCTTCTGAAAAGATATACGTCAATATTTTCAAAAGGATGCAGGATCAAGAGCACAAGGCCGATAGGGTCAAGTGATCTAAAAACACCTCGCTTCGACCGAGTATCGTTCGATTAGCATCAGTAGCAACAAACTGGAACTGCACCCAGGCAACCGGTTCCTTGAACTGATTAAAATCTGTCAGGCTGGAGGCTTTAAGATCATAAATAAATCTACCAGCATTTGGTAACATGACAACACCCGCGTTCCAGTTCGTCCGATCACCACTGGATTTATACCGCAGACGAAAAAACAAGACAACACTATAAGTAGCTGGCTGGTTTACCGCCACATCAAAACGGACCAACTGGGGTTCGCAGCTGAGTGAGATAACCTGAGCAGACAGCTTTGGATCATCAAACAATGCAATTGGAGTCATTGTCTGAGTGGCTGTTTGGAATAGAGTGGGTGTTACAGACGGTGCAAATGTTGGAGAAGGTGAAAAAACAGCAGGTTGCGTAGCAACTGGAATAGTCGCAGTCGCGGCAGGCAGAGTGGTTGGTGTGGGCGGCGTACCGAAACCTGGCAAGCTGGTTGGGACAGGAATGGTCGTTGCGCGCAGCGTTTCGGTTGGGAAAGCCGGCATAAACATTGGTAAGTTGCAGGCTGTCTGAAATAAGATCAATATCAAAAGTGCTATGAGCCACTTATAAATTTTCACAACTGTCTTCCTTTTCAACCAATTGGTCCACCAAAATAATTCGGAACCAAAAAACCAATCCTCAATATCTCGACACTCTGCAGGTTATAATGCAACCATGGATGAGAATAAAAACACCACACAAACCAATAGTTCTGTCCCTGATAAAAATGCTTCAGGAACGTCACCGCAACCCTCAATTTACCCAACCCCGGCCAAACGTACCATAAAAAGGCCACCGCCCAAATCGAACACACTGGCTATCTGGTTGGCAATGCCTGTTGTTTTCCTGGTAGGCAGTATGGCGGGCTGGATATTACGTGGACAGGCAGTGCCCGCAAAAGCTATTGCGGCAGCAACAGCAAACTCGCAAGTAACCATACCCGAAGATGTAAAACGTTATGATGTACCGAATGATAATGACCCAGCAATCGGGTCCGAAAATGCGCCAATCACCATCGTCGAATTCAGCGATTATCAATGTCCTTACTGCATAAAATGGCACCAGGAAGTATATGCCAAATTAATGAAGGCTTATGAAGGAAAAGTCCGCTTTATTTATCGGGATTTCCCCTTATATTCCATACACCCAGAGGCAGAACCTGCGGCTGAGGCTGCCAACTGCGCCGGTGAACAGAACGCCTACTGGCCATTTCACGAAGCGCTCTTCGGACAGCAATCTGGATTGGGTAGCAAAGCATACACCCAGTATGCCACTGATTTGAGCTTGAATATTGAACAATTCAACCAATGTTTGAGTGAACATCGCTTCAAGGATGAGGTGGACGCTGATTTCAAATTTGCATCCAACCTGGGTGTTAGCTCCACACCGACTTTTTTCATTAACGGTCTGGCCATTGTAGGGGCGCAGCCATTTGAAGTTTTTCAGCAGGTTATCGACAAGGAATTAGCCAGGATTACCCCATAAGCACTTTCCGCGCAGCGTGCAAGATAAATCTGGTCCCAGCGCAATTTTGACCCCTGCCTGGCAAACATAAGACTAAACACATCGACAAATCAAACAAAGTTGGGTTTATGAAAAAATTTGTAGTAATCGCTGGGAACATTGGTGTGGGTAAATCAACTCTGGTGGATTTATTGTGTGGCAAACTGGAATGGAAACCGTTTTATGAACCTGTGAGTGACAACCCATACCTGGCTGATTTTTATACAGATATGGCTGCCTGGGCTTTTCACTCACAGGTTTTTTTTCTTACCCATCGCTTGCGTGCCCACCATCAGATCGCCAACCACCCAACATCCGTCATTCAGGATCGCAGTGTTTACGAGGATGCCGAAATCTTTGCCCAGAATCTTTTCCTACAGGGTCACATTAACCCTCGTGACTACGCCACCTATCGCGAATTATACGAAACGGTCATGCAGTTCCTCCCACCACCCGACCTGGTCATCTATCTACGTGCGTCTGTTCCAACACTATTAACCCGCATCGCCCACCGAGGGCGTGATTACGAACGTTCAATCACGCCTGAATACCTGGGCAGTCTGAACCGATTATATGAAAACTGGATTGCCGGATTTACCTTGTGCCCAGTGTTAACCGTTCCGGCTGATGACGTGGACTACGTGGCGCATGGCGGACACCTCAACCTGATTATCCGAAAAGTAGTGGAAAAACTCACCGGAAGAGAAGAGGTGGTTTTCGAACCAGATGAAGTAGCCCGCGCAGCGCACGATTCTCGCGAAAATAGCGGAGGTTTATAATATCAGCCTGTAAACATTGGTAAATGCCCGAGGGCTATAATGTGCAGCCACTGGGATTTTTCTCCTTCAGTCATGATGGCAGTTTCAGCCACCACTTTCGCGCCAGCCTTGTCCATGATCATACGCATACCCTGCAAAGTAGAGCCGGTGCTGATGACGTCGTCCACAATCACAACCTTTCGACCGCTGATCAAGGCTTTATCTTTTTCATCCAGAATCAGAAGTTGGGGCTGACCAGTTGTAATTGATAACGTCTCAGCCTGGAGCGCTGCACCCATGTATGGCTTATACGATTTGCGCAGCACAATATAAGGTTTTTTTGTCTCCAGAGAAAGCGCATAGGCCAAGGGTATGGACTTGGCTTCGGCAGTGACAAGAACATCATAATCCACCGTCTGCAACTTTTCAGCCAAAGCAATGCCGCAGGCATGCACAAGCTCAGTATCCCCAAGGATATTTAAAATGGCGATACGCAGACCAGGCGCAATTTGGAACAGGCGCAAGTCGCGCTTTAGACCAGCAATTTCAACCGAATAAGTATCGTTATTCATTTTTCCTCCATAATAATATCCAAACGATTAATTTTATCACAACTACATAGGTCAATCACCTCGTAATTCACTTGAACATAATCGCTATTACGGTATAATTTTGGCGGTGAGCCAGATAACCATGCTGCCTGATTTGCAAATAAATGATTTCGTTCGTATGCGAAAACCGCATCCCTGTGGTGGGTTCGATTGGAAAGTAACCCGCCTTGGAGCAGATATCGGCCTTGAATGTCAAACTTGTCGACACAGGGTAATGTTAACGCGGCGCGAACTTGCCCGGCGCGCTAAAACAATCATCGCTGCCGAAAATCAGCCAGACCCAGGAAACGATCATGCCAATCACAAATAAAAAGCCACACATCCTTTTCCTTTTTTCTGATACTGGTGGGGGACATCGCTCTGCCACTGAAGCCATTATTGAAGCGCTTGAATTAGAATTTCCTGATGAATTTACATCTGAAAAAGTGGATATCTTCAAGGACTACGCCCCCCGACCCTTAAACCGTATGCCCGATTGGTATCCATATATGGTGATGGCTCCGAATCTGTGGGGAGCAAGTTTCAAAGTTACAGATGGACGGGCACGTGCGCGCGCGATTACGGCCACCATGTGGCCGGTGGCGGCACGCACAGCCCGCAACATTATCCGTCACCACCCCAGCGACCTGGTAGTAACGGTTCATCCCCTGGCTGTCTCGTGGATATTAAAAGCCCTCGGGAAAAATCGCCCACCATTCATCACCGTTGTCACAGATATGGTCACCACCCATGCCCTGTGGTTCGACAAACGCTCGGATGCCATCCTGGTCCCCACCGAAATTGCCCGCCAGAAAGCCATTCAATACGGCATGCCGGCTGAGGTGGTGAGAGTAGTTGGTCAACCAGTTGCTCAAAAATATTGTATCCCGCAAATGAATGGCGATAAAGCGATTTTGCGGAAAAAACTTGGCTGGCCTATCGATAAATTCATTGTCCTTGCAGTCGGAGGAGGTGAAGGCATGGGTCCATTGGGTCAGACGGCCCGTGCAATTTCCGATTCTGGCCTGGATGTAGCGCTGGTAGTTGTGGCCGGACGGAATGAACGCCTTAAAACAAGCCTGGAAAAAACACATTGGCAAGTCCCTACTCTGATCTATGGTTTCACCAAAGAAATGCCTGAATTTATGCGCGCCGCAGATGTATTGGTAACCAAAGCCGGTCCGGGTACAATTGCTGAAGCTTTTAACGCTCACCTGCCGATTATATTGTTTTCAAAATTACCTGGGCAAGAAGATGGAAACGTCACCTATACAGTAGATGAAGGCGCGGGCATCTGGGCACCCACACCACAGCGGGTTGTTTCCGGCCTGAGAAATTGGATTAAGGACCCGGCTTCCCGCGAAAAAGTAGTGGAAGCCTGTAAGCATGCCGCTCGTCCAAATTCATCCATTGACATAGCTCACGTAATCGGTGAAAAATTGGGACTGCTGAAGGAATAATATACAACAGTCAAAACCCAAGCCGGTCATAGAATCCCGATGATGCGCAGGACTGATATAATTCTCTAAAATACCGAGTATTCCGAGTTCGTTATCACACATGCCTATTAATACGACCAATGCCTTTCAAACTCTCAGTCACAATTCTGCGCAAACTCGCCATCTGGGTATGTGCCTGGGCGCACATCTCCAACAAGGTGATGTGATCTGTTTACAGGGAGAACTGGGGGCCGGCAAAACAACTTTTGTACAAGGTTTGGCAACCGGTTGGGGATCAATTGATGCCGTTTCCAGCCCTACCTTCGTGCTGGTCAATGTTTATCGCAGAGTTGATGGTGCCCAGATGTTTCACTTCGATACGTACAGGATAGAATCTGCACCAGAAGCTGAGGAACTTGATCTGGATTCCATGCTCAATAGCGGCGCTCTGATCATCGAGTGGCCTGAACGATTGAGCAGCGTTCTCCCGACTGAAAGGCTGTGGATCAATCTGGATTACTGCGCAGAAGTCCCGGATCCAGTACTGAGCATGGAGTCTACTGATAATCAAAACCAGGAACTGTTAGATTTTGACCCCGCTAATGACATTCGTACAATCAACTTCCAACCCTTTGGGGAACGTTACATCGAACTACTCAACGAACTTCGAGGTAATCCCGGTTCTAGTACGGGGCGAGGTAGTCCCGGTTCGATTTGCTTGGCAAATCGTACGGGGCGTAGCTCAATTCAGGATACGGAATAATGCTTCTTGCAGTTGATACCTCCACACCACAGATTGGCCTGGCACTGTATGATGGTGCTCAAGTTCTGGCAGAGTCATTGTGGACAAGTAAAGCCCGTCACACTGTAGAGCTTGCCCCTGCCCTGGCAGATATGCTGGCACATACTGGTTTAAAGATAAATGAAATCGCAGCATTAGGTGTGGCGATCGGTCCTGGTTCATTTACTTCACTTCGCGTTGGCCTCTCGTTTGTCAAAGGACTGGCCTTTGCCCGGTCTTTACCAACATTCGGGATCAATACCCTGGATATCGTGGCTGCCAGCCAGACCCCTGACCAATTGCCACTATTATGCACCCTGCCTGCCGGACGCGGACGCCTGGCAGTTGGAAGTTATATCCTACACACTAACAAGTCTGAATTCTCCCCGGAAGCTAAAACACGTACCACCGGTTACGGGCTGAAATGGCAAATTGATGGAGCGGCTGTCATAATGACAGCCGGAGAACTAGCCACCAGCGTTATCGAGGATACTTTTGTATGTGGTGATTTAAATGCTGCAGAACGTAAGCTACTGGTAAAAAACGAACATGTCAAGCTGATTTCTCCGGCCTTATCCATGCGACGCCCCGCTATTCTGGCTGAACTGGCGTATACTCGTTGGCAAACAGATGCAGCAGATGATATTTCCAACCTGGCTCCACTGTATCTTCACCTGACAGACCCGATTCCGGATCCAACTGCGGCTGTTATAACCACATGAAGATCCGATTAATGCAAGCAGAAGACCTGCCCGCAGTGGCACATATTGACAAATTGTGTTTTAGCGAACCCTGGCCGCCCGCTGCATTTGAATACGAACTGACAAATACCAATGCCCGATGTTGGGTAGCCGAACAAGATAAATCACAGGACGAAAACACGCAACCCCGTATCATCGCGGCCCTGGTAATATGGCGCGTATTAGACGAAGCACACATCGCCACAATCGCAGTTCACCCGGATTTTCAGCATCAAGGCATCGGACGCATACTTTTAAAAACGGGCATGCAAGCTGCATATAACGAAGGTGCGCGTATTTATTATCTCGAAGTGCGTGCTGGAAATCTGGCTGCGCAAAAAATGTACACTGACTTTGGCTTTATTGTTGTCAGCCGCAGACCAAACTACTATAAAGATAACGGCGAAGACGCATTGTTAATGACCTTGGAATACAAGACTTAGTCAAAATACTTTGCCATTATCAGCGTTCTTTGATCAAAATTAATACATACGCTCTTTTTCGTTTTTATCATCCCGGCACGCTCCCGGGAACGGAGCCACTTCATGATCCCTCAAGACACCATAGCCCAGATCGCAAGTGAAGTATCGTCCTGCCAAAGCTGCGCTCTGCACACCACCCGCACCATGGCCGTACCTGGCGAAGGACCTGCCAATGCTGAGATCATGCTGATCGGTGAGGGTCCCGGCGCAACCGAGGATGCCCAGGGCCGACCTTTTATTGGCTCAGCTGGTAAGTTTTTGGTCGAATTACTCGGACAGGCTGGACTTCAGCGTACAGATGTTTGGATTTGCAATGTGGTCAAATGCCGCCCACCCGGGAATCGCGATCCTTTACCTGATGAATTATTTGCCTGCAGCCTGTACCTGGATCGACAGATCGCAGCCATTAATCCAAAGATTATCATCACGCTCGGGCGTTTTTCGATGGCAAAATTTATGCCTGGCGTGAAAATTTCACAGATACATGGCCAGATGCGGCGCATAAAAATCCACGGACAGGAAGATCGTTTTGTAATTGCCATGTTTCATCCCGCTGCCGCGCTGCATCAGGTGGCGCTCAAACCCGTCATCCTGGCAGACTTTGCCAAACTTCCCGAATTATTGGATGTTGCCCGCAAAGCTTTGAATGAATCTGCTGAAAATTCGTTGGATAAAATCCAGCTAAAATCACCCGTTGCGCAAAATGAGGCCGCTTTGCCCAACGCAAGCACTCTTGAAAAAGAAGAACCCAAACAGTTCAAACTGTTTTAAACCTTTCATTTTATCGTTTTCAAAAATATCACAAACAACCATCGTTAATTCACACCGTTACAAGAAGGACAAAAAATGACA
>CAYWXS010000033.1:0-22309 GCA_964462245.1 uncultured Anaerolinea sp.
ATTGATTTCATAAATCACGCGCCAATCACCAACCCGTAAACGATAACCTGACCTACCTTGCAGTTTTTTTGCATTTGAAATGGACGCAAATGGGTCAATAGCGACTTGCTCTATTTTTTCCCGAATCAACTGGGCAATATTTCTGGGCATTTTGAGCAAGGCTTTAGCTGCCTGGGTGGTATAGGTGATTTTGTACACACCCCTATCTTAGCATAATGCTAACAAGATTTCAATAGCACTTTGCTTATTGCGCCAAAAATGGGCAATTATCTATTATTCAAAACCTTTCGAAATTAAACCCTTATAAGTGAATAAGGACGTATCAATTCTGTATATGACAAATGGCGACGTCTTATTGGGAAAAATCACAGCTTCCAATCTCAGGCGTTTGAGGTTTATGGCAAATTATCTATCCATCCGTGACGTGAGCCATTGCTCGTATCGTAGTCGGCCTGTCATAGTTTGCCAAAATCCAACACAGGTGAGCGGTACCCGGCAGCGATCATTTTTTTCAGCAAGGTGTTGGCTGTTCGCAGATCCAATATTTGATGTTTGAGCGCTTCTTTAAAAGCACCAATCGTGCCGGTGACACCAATCCCATATTGATTTGCAACAAGGCGGGCCTTCAGATCATCGCTGGCAATCCAGCCTTTGCGTGGAATGGCAATTGCCAGGCAGGAACGCTCTCCATCACCCAGGTCGCCTGGCAATTGCCCTGCAAATGCGATTTCCTCAACCGTGGGTTCAAGTACGGCCACGTTTTCCCAAGCATGCACAGCCAGGGAGCGACTGATCACTCCGTTTTGATACTCTTCCATAACGGGGAGAGTCGTAGCCATGACTGTGCTCCACAAATCGAACAACACATCTGGTCGTCTGACCTGCCCAAAGTTGGAAAGGATAGTGTTATCGAGCAAGAGAATCACAGGCATGTTATTTTGGCTCGTGTGCCAGGCGGTAAAGGTCACTTGCTACGCGCGCATCTTCGCGTGCTTCTTCAATAGTGGTTGGTCCAAAAAATAGTGGCACGCCCAGACGGTTAAAGCGCTCGCGCATATCCGCCCACGAAATTTGGAGCAATTCCGCCATGCGTCCGGTACTGCACGCTTCTGCCAGGTAATAATCCATAGCCCGGTTATAACGATTCTGCTCAGTCAATCCGGAGAATTCGGCGTTCGATGGCCCATTGGGATCCAATGCGAGCCGGTTTCCAGCATGATAATGCGCCACTGCGCGCAGGATGAGATAATCGATCACGTCCACAATCGCCACTTCTGGCTGGCCGTGGTTTTCAATGACGGCAGGTTGCCCACGCAAAACGTTACGAATAATCTGGCTGGTATTGCGTGCCAGATCAGTTTTTCGAACTCGAGTATATTCCATGACTGCCTCCAATAAAAATACGTAAAGTATGTATTTTTATTATAGCACTATCCTATCAAACACTTTGAATTCTCCCCTGCACCCGAGTATCTACGCAAAATATCCCTGATCTGGCCTTTGGCGACCAATATTTGCATGCGCTGCCAAAATTACATCGTCGATTTCCGACTCACTCAACGCGCACAGCGGAAGCCGCCTTTATCAACCTGGGTGACCGGGTAGGGGTTGCCGCGATCCGCGACGCGCAGGAATTCAGGCACATAGCTGCCTGAGCCGCCGCGTCGTACTTTCTGCAAACCCGTCGAAGGACCGTGTGGATTACTGACAGAGACATTGCCATAATAATCAGCCTGATACCAGTCATTCACCCATTCCCAAACGTTGCCAGCCATATCATAAGCACCGTACGGACTGACGCCCGGCAGATAGCTGCCCACGGCAGTCGTATCACCTGAACAGCTAAAACTATAGTTGGTCAGCGTGCAGTCCGGGGCCGCATCACCCCAGGGGAAAGCCCGCGAACCAGTGCCTTTGGCCGCTTTTTCCCATTCAGCTTCACTCGGCAGGCGTTTGCCAGCCCAGGTACAGTAGTTTGCCGCATCATACCAACTCACAAAAATTACAGGGTAGTTGGCATAGCTCAGGTTAGCGTAATAAGAAGTCCGCGTGAGCGATTTAAGCGAACCCGGCAGCGTGCAGCCGCCAGCCCCTACGCAGAGGGCGTACTGGGCATTGGTCACTTCATATTTATCAATTTGATACGCGCTCAGGTAAACAGTGTGCAGTGAAAGCTCGTCACTCTTACACGCGAAACCCGCATTGTGGGCCGGGTCACAACCCATCGAAAAATTTCCGGCAGGCACCGAAACCATATCCGTGCTGCCGGCTTGCACCAGGCTGAAGGCCATCGGCGTGCTGAAACCCATCCACACACCAGCAACCATGGCCCGGACCTTCCAGGTATAGCTCAAATGCTCAAGCTGGAAAGTGGGGGTGCTGACGCAGTTGCTGGTGGTTCCACACGAGCTGATATTCACAAAGAATAAATTTGCCAGCGTTGTACCCTGCAAGACCTGGACCTGGTAAGTGCTGGCACCCGCGATCTTGCTCCATTTAAATGTAGGGGTGATGCTGCTGACGGTCCCGCTCGGGGCAACCGCTTTGGGCACGCTGGCATAAGCAAATGACAGGACTGAGCTGTAAGCCTTCCAGACGCTGCTAACATAGGCGCGCACTTTCCAGGTGTAGGCACCCGCACTCAGTACGACCGAAGGCGTGTATATACAGTTTGTGGCAGGTCCGCACATGCTGGTGGTAATGTATTTTGAATAAACCAGGGTTGTCCCTTTCAAGACGTATAACTGATACTGGCTGGCCCCTCCCACCTTGCTCCATTTGTAGGTTGGCGTGGTATCCGTCTGGTTTCCGGTTGGGACAATCGGGTTCGGTACGTTAATCAGCTCCAGGCTGCGCTCAGTCTGTCGAGCCAGGACCGGATATCCACCCGCAGCCATGATCAGGGTCAGGATAATTATAATGAAGAACAGGCGACCGGCTAGGCTTCGACTCATATTTTCTCCTGTGATAAACCACTGCACTGCGTGTTTAAAAAACCCGCTCGTTATATTATATGGTTTTATTCGATCGTTGACGCAGCACCTACCCACCTGTAAGGGGTTTGAAAGGCCAGACTAAACCTCAACTGATTTTCTTCAGGCTGTACGATAGTAGCCCACATCCACTGAATACACCCGGCCCTTTTTGATGACCTGCTTAACCAGATTTGTACCAAAGCGATAGCCCAGGTGGCGATAATCCGGAACCGAAAGCACGAGCAGGTCCGCCTGTTTACCCGGTTCAAGCGACCCGACCTTATCCGCCATGCGAATGGCCTGGGCGGCGTTGATGGTGGTCGCCGCAATGGCCTGGGCCGGGGTTAGTTTCATCGTGCGGCAGGCCAGGGCGATCACAAACTGCATGGATTCGTTCCAGGCTGTGCCGGGGTTGCAGTCTGTAGCCAAAGCCAGCGTACAGTTTGCATCCAACAATTTTTTGGCGGGAGTGTAGGCGGACTGCCCCAAGCCGAAGGGTGTGCACGGCAGCGAAACGGCCACGGTTTCAGAACGGCCCAGGGCGGCGATCTCCGCATCCGAAGTGCAAACCAGGTGATCGGCAGAGGCAGCACCCAACTCCAGCGC
Organism: uncultured Anaerolinea sp.; assembly: GCA_964462245.1. Lineage (GTDB taxonomy): Bacteria > Chloroflexota > Anaerolineae > Anaerolineales > Villigracilaceae > UBA5195. The sequence continues at coordinate 3,582 of CAYWXS010000033.1, forward strand.
CAGGCTGACCCCTCCTAGGTTATCAAACTCATCCGCGTGGATCTTGACCGGAAAACCGAGCGCAATCGCCCTTGTCAGGATCTGACGCGATTGGAGCAGATTAAAAGCACTGTTCTCGCAGAAAACATCCACAAAAGGCAGGGCGCGACCGGGGGCGTGAACTTCCCACCAATGGTGCACAATCGGCAGCATGGTATCACAGACCAGCTCGACGTAATCCTGAGGTCGATCTGCAAAATCGGAGGGGATGGCGTGCGCACCCAGGAAGGTAATGGCAATATCCAACCGGCTTTCCCCTTCAAGAGCAAGCAAGGCTTTAAGCAGGCGCAGCTCGGTGGCGGTCTGCAAGCCATAACCGCTTTTGGCTTCCACCGTGGTGGTGCCATGTGCGAACATGCGAAAAAGGCGCGAACGGGTTTGAGCAATCAAGGCTTCGATCCCGGCTTTGCGGGTGGCGCGCACAGTGGAATTGATGCCCCCGCCAGCAGCCAGAATATCCAGGTAACGCTTGCCTTCGAGCTGCTGCTCAAACTCCAGGGCGCGGTCACCACCCCAGATGACGTGTGTATGCGGGTCCACAAAACCCGGCATGACCACACAACCATACGCATCCTGCATCGGCTCATCCGGATAGGCCGCACGCAATTCAGCGGTCTTGCCCACCGCCAGGATCTTCTCATCCCGAATCAGGACCGCGCCATCTTCGATGATGCCCAAATTTCCCAGATCATGTCCGCGCTGCGGACCACCCGCCAGGGTCAGACACTGTGTGGCTGAATGCAGCAGCATATAGACCTACCTTTCCTGGGGAGTGGCGCTGGGCCGGTCCAGGTTGGAAATGAGATCCCGTGTCGATTGGGCGATTTGCTGCACGGCAGCTTCAAAGACCTGGCTGTTGGCCCGCGAGGGTTTGCGATACCCGCTGACCTTGCGCACATATTGCAGCGCCGCTTCGTACAATTCCTGGTCAGTCGGGGGCAGATCGGGTTGTCTCAATTGTTTAATGCTTCGACACATTTTGAAATCCTCACCGGGTTAAAAAGTGGTTGCCGCTGATATACACTTTATTTTTTCCCATGCAAAAAGAGCGTGGCGCTGTGAGCCCGGCGCTGGTAGACCCCGCCCTGGGTGAGCACATGCACACTCAAACCGGTCGCCGACACAATGCCGCGCCGTCCAACCTCCGCCACATCGGTAGCCGTCATCTGGCTGCCATCCACAATCGTGACCGCCCCGGAACCGTGCACAATCAGCCGGTCGTCATCTTCGATGATAGCAGCGGTATTTTCATCAATCCCAATCCCGATTGCGCCCGGATACGCCGCCACAGCATAGATCAGGCGTCCCATACGGTCACGCTGTCGAAAATGTGGATCAAAGATGAAACGGTCTGTAAACCCCAACCCGGGGTTGAACTGGGCTACGCTGCCGCGCGGAGTGGGGCCACCCCGCCCGTAGGCGATCATAGTGCTGGAGAGGATGGCCGCCCCGGCGCTGGTTCCACCCAACAAGCAGCCGTTCCGATAGGCAAAACGCAGCTCTTCCTCCAGAGGGGTGCCCCCAAACAGGACAGCCAGCCGCATCTGTGCGCCACCGGTGATAAATATGGCGCTGGCACTGCGGAACTGCTCGAGGTGGGTACTGGTGACGGGCTGGGTGCGTTCCTGAAAATCCAGGATGGCGACTTCGCCCGCGCCAAGTTCGCGGAACTGGCGGGCGTACAGATCACCGGTTTCTGCCACCTCGGAAGCCTGGGGCAGCACGAGGATACGCGCAGCATCTCCGCCTGCCCTGCGCACAAATTCCTGCAGCAAGGCAGGGATCTCCTGGTCGAGCGCGCCACCAATTGCCATCAAAGTCTGCATGCTTGTCTTTCCCATCCCGCTCAAGTGCGGGGAGTGTCTGCGAAATAGATTGATACTATTTCATTATACAAGCGATATGATTTTGATTGGGGCACAGGTATTCAGCGTAAGACTGGCTTTATTCAAACTTCCGGTAATAACGTGCATAATCATTGCACAAGAGGTAGAAGGGATCTTCGTCCTCTTCTATCGTCGGAAAGCGACCGACGGGCGGGTTGAAACGGTTATCGGTATGATCATCGTTGACCATGGATACCTCACCCACCAGCACACGACCAGCCTGACCCCAGAATTGATGGTAACAAAACTGGGGGAGCGAAACACTTTCACCAGGTTCCAGGCACAGAATTCCCCCGGCGGGAAGAACGCGTTCCGTCCCATCCACAGAAAGAATCACCGGCGATACTCGGTCAAAATCTTCTTGCGGTGTAGCATTGTAGAGTTGAATCATTAAATTTCCGCCACCCCGGTTAATGATATCTTCCATCTTGTTCCAATGAAAGTGGTACGGGGTGATCTGATCCTGTTCAACGAGCATTATTTTTTCGGCATACAGTTTTCCTTGCAGGGTTTTCCAGTTATCCGGATTGCCATTGCGCAAGGTAAACAGGAACAGACCATGTTTGGAAAAATCGCCCAACCCAAAATCAGTGATATCCCAGCCAAGATGGTTGGCAACGATCCCGCCCACCTCTTCGCCTTTCGTGCGCCAATCTTCCGGCTTCCAATAGGCAAAGGGCGGCAGAAAAAATCCCCGCTCTTTGATAAACTGATCTGCAGAACGCATAATTTTGTTGATTTCTGAGCGTTTCATAAATACCTCTGCTTTCTGTATTTCAAAATGATTTTCAGCTCGCCCACCTGGCGACATTCTCCCAACACAGACGAGGAAAACCTACCGTCCAACAGGTCTATTGTACAACAGCCCGGATGCCTGGGCGGGGCTAGCCCAAGCTCTGTGGCTTTAGCCCAGGGATGTTTCGGATATCCAATTTAGATACAATCGCCCTCGGATTTTTTCACGACCAGCGTAATAACTGGGGGACAACTTGGTATAATCTGAGTTATGGATGAACCCAAGAACCGCCCCATTGACCCGGTTGCCAAACCGGATGACAAGGTCGATCACGCCCTGCGACCACAGAAGTTGGCAGACCTGATCGGACAGGATCAGGTGAAGGAAAATCTTTTGATCCTGATCTCCGCCGCCCGTCAACGGGGCGAATCACTGGATCATGTACTCTTTTACGGACCACCAGGCCTCGGGAAAACCACCCTGGCGAATGTGCTGGCCAACGAGATGGGCGTCAACATCAAGACCACCTCCGGCCCAGCCATTGAGCGCGCCGGTGACCTGGCTTCGATCCTGACCAACCTGCGGGCGGGGGACATCCTTTTTATAGATGAAATTCACCGCTTGGGGCGCGCTGTGGAAGAAGTGCTCTACCCTGCTATGGAAGACTTTGCGCTGGATATCATCATCGGCAAGGGTCCTTCGGCGCGCTCCATTCGCCTGAAGCTGCCACGCTTTTCGGTGGTGGGCGCCACCACGCGTCTGGCACTGGTGACCGCACCGCTGCGCGCTCGTTTTGGGGCCGTCTACCGCATGGATTACTACGATGAATTAGCGATGCGCAAAATTGTGGCGCGCGCAGTCGGGCTGCTGAAGGTGACCGCCGATGAAAGCGGCATCAACGAAGTCGCACGCCGGGCACGCGGCACACCTCGCATTGCCCTGCGCCTGCTGCGCCGGGTGCGCGACTTTGCCCAGGTGCGCGCAGACGGTGTCATCACGCAACCCATCGCCTCCAGCGCCCTGGACCTGCTGCAGGTGGACTCGCTCGGCCTGGACGACGTGGACCGGCGCGTGCTGAAAGCCATCATCGAAAAGTTCAGCGGCGGACCAGTAGGGTTGAATACGATCGCTGCCGCCATCAGTGAAGAAGCCGACACCATTATGGATGTGGTTGAGCCGTACCTGCTGCAACTGGGCTTTTTGGACCGTACTCCGCAGGGCCGGGTGGCAACCCGCACTGCTTATGCCCACCTGGGTTTTGCTTTCCCGGAAAACGGCGAACAGCCGCGCTTATTGTGAAAATGGAAAATATGGGTCGCTTTGTCATCCTGGCGGGCATCGCCCTGATCATCATCGGCGGCTTGATGCTCGGCTTGGGCAAGCTCAACCTGCCGCTTGGCAAGCTGCCAGGGGATATTCACATCGAAGGGCGCAACGGGTCGTTCTACTTCCCGGTCACCAGTTCGATCCTGATCTCAATCGTGCTTTCAGTCTTATTAAACCTGATTGGACGTTTTTGGAACAAATAGCACCCACCCTGCCAGCCAGCACCCGCCCATATTTTTGCGACGAGTACTGAATTAGTTGTAAAACCAGGAACAAAATGCTGCAAGAAACCAAGCTCGAGACTCCACAGGGCAACCTGAACACGGCCTGGGGCCCGCAGAACGGGTCCTTTTTAATGTTGTTGCACGGTTTCAGCAACCGCTGGCAGACTTTTTTACCGATTTTACCGGCACTGAGCGAACACTGGCAGGTGTTGGCCTTTGACCATCGCGGGCATGGGCACTCGGCGCGCGTCCCACACGGCTACACGGCGGCCGGATTTTATGCGGATGCCGAAGCCGTACTGCTCAACCTGGATGCGCCCGCCGTATTACTCGGACATTCGATGGGCGGTTCTCTGGCCCTGCACCTGGCACAGGCCCACCCGGAGCGAGTCCGCGCCGTTGTGACCGGTGACACCTCCCTGGACCTGTCCATTCACTGCCAGGTTATGAACAACCGCCGCAATACCAAGCTCTTTGGGCTGCGGCGCAAACTGGCAGGACGCCCAGTGGATGAACTCATCCGGCGCGGGTTAGCCCCCGCACAGGCTGAAGAAATGTCAGAGTTGGACCCACATGTCATGGATTATCACGCCGAAGGCCGGGTGGGAGAGTTCTTTGCAGACATTCAGGATGTGGACTTTAACAAAATCCTCTGCCCGCTGCTGCTGACGCAGGCCAACCCGCAAAAAGGCGGGCTGCTGCAGGATGAAGAGCTCGAAAAAGTATTGCCTCACTATCCACAATTTAATTTTCATCGCTTTGACTGCGGGCATGATCTGGAAATTGAAAAGGGTCCGCAATCCCCATTTTTTATGGCTGCCCTCGAATTCTTAAAACCCCTGGAGCGTAAATGAAACCAACCCGCACAATCTCAGGCAAACCGATCCGGATCATTCTTTTGGCGCTGCTGCTGGCATTGATTCTGGCTGCTTGCGGGCAGTTGGATAGCATCCCCTATGACCCGCCCCAAACCCCACAGTCCTGGCTGACCATCCAACCGCATATGGACTTTAGCCTGGGCAGGCAAGTCATCCACCTGATGCAGCCCAGCACCACCTTTTGGGTTTACCTGCTGGGTCTGCTGACGATTGGGCTGGGCTTGCACTTCCTGCGCACGCGTGGCAATCAACGTTCGCGCCTGTGGTGGGGCATTGCCATGCTGCTCTGGGGCCTGGGTGCGCTGCTGGCCGGCACAAGTTACGAAGCCTTTAGCTATGCCATTAAATGCGCCGGGCGCGAGTCCTGCCTGTGGACCAGTTGGTGGGAAGTGTTGTACCTGATCGTGACCGTCTGGAGTTTTGATGCGATTTTTATCGCCAGCGCCTACACCAGCAGCCGTGGCACCTGGCGCAAGCTGTTGATCGCTGCCTCGCTGCTGGCTGCGCTGCTCTACCTGGGTGTGGCCCTGGCGGGTAGTTTTATCCCGGTCAAATTTTGGATTTCCTTTGAACTGCTGATCCTGGTGGCTTGCCCGGGGATTTTGGTCTTCTTCTGTATCAATGGCTGGCGTTACCTGCACCAGAAAAACAGCCTGGACCTGGCAATGATCGGCACCTGGCTGGGGCTGGGCCTGACGACAGCTGCCTATTTCCTGTTTTATGCTTCCGGAATTGAGCACAAACTCTGGGCGCAGGGCACCTGGTTTACGGCCAACGATGTACTGCATATCCTGCTGATCGCCTGGATGTTCTTCATTTATAAGGTGCTGGCACCCAGGGTTAAGGACCTGCCCGAAAACGTATGAAAACCTCCGATTTTGACTATCACCTGCCGACTGAAGCCATCGCACAGACCCCAGCCGAACCGCGCGATTCGTCGCGCCTGCTGGTCTTAAACCGCGCCAACGGGCAGATTGAACACCGCAGTTTTTTCGATATAAAAGAGTATCTGCGCCCCGGCGACCTGCTGGTGCTGAATCAGACACGGGTCATCCCGGCCCGCATGTTCGCCCACAAGCTGACAGGTGGAAAAATCGAAATCCTGCTGCTGCGCCGCGAAGATGAACGCACCTGGGAATGCCTGGTGGGCGGCAAGGGGCTGACGAGCGGCAAACGCGTCACCTTGCAGGATGGCCTGGGAGCGGAAATTGTGGAAGTTCTGGAAGGTTCAAGGCGCCGGGTGCGCTTTGATGAAGCCGTGGAAAATCACATGGCCGAAGACGGGCAAATGCCGCTGCCGCCCTACATCCACGAAAAACTGCAGGATCCGGAGCGCTACCAAACGGTTTACGCGACCACGCCCGGCTCGGCGGCGGCTCCAACAGCCGGACTACACTTCACCTCCGGCTTGCTGGCGCAACTGCGCGCACAGGGTGTGAATATCGCCACGCTGACCCTGCACGTCGGGCTGGATACTTTTGCACCGGTCACCGAAGACGACCCGGGCGAACACCAGATCCACACCGAATGGTGCGAGCTGAGCCCAGAGACTGCCGAACAGATCAAAACCACGCGCCAGGCCGGCGGGCGTGTAATCGCAGTCGGCACCACCAGCGTGCGCACACTGGAAAGCGCCATGCTCGGGCGCGAAGAAATCGCGGCGTTTGCCGGACCGACCTCGATCTACATCCTGCCCGGTTACCAGTACAAGCTGGTGGATGCCATGATCACCAATTTCCACCTGCCCAAATCGACCCTGATCATGCTGGTCAGCGCCTTTGCCGGGCGCGAAACCATCCTGCAAACTTATCAGACCGCCATTCGAAATGGTTACCGCTTCTTTTCATTTGGCGATGCGATGTTTATTTTCTAAAAGGAGCCTGTATGGAAGAAAAATTTTTATTGGGTGTAAATTATTGGCCGCGCCGTAAAGCCATGTACTGGTGGTCACAGTTTGAGGCGGCTGAGGTGGATGAAGAGTTTGCAATCATCCAGGATTTGGGATTGAATGTGGTGCGTATCTTCCTGCTTTGGGACGATTTTCAGCCAGAGCCAACCAGTGTGAATCAAGATGCCCTGACCAACCTGATCAAAGTGGCGGATATCGCCCAGGCCCACGGGTTGGGACTGGATATAACCTTCTTTACCGGGCACATGAGCGGACCCAACTGGGCGCCGCGCTGGTTGATGACCGATCAGAAAGAATTCCCCTCGCCCTATTTTGCCTGGGTCCGTCAGGTAATCAGCCAGGGTAAGATTGTGCCGGATGGCAATTACCGCAATATGTTCACCGATCCGCAAGCCCTGGAGGCCGAGCGCCTGCTGCTGCGCACCGTCGTCAGCGCACTCAAAGATCATCCCGGCGTCTGGATGTGGAACCTGGGCAACGAACCGGATCTGTTCGCCTGGCCCGCAGATGCACAAGCCGGACAGGCCTGGGTGCGTGAGATGACCAGTCTGATCAAAGCGATTGACCCGCTGCACCCGGTCACCGTTGGGACACACGGCGACAGCCTGGGTCGTAATAACGGTCTGCGCCTGGACATGGTGCACGCCGAGACGGACGTGCCGGTCATGCATTCCTACCCGATGTACTGCGAGTGGGCGCGTGGTCCGCTCGACCCGGATTTTGTGCCCTTCACCACCGCTCTGACGGCTGCACTGGCGGGCAAACCGGCGCTGATGGAAGAGTTCGGCGGCTGCACCAACCTGCCCGGTAAACCTTCTGAAACATGGGAATGGGTCGCTTACGGCAGCCCGCGTACCCAGTACATGGCTTCGGAGGAAGATTTTGCCGAATATATGCGCCTGGTGATGCCGCGCCTTCAGCAGATCGGCTCGACCGGTGCCTTTACCTGGTGTTTTGCAGATTATGCGACCGAGCTGTGGGATGTGCCCCCCTGCGGCGAATCACGCCACGAGCGCCATTTTGGGCTGGTGCGCCCGGATGGCTCGATCAAACCGCACGCGCAAGCCATCAAAGAATTCGCGGCTACGCACCCGATGGTACAGCCCATCCCGGATTTTGCGCGCTTCCCCGACCTGAATGGGGATGAATATTACGCCGCGGATTTGTCGGAACTGCAGCCCAAAATGTACCAGCAGTACCTGGCGCGCAAAGCCGCGAGTGCATAAGGTTTTTTCAGGAAAAAGCGCATTGTTTTGCTTTGCGGCTGATCAAATTTGGCTATTTTTACTTCTGATAGTTGTTTGGAAAATGGGGCGGTCTGGCAACCGTCCCATTTTCATTTGGGCATGTTTCATCTCAGGCAACTGGCTATACTTGGAGTTGATAGCAGGCGGAACACCTTTCCGCCATTTTCGTCGCGGTTGAAACCGCTTCTGATGACATAAACAAGTCATTCGGACTCATTTTTGCGCCAACGGAGAGTCCGGAGGACTTTCTTGAGTCATGAGCCAGGACTTCAGTCCCAGGCGGAACCAATCAAACAGACTCTTGACGCCAAAATTTTATCCCAAAACATCAGGTTGTATGAGTCGATTGACTGACACCGTTTTTACCGACACGGGAATAATCACGGATTGTCTTTCAGTATGTAAACATGTATAATTTTTTTAACTTACATTCCAGGATTAAATCAAAATGGCAAAAACTCCATCTGAAAATGGGATTTTCACAAAGGAATTCATCCTTGAAATTGTCCTGAAATTATTGGGCTTCTTCTTTATCGTGGTCACGATCCTGGTGATGCTGCTGATCGGGTTGAAAATAGGAGAAGTCACATTAAATTTTGGGCCGGTTGCCATCCGGTTTTCGACCCCAGAAACAGGCGAAAAGCAACCCGCCAGCACCCATAAAAATATTTTTTTTGATGATTTTTCAAACCCCAAAAGCGGCTGGGCCCGATCCCGAGATTCAGACGGCATGACAGATTACGAGAACGGCACTTATCGCATCCAGATCAATACAATTGGGCAGAACGGCAACGGCATGAACTATTGGGCCAACGCTGGGCTGGAAAGCCAGCTATCCGCCGACGTCCAAATTGAAGTGGATGCCAGCAAAGCGGGCGGCTCGGATGACAATGACTTTGGGGTGATGTGCCGCTATACAAGCACAAACGACGTGGATAGTTACTACCAATTTTTGGCAAGCAGCGATGGCTATGCTGGAATTATGCTGGTCACGAATGGCGATCAAAAGGTGATCTCAGCCGATAAACTTCAGCCTTCAGACGCCGTCCGCAAGGGTAAAGCGACCAACCATATCCGCGCTGATTGTATCGGCGATACATTAACGCTCTACATCAATAACAAATTGGTGGCGAGCGCCAAAGACACCAGCCTGATTGGCGGCGATGTTGGTTTGATCGCCAGTACATACTCAAGCCCGGGCACAGACATCCTTTTCGACAACTTTGCGGTCAGAGCACCATAATGGCAAGCTGAGGGGAGTAAGCACTAACGAAGATTCCAAGGATAAGCGCACCTTCCTATATATAAAAAGCAGGGCGATCTGTTGATATCAGATCACCCTGCCAGAAATTACAAAGCATCAGGGAGGAATTTATAATTTAATCAATCCATCTGATTTTTAGTATCTTTCACTTTAAACCTTATTTATTTCATTTACAATCTGGTCATAATATTTATCATATTCAGAGAACTGTACCTGAAAAAGCTTGAACTCTGCAAAAATTTTTCGAAGGACATCAATGGTAAAGTGGGTCTTTTCGTTAAAATCCAATTCAATCGCATTACGTTTATTCTTATTTGAAAACAAAATCAGCGCACCAACTACCAAACCAATTGCAGTCAGCCCGAATAAATAATTACTTGTAAAAAATGCCCCGATAAAGAAGAGTAAAGCAGCGCCAAAAGAAATATATGCTTTGCCATCTTTTACAGCCGAAAGTACCACATCTTTCTCCTGCTTAAAGTAATTTGTAATTTTAACCTGCTCATTGTTTTCATTCTTTAAATCAGCTACAGAGGCGTAATTCCCGATATTGATTGGATAATTGTTCTTTTGCAAACCGCGATAGTTTTGGACATACTGCGAAAGAGCCTTTTCTTGAAACTCACGCGTAAGGACAAAGACATTCTTTCGAATTTGGCTATTTATTTCGAGTGAATCATGCTCAAATATCCAACGAATCATTTCTTCGATCAATTTCAGTTCATTCTCTTTCGAGGCGGTATCGGAATCATATTTCTGCTTGGCTGTTTCCACGTCACCTTCAAGCTTAATAATCAATTCATTGTAAAGAATTTCTTCGTACACCAATTTTTCGGACTGGTTGGGGAGTGCAATTAACTCATCAATAAACTCTTTCAAGAAAGCATTTTTTTGTTCCGCGGGAACATTGATTGTCTTCAAAATAAATTCAAGAATAGTGATATTGTTCTTAGCCAACATCATCTGATTTTCCAGTTGTCCAAATTCTGCACAATATTTATTCAAGAACGGGTAGGGCAGCTGATCTTTAGGTTTCATCCGCTCCAGGGATGAACAAATGGAATTAATAATATCGTTCTCGTGGTATCCTTCCGATTCCATGTTGTTCTGAATCACCCGCTTGATAAATTTATTAATTTCATTAACTGTTTGTGCATCAACGTTTTCTGAAATCGTCTTATTTAGCAGCGAAAAGAGCATTAAGAATGTACGCTGATCACTACCCCTCAAATCGCAGGATTGGTAAACGCTGAACCATCTCAGCGCTGCTTCTTCCCGGCCCATCCTTATATTAAAGAGCATATAAAAAACAGCACTATTTTTTTTATCAAGCGAGATTGCCCGGGTAATGGCCTTCTCTGCCAGCTCTTTCGAGTCCCCCTTCCAGGCCATAATACTGATCAATACGCAAGTCAGCCAGTAATCTGGCGATTGTAAATGCTGAATCTCAATCGATTTGTTTATGGTTTTATTGGAAACCATATTAAGATCAATATTATCCATCATACCCTGAACAATTTTTCGGACTGTTCTATAGGTTGAGAATTCATAATATTTTTTATTATTGGCAATTCTAATTTTTTTATTTGCCAATTCTATGTTTTTGAAATTTCTATACAAGCGTTCAATGTCACCCTGTAATTCGTAGGCAGAAATGATGGTGGAATGCGAAGATACCATTTTCCCATTCGAATTTTCCAGGGTGGTTTGAACATGCGTATTGTAATTATCAAGTTCGCTCTGTGCACTATTGACGCCATTGGTAATGGTCGATAGTTCGCTTTTCAAACGGTTGTTTATTGATTGAGCCTGACTTAGCTCCCTTTCAAGACTGGCAACCTGGCTTTTTAATCCATAATTACTCATCGAATTACTCTCCTATCGTATAAGAAGCTGCAACCGCTCGTTTCATTCCCCATTCTTGTATTTCACGGACTTTCTCGGGATTACTCCTTGAAAAAGGAACAATCCCCTTCACCTTGTACAACAATTGTTCAAAATCAATCAGGTCTTGTCCGGAAATCAAGACTAACTGACCAGTATCCTTAATTGCATATTCGATATCCGCATAAGAAAACCCTGCAGTAGCAACCACCAATTGTTGTAATTCATACTCTTCCAGATTGATATGCAGCGTTTTTTTAATATATTGAGTGATCGCTATTTTACGCTCCTCGTCATTGGGAAGATCAATAAAAAAAACTTCCGAAAAACGGCCTTTTCGAAACAACTCCGAAGGCAGCAACGAAATTTCATTTGCGGTCGCAACTAAAAATACTCTGCTCTTCGATTCTTGCAACCAAAACAAAAATTGTCCCAAAACTCTTTTACCCGTATCATTCCCTGAATCAGAAACAGATAAGGCTTTTTCAATTTCATCAATCCACAAAACACACGGTGAGACATTATCGATGAATTGCAAAGCCTCCTTCATCTTCTTTTCGCTTTCGCCGACCCATTTATCGTAAATGGTTCCAATATCAAACCGAAATAACGGTAAACCCCACTCTTTTGCGACCATTTTAGCCGAAAAAGATTTGCCACAACCTGGCACACCAAACAACAAAATACCCTTGGGGGTATCCAAATCTCTGGAATCCAACTCATCATCGGTTGCGAAAAATATTCGTTTTTTTTGAAACAACCAATCCTTTAGTGCCTGCAACCCGGATACTTCAAGTGTCTGACTGACATTTACGAGCTGGATGGTGGAAACAGACGCATATAACCTGCTTTTTTGTTTTGTTAATTCATACAGGTCTTCTTTAAATAACCCATTGTAGGTACTCAAGGTTGTTGAAAGGATATTTTCGACCTGAATTTCTGTGAAGCCCCTTAATAAAGTTGCTGCCCGACGTATATCATTTTCATCCCAATCGATTTTATAACGACTCTTATATTGTGTCAGAAATTTCCTCAAATATAGAATTCTCTCATCCACATCAAGATAGTTCAGGGTTGTTAACATACCAAATTGAGCCAGGCGGGACCAGACGTGGTCGGCAGTGATCAAGATCAAGGTGCAGTTCATCTCTTTTGCCAAATAAAGAATGTTTAGCACTTCCCGACTATAACCATTGTCATTGCTTATTCGCTTAACATCTCCAAAAGCAAATGTGAAACCATGCTTCCTCTTAAAAATGCTGGCTATATAATCCAAGGGATCACTATCAACATTAAGCGATTGTGACGAACCCAAATTAATGACCTGTTTTGCATCTGTATAATATGAAATGTCAATCGACATTTCTGAAGCAATTTCCTTCAACATTCGTTCAGCGCGTTCCCGCTCTGAGGTATCCATAATGATCAGAGGTGTTCTCGAAATAATAAAATTTTTTACTTCGGTCTTGGTTGAAGTGTAATTGCCCATCGATTCACCTTGAAGGTTTACTGGGGAAACAATTTAATTCTCTTGATAAGATATATGGCATCTTCCAGATCATCATTATCAACTTCTGTAGATTGTTGATGAAGAAATAGAATCACATTCTGCCAATAGTCAGTCATTTTATTTTTAATATCCTGATGTAATGCCTGCTTTACCTCATCCCTGAGAAATCCGAAGCTGTTAAAAAACAAACAATTTGAAATATCTCTTTTAAAAACTAAAAACAATTTATAAGTATCCGCAAAATCATTCAACTCAAGTGAATAATTTAATTCCTTTGAGAAGCGCTTCGAATACTTTTCCAACATGTAATTAACTGTATCAACCAGGTGCCCTTGAAAATGTTCTTTTATTTTCTCATCATACTCAAATGACCCATTTTCAATTATGCCAAGGAAGTCCTGATCAATTTTATTGGTTTTCATGTAATCAAAACAATCCAACCATTCCTGCAAAGTTGAAGGCGGCACCACAGCGTTGTTCAAACCAATATTCATTGATTTTTTATTTCAAAAAGCTGTAAGGTGGTTCGAGACTCCAAGCTGGAAGCTTTTTGTTCATCTCCTTCAGGCGCTCATCAGAAATTTGAACACTCTGCTGTTTTCCACTCGCGAAATTATCGTGCAGGCGCTGCTCCATCATTTGCTCAAAATCGTCGGTTTGCTTATTTTTATCTTCAGGATTCATGATATTTTTCTCCAATTTATTCAATATTAGATGAATTCCACGACACTCAGTAAATCAGCTTTCTTGTTTTTGTTTTTATCAAAATAATTTTTAAATTGGGTAAGTTCTGCCATACAGGCATTCAAGTTGTTGACTGCCTTATTAATTCGTTCAGGAAATTCTTTTGAGGCCTTATAAATTCGGTAAAAAAGAAACCCACCTGCCAGGAGGGTTATTACCGGAGCAAATAGAGTGATAAACGCCAACCCGATGGAGACAATTACTACGATCAAAGCAGCAATATTGTAATTATTGACATAAATATATTGAAATTTGTTAATTTCATAATGGTTCTTAAGACTTGTAATTTGTTCATTCTGATCAAGACCATTACTCGTTCCTGACCACAAATCAATTTTCAACTGGTACTCCAGAGGGAAGCGCTCCTGAAGCCGGGATGACCAGTTATTCACAGCCCTTGTAAACCAGGATTTTGTATTTTGGAAACCGAATTTTCGTACCTGAATATCAGTTTGCTCATTATTATCATAGATGACCCACTTTAACATTTGTTTTCCAATGTTATAGTTTTGGTTTTCCAACTCTTCCAATGCTGCAAATTGAGCCTCGGCTTGTTCAACAATACCATTATTCTCAACGATCAAACGATAGTATTCCTGCTGTTTCTTCAGTTCCAATTCTTCGGCGTCATAATTGGAGATTAAATTCGTGAGGATTGCATCAATGCGGCTTTTATAATTTTCATCGTCATGGGCAACGGCTTCAACATCGAGCGCTTGAACAAATTTTATTAGCAGATCAAATTTCGAAACATCGTTATAGCTTTTTTGAAGCTCGCTAGCATTGACACAGAATTGTAATAATGACGAATATTCAAATTTCACCTGGGGATTCATGTTATCGATGTAGATTTCATATGCTTTTAACAAATCATTTGAAATTTTTTCATTATCATTAATAACAGCGATCCATTGATCAATCAGCCGGATGACCTCATGCTCAAGTTCCTTATCCTTGCCAAACACCCCATTCAAAAAAGATTGCAGCAGGATGGCTGTTTCTTGTTGCAACATGGTTGGGTCCAGCGTTTTGAAATATTCGAAGAACCAGAGTTTGGCGGCTTCAATTCGATTGAAGCGCAAATTCATCAAACAAAAGAAGAGTGTGGTCTTGATCGCATCTTTCCGACCACTTTCTGCCAGCGCATTTCGGGCTACCTCGGGGAAATTATTTACCCAGGCTGTGATGGCAATCAAGGCATAGGATAACCAATATCTGGAACTTGTTATCCATAATTCTTCAGAAAGTTCCTGGATGGTACTGTTGCGAACCAGGTTGATATCAAAATCACGCACAACCCCAACGATCGTCCGTCTTATTGTGACGTGATTACTGAATTGCTCTTTTAGTATTTGATCAATTCGTAAGATGTTCTCATGGGCAATTTGCCTTTCTTCACCATGCATCATCTCAGTTCTAAATTTGTTGATATTTTCATAAATCTTATCGGTGGTTGCCTGAATATTAGTGGTTGAAACATCAACTTTATTTACTTTAACATCCACTTTGGATTTAAATGAACTGATGGTCTGGTCTAGGTTACTGATTGCATGCGATGCATTTGACATTGTAGATAACTCCTTTAATGATGCAGACTAAAACCTTTGAAGCGCATATTGTAAATCGCCAATATTTTTATCTTCTTTTTCATACACCCTTCGCCAAAGCTTTAATTCAGTCAAGGCCTGCCTTAAGAGCAAAACACCTTTTCGTTTCTTTTCAATCAATATTTTTTGAACATCAACAATCCTCCTCCACAACAGGAAGCTTGCTGCCAGACCGACCAGAATCGCAATCGTTAGCGCCACTTCTGAAAAAATAAAGATCATGATCCCAAAAGTAAGAACTACAGCTGCGCATAAAGCCATATAAATCAGTACAAACTTATCGGAAAGTATTTCCTTGATTTTATTTTTTTCGTAAAACATTTCCAAAACTGGTCTGGCAACTTCAAACTCATCCTCGCTACAAGTTACCGAAAAACCATCAATCGCAAACTCATACTTTTCTCTTACCCTTTTTCGATAGGTTTCAACAAACTGGTCAAAGCCTTTCACGATCGAATCTTTCATAAAAGAAATCGAGAACTTCTTAACTGAATTATCAGTCTGGTTAGTTTCAGAAGCAAATGCCCAGGATAGTAATAAATCTGCCAGTGATTTTTTCTTATTCTCATCAATAAACATCACGGTATAGTTTTTCTGAGCAACTGTAAGATCACCCCTGGCAGATATGATGGCTTCATTATATTTAAGTTTCTTCATAATTATTAATTCATCGTCATCATAATTGTTAATCAAAGAATAAAGAACATTCTCGATGCGTTGTGGTAAATCGGCGGACCCATCCTCAGTTTGGGCATAGATTGTGTCGTAATATTTTGCAATGGAAGCGATTTTTTCGGCATCCGATAAAACCCGGTGAATTTCCTCATAAGCAGTACAAGTCCTTTTCAATGTAGCGAAAATTTGGTCGGACTTGTAAATATAAGCATCTGCAAATTCGAAGGCTCGCGTTGTAAATTTCTTCGAAAAATCTACAGTGGTCAGGTCAATTTGCGCCAGTAATTTTTTAAAATTTTCGGCGATAACTTTTTGGAAGCCCGCATCAATCCCGAATGCACCCGATAAATAAGCCTGTAATAAATATTGCCACTCAGGTCCCAGGTTAGATTGGTCTGATTTATCGAGAAAATTTAAATACCATTTTTTGGCAGCATCGATTCGGTTAAACCTGAGATTGATGAGTAAATAAAAAAGACAGGCATTAAAGTAATTGATAGACAAACTTTTTTTGAGAGCCCGGTTGGCGGCTTCCTGTTCGTTACTGGTCCACAACATGACGGCGGTAATACAATAGGCTAACCAGTACTCTGTATTTTGGAGATAGGCTTTTTCAACTTTTTTCCTGAGGCTGTTGCTGGAAACGATATTCGTATCCAGACCTATAACATAGCCCAAGGTAATACGCCTTAATTCATTGTAATAATAAAATTTTGTACTGTATTCATCAGTAAACTGGGACAAGTTTTTTGATGCGGTTGATAAGTTTTTGAAAACAAAATATTCGTTTGTTAATTCCACCAATGCCTTAAAAACATCCGTGGTTTTTATTTCCGCTTTGTCAACAGTCAGGGTCAAAGTATGCATCTGTTCATTTACTACTCTGTCCATCTCGCCGGCACTTCGAATAAGCTGATTAACTCCGTGAATCGCGGAATCCAATTCAACCTCAAGTTGGGCATTTTCACGATTGGTGGAATTAATCCTGTCAACGAGGTGATTTATCTGGCGCTGTAAACTTTGTGCTTCTTCAAGCTCGCGCTTATATGCATCATCATCAGCCATGGGGCAATCCTCTCAATATCAAACCAGATTACTAAGTTCTGTATAGAATATTTGGTATTCTTGAGGAATAATTTTTAGAAGCAATTCCATATATTCCTGATATAGCTTTGAGTCCACACTGCCTGTATCAAAAAGAACAGTCCGTATAGTATCAAATATATTGTACATATTGTCATAATATGCACGTGTGATGGGGTATTCATGCAATATTTTGCTTGAATACAATTTCTCAGAAGATTGTTCAGAAAAGTCGAGCACGCTGCAGAGATTTTCTTGTATAACCTCTCCGGTTGTCACATCCGCCAGGATCCATTTTGAAGGCCTGGGCAGCATTTCGTTATCCAGGTTGGTCTTTGTATAAGTCAAAACAAAGATCGCAATGGCGTAATGATTATCAGTGGTTTTTCTGATTACAGGGTGGGACATTCCATGTAAAACCTTGGCACCGCCAACAACCAGGCGATTAAGCTCATCGATAATCTTTCTTATCGGCTTCAAATTGCTCATGTCCTATTCACTCCTATTCCAACTTATTTCAATGAAAAATAAAAAGGCTCGTCCGTTAAACGTTGCCCCGTCGCACTATTTTTGGGGTAACTCAGATTTTTTTGATACAACGATACAGGTTGGGTCCAGTACTGTATGTTCTGGGGAACCAAAACATATTTTTTCGTACTTTTCAGCATCCACAAAGTTAACTTTTCCGCCAGAATCAATCACATCAAAACCGTTAATACCACCCAAATCATCGCGATGAACGCCTGACACTGTAATCCAATGATCTGTATAACTCGAATCACTATTCGCAAACATGGAAGGTTGTCTTTGATCCCATAATTCTTTTGAATCAACGGCAACATTAATTACGCTGCCTTCATCCAGTTTATTGGCAACCTGTTCCAGGCTAAGGGCATTATCATTTTCAAATAATTCCGTTTGCAATTTATCCCCCATATTATCGTTTATCTTTTCATAAAGGGTCATAAATTGGCTTGTAGTCGTCCCGCCCTGTTCGTCAACTGAACCAGTAGTGGTACATAGATTATTATTAACAGCCATGGTTAATACTTTATTTTCTGTCATCTCATTCGTCCCAAGCAGTGTGTTGATTGCATTGGCCTGGGATGTTGGGCCACAGGTGCCCGCGTACCCAAACTCGTTTACACCTTGCTCATAAAAAGTACCCGTTTCATAAAAATCGGGTTTTTCAAGCAGGGTGTTTTGTTCAAAATCATCATACTGCCGGGTTGGAGTTTCGATTATTTTTTCAGGAGTGGCATCCGATTGGGTAATATTTTCCTGGTTCTGTTCAATCACAGTATTCTCAGGAAGCGTTTGTGGGGTCTGTGTTTCAGGCACAACCGAGATTATGTCATTCCCTGCTTCTTCAGTTCCTTGAATCACACCGGTCTCAATTGGTTTTTCTTGTAAATCTGCGGCCGGGTTTCCCGAAACAGTAGATTGAGCATCCATATTTTCAGCTAGTGTTTCAGTTGAGATTTCATCTATTTTCGAATCCGTGCTCTGAGTATCTTCGACCTGAACAGAAGTCGTGTCCAGCTGTACATCAGTGGCTGCTCCGGTCTGGTCCGGGGTGGCATCCACGAGCGGGTTATCGGTTTGGGTGTCGGTAACGAGCCCGGTCTGGTCCGGGGTGGCATCTACGAGCGGGTTGTCTGGTTGGGTATCGGCAACGAGCCCGGTCTGGTCCGGGGTGGCATCTACGAGCGGGTT
>CAYWXS010000033.1:22409-49960 GCA_964462245.1 uncultured Anaerolinea sp.
GGCATCTACGAGCGGGTTATCAGTTTGGGTATCGGTAACGAGCCCGGTCTGGTCCAGGGTAGCATCCACGAGCGGGTTGTCGGCGGTATCAGTTTGGGTGTCGGTAACGAACCCGGTCTGGTCCGGGGTGGTATCCACGAACGGGTTGTCGGGGGTATCGGTTTGGGTATCGGTAACGAACCCGGTCTGGTCCGGGCCTGTATCCACGAGCGGGTTATCGGTTTGGGTGTCGGTAACGGACCCGGTCTGGTCCGGGCCTGTATCTACGAGCGAATTGTCGGGATTGTCGGCCTGGATATCGACAGGGGTTTCAATTTGATCAGAAGCGATATCCACGAGCGGATTATCAGGATTATCCATCTGAATTTCAGAAACCGGATCTTGTAAATTGAGCAAGCTATCATCCACTACATCCGATCCATTCAGCTGAGAATCCAACTCAAGTTGACTTATCGCCTCATTATCTTCCCCAAAGCTTAGCGACGATTCGGTTTCGTTGTTGAGCAAATCATTTATATCGTCTGAACCAGAATCTGATGCTTCAACGACAATATCAGAAGAAATGTCCGCACCGTCAGAGGCATTATTTAATATATCAGTAATATCATCCTGCCCGGAGGCATCACTTTCCGAATTGAGGTTTTCGGACAAATCGACTGGCCCCGGAGCATTATCCATCCAATCGGAAATGCCATCCGAACTGTGATCGATGTCATCCAACATTAAATCCGAGGTATCGACCCCAAAATCATCAGCAGTATCAGAAGTAAAATCGTCCGCCATAACTTTTATTAATCCTGGTTACATTTTTTTGAGAAAATTCGGATGATTTAGAATTACATTGTAGTCATTTTTGGAGATATTAAAATTCCTATTTAAAACAGCTTTTCGTAAAAATTTTATTTTTGCACAGTTGGTCAGGCGTAAACTTGTGACGATCATCGGATTTTCTGCGAGTATCTTCTCAAGCGGTTTATCCATTTGCACCAGAAATTTTATAAATTCCGGTTTGTCAGCAATTTGATACAAATACAAATTAATTAATTTTGAAGCCAGGTAATCTGCATTTACTTTTACTTTAAATTCACAATCGCGGGAACACATCACATTATTTTTACATTCAATATGGGGGATCAAAAGCAATTGATGATCATCCCAATATCTTGATAGCGACGTTACTTCTGCATCGGTGATCACATTTCTGATCACGGCTCTATCCAAAACATTATAGGTTTTTATATGCAAAGGTGTATAAACCCGACCGTAATGCAGCATGGCTTCACCCACCCCCAGCCGCCCCAGCAAATCGTAATCGGTTGGGCTCATGTTGGTTGCGGTGCTGATCGCATCCTTGTTTTCTTTTTCAACCAGCTTGAATATAATTTTCACATTTGTATTGGCAACAATGCTGCGCCCCACTTTTGTTGGGGACTGATCTGCGATGATGATACTGGTTCCGTAGGAACGGATTTCAGCAATCATATCTTCCAGGGCTTCAATCGTGGAACCTTGCGAGTCCGCGCTATCCTCACTCTTTTTGTTGCCGGCGGCAAGAAGAACATGCGCTTCATCTATTAACATTACATTTTTGAGTTTGCCATCACCAGCGACATTATTTTTTGTGTAAACACAAATCAATATCAGCAGCAAAGCCATGATCAAGGATTTTTGCTCCTTGTTATTAATCGCATTCAATTCAATTACAGTGGGTTTACTTAACAGATCTTCCAACGGAATGGTATTGATCGTGTCGTAAATATGGCTGTTTTGTTCAATCAAACTGATCAAGCGCACAACCCCAGCACTCTCCAGGTTTGATTTAACCTCACCTTTATAATCCAAATTTTGGATTTTTTTCTTAAATACCTTGATAAATTCGTACAGACCAAAGAATTGAATACCGGCATCGTCGACAGTGCTATCCGATTTCCACCCATACTCATTGTAACAATCATTAATGGCAGATAGAAAAATATCCGGCAGCGGGTTGGGCATGGAGAAGGCTGCTTTAAAAGCTGTCATCAAACTTGGAATATAACTCTCAATTGTTACACCCCGCGGTGGGAGGAAGGGATTGATTATGTAGGGCGAGACATTATTTTTCCCGGGAGTAAAAATTTGCAGATCGCTGATGGCATCTATCAGGGAACGATATTCATTTTTTGTTGGTTCAATGACAAGGAATGGAATTTTAAAATCATTCCAAAATTGTAATAAAAGCCCGAGTGAAAAGTTGGTCTTTCCCGAACCGGGCATTCCAACGATCAGCCCATGTTTTGTAAAATCGTTCAGGGTGATCCCGGCATGGACGATTGAATTTACATCGTTTCTGGATGTATTCTGAATCATTCCAATTTTAAAATTATCTTCAGAAATAATACTCTTATGTAATTTCTCGCGATTGGATAATTCTTTTTTACTTTCAAAACCAATGGCTTTGCCATCATCGATTGGGAACTTCAAGATTGAGCGCAATTCCCTGGTCGTCATCAGGAACTTTAACCGAATCAAATCAGACGGTGCGTATTGAGTCCCCCACAAGGCCATTTCCCTCTGATGAAAAATCAACAAGTCACTGGTGGTCCACGGTGAAAAAGAAAGACCCTTTCCTGGTTTCAAATCCTGCCCGGATAGGTCAACCGTTTCGAGCGTGCCAAAGGTGGCCTTCCCTTCGGCTTCAATCGCCAGGATAAGCTTGTTGGCTAAATCATGGGCTCCATTGTGAGTCCCATAAACCACAAAATTATAATAAAAGAGTTGTTCCTTTACAGAATCAAAATAATAATCATAGGCATCCACAATCGCCTGAATATTATTATCGACCCGCAAACCTTGTTGATATTTTAAATTACTGACATAGTAATTAAGGAATACTTTTCCTCTTTCAATTTGCTGCAATTCGGCTGAAGTGTACTGGGTGGGGATAACCTGTATTGAGATAAGGCTACCCGGATATTGTGTCATCGCGTTCGTGAGCGTGGATAAATTTATATTTTCGGATGCATCAATAATATCGGTGTAATAAATAATGCCATTTCCAGGCATGGAATTATTTATTACACGTTCATTTTTTGAGACCGCTAAAACAGATTCCGTATGAACGGACGCTAAAGCCTGTTCAAAAATTTGGAAGTCTGTCAGATCATCAAAGACAGAAACTGCGAAATTCTTTTCTTCCAGATCATACTTAATACTCTGCATCAAATGCTTGATATTATTTTCAAGACTGGTGGCATTTTCTCCGATTTGGCGAAGAATAACAAAAAGCTTGACTTGTGCTTTATATGTCTGATTGTCCACCCCAACACTTTGAAACAAAAACTCGATGGCTGTATTATTTACTTCCGCCCGGCGGTGAAACCCGGTGATCAGTTGAGTGAAGAGGACTTGATTTAGATAATTAGCCCGATCAATATTTTTATCCAACAACTCAAAAAAAGGAACAGAAACAACTTCAGCAATTGACATGCCAATTACCTGTCCATTTTTTAGCGTTGTTAGCTTAATCATCAAACTCACCTAACCCATTTTCAACGTACCAAGTGGTATTGCAATAGTGTCAACCCAGGAATTTTGAAAAAGACCATGCGGTGTTGTTGTTTTCAAAAACTTGAAAGGTCAATTTACTGAGTTTTTCTTTGTTGGAAGTAATATATTTACTAAATTTCTGAATGGAAGTTTTATTAATTACAAGATCGACATTGAGCTTGCTACCTGCGGAAATCATGTGTTTTACAATCTCATTACTGATTTCAGCTGAATCCGAAGTCACTAATATATAAGCCTGTAACAAATTGCAATCGATTTCATTTCCTAATTGCTTGATATTACAGGGTATGCTCCCAAATATTTTCCCATTTTGACGCCCAAGCTTGAGGGCGTTTTTTATTTTGAACTCATTCGAATCTTTACAATACAAGACATAATTTATTAAGGCTTTATCGCTGATAGGTGAATTATCACGGTATAAGAGAGCAAACATTTCTGAAGTAAATAATTCGGGGGATATACTCTCAAGGTAATGGTTGCAGGCATCCAAATGGATTTGAACGCCGGTGGAATCCAATTTCTTTATAAAATTCATATTCGTGGCCGGGTCTGCAGAACGCTCCAGCAATAATCGATTTAAAGTTTTGGAATCAATTTTCAAACCCTTACCAGCTAAAAACAAAATTATGGCATTCATTGTTTCTTTGCTGTCAATTGTTGTCGAAATATATTTTGATAGCAAATCATGAAAGAAACTGATATTAACTTCCAGCTCAAATATTTTTTCAATAACTTTTATTTTTCGCTCACCATCCGTGGTGTTATTCAAGAGATAATTTTCTACTGTTTTTGTTGGGATGGTCTTGACTGAAGAAAATAACCCGGAAATAATCATTTCCCGGGCATCTGGAGCGTCATTGTTAAAACACAGGTAATTGTTAATCAGCGCTTCCCTGGATTTCGGATCAACGTTGAACTCCAGACTCTTGGAATAGACCGCCAATTTTTGATCAGGCTTTAGCTCATTTTTGGAAAATAAAGAAATTAAGTATTTTGGCGAAATCACCACGAATTGGCCAGAGTCCTTTAATATGGACAAAACTGCCCTGGCGGCATCCGAATTATTTACTGAAAAAACATATTCAAGAATGGCGTTAACTTCGCTATCCGTTAACCTGGAACTGCACAACTGCCGGAATACATCCACGATATTGGCCGTATCTAGGTTATTAAAGGTAGTGTTCATAACAATTTCAATCGCGGGCCGGATACCAGAGGCAAACACTTTTTTTACAATCTGGCTTTTCGTTAGTGCAGTATCCTGACTTTTTGCAAGATAATCTTCGAACAAGGCTCGATCTTCAGCCGCACAGGCACCCGCTGACAATAAAATATCTATATTGGATATTTTTGTTGGGATATCCGGATATTTATATAAAATACCAGCTATGGCATTCTTCTTGTCAAGGTTTTCATGATTTAAGATGACTTCATCCACACAGGTATATTTTTGAGATCTTAAGAAATACTGGATTAAATTTTTATTACATTCTTTCGAATAAACATCCGGGATGATTAATAAAGAATACAAATAATCGCGCCGCGAGAAACCCTTGATTGTGTCAAAGACCAAAAATAGGAGAGCGTATATATCACTGGAGTCGAAGAATTCATATAAAATTTCTTCTTCATCTGTGATCGAATCCCCTTTTTCCAGCAGCAGCTCATAACTTCTTTTAATTTGGGCGATGACACTTCTATCATCAGATTCCAGGTTGGCGCCGGGAGTGGTCAAAACAGTCATCAAATAACACAGGCGGCCGATAAGACTGCCAACGTAGCGTGAGTCGATTTTTTCACATTCAACCAGGTTTTTTTGAGCGGATTCCAATCTACCATAAGCCACATCCAGGATTGTCTGGCGGGCTACATTTTTAATGGTAAATAAACCATCGTATTGCTCCTGGCGTTCAACTTCAGAACCGCAATACAGGCACCGCCACACTTTTTTTTCTTTTTTGTATTCGACCTTGCCCCCACACGATGTACATTTTCGGCTAACATATCTGACTGACATTGTTAGTACCTTTTACAAAAATACTTATTTTGAAATCATTAATTTTCTATTCCGTTCCATATAAAGCAGTTCCAATTCAGAACAGCAGCCCTTCGCCTCTTTGATTTGATCGTTTTCACAATAAATTCTGGTTTCGTTAACCTTGGACAAAATTCGTTGATCTACATCAGCCACGCTGCTGTTGGTGATCGGATCAGAATATTTTATTGTTTCAGAGAGCTTTCTCAGGGCAGCCTTCAATTCAGGATTGGTACTTTTTTGCATCAAAAGATCGATATCAACATTAATTAATTTTTGATTGTGTACATTTTCCCTGATTACCGCTGTAACATCACTGACTGCTTCCCGAGCCATCAAGGCAATAATGGTGATGATCACAAAGGCAGCCAGGAAAATGGTCTGAATAACCATGGCTGGAATAAATCCAGCATTCTGGAAAATCATGAACACCAGGCTAATTCCCAGCTCGGCAAGTATGTAATAAATTGATAGAGAGACCAGCGGGATACCCCAAAAAATGGTCTCAACATTTGTTTTTCTGAGTGCCAATAACAGGCTGGTCAACTGAACAAAAAACGCAAGAGTCATGAACCCATAACTGACCCAAAAAACATTTGTTTTCACATCGAATATTGTGAATATTAATAAATTGTAGACTGTAAGCAAAATTAGATAGATCAAACCGACGAGCGCGAGGTTAGCCTGTTTTTTCATTTCAGAATCTCCATTTTTAACTTAACTTAGTGCCACACTCTGAGCAAAATTTCGAATCGCTGTTGATCTGGGCATTGCAATTCGGGCAGACCCCCAGGAATTTTTCGCCACATTCAAAACAAAATTTTGCATTTTTTGGAGCCAGGGCACCACATTTGGGGCAACTTTTTTTATCGGCTGGAACAGTATTGAGCGTAGGGCTGGAGGGTTGGTCCGGGCCATCATCAGTTTTTTCTTCAAAGAAGTTTGAGACATTGAATGGACGGGCGGTTGTACTGACGGTAGCCTTTGAAGAACTGGCGACGTCCTTGGGCGGTTTTTCTGTTGGAATTCGATCGGTACTCAGGGCACTTCGTGCAATATCAACGATCGATCCTCCAAGCGCACCACCCATCATAAAACCACCGACGGCGCCACCCACATTTCCCATGGTGCCTTCGTTCCCTGCAAATTTTTCGGCTATATCCATTTGCCGTTGTTCCTGCCAGGAATAACCTTCGATGATACGGCTGGAACGGCGCTCTTTGGCTTTGGTAATTGCATCATAATCCTGGTCTGGAACCGATATGCTTTCAATATTAAAGTAACGGATCAGGATGCCATATTCTTCAAAAATAGCATCCAGCTTTTCCTTGACCACGCTGCTGATTTCGAATAAGCTGGCATTCATTTTAAAGTAACTTAATTTGCCATTGATCATTATTTTCGAAATACTATCTTTGACGTGTGAAGAAATAATCCCTCGAAATTTCTGGATCAATGTTTCAGAATCAAAGGCATCTTTAAACCCGACAAATTTCAATATAAATTTTCGAGAATTTTCAACCGAGATACTCATGCTGCCGTTGAGCATAACATGCATGAAGATTTCATATTCCGGATCTTCCAATGCAACAGGTCCCTGAGTCCCCCACAATAAATCCATTTGGTGGACTTTGTTAATAAAAAATACCTTACAAGGGAATGGATTTTCTCCTCCTGTAGGGATATTGATAAGTTTGTTGGCGAGTGGGATATTTGGGACAGCTAATGTACGTCGTCCCGGAGGAAATAAATCGGCAGCATTCCCATTGATTACCAAAAGAGCTTCATGCGTCTCGTCAACGATCAACTGAGAGGTGACAGTAAAATCTTCATGTGGAAATTTCCAAATCAAAGCATCAGATGGTCCTGCGAATTTGATTATTTCTGAAATAGCCATTATGGTTTCTCCTCCGGTCTTTTCTCGATTGGCCGATGCAATTGGTTGAGCTGCATTTTCTTTTTAGGATGGAACACTCAAGTTTTTTGAATCTTTTTTACACCCTTACTGATCAAAAAAACTCATCTAATTTTAAGCATAACAATAATATTATAGCCAACTCTATCCAACCCATGCGTAAAAATTAGCCAAATTTTCTAAAAATGCAGCGACAAATAATAGGACAGTATAGGAATTTTTTTTCGAAAACTGCTTTTCCCTTCACGAATTTCACAATTACTCACACTACAATAAATCAGATTTCCCCAGCTAAATTAACAATCAATGCCAGAATTCTATATCCGAAAAGTTATTTCGAACAGGGTATCTTTGTCTATTTTTTTCACAAACGCGCCTGCTGTAACAGGCACGCTTGTGAATCAGTTTTATAAAATTAAGCCGATCCTCGCTTCGGTTCGTTTTTGATGGCGGACGAGATGATACCCAGGACTGCTATGCCGGCGGCTACCAAAAAACCTTGATCGATACCGCTATACAGTGCGGTAGGAGTGTTTTGGGCAAGGTGAGTGGTCAGGATCGCACCGGCCAGGCCAATACCCAGGACCATGCCAAAATTGCGCGCGGCACCCTGCACACCAGAGGCAATCCCCTGGCGCGCACGCGGGGCGGCACCCATCAGGGCGCTGGTGTTGGGGGAAATGAAGGTGCCTGTGCCCAATCCGGCAACTGACAGTCCGAGCACAACCAGCCAGAAGCCCGAATCAGGGCCAAGAAATGATAATGTAAACAAGCCCAGGGCCAATATGCCCATACCGAGCATGCCGGGCAGCCGGGAGCCGATCCGATCGGAAAACGCTCCGCTGATCGGCGCGATGATCGCCATCAGGATGGGCTGCACCGATAGAAACAGTCCAGCCTGGGCCGGGTTGAGACCACGGCCTTGTATTAAATAGAAGGGCATCAAAAAGATGATGCTGTAGACGCAAACATAGTTCAAGACTGAGCTGATGGAAGTTGTGGAAAAGAGTGGGTTACGGAAGAGGCTCAAATCCAGCATGGGAGCGGATGAACTGCGTTCGATCTGGATAAACACGACCAGCAGGAGCAGTGCCCCGAACAGTAATCCCAAAACCTGTGGCGAGGACCAGCCCCATGCAGCGCCTTTGTTTAAACCGAGCATGAGGGCGGTCAGGGCTGCCATGAAGACGACGGCACCCGGCAGGTCGAAGCGCTGCCCATGTTCAGCGGGGGCATCGCGCGGGATAAAGACCAGCCCCAGGGTGAGGGCCAGTGCCCCAACCGGTACATTGATATAAAATATCGTCCGCCAGCCAAAAGCGTGTGTCAGCCAACCGCCCAGGGATGGCCCAACAGTCAGGCCCAGGTAAGTCATGGTGGACACCAGGCCAAAAGCGCGTCCGCGCTGCTCGGCAGGGAAGTTGCCGGTCACGATAGCAGAAGCATTGGCAGCCAGCATGGCGCCGCCGATGGCCTGGATACCGCGGAAAATAACCAGGACAGTGGCAGACCAGGCCAGGCCGCATAGGGCTGAACTGAGCACGAAGATGCTGAAGCCCCAGATATAGATGGACTTATGCCCACGCAGGTCGCCCAGCCGGCCAAAGCTAAGTAAGAGGCCGCTCAATACCAGCAAATAAACGGTCACCACCCATTCGATAGCTGCGACATCACTGTTAAAAGCCGTACGCAGGATGGGCAGAATGGTATTGACCACGCTCGCATCCAAAGCAGACATAAAAGAACCTGTGCCGATGGCGATCAGCACCAACCATTTTCGATCAATCGTTTTCATTGTGTCCACCTTGAGCGTAGGATTTCAGGTAAATATTGAGCGTGCTATCCAATTTTCTTTTGTGGAACCAGCACCCAGAAGAGGATGACGGCGACCAGGGCCAGCACCGCGCCGAAGAAAAAGGGAGCGGACGGTCCAAGACCCTGCCAGCCAAAAGCACCCTGCCAGAGTAAACCCGCGATGACCGATGCCGGAAGCGCCATCAGCCCGATAGTGGCATTGTACAAACCGTAAGCCATACCGCGGTGTTCATTCGGCACAAGGTCAGCGATAAAGGCCTTGGCGACACCGTCTGTGGCTGCGTAATAGACCCCATATAATCCGAACAAAGCCCAAATCTGCCAGCCTGTTTGCGAGAGTGCAAAGCCAAGATAGACCAGGCCATAGGCAATCCAACCAGCGATGATGAGGGTACGGCGTCCGATCTTATCAGAAAGCGCACCGAGTGGGCCCGCCAACAGCGCATAGACCAGGTTGAATGTCATCAACATGCCCATGATCTGCAGCAGGTTCAATCCGCGCTCCTGACTGCGCAGGATGATGAATGAATCGGAGGAATTCCCGAGGGTGAACAGGACCAGGACCAGCAAATATTGTTTGAAACGCTTGTCCATGCCCACCAAGCTAAAGGCAGGCAGTTTTGATTTACTGGCAACGCTGATTTCCTTTGCGCCCCAGGCCAGCACAACAACTGCCAGGACAGCCGGGATGATGCTGATCAGGATCAGGGTATGGAAAGTCCGTTCCTGAAGCTGCACAGACCCGGCCTGAGTCCACCAGATGACCAGAGCAGCGATCATCAACCCGAAGAAAGCTCCGGCGGTATCACCCGCACGGTGCAAACCAAAGGCCAGTCCGCGCTGTTTCTCGTCAATCGACCCGGCGACGAGGGCATCGCGCGGTGCGGTGCGAATGCCTTTGCCCATCCGATCGGCAAAACGCACAGCCATGACCCAGGGCCAGGTATTAGCAAAGATTAGAAAAGGTTTGGCGACCGTGGAAAGCGCATACCCGCTGACCGTCAGCCATTTGCGCTGACCGAGTTTATCTGAAAGTGCGCCCGAGTAGATTTTCATCAGACTGGCGGTAGTTTCAGCTATTCCATCGATCAGCCCGATGACCGCCGTGCCGGTATTGAGGACATTGGCCAGGAAGAGCGGCACCAGGTTCATGATCATCTCGGAGGAGATATCGGTCAGGAAGGAGGTGATGGTTACCACCCAGACATTGCGCGGAAGTGAAAAAAGACCTTTCTTCTTATCAGGCATGAGCTTTCCACAAGTCCTTTTGTTTTTCGATATTTTCGTCGGCTTCTTTGTTAGGCGCGAATAAGGGAGCGATTAATTGTAACGCCTGGACCACCAATGTACGCTCTTCAGCAGTCAGCGCGGCCAAATGATCTTCCAAATCGGTGCGGGATTTTTCGTAGATGCCATGCAGAATTTTTTCGCCATCGGCGGTCAGAGAGTGGGTTGCTGCCTGAGGGTCGTCAGTCGGATGCGCCTGCAAAACCAGCCGTCGGGCAATCAAATCGTCAACGGCGGTGAGGATGACTGGGATGGGCAGCCCCCGATCCTGTGCCAGATCCGGCAAGGTAGCTCCAGGCTTTTTTTGCAGGGTTCCGAGGATTTTGAATTGCAGGTTGTTCACTCCCAGAATGGTGCCTTTTTTCCACTTCATTTTAATGGTGCTCATGATGGGCGAAACGACTTCCAACAATTCAAGCGCAACCATTTTTATAGATGTACTCATTTATTTACTCCTGATTAATAATTAGTTTAGCTAATTATAAGTACGTCTATGCAAATGTCAAGAGCTAATTTTATTTTGTATTGGCAGGGTTAATGATTGCGAGTGATTCCACAACAGAGAATCACTGTTGTTCAATGGGAAAGAACATACTGCGCGTAGGTGTCATTGCGAGGAGCGTGTCCTCCGCGACGTGGCAATCTTCCTTCATGTCAGCCTCGCCAATTATGTCATTAGGAGTCTTGAGGATGGGGAGCACTGCTGGTTGTCATTTCCGAAGGACATCGGGACGATGTGCGAACAAGCGCTCTCCAGCGAGAGTGGCAATCTTCCCACCCATGGAACAGATTGCCACACCGCCGAGGAGCAAGTGCGGCGGCTCGCAATGACAACTACACGCAAGTTCATTACGAAATATTATATGGTCAAAGTAAGCCCATCATCCACCCAACCAGAAAATGGTGGCGGGAGGCGCTGGGACTATTCTGCTGTGCCAAGATTAACTTCTTCAGGGTCTTTGGAGGTTGAAAATAAGGGCTCCAATATTGTCAGAGCCTGGAAAACTACCAGGCGTTCTGCATCACTCAGCGCGGCGAGGTGGGGTGCCAGATCATTTTGGGAATGTTGTGTAATTTCGTTTAGAATTTTCTGCCCATTGCCAGTCAGTGTCAGCGTAATTTTGCGGCGGTCTTCAGTGGAATTCTGGCGGGAGACCAACTGCTTGGAGACCATTTCGTCAACTGCGGCAGAGGTGGAGGGGGATGTCTGCCCCAGATATTGAGCAACATCCAACAGGGATGTCCCGGGGTTATTCTGGATAAAAATGAGCAGGTGAAATTGCGAATTGGTCACCCCGGAAATCTGGCCCGTTTTCCATTTTTTTTTAATGGCGCGCATCATGGATGGCACGACTTTCAAAATTTGACGCGTGAGCGTATCCATTGGTATGGTCATTTGATTCTCCGGCATATAATTAGTTTTCCTAATTAAAAGCCTATCTACCTATTTGTCAAGGTTTTTTGCCACAGACACTCAAAAAGCCGCAGGCTCGCCTGTACATATCGTCCGGTCTATAACCCTAAAATAAGCATGTGCGGGGCAAAGCATCGATTTGAGTTCGTCTGGACAAGTCAGTCTGTGTGGGGCAAGTTCGGGAAGACCCCGGTCATTGCATGAGACGAGGAAAATTCCAGTTCTGTGCCCACAGGGTAAAAACTCAAACCCCGTAGATGATTTGTTCGGGGAGAATGCCCATGGCCGTGTCGTATTGGTCGCGCAGGAGCATGCTGCCCATTTTGTCGCCGTAGTTGATCAGAGCCGGAATAGCAGCGGGGTCATCCATGCCAATGCTTTCCGTCAGATCAACCTGATAGCGCCGGAAATCGAGCTTCTCGAAGAAGGTCTCGACCAGATGGACCTGCTGATTATCGGCTGAGCTGAGAAAGGCTCCCAAAAGAGGACTGATCCAATTCCAGGCCCAGAATTTTTGAGGCTGACCCGGATTGATGGTGTTTTGAGCTTCGCGACCGGTGCCCAGGCTGATGAGCGTGGTTTCGGCCGGGTCCCAGTGCAGGCAGAAGCTGGCTTCGTAGGCTGCCAGATAACATGGGTTGGCATATGAACCCACGCCGCCATCCACCAGGCGCCCATCCACCACCGGGAAATAGGTAGGGACAGAGCTGGAGGCCAGGACGGAACTGAGCACAGACCAATCCTTATACTCTTCCTTCCATGGCTTGATGAAACGGGTCTTGTTTTCGAGCAGGTCAAAGGTGGTGATGACCACGTCAAAAGGCGGGTTCATTTCCCAAAAGTTGCGCATGTTCATATCGCCCAGGGCGCCATAGAGGGCCTGGATCAGAGGTTCGTTTGAGTAACGGTAACGGGTGAACGGCCAGAGCACGTTACGCCAACTTTTCTTAAAGATAGTCTCGCCCAACTGCACATAAAGATCAAATATTTGGGAAGCGGTTAACCCGGCACCAATCCCGGCTGAGATAATTGAGCCGGTGGAGGTTCCCGCTGAAAGTTGGAATATCTGATGGGAGGGTTTGGATAGGGCTGCTTCCAGCTTCATCAAAGCCCGGGCCACAATCACCCCCCGGATTCCGCCGCCGTCAATGGCGATGGCTACATTTTTTCGAAATGGCTTCATGCCTGTTCCTCTCCATTCTACCCGCTGGTTGTTGGCTGGATGCCTGGCGTTGGGAATAACCCCGGAAACACACTCCAAGCATCAAGCGGAAAACTTGTACCAATAATATCAGCTTCTTCATTTTACCAAGAATAAGCAGGTCTTGCTTAAGGATTTTAGCCTGCCGTGTGGTAAGTGCACTATTTTTATCGTGACAAAAACCTGGTTCGCGCAAAGCCGCAAGGGTCGCAAAGAAGTTCTTTTTTAAAGGGAAAGACCTGCCCTATGTGTGTCACTCCTACTAATAACACAGTGGACTTGAGGGGACGCTACGCTTGCCACGCCGCCAAAACCAGGTGCGGCGGCTCGCACATTGTCCCGTTGCCCTTCGAGAATGACAACTACACGAAGTATCACCTTCTCAGCGGGTACTGCCTGGAAGTAGGTATGAATCTTCTGATAATGACATTTTGATATTGATGTGCTGACCAACCGTTACGGATCAAATCCTATTCGGGTAAAGATATAAAAAATTAACAAATCCCGGGTAGAATCCTGGAATGGACCTCGATACATTTAATCAAGAAGTGATCAACTGCCGCAAATGTGAGCGCCTGGTGGCCTGGCGTGAGCAGATGGCACTGGAAAAAAGGCGTGCTTATCACGACCAGGAATACTGGGGCCGACCGGTTCCCGGCTTTGGCGACCCGCAGGCACGCATCTTCATCGTTGGGCTGGCACCGGGAGCGCATGGCTCCAACCGGACCGGACGGCAGTTCACCGGCGATGCTTCGGGCGCCTTTTTCTATCCGGCGCTGTACCGGGCCGGGCTGGCGAATCAGCCTGAGTCGACGGCGCGCGGGGATGGGTTGACGCTGACGGACGTGTACACTGCGCCGGTCTGCCGCTGCGCCCCACCGGTTAACAAACCGATCCAGGAAGAAATGAATAACTGCCAGCCTTTTTTAGAGGCGGAACTGGCGCTCTTGCAACCACGGGTGATCGTGGTGTTGGGCAGGATTGCTTTTGAAAGCGTACTGCGCATCTATTCCGCCCGCAACCATGACTGGAAGTTTGGGCATGGAGAAGTATTCCGACTGCCCGGCGCCGCTGAGGATAAACCGCAAGGTCCGTGGCTGTTATGCTCGTATCACCCCAGCCAACAAAACACCCAAACGGGTCGCCTGACAACCAGCATGTTTGATTGGATCTGGCAGACTGCCAAAGAATTGACAGAAAGGTAAAAGACATGTTAAAGAAAGTTCTCAAATGGATTGGCGCGATATTGCTGATCGTGATTCTGGGGGGCAGCACCGCGTTTGTGATCTGGGCCCAGACCCCCAGCCAGGCGCAATCGGCAGCGCTGGAAGCTCTGAAATCTGACGAGCTGGTGCGCGTGACCGAGACCGGCAAAGCCATCACGTTCGAGCCTGTCAGCGGGGATGCCACAACCGGCTTCATTTTTTACCCGGGTGGGCATGTGGACTACAGGGCTTATGCACCCATCCTGCATCAGATCGCTGCGCAGGGCTACCTGGTGGTGCTGGTGCCGGTGCGCCTGAACCTGGCCTTTTTCGACATTGAAGCCGGCGCTCCGGCGCTGAAGGATTTTCCGCAGATCAAGACCTGGGTTACGGGTGGACATTCACTGGGCGGGGTAGCTGCGGCTCTCTTCGCACCGAAACACCCTGAAATCCGGGGGGTGATCTTCTGGGCTTCGTATCCGGCGGATGATCAACTAAAGACGGCCGGGCTGAAGGTGCTTTCGATCTACGGCACCCAGGATGGCGGGCTGGATAACGGGACACTGATCGAGCAGCACAAGGTTGACGAACCGGCAGATACCAGCTTCGTGGTGATCCAGGGTGGAAATCATGGGCAGTTCGGTGACTACGGTCCCCAACCCGGTGACAAACCCGCCAGTATCACACCCGAAGAGCAGTGGCAGCAGGTGACTCAGGCCACGGTTGACTTTCTAAAGACGCTTGATAAGTAATTTACCGCAAGGAGTTTTGAGTATGCCCAATCAAATGGAAATTGCGCCAGATTTTGAATTACCCGATGTGAACGGCCTGCCCGTGCGGCTTTCAGACTATTTGAACAAACAGAATGTGCTGCTGGTCTTTTTACGCGGATTTATGTGACCGTATTGCCGCGCGCATCTCGCCCGTTTGCGGGATGAGATGGCGGCCTTTACCGCGCGTGACGCGGTTATTCTGACGATTGGACCAGATAAGCCTGCTCTTTTTCAGCGTTACTGGGATAACGAAAAGCTGCCTTACGTTGGGCTGCCAGACCCGCTGCACAAGGTGGCGGAGCTGTATGGGCAGGAGTGGAATCTGTTCAAACTGGGACGGGTCCCAGCCCTGCTGCTGATCGACAAATCCGGGCGCATCCGTTACCAGCATTACTCGGATTCGATGTCGGATATCCCTGAAAACCGGCTGGTACTGGCCATGCTGGACAAGATGAACCGGGACAACTTATGAAAATGGGAAATATTGCCTTCCTCGGCTCAGGAGAAACTTCCCTGGCAGGCGGGCGTGTGTTTGAACAACTGGCGCGCCAGATCAATGCGCCGCTGCGGATTGCGATTTTGGAGACACCGGCCGGGTTCGAACTGAATTCGGGTCAGGTGGCGGCCAAGGTGGCTGATTTTTTACGAACCCGGCTGGGGAATTATCACCCGCAGGTGGATGTGATTGCGGCCCGTAAAAAAGGCAGCGCCTTCAGTCCGGATGACCCTGAGATTTGTGCGCCGCTGCTGCGCGCCAACCTGATCTTTATGGGACCTGGCAGCCCGACCTATGCCATCCGGCAGTTACAGGGCAGCCTGGCCTGGGAGCTGATCCGGGCCCGGCAGCGGCTGGGGGCGACGCTGGTCTTTGCAAGCGCGGCGACGATCGCGGTGGGACGCTACGGGTTGCCGGTGTATGAAATCTTCAAGGTGGGCATGGACATCCATCAGGTGCCGGGTCTGGATTTTTTCGCGGACATGGAAACGCCAATTTCGATCGTGCCACACTGGAACAATGCCGAGGGCGGGTCGGAACTGGATACAAGCCGCTGTTTTGTGGGGATGGAGCGCTTTACCGAATGGTGCCGCGAGCTGCCGGCAGATCACATGGTCCTGGGGTTGGACGAGCATACCGGGATTATCATGGATTTTAATAAGCGCGAATGCCAGGTGGTGGGGGTCAGTTCGGTTTCGCTGGTGCGGGCCTGTGATCCGAAAATCCACTCGTCCGGGACAAGTTTCCCACTTTCGGAGATTGGGCCGATGTTGGAGCCCAGCCCATTCGGGCAGGGTATTTCTGCCGCGGCCTGGGAGATGGCGTTGAATGTTCCGGAACCGGAAGCTGCCGATGCGGAGACGCCGCCAGCCGAGGTGCTTTTGCTGGCGGAGGCGCGCCTGGCGGCTCGCAATCGCAAGGATTGGGCGGCGTCGGACGATTTGCGGCGTCAGATCAGCAGCCTGGGCTGGACGATTCAGGATACGCCGCAGGGTTGGAAGCTGGTGCGGAGTTAGCAAGTCACAATTTGGAGGGTGTTTTTTTTATTCAATTTTTAAGGTGCTGGTGGGACCGCTTGCTGTTGTTTGCAGTGGAATTATACAAGAATTTTTGTTCTAATGGGGGAATGGACCTATCCCCCCGGCCCCCTTTCCCTGGGAGGGAAGGGGGAGGTTTTTTGTTTGGCTGGCTGTGGAGGTTAGTGGGGGATTGGCAGGCAGTGTGCTACAATTAATACAGAGCGGTATCGTAAAGCCTGATGACCCCGGTCACTCGGAGAGTGTCCTAGCTTCTGTTGAAATGCAGCGGGAAATATTGAAATCAAGGCTCAGGGTGAGCCGCTCGTGAAGTCCCCCCTTGTGGGGGATTTTTGTTTGGCTGGCTATCTTTTTATAGCATGCTTTTTGAGGCTAGGCAAAAGAAGATGTGCAACCCCAGCCATTTTCCACATTCTTTCACGCCTGGGTCCAGTAGTCGGCGAGCATTTCGGCCTGGTCGAGGACTTTGGTGACGGAGGCGGTGTATTCGCCGGTGGCGGGGTCGTCGGGCGGATATTTGTATTTGCGCAGGATGCGTTTTACCAGCACGCGCAGTTGGGCCTGGACGCTTTCTTTTAGCTGCCAGTCGATGCTGGTGTTCTGACGGACTTTTTCGACCAGTTCGTGCGCGATGAGCTTGAGGGTCTGGTCTCCGAGCACGGCTTCGGCGGTGGGATTGTCCGCCAGGGCATCGTAGAAGGCGAGTTCGTCGACGCGCAGGTTGAGCTTTTCGCCGCGTTGATCAGCTGCGCGCAGGTCTTTGGCTAAATTGATCAGCTCGTCGATCATTCTGGCTGAGTCGATCAGGCCGCTTTGATAGCGTTTGACGGCTTCGGCCAACATTTCGGAGAATTTTTTGCCCTGGACCAGGTTGGTTTTGGAGCGGGTCTTGATTTCATCGTTCAGCAGGCGTTTGAGCAGTTCCAGCGCGAGGTTCTTGCGTTCCATGCTGTGGATATCTGCCAGGAATTCATCCGAGAGGATGGATATATCCGGTTTTTTGATCCCGGCGGCGTCAAAGACATCGATGACTTCGTCCGAAATGATGGCGTCGTTGACGATCTGGCGGATGGCGGTTTCGATCTCTTCGTTGGTGCGGGTGCGGGTCTGGTCGTCGAATTTGGCAAAGCGGGCTTTGATGGCCTGGAAAAAGGCCAGGTCATCGCGGATTTTGAGTGCGTCGGGGTGCGGGACGGCCAGCCCAAAGGCTTTTTGGAGTTTGATGACATTTTCTTTGAAGCGGGTTTTGCCATTGCGCAGGCTGCTACCGTCTTTGATCTCGCTCAGGTCGGCGATGTAATTGGCGGCGTCCAGGATAAAGTTGAGTTTATGCTTTGGCTCGAGGGTGAAGTAGTGGCGGTAGGGGAAACGGGCGAACATATCCTGCACGACTTCGAATAATTCCTGCATTTTGGCAACGGCTTCGGCCTGGTCAAAGGTGATCTGGCCTTTGCCCTGGCTGGCGGCATAGATGAGCATGGCATTCTTGAGGTCCTGGGCAATGCCGATGTAATCCACCACCAGCCCGCCCTGCTTATCGCCAAAGACACGGTTGACACGCGCAATGGCTTGCATGAGGGTATGGCCGTTCATGGGTTTGTCGATGTACATGGTGTGCAGGCAGGGGGCGTCAAAGCCGGTCAGGAACATATCACGCACGATGATCAGCTTGAGCGGGTCGGCGGGATCTTTCAGGCGGGTGCCAATGGCTTTGCGGCGTTCTTTGTTGCGGATGTGTTCCTGCCAGTCGAGCGGGTCGCTGGAGGAGCCGGTCATGACAATTTTGATGGCGCCCTGGTCTTCCTCGGGGGCGTACCATTGCGGGCGCAGCCGGATGATTTCGTGGTACAGCTCGACGCAGATGCGGCGGCTCATACATACGAGCATGCCTTTGCCATCCAACGCGCTCAGGCGCTGCTCAAAGTGTTTGACGATATCGGCGGCGACCTGTTTGACGCGTTCGGAGCTGCCGACGACGGCTTCTTTGCTGGCCCATTTGGCAAAGCGGCGCTGGCGGTCGGTCAATTCGTCATCTTCGGTGACTTCTTCGACGCGTTGGTCGAGGATTTTTTGTTTTTCGGGGGGCAGGTCAATTTTGGCAAGGCGGCTTTCGTAATAGATGCGCACGGTGGCGCCGTCTTCGACTGCCTGTTGGATATCGTAGATATCGATGTAGCCGCCAAAGACGGCCTGGGTATTGCGGTCTTCTTTTTCGATGGGGGTGCCGGTAAAGCCGATAAAAGAGGCGTTGGGCAGGGCGTCGCGCATGTGGCGGGCGAAGCCGTCGATAAAGTCGTACTGGCTGCGGTGGGCTTCGTCGGCGATGACGATCACATTGCGGCGATCGGTCAGGAGCGGGTAGTTTGCGCCGTTTTCCTCCGGCAGGAATTTTTGGATGGTGGTGAAGACGATGCCCCCCGAGGCGACTGAGAGCAGGCGTTTGAGGTCATCGCGGTTGGCTGCCTGGCTGGGTGTCTGTCGCAGCAGACCCTGGCAGCTGCTGAAGGTTTCGAAGAGCTGTTGGTCCAGGTCGTTGCGGTCGGTCAGGACGACCAGGGTGGGGTTGTTCATGGCCTGCGCGACGGCCATCTTGCCAGCATAGAAGACCATCGAGAGGGATTTGCCGCTGCCCTGGGTGTGCCAGACGACGCCGGCGCGTTTGTCGCCTTTGGGCTGCTGTTCGACGCCCGGCAGGCCGTAGTCGGCGGGGTGTTCGGCTGCAAAATGCCCGGTTTCACTGGCGGAGGCGCGGATGGTGGAGGTTATGGCTTTGTTGACGGCGAAGTATTGGTGGTAGGCGGCAACTTTTTTGACGGTTTTCTCTTTTGTTTTTTCGAAGACGATAAAGTGCCGGATGAGGTCGAGCAGTGTGTTTTTGTTGAGCAGGCCTTTGATGAGCGTTTCCAGCTCGGGTTGGTGTTTTGAATCGAGGGCGCGTTCGCCGCTGATGCTTTTCCATTCCATGAAGCGCGAGTAGTCGCTGGAGATGGTGCCGGCTTTGGCAAACCAGCCGTCGCTGATGATCTGGATGGCGTTAGTGGTGAAGAGTGAGGGGATGGTGTGCTGGTAGGTTTGTAACTGGTGAAAGGCGGCCTGTACGTCGGCGTTTTCGTCGGCGGCGTTTTTTAGTTCGATGACGACCAGGGGCAGGCCGTTGATGAAGAGGACGATATCCGGGCGTTTGTTGATCTGGCCTTCAATGACGGTGAACTGGTTGACAGCCAGGAATTCGTTGTTTTCCGGGTAGGTGTAGTCCAGCAGCCAGACTTTGTCGGTGCGGGATTTGCCCTGGCCGATGCTGAATTTGACGTCCACGCCTTCGGTCAGCAGGCTATGGAAGGCGTCGTTGTTGTCGATCACGGTCAGGGCCGGGGTGCGCAGGGTTTTTTTGAGGGCTTCCTGGCGGGCTTCGGCGGGGATGTGTGGGTTGAGGCGGTCGATGGCAGTCTGCAGGCGCGCGACCAGGATGGTTTCGGTGGGGCTGCGTTCGAGCATATCCGGGCCAAAGAGGATGGTGTAGCCGTTTTCGTCGCGCAGCAGTTCCAGGGCGATCTGTTCGATTTCGGATTCGTAGACTGTCTTAACCATGTTTTTCCTGATTTTCGGGATGGCCCTGATTTTTGGCGATGAGTTTGTTGTTGTGGACCCGTTTGAATTGCAGACTGCGTGCTCCGAAGTTGATCAGCAGGCCGATTTCCATTCCGTAGGCTTCGAGGTAGTTTATGGCCTGGGCCAGGTGTACGTCTTCCATCTGGATGACTGCTTTTAGTTCGAGCATGATGCAGCCTTCTACAAAAAAATCCACCCGCCGGGTGCCGATGTGTTGTCCGCGATAATGTATGTCCATTTCTTTTTCGCGTTCATAGCTCAGACCCTGATAGGTCATTTCGATGGCCAGGGCGCGTTGGTATATGACTTCCTGGAAGCCGTTGCCCATTGTGCTATGGACTTGCATGGCGCTGCCGATTATTTTTTGGGTGAGTTCTTCATGTTGCATTGTCTTAACCTTGATTTATGGGATTTTCTTGATTGCCTTGATTAGGACGTTTCCTTGATGATGTAATTTTCTGGATGGGCGTGATAATCCGGGTTTTTCTTGATTACATGATTTTCTTGATTGCCTTGATTAGGACGTTTCCTTGATGATGTAATTTTCTGGATGGGCGTGATAATCCGGGTTTTTCTTGATTACATGATTTTCTTGATTGCCTTGATTAGGACGTTTCCTTGATGATGTAATTTTCTGGAGGGGCGTGATAATCCGGGTTTTTCTTGCTCTAAATCATGGTAATCCTTCAATCCTTAAAATCAAGTTCAGACGTTTATTTCTCCGCTCATTAGTTTGGGTAGGAGGGTGTCGCGGATGGTGGCAAGGGTGGCGGATTCTTGATTGTTATTGAAAATATTATTAAATAATTGTTTAGCAAAATCATTGAAATGTTTGATGACATCAGTCGGAGGGATTAATATCATATTACCTTGAGCCTGTTCTCGGTTTAATCCAGGTACAGCAGAATCCGATCCTATTTTTTTGAAATCTTGTTCTTTAAGCAAGAAGTAATGAAAATATAAGTTTTCCAAGCCAAGCGCATCTTTGATATAAAAAGTGGTGTCAATGGGAAAGAAATTCTGTTGAACCCAAATAACTTCTCCTATTGTTCCTTTTCTTCCTATCACAATCCCTGGGCCTTCAACCAGAAAAACATTATGAGAACCAACAATTCCACTTGATCCTATCACTGGATATTCCCCATCGACCCTATTTTCTGATTTTAGTCCTTTTCCATACGCCAGTATGCAAACATCTCCCAGTTTTCCCACCCGCCAGCCTTGGGGGATTGGGCCCAATTCGCTTTCAAGCATGTCTGCACCTTGATTTTCTTGATTAGCTTGATTGGCTTGATTTTTCGGATTGCGCGGGGTGTCTTCTGTTGACGGAGTGTCTTGGTTTTCTTGATTGTCTTGATTGTCTTGATTTGGCTGAGTGCCCTGTTTGAGCGCGGCAGCGTAATCAAGGTAATCCTGTAATCCTTCTAATCGTGGTGCAGACAGGGGGTATTTGAAGTTTACAAACCATTCTTTGTAGATGGTTTGGGCGATGGTTTCGAGGGTGGTGTTGGTCTGGCGGTTGAGTTCGATTTTTTCGTCGAGGGCGGTGAGGATGTCGGCGATGCGGTGTTGGGTGGAGAGTGGGGGTAATTTTATTTCGATCTCATTCAATAATGGTAATGTCAAGTATTTTGTCGCCGTACCATGGGATATATTTTCAAGCCTTTGCAATTTCAAAGTTAACTGATGATATATATACTCAATATCAACATCTTCTGGATTACTGGTAATAACATAAGTCCTTTGATAAGCATTGAATTTACCTCTGTAGTATTTTAAAGCGAATATACCATTTGCATTATTTCCTGCCAATAGTATCGCTTCACAATCAAATGAATACGAATTGATCCTCAGAGTTTCAGGCGAGCAAGTAAAAAACGGATACATTCCATTGTTCTCAGCAGCATTTGAATTTAACTTGCCAGTTTTGAAGTTGGCTATTTCCCCAAGCTTAACATCCTTCCACTCGCTAGAATTCATACCCAATCCCCTTGAGGTTCTCGCGGATGGTTTTTTGCAGTTCGTCGCCACGGGCAAATTGTTCGGCGAGTTTTGCAGTCAGGTTGTTCATTTTATCGGCAAAAAGTATACCGTCATCCTCGATTTCTTCGGTGCCAACGTAGCGTCCAGGCATTAACACATAGTTGTTGGCACGCACTTCTTCCAGGGCGGCAGATTTGCAGAAACCCACCAAATCACGGTAATCCTTCAATCCTGCCACACCTGGTGTAGACTTGCTGCGCCAGGTGTGGTAGGTGCTGCCGATGAGGGAGATGTCGGCGTCTGCGAATTCTTTATTGCGGCGGTTGGTCATGAAGCCCAGCTTGCGGGCGTCGATGAAGAGGATTTCGTTTGAGCGGTCGCGCTGAGGTGGGCGCCCGGCGCTGGCGGCGGCACCTCTCCGATTGCGCGCCAGAAACCAGAGGCAGGCGGGGATCATGGTGTTATAAAAGAGTTGGGCGGGCAGGGCGACCATGCAATCGACCAATCCGGCTTCGATCATATTTTTGCGAATTTCGCCTTCGCCACCGCTGTTGCTGTTCATACTGCCGTTGGCAAGCACTATCCCGGCTGTGCCGTTTGGACTGAGCTTGTAGATGAAGTGCTGCAGCCAGGCATAGTTGGCGTTGCCGACCGGCGGCGGGCCGTATTTCCAGCGTGCATCCGTACGCAACTGCTCACCGCTCCAATCGCTGATGTTGAAGGGCGGATTGGCAAGGATGAAATCGGCTTTGAGATCGGGGTGGCGATCGTTGAGGAAGGTGTCACCCAGCTCCAGTTTGGCGTCGATGCCGCGAATAGCAAGGTTCATACGCGAGAGGCGCAGGGTGGTGGGGTTGGATTCCTGTCCAAAAATGGAGAGGTCCTGGATGTTGCCCTGATGGTTGAGGACAAACTTTTCGCTCTGAACGAACATGCCACCGCTGCCGCAGCAGCCGTCATAGACACGCCCGTTGAAGGGTTCGATCATTTCCACCAGCAGTTTGACAATGCTGGCGGGGGTATAGAACTGCCCGCCTTTTTTGCCTTCGGCATCGGCAAACTGACCGAGGAAGTATTCGTAGACACGTCCGAGCAGGTCTTTGGCGCCTTTTGCATCCTGGTGGAAACCGATGGTGCCGATCAGGTCGATCAACTCACCCAGGCGGACCTTGTTGAGGTCTGGGTCGGCGTAAATCTTGGGCAGGACGCCTTTGAGGGGTGGGTTGATGCCTTCGATGGCGTCCATGGCTTCGTCGATCCACTTGCCGATTTCGGGCTGGCGGGCGCGATCCTGCAGGTAGCGCCAGCGGGCTTTTTCGGGGACGAAGAAGACATTTTTCGCGAGGTATTCATCCGGGTCTTCGGCGTCGGCGCCTTCGAATTCATTTTCGCCGGCTTTCAGACGGTCGTAGAGATGGCTGAAGGCGTCTGAGATGTATTTGAGGAAGATCAGGCCGAGGACGACGTGTTTGTATTCGGCGGCGTCCATGTTGGAGCGCATTTTGTCGGCGGCGGTCCAGAGGGTTTTTTCGAGTTCGTTGGTGTCGGCCATTTATCCCAATCCTGAATGTGGTGATTTTAGAAGATGGAGCTGCTTTCGTGCACAAGAAAATAGCCGGAGGAACTGAGGGCCAGGGTTTCGGTGATTGGGAAGATTGAGTTGATGGCTTTTAATTTTTCCATCTCTGAGATATCCAGGGGTTCAATCCCACCAATTTTTATCCAAACCTTCATAAACTGCGTCAGGTCTTTTTCAAAATAATAAGCGGGTATGAACGCTTTTTCGGTTGGAATGGTTTTTTCGATTCGCTTCAATGCGGCGCGAAATGGTGTTGATTTCTTCCGATTGCCTTTTACCAGATAAACCCAGGTCGGGATGTTTTTTTCTATCTGTTGGTTTAATAAATCTGCTCGAGCCTGAGAGATTGTTTGCCCTAATTTTCCAAACCAGACTGAGCCAAA
The DNA here is from genome assembly GCA_964462245.1 of uncultured Anaerolinea sp. Taxonomy (GTDB): domain Bacteria; phylum Chloroflexota; class Anaerolineae; order Anaerolineales; family Villigracilaceae; genus UBA5195. The sequence continues at coordinate 46,691 of CAYWXS010000033.1, forward strand.
CTGGGATACGATTTCATTATGAATCGAAACCACGTTCCCGACATCAAACATACTGTCTGAAAAACGAATGACCAGATGTAATGGATTTTTATTCATAAAGCATGTACCCTATTACCCTTTTTGATTCCAATCTCGATTGATCTGGTTATTATAATTTATGTTCAACGTGCGTTTCGACTATATATTTTATGAAGCGACATCATTTTGTCTTTTAGTTCGGCAGCCAGGCTTTCGGTATTCTCATCCAGCCTGGCGATGGGATAGCTTATTCGATTGATGATTCCCGGACAGGTGATCACACTTTGATATTTGTGGGTTCTGAAATACTCGCTGAAATCTGCGATATCCTGATCATCCATCATTTTGGCAGCCCGCAATGTATCCCGGAGCAGGTCAAATTCATCTCTTTTGTATAGCCGATTATTTTTTTTACCTGTGGCCGAGCTCCAATAGGCTATATATTCGCTCAATGCTAATGCCTGATCAGCTCTGGTATCGAGAATATTCTTTCTTTGCCATGCAAAGTGAAAATTACTTGCAACTGTCCATCCATCCTTTTCCAAATCAATTACTTTGGCGTAGGAGAAATGATTATAGAGTTCCCTGGCTTGTTTACACGTATTTCCCGCAAAGATCGCCAGGGAGAAGGTATTTTGCGGAGCCTTTTCATATTCGAACAAGCAAATCCTATCAAAGCCATTGCCTGGAGGAACCCCAATATAGGTTCCTCCGATGGGGTGCTCTCCCAATGAAGAACCCCGCCCCATGATCTCTAACAGCCTGGTGTAGGTTGTTTGATTATCGTCTCGCATTTTTGCTCCTTACTGGTTGTCATCCAATGGTTTACGGTTTGCCGCTTCGGAAGGCATGGACGCGTCTTGCGGGAACCTGGGGTACTGCATGCGTTGTTGAGGCCAGTTTTTGCGTGTTGCTTTCTATAGATATTCAGAAATAGGTTTTGGATTTGCAGCCAGGATTTCGCCGTTTGGAAGGATGAAGCGGCTGAAGCCGCAACTACGATTCAAAATCATTTTCTGAAAATTATATGATGAAGCTAACAGGTGTGATTTACAGGAAAATATCAATTTCCCAGCCTCTTGCGTATGTGTATTATAGCAAATTATGATGATGCAATGGGACTGTTATGGAAATATTTATTGCCACTATTGAGAAATGGGTGTGATTTGCGGAGCGGGGTTGTCTTTGGATTGGCGTGAAGATTACCACGCCGCGAAACACCAAGGGCGGCGGCTCGCAATGACAACTACACGAAATGTCATCTACTCTGTGAATACCGCCCCCGGTGTTTCGCGGTGACATTTTGTAAGATTTCCACTGAGAAAACCACAAAAAACTCTGTGCGCTCTGCGTTCTCTGTGGTGAATGCTCTTTCCTTATTTTTTGAGCAAGCAGTTAACTTCCAAGTTCCTAGCGGGTGGGCGCTTTTTCAAATTGGAAATAGAATGGTTCTTTTTCTGGGAAGCCGATGATGGCACGACCAATGGGAAGGTTGGAGATATCCCAATCTTCGACCACATTCGCATCCCGCACCTGTTCAATCACCCCGCGTGACTGGACGGTAGCCATGTAGACCTCGCGCTTGCGGTTTCTGCCAAAGAGTTCCTGAATGTAGCGCCGGGTTGTAATATCTGTCACCCGAAAAGCGATAGTCGTTAAGAAGCCCGAGAGGATGCTGCGCGCCAGGGCTTCGCCGTAGGCATGAAAAACCTGTTCGATGTTTTGAACACCGATAATAAATTTTGCGCCCAGGCTGCGACCAAAGTTCACCCCATCATCGACATGCTGAAGGTTGGGGATCAGCCTGAATTCATCGATCACAAACCAGACATTGCCGTCGCTCTTCTTTCGTCCAAGCGCTTCCTTAATGGCCATATCCAACATCAAGCGATAGATGGGGGTCAACATACCGCCAATTCCCAGGTCATATTCGATAAATATTATCCGTCCACCTTTATTTCGAATAGCCTGGCGCATTGAAAGGCTTCCCGGTTTGCGAAAATTGCCGACCAGAATTTCGCGTATCAGCTGCTGCAGCTCTGAGATCACGCCCTGGGTTTGGGGAGAACGATCATCAGCAATATAGTTGACCATGGCTTTTAAATCATCGTGTTTTTGGAGCATGGCACGGATTTCAGCCGATGGAGACTGGTCCAGGAAGGTACGCAAACTATCATTATCGATATGTTCGCCTTTTCCAGTACGGCAAAAGTGGAGCAGGATGCCCGTCAGAATATCGCGGGCAGCATTGGGGAAGAAGGGCTGACTGGATTTTTGGGCCCGATCATAAAACAAAGCCCGCGCAATTTCGATGATATTTTCTTCCATCGAGGCATCCGTCTCGATCTCGTTGAAAATATTCCAGTAATCCAGCCCCGTTGGGCCGGTAGCCTTGTCATCATTGCTGATCACGATATCCCCTTTTCGATAAAAAGCGTTATAAAAATCACCTTTCGTGTCAAAAACAACCATGACATCATTGGATGTTATGGAATTTCGCAACTGGGCTACGATCTGAAAGATACCGTTGGTTTTGCCCGTTCCAATACTGCCTAAAAAAAGCATGTGCTTACTGAGCAAATCTTCGCTAATAGGAACCCGAACCGGATTACCGCCGCCATCTCTGCCATTCAAAATACAGCGGATATTCTCGTTTCCAAATGGCGGAAGGGTCATTTTTAGTTCATTGCCCTCAAAGACAGTGATATTTTTCATTTAATATCCGTAGCCGTAATAATAATCTTCCCCTTTTTCCTGACCATCGGCAGACTCGCCTTCGGCTGCGCCTTTTTCGGCTTCTTGAACGGCGTTTTGGGAAGCGGCTGCGGGGGCTTGCCGCTGGGATTGGGTCGCACTTTTGTCTGCGGACTGGGACTCGGCTTCGGGCGTTTGCTCCTGGCTCACGGCGGGTTGCGCGGCCTGGCCTTGCCCCTGATACGGCTCCTGAGTTTGGAGCTGTTGACCGGCCGACTGTTCGGGTTGGGACCCGGTTTCGGGCGTTTGCTCCTGGCTCACGGCGGGTTCGGCGGCTTGAGCTTCCTGCTGATACGGCTCCGAAGTTTGGAGCTGTTGATCGGCTGATTGTTCGGGTTGGGACCCGGTTTCGGGCGTTTGCTCCTGGCTCAAGGCGGGTTCAGCGGACTGGCCTTCCAGCTGATACGACTCCTGCGTTTGGAGCTGTTGATCAGCGGATTGTGCGGGTTGGGCTGCGGCTTGCGACTCGACCTCAGGCGTTTGCTCCTGGCTCACGGC
>CAYWXS010000033.1:50060-59343 GCA_964462245.1 uncultured Anaerolinea sp.
TACGACTCCTGAACCTGTATCTGTTGATCGGCGGACTGTTCGGGTTGGGCTGCGGCTTGCGACTCGACCTCAGGCGTTTGCTCCTGGCTCACGGCGGGTTCGGCGGCCTGGCCTTCCAGCTGATACGACTCCTGAACCTGTATCTGTTGATCGGCGGACTGTTCGGGTTGGGCTGCGGCTTGCGACTCGACCTCAGGCGTTTGCTCCTGGCTCACGGCGGGTTCGGCGGCCTGGCCTTCCAGCTGATACGACTCCTGAACCTGTATCTGTTGATCGGCGGACTGTTCGGGTTGGGCTGCGGATTGGGACTCGACCTCAGGCGTTTGCTCCTGGCTCAAGGCGGGTTCCGCGGCCTGGCCTTCCAGCTGATACGGCTCCTGAACCTGTATCTGTTGATCAGCGGATTGTGCGGGTTGGGCGGCGGCCTGGGACTCGGCTTCGGGCGTTTGCTCCTGGCTCAAGGCGGGTTCTACAGGCTCAGCCAGCTGCGTGGATTGTTGCTCAGCGAGTTGTTCCGGGGTTGGCTCATCGCCAGCAGCGCCACCACCCGATCCACCGGAACCACCCGAGCCTGGACCGGGGTCAGTATTTTTAACAATCCCTCGCTTTTTATCCTGAAGCTCCTGTTCAATTAAAGGGCGCTGATTCCAATAGTAATTCTGATCCACTTGACCGGGTTGGTTGTAAAGTGCATCCATGCGGTCCAGCACATAATTTTCATCATCCGTTTTTCCGGTCAGCTTTTGTGTTTGCTCAAAGTAGGATTTAAGGGCCTCGTACGGCTCGGGTTGGGCTTCTTTCCCATTTGCGCTTTCCATGACAAGCAATTTTGGATCGATATTGATCTTGCCTTTGTTGTATTCCGGATCAGTGTTGGAATTAGAAACCACACGAAACGGATCGCGCCCTTCGCTGGCGGCCAAATCATTTTCCAGCAATTGAATTTCGGTCAGCCTTCGAACATCGTGGATATTCTGCCAATTCTCTCTTTTCAAAGACATATTCGTGGGCATATTAATTTTTTCCTCCTGTGCTCCTGCCAGATCCATTTGAACTGAGCCGTAGTAACTTTGATCATTTTTCACCTGCCAGCCCTGGCCCTGGGACTGTTTATGATCCCAAAAATCACGGGCCTGCTGGTTTTCGACCGAACCGTAAATCTGTTGGGACCCATTATTGCGGGACACCTCGAGTGCCTGGCCCAGCAGCTCATCCGAAATCCCGGCACCCCGGTATGCTGGTGGAATGATGATGTCCTGAAGCCTGGTACGCTTCGATCCATCCGGGGCATGCTCGACCTGCAAATTTACCAAACCGGCTGTCCCAAGGCTGGCACCGTCAGGAACCGGACCAAGCGCCTCATCAAAGGCTCGCAGTTGGATCAGGTTGCCTGCGCCAAACTGGCGAATGGTGATATTTCTTCCCTGCCTATCCGTAAACCTTTTAGCCTGCAAGTGAGACCTCGACGACTACAAAATCAAAAAATACCGGTTTATTTCTGCCACTTCTGGATTCCCAGGTCGCCCAACTGACGGATATCGGTCAGCATTGCGCCCAATTCGGCCACAATGGTTTCGGCATGCAGCCCGGGGCTGGCTACAAAGGATTGCAGCGCATTATTACCACCCCCGAACAACAAATTAAGCGGATTACCTGGGATGTAAATACCGGAACCACTGGCAGCTTTGGAACTGATCATGAGCGAGAACGTTTTGGCCTGTCCAAAAGTAGCTCGAAAGATCAGAAAAAACACTACCCCAAGCAGCAGATACTTGAGAATGGCCGGAAACGACTGAAAAAATTCGGTCCGGAAGGCAACATTCCAGGCCAACATGACCAGCCCAACATAAAACAATGTGTTATATATGCGTTCATAGAAATCACGGTCGTAAGAAGTAAGTCGATCACCCCCTGGCAGGTCTTGCAGGTTGCGAAGAAGCTGATGTTTTGCATCCTCGCTGAGTATGTTTTTTTCAAAAAGGAAGGAAATGCTGGAAGGTAAGAGCAGCAAAATTGCCATGACCCAACCTATCAGAAAAGGTGGGAAGACAATGACAGCCAGGGTAACCAGCATATACAAACAGAAACTGAAAATCAAAAAGAATAACCAATTAAAAGACGCACTGATCGAGGTACTCAGACCGGAGACATCATCCAGGGGGATTTCAGATAAGACAGTACTGCTGTCGCTGAAGGTTTTGGATTGGCTATGATAAACAATACGTTTATTTGTAACTGTCAGATAGCCAAAAGTCGTTTTCGCGAAAAGATGAGGCAGACGGGTACATTCATACTGCCGGATAATTTGTTCTGAATCAGATAAATGAAAATCCAATTTATTCGTATCCATATCAGCTCCACTACCGGGCGGCGGGATTATTGTGACTTCCATTTATCAATACCCAAATCTCCCAGGGTCTGGATATCCATAATCATGGCGCCTAATTCCTTAAGCATGGGTTCAGAATCCACGGCAGGTTCGGCTGCCAGAGCTTTCCCAGCAGACACATCAAAAATACCGATCCCACTGGCTCCGGAAATACTGATCGGGGTGCTGGATCCGCCCTTGGAATTGATCGCAAGCGAAAACGTGGGCCGGCGGGCATACCAGAAAACGCAAACCAGGCCATAGATTGCCACTAAAAAAGCAATAAAGAATGCCAGCATACTTGAACCTGTGGAACGGCTGCCGCCCATTAAATAGGAAAGCGCATTAAAGTTATTCAAAAAGGAGCCACCCCCCGCGAGAACCACACAGGCAGATGAAATATTTACCATGACGGAGCGCCAGATTGACTCGCGCGACAACATGAAGGAGCCTCCGCAAGCCAGAATTCCGAATATCCAACCCAGAACCTCCATGGCGCTCGATCCACTCTGCGATCCTCCCCCGACTGCCAACAACAGCACGGACACCAGGGACGCAACGACAGTTGAGAGGGCCAAGGCGGAGAGCATATGACCAAAACTGAAAAATGTGCCCTTATAGCTGCTGATCCCTGAAACATCCGCGATGGGCACTTCGCTTTGAATAATGCTGCTGCCGGCGTTGGACGTACCCAGGGCCTGAAAGATAACCCGCTTATTCGTCACACCCAGATAACCGGAGGCTTCCAGCCCGAGCAATCTGGATTTGTAATAAGTGCAGTGATAAGACATGACGGTCAGCTCACCTTCGGCGGGGCTGATATTGTTTTTTAGCAAATCCTTGATAGCGCTCTTGTTTTTCTTGTAGGCAGGTGGCTTTTGCGCAGGCGGGTGACCCGCCGTTTCAACATCGGGTTCATTGATGTCTGTTGAAAAACCTGAGAACATATCCGCGTTTGTTTTTTCGGTCTGCACCGGCGTCAGTTTGGAACCACATTTTTGACAAAATTTATAACCTTCATCATTTCCAAAATTACAGTTGGGGCAATTCATGCTCTTCCTCCTTGCAAATTATTGAGCTTTGGGAATTTTAGTCCCGCATTCGGGGCAAAATACGACCGTGTCTGACACCAGTGCGCCACACTCGGTGCAGAAGCGGAAATCGGTTTCAAAATTAGACTGCGGTTGAGTATCAGGAATGGATTGCTCTGCATTCAAAGTGGTTCCACAAGCAGGGCAGAAAATGGCCCCAACGGGTAAAGCATTGCCGCAATTGATACATGGCAAAGATTCAGGCTGCGGTAACAACTCGGGGATGGGTTCAGGTTCGGGTGCTGATTCAGGTTCCGGTGCCAACTCAGGTTCGGGTGCCGACTCAGGTTCCGGTGCGGACTCAAGTTCCGGTGCGGACTCAGGTTCCGGTGCGGACTCAGGTTCGGGTGCCAACTCAGGTTCAGGTGCCAACTCCGGTACGCTTTCAACCTCAGCTTGCGGGCGGGTCTCCACCGGCGGGACAAGCTCAGGTTCAGATTCAACCTGGGGTACGGTCATGTTCTGAGAGGGTTGTTTGGGTTGGGTTGTTCCACATTCCGGGCAGAACACAGCCTGTTTGGGTAAAACCTTTCCACAATTGAAACAATACTGTAGATCCGGGGATGGTTGAGGCCCTGGTTGAGACTCGGGCAAAGGTTGGATAACTTCTGCAACCTTCGCCTGAATTTGAGAGGAACCACATTCCGGGCAGAAACTGGCATCCAAGCGCAGGTTATTAAAACCACAATTCGGACAGCTTTTCGCAGGGTGCGGACGGTTTGGATCGAGCCGCGTAGCAGGCTTATTGATCGTATTAATGTTCAGGCCGGGCTGGTCCTGCGCGCCAGGTTCAGAGCGCTTGTGCTCCCAGGCTGATGCGACATGAGAAGGCTTTTTCTTTTTCCAAAAGAGCCCATATCCGATCAAAGCAAGGCCCAGGATCAGGATCAAAATTAATATCCAGAGTCCAACTAAATCATCCAGCCAGGAAAACGGGGAAATAACCGCGAACATGCTGCCATAATAATTATCCCAGCGCACCTTGCCACCCGTCAGACCCAAGCCATTATGTTCCAGAATTTTTCTGCCACTTAACACAAATTCACTGGTCTTGACCGTACCCGCTATACTCATCAAATCTATGTTCAAGACCAGGTTTTGTTGCTGGTTAGTGGTGATGGACTGCTGCCCGAAAATTTGTTTGAAAGCTATGTAATCCTGGCCAACGAGCTTAAACTGGACAGGAATATTCCCTTGCGCATTGGCCGGAAGTTGAGATACCTGGGCAGTCACACCAGCTTTATCTTTTGAATTTTCCCGTAGAAATTCTTCCAACCCGGCGGCGTTTTGAGAATCGACCAGCAGGGTGCCATTGAAGGTCCATTTTTCCCCCTGTCCAAAAGTCAACTCAAAAGCAGCATGCTGAATGGGAATACAACCAGACAAAATCAGTGTAATCAATACTAAAGAAAGCCACGAGACCATTTTTTTTGATGTCATAGAGGGCTCCCGCCTAGAGTCCCAGGTTAGTGATCAAACGGCCGCGGCTAACCTGGTACTCCATCACCCAACCGATATCGCTGGATTCCGAGATTACCTTCCACCAGATGCCGGCAGCGGTACAGACCGGTCCTTCTTTAACCTTGATCCTTTCGCGCAGCAGGAGCGTACGAATAACCTTGTTATCCGAAACATTCGGAACCTCGGGTTTGGTCAGCATGTCGACCCGGGATTGTATGACGCGCCCGTTATTGCCCAGACCGAGGGTCTTATATGCCTGAAAAGAACAGACCTGGCTGGTAGGGAAAACCTCAAGCGTAGGCGTTGGGACAGGTAACTTGCCATTCCCCGCGGAACCCCCTGAGCGGATAGAGAATACGCCATCCGGCGAGATGGCAGCATGCAGGAAACTACCGCCGAAATCCAGGGTATTTCCCTGCAAATCAGTAACCAACATCTTATTATCAACTGTCACAAACAGCAGCGACTGGCTGTCTGCCGCCCAGGCAATGGAGGCTATATTATATGAAGCAGCCAGCACCTGCCGGGACTTTGTGCCATCCGTGCTGACCAACCAGAGATCACAGCGATCCTGGGTGCCATTGTAGTAACCGTCGCCATTTGTATCCGCGCATTTTCTGTAAGCCAGCCACTGCCCATCGGGTGACCAGGCAGGGGATAACTCGGCAGGCGGGGAGAAAGGCGCCGATTTTTGCAGGGGAGTGTCTTTTTGGGTGGATAAATCGTAGAACATCAGACCCGCATTTAAGCTTGAGGTATCTTTTGCGTCGTAGCGGGTAAAAATAATTTGAGAACAGTCCGGGGACCAATTTGGGTGCCAGTCGAATAAACTGTTTGTCAGCTTCTTAAACTCCCCGGTTTTCATATTGGCCATTCCCAGGGATGAATCGCCATCCTGGTACTGGTTACCATTTCTGCGCCGGTCCTCAAAAACAACCCAGTCAGCATATTCACTGGTGGTTGAGCGGCACCATTTGGGGCGCATGACCTTGTGATCCTTCAAGATTAGTTTTTCGGTATTATCCAACAGGTTGTGGATAAAAAGGTCACAGCCATCATTTTTCTGAGCATAACAACGGGTGAAGGCGAGCGTGTTACCGTCCGGTGAAAAGCTGGGATAGTTATCACCAAACCGATCCGTACCATTGGTTATCTTACTATCCGAACCTTGACCATCCAGATATTTGATATAGATACTTCGTTTGGCGGTCTGTTCGCCGCCGGCGGCATAGGCAATTTTTCCAGTTTGCGTAACCGGATTGGCAGGTATTTGGGTTGGAGAGACAACGCCCGTCAGGGTCGGCAAGGGGACGGCCGAACCAGCGACCAGACCTGGCAAAACATGGGATGTTTCTGCGGGTGATCCGGCCGCAGCCAGGGTTATGGCAGTCAACCCGGCAGACAGGTCCCGCCCCCAACAGGTGTATGTCCCAAGCTGATCAAGTTTGCAGGTTTGAAAGAGCCCGAGTGCCAAGCCCTCTGAATTGATCAAAACATCCACCCTTTGTGGCAATACCCATCCAGCCGATGATTTAATCTGACCCAACTCAGCGTATTGATTGCGGCCCCAACACCAAAGTTCTTCGGAATAAGTTAGCGCACAGACACGATCCCAATTTGCAATCAGACCCTGGACATTCGCAAGTGAATCGACCTGTGTAGAATAATTTTTTGAAACCTGGGTAGAACCGGCCTGATAATAGCGGTTATCGCCCCAGCAAGTGACTGTGCCGGAAAGTAAAAGCGCACAGGTATGGCTGCTGCCGGCTGCCACCTGCCGGACCCCGCTGCCCACAATGACTGTCACCTTGACCGGTGCAGACTGGGCTGTGTTGAGCCCATTGCCAAGTTGGCCTGTCCAGTTTCCACCCCAACAAAACACCTCCGACATAGACGAAAGCGCACAGGTGTGAGAACCACCCGCTGCCAGGCTGACAAACCTGCCGGGTAGGCCAGCCAGATCAACCGGACTTAATACGTCGCTGCCGGGTTTGCCACTCACCTGACCATGGAAATTTCGGCCCCAACAAACCAGCCCACCCGCTTGCTTTACAGCACAGGTATGGTCTGCACCCGCGCTCAGGGCGATGACACCCTGGCTGAGACCAATTACATCAACGGGCTGGTCCCGGTCAATCGTCGTGCCATCTCCAAGCTGCCCAAAAAGATTTCTACCCCAGCACTTTACCCCTCCCAGGTTGGTTAGGGCGCAAGTGTGGACCAGCCCGGCAGTTATGGATTTCAGCCCGGATTGCAGACCGCGGACGGCCACTGGTTCGATTGCAGTTGCGGTGGTGCCATCACCAAGCTGTCCAAAAAGATTTCCGCCCCAACACCAGGCACCACCTTGCTCCGAGAGTACACAGGTGTGCTGCGCTCCGGCAGCCATTTGCGGGTTCGAAAAATCTTTAATTCTGTTTGGGGATGGGTTGTTTTCCAGCGGTAACCGATCGCTGGCTCGGGAAACATCTATCAAGCTGAGCGGGTAGTCATGACCGGTTATCGTTCCTGCTGCCAGGGCTTTGGCAGCTATGGGCATGGTAAAAAAACGACTGGCTGGTAAGATCAATCCCCCAAGGATAATAAAAAATAACAGGATACCTGTAGTGCAAAATAACTTTTTTAGAGAAAATACACCAGTCATATCATCCCTCATTTCCCGCTTTAACACTGATAAAAAATAAAATTAATAAAAAATGTGTTGCAAAGGAGCCTGGTAAATTTAATAATAATGACATTAGGGGAAATAAATTCCCCGTTGAAATTAATTATACGCGATTAATAATAAACCAGACAAATTATTTTAAGGTGCTTCTTGCTGCTCTAACAGGAGCGCGCAGTCATGGAAATATAAATTTCAAAAATCCATCCCCAAATATTTCGGGTGGTCCTAAAAGCAAATAAAGGCTACATGTAAAACATTTTCCAGTCTGAAATGGACCCAAACGGGCAAACCTGTTTTCATCCACCCTGATTTACGCCCGATGACTGGCACTTCCTCCATTTAAAATAAAAGACCCATGCCCGAGATTTTGTTCTTTACACTCTGCGGATAAAAAGGGATATATTCTGCGAGTTTATCTTTGTCCAGCAGATCCAGGTGCCATTCAGAGGTGCTGCCTGTGCGTTTGCCCAGGCACATTAAATAGATCAGATCCAAAAAGGCTTTTTCGGCTTGCGCCAGGTAGGTGCCATTGAACAGATCAAATCCGAAAAACAAGGCCGGTTTTATTTGGGAATATTCACAATCCATCCCGGCTAATGCTATTTTTTTTGAGTGGCGGGTGGTAGCAAGCGATAAGCCATATAAGCCCTGGTTAATCACATCGTATTTTGAGAGGGCGCTTTCAAAGCTGATGTAGCTCGGGTAATAGAGCTGGGTGGCTAATTTCTCCAGGTCCAGATTTTCCTGTTTTAATGCGTAAAGTCCGTGGGCAATTTGAAAAATCACACCTGCATCCAGCATTCTTTTTGCTGAAGTTCTGAGATAGTCTTCTTCAGGAAACAACTTCCTCAGGTCATGCATGCTGAAATAGTTTTTCCCCAGGGATTCCAATCTTTGGGTTAATTCCTGTCGTTTCATTTTTTGAATAACTCGATTACCTGACGCTGATTTTTGGGGAGAAAATGATTCAAGCTATCCATTAACTCTTTATGATTGTATTTATATTCAGCTTTGATAAGCAGTTCGCGCCCCAATTTCTGGCTGACATACCAGGCATCAAACAAATCGCGGGGTTCCCGGCGTTCCTGATTTTCGATGATGCGCAGCTTATCTTTCAGGATCGATTCAAGGGTGTAGACCCGGCCAATCACTTCCAGATTATTGAAAGGGCTTTTGATCAGCGCCACTTTATGTTCGAAATCCCGCGTATGCTTGTTGACTTCAACCCGGATGCCAATCAGAATTGGCCGATATTCGAGATTGATGACGACCCGTGCGTACAGGTTGAAGTATTTCTCATGAATATCTTTGATGACGGAGCCAGGGATCACTTTTTCAATTTTCCTCAATGCCTGCTCGAAATCAGAAAAGGCGACTTCATCCAGCAGGGAAAAATCCAAGTCTTCAGAGAACCGGACTGATCCATAAGCCAACCTTAAGGCTGTTCCGCCTTTGAAAACCAATCTATCTTCAAAAGGCGAGTTGAATAGTATATCCAACATGAACATTTGATAATGTTCTTTTAGAACATTATCGATCACAGTTTGTTGTTGGATGGCAAATTTCTGTGCCTGAGTTTGTGTCAGCATAGTATACATAAATGTATACTATATCGACATTGATGTCAAGGGTTTGGATTCGATTGTTAGCCCAAAGTAGTAATGTCCCCTTTCCCCCAAGTTAAAATGTCCCCTTCTT
>CAYWXS010000034.1:0-58144 GCA_964462245.1 uncultured Anaerolinea sp.
ACTGCACGGGATGGTCCCGATTACTGCACGGGATGGTCCCGATTACTGCACGGGAGAGAAGACGCCCATTCGCGTAGCTGTCATTGCGAGTCGCCGCCCTTGCACTTCGGCGGCGTGGCAATCTTCCTTCATGTTAGCACAGTCAATTATAGTATTAGTAGTAGCCTTCCTTTATATCAGCACAGAATCATGTCATTAGCCGCCCTTGCACCTTCGAGTTAGACCCGATTTGCATGTCCAGTTTGATCCCCACCAGTCCGAGTAAAATACAAATGCCCTTATGAAAAAAGCCATAAAAAAACTATTTGATTGGACACCCAGCGACATACTAGCCTGGGAAAAGATTCGCCAACAAGGCTTCTTGCACTTTGTCATCTGCTATGGCGTAATCACCTTTGGCAGTATCCTCTTCATCATTATGGGCGGAATAACCATAATCACCTGGCTCCTGGAAGCTGAAAGTTTTGTTAGCCTGCTCTTCCAACTGGCCTTTGTCGCCAGTATTTGCCTGTTAGGTGGTTTAATCGCCGGACTGCTAACCTGGTGGCTGGAGGATGGCATCTACCTGAAAATCAAAAAATCCCGATGATGATGATGATGAGTACCACGAGTCAACCAGGAAATTGCGCATCGCCTGCGCCCAGCTCCTGTGGGGTGAAATAATCCCAGCTTGCACTGTGTATCCAGCGCTGCAAAGCGCTTTGATGAGAATAAACCCACCTGGACGCGTTAATTTACCAGGAATGATCCCCCATTGCCAGTTAAAAATAGAAGAGGCTGTCGGTTGACAGCCTCTTCATCTAAATTTTAACTGTTACTCGGATAAAATCTGTGCTTAGGGCAGGCCAAAAGCATAGAACTTGTTGTTGGGTGTGCCCAGGCCAAAGTTACTATAGCCCGAACCCCAATAGACGACACCATTGGAAATGGCCGCGCCCGAATTGCACGAACCGCCGCTGGCAAAGCTCCACAAAATGTTACCGGAAGCCGCATTAAAGCCATACATGTGACCCAGCGCATCCAGCGAACAGCCATACACCACACCGTTTGCCACCGAGACGGCGCCCGGATCAACATTGCCAGTCGGGTCAGGTGTCTGCCAAAGAATCTGGCCGGTAGCCGGGTTCAACGCGCTCCAACCGCCAGATGTGACCGTCTGGTTGTTCAACAAAGTCCACGGCTTGCCACCGTTATTGGAAATAGCTACGTAAATACGCTTGCCATCGGTCGCAGAGCCCCATTCCATACCGCCGAGCGTGCCGCCAGGACCAACCTGTGTCATCCAGGCTACAGCCCCGGTATCAGGATTAAAGGCCCAGAACTGCCCACTCTTTTGCCCGGCTCCCAACAAATCAGTTGTTTTTTCGGACCCAGCAGTGCGCACACTGAAAAGCATTGGGCCCTGGCCAAAGTCATAATCGGGGCCAGCCGGGGTTGGGCAGTTGCCCGGATTGCCGGTGCCTGGCGGCAGGAAAGCCGGCACGCAGTCAATGTTGAACGAATCATACGGAATGGCCACCGAAGCCCACTTTACCGCGCCCGTTTTCAGGTCCAACGCCATGACCGAGTCAAAATGATCGCCAGCGGTGATGCAGGCTTGCGTCGCCGCCGGATCGTTATTGGCCGCCGCGACACAATTCTGGACGCTGACCGGCACCGAATAGTTATTTCCGGTCGCAATATACAGGGATTTACGCTTGATATCAACCACCGGCGTGCTGCCCCAGACCGAAGCGCCGGTATAGCTGTCACCCGGCGTGCCGCCGCCAGGCACAGTATAGGTTTTCCATAACGTCTGACCCGTATTCGCGTTCAACGCCAGGATGCTGCCGCGGAATGAACAACAGATATAACCGGGGATGAAGGCTTCGAGCGCTTCTTCAAAGGAAGCGACACCCACGTAAGCCACCGGAACCTTGCCGGAAGAATCGATGACTGCCGATTGGGTTACAATCGGGAAACCGACCGTCTCAACCTGATTCTTCCAGACCAGGCTGCCATCTTTTTTATTGACCGCCAGAACCCAGGCTGCGCCGTTAAACTTGCCGCCCTGATCGCCAAAAATGAGATAGTTGCCGCTAATGGCGGGTGTTGAGCGGCTCATGTCACCTGCGATACCGGTGTAATCCGAGATCTTATGCGACCATATCACCGCTCCGGTTTTCTGGTTAAGCGCAAAAAGATTGCCAGCCCAGTCCGGGAAATAGAGGTTCGTGCCATCCACGGCCGGGGTTGCGGATACATCGCCGCCCGTGGTGAAGGCCCATTTGACCGCCAGCTTGGCTACATTTTTCGGATTGATCTTGCTTTCTGAACTCTGGTTGCGCGTGTTTTTTAAATCATGCCCGGCAGAAGGCCAGGCACTGCTCAGTTCTGACGCATAAACTGTCCCCGTGATCAGGGCCAACGCCAGCAAAACCGCTGCGATTCGAAGCGCTAAATTTTTAAACATTCTTTATCTCCAATACGCTACTAATAAATGGATACAAAATAATCTGGTGCATTATTCCCGGGTCATTTTGGAAGAGATCATCAATTTCTGTCTGTAAAAAACCTCCTGTGTCTGCAGTTGTGTATACTAGATAAATATGACACTATTTATCATATTATACATGCTGATAAACGTACAGTATTAAAATAAGATTAATAAACCCCCAAGTCAAAGCTACTCCAGATTGCTACCCAACCTTTTTGGGTTGTTCGGGATAGTTATAGTATATGACAACATATGGACGAACAAAACGCCATTCAACAACTCAAAAACGGTGACATCAGCGGACTGGAAATCCTGGTAGCACGTTACCAGGTCAAAGCTGTGCGCACAGCC
This sequence comes from uncultured Anaerolinea sp., assembly GCA_964462245.1. Taxonomy (GTDB): domain Bacteria; phylum Chloroflexota; class Anaerolineae; order Anaerolineales; family Villigracilaceae; genus UBA5195. Next base: position 2,828 of record CAYWXS010000034.1, read on the forward strand.
TATCTAATCACGTTCGATCACGACCTCGCACAAGATATCGCCCAGGACGCCTTTGTGCAGGTCTTCCGCTCCATCCACGCCTTCGACGCGACCCGCCCGTTTGCGGCGGTTCTAATCGCAGTCCTGACCTTACTCATAGTAAGTGGCGCCGCCTACGCGCTTGGCAAAACCCTCGGCTATTTTCCCGGCGTAGGGCTGGTAGATAACAGCACCGGCATACGCATTCTGGCCCAGCCTGTCTCTCTCACCCGCGACGGAATAACCCTCACCCTCTCCAGCGCATTGATCTATGCCGACCACGCCGACCTGGCCTATGAAATCCCGGCCCTAACCACCCCCGCCGCGGCCTCCCCCCAGGCCACTCCCGCCCCGTTCTGTGACAGCGCCGCCATCCACAATGCCCGACTGCGCCTGCCGGATGGAACCGTGCTCGAGCGCGATACAACCAGCACCTACCCACAAAACCGCTTCACAACCAAACCGGTCTTCGCCGCAGCCAACGCAAGAGCTATACTTGGCTTGGTATCAAGGAACTGATGAAACAATTCGGCATTATAAAACCATACATCGTAGGTTGTCCCAAGCGTGCAAGAATGAAACTAACTTTTGGTGTGGCTTAATGCTTTTGCGGATACGAGTATTTCTGAAAAGCCCGGTGCGATAGTTCCGCACGCCGGGATTTGTGCGGGGTCTGTCGGGTAACTGGCAGTTCTACCGCGATACTGTTGTCATTAATAGAAGCGTGCCCGCCCTTGGGCGGCGTGCCACGCGTAGCGTTCTCACCTGTCAGCCCCGCCAATTATGCCATTAGCCAAATTGTACAATTCCTGTGCGCATTGCTTTCTGGATTCGTCTCAAAACTTACCCCGCCAGATTTCCAGAGATCATTCTATTTTGGCGAAACTAAAATTATGAACACCAAACCACCAGGTATTATCCTAACGACGTTTTGCCAAGAGATACAGATTGGGTGGGAAGAAATCACTTCGTTGGATAAGCAGCGAAAGTCTCATCGAGAAATAATCTTGTCCGGCTTAAGTCAGGTGTTTCAAGACCCTCATTGAACCAATTATAAATAGTTTCCAACCTGCGTTGGGCTTCTTCAGCCCGACCCTGTTCTTTCCACAGCTGTGCCAGGCTAACTGTTGCACGCAATTCCCACATCCTGGTTTCCTGTCTACCCGCACACAGAATAGCCTTCATAAAGCAGTCTTCTGCCTCAGCTGCGCTGTTCCCAGAATCCAGAAGTAACAGTTCACCCTTCAACCGCCATAACTCAGGCACTTCAAAGATCATTTCGGTTTCCTGAGATACCGTCAGGGCCTTTTCGATGATATCCAACCCTTCCGAAATCAAATGATGTGTATAGTATGCATCTGCCAGAAGACGCATTAAAGGCAGGGAATTCATGCGATCTCCAATTTCACTCAACCAGGCAATCCCTCGTTCCAAGTACGGGATACCTGCCCTATCGCCATTCTTTGCCATCAACCAGCCGCACACACATTCGGTGTACAAACGATAATGTGACATACCTTGATCAGTGCATATATGCAGCGCTTTATCAATCCAATGCTGAGCAGCTTTCAGCTCTTCCGCATAAACGTGGAAAAAAGCAATATAGTAAAAAGCGAACCACGACCACAAAGGGATGGCTACTTCTCGCTCTAACGCCATTGCAGACTGGGTAAAACAGCGGGCCTGGTCGGGGAATCCAAGCATCCACAATCCCATTCCCCCAAAAGCGAGAGCAATTCCTTTTGGATCCCCACCCATCTTATAAGTAAGTGAACGATGCTTTTCCGAATAATACAGCTGAATTGTTCGATCAACGTGCCCTCGGAACTCTTTCCACTGTCCAAAATAAAATGAATTAGTAACCATCTTGGATGCAGCGGTCACGAGTAGTTCTGAGTCATCCTTCTGTTGTGCAATTTGCAAGAGAGCCTGGGCTGTTTCCTGTGAATTTCTCGGATCGCCCCGCAAGTTATAATAACCCTTCAAAATGGAAAGTACTTGAAACATATCCGCACTATTCCCGCACCGGTCAACTAGCTGGCGCGCGCGCGCATAAGCCTGCACAAGTTCGTTTGAACTAAAACCCTGTTTGGCGATGAGAGGCATAGCCAGGGCCATCTGAAGTTGGAGTTCAAGCTTGTCTCGCTCCGGAGTGTTGGGCAAAAAAACAATCAAGTTAATTCCCCGTCTGAAATGGGCAATCGCCTCCGCATTGGCAAACAGGTGTTGGGCTTTGTTTCCTGCCTGTAAAAGATAAGTGGCAGCTTTTTCGCGCAGATTGGCAAATTCGAAATGGCGAGCCAGTGAAACCGCAATTTCAACTGTTTGCCCGTTATAAAAGCTTTCGAGAATTTTTCCTACCGCTTCATGAAGATGGGCACGCTCAATAATATCCTGGCGGGAATAGAAGTATCTCTGGAATAAATGGTGGCGAAAGCGGTAACGCGACAGACGATTTCCGGCAGACCCTACCCGTTGAATACCTGAGGGATAGATGATGCGGTGGTTTTTGCTCAACAGACCGCTTAATTGAGACACCAGCTCTTCAGTCTTGCGATTCAGCACGCTGGCAATTATCTCGGCAGAAAATTCATCGCCTTCCACACTGGCAATCGAAAGCATGAGCTGCGACTCAAGTGGGAGGCGCTCCACCACTTCGGCAATCACTGCCTCAACACGCGGCGGGAGTGTCTCCCAATCCAAAGCCTCATGCACCACCCAACGACCATCCTGATCTTTGACCAGATCTCCGCGTTCTTTCATTCCACGCAATAATTCGACAGTGAACAACGGGATGCCTGCGGTATGCCGTTCAAGCGTGGCGCGGAAAACCTGATCCAATGCATTCGGCTCGCCATCCAATAATTCATTCACAAACTGGTGGGAATTCGAACGGGATAGATCAATCGAAACATCAACAGCTGCCGCATGAAGTTCGTGCAGCGCTGGAAAAAACGGCGCAGGCTTTCCACTCATTGCCAATACAGCATCTTCCAATCTGTAAATACCGATGATTATGATTCGGTTGCCAGTCAACCGCCGGCACAGGTAGAAGAATAAATTAACCGTATCTTGATCTGCCCATTGCAAATCATCCAAAATCAATAGCAGGGGATGCGTATGCGAGATAGCTCTAAAAACACTGCTGACCTCGTCAAACAAAGCTGTCTGCTGATGCAAACCTGATCCGGGTTCAGCCTGAAATTGGCGGCTCGCTTTTCGCTCGATAAGTCTTTCCAGACTGTTGGTTTGGATATTTTCCAGCATGCGGGTGCGGGCAAGTAATTCACCTGAAGGGATGAAACGGTCAATTAAACTCGGCCCAGATTCCACCAGCGCCTGCACCACGATCGGTAACGCACTCCACAACCGCTGAGATTGCTTCCGATCAACCAAACCGGCAGCCCATTGCGTTTCAATATCTCCCGCCAGTATCTTGAGCATTTCAATAAATGGCAGGCTTGGATCAATACTCCCCGCAAAAGAATTGCAATTGGTATAAACGGCCACCAGGTCTGCATGGCTCTCCAATGAGCGGCTTAAAAATTCCTTACTCAGCATCGTCTTGCCACTACCAGCTTCGCCAGTAATAAAAACAACACCTCCCTGGTAGTCAAGTGCTTTTTCGAGACGCTGCGTCAGCGATAGCAATTCTTCTTCCCGCGCAACGAATGCTGGATGCTGGTCAAATTCCGGGCTGTTTGCGACGTCCGGATTAAAAAAATGAAGGGGAGTATAAATTGTCCCATTCCGGATACTCTCATATAATGCGGTCGTCTGTGCCGATGGGGCCATATCCAGTTCACTGGCCAGCACTCTCTTGCAAGTTTCGTATTGAAGCATCGCAGCATTGCGTTGACCATCAAAAGTGAGCAGCCGCATTACCTGTTGGTGCACATCTTCATCCCACGGCGCAATATTCATTTGCAGGTTGGAATAATTAAGCGCCTGTGGAAACTTTCCCAGCCTTTCATAATAACCTGCCAATCTATAGAGAACCTTCTTAATACGGCGGGAAAACTCTTCACGCTTGTTAATCATCCATTCTTCGAATGGCGCACTGTTTCGGACGCTGAACCCTTCCAGAAAACTTCCCCGATAAAGCGCGACAGCACTATCCAAATCTGGAATGGATGGCAGGTTGGAAATGTTTTGTGTTTCAGCTGTGGTTTGAAATTCCAATGCGTCCAACCAAAAATCGCTGGACGCATTGAATTGAATGGTATCGCGCGTGATCATCAAAAAGGGGAAACCCTTTGTTTTTTCATCAATATTGTGTCGCAGATCGGCCAATGCATAACGCAGGTTGTTCATCGCAGTACGCTGAGGTTGCTCCGGCCAAAACATTTCAGCCAACACCTCACGGCTGTGAGGCTGACTTGATTCCATCGACAGGTAGATGAGCAGCGCTCGCACCTTATTGGATTCCAATCCAACACACTCGCCATCCAGGGTTGCTCGAAATGTGCCTAACACTTGAATGCTCAATCGCGCCATAAGCCTCTCCTGCTTATTGGTAAAACTAATTACATTATACGTCGCCCAAAGCCATAGAAATTGAAGTTGATTATTTTTCCCCCACGATTCCCCCACGCTCTCTTGCTATAGTGAGTGCGTTGGAAACCAGACCATATTTCACAAGGAGAAATTTATGAAACGCATTTTGTTCGTACTAATACTGGTAACGGCCCTTCTAGCTTCAACCAGCATAGCCAGTGCAAAAACAACCCGCATCGATTTCACTGGTTCTGAATGGTGTGATGAAGACACGTTGACCTTTGAAAAAGAGAAACTGGCAGGGCCTAATATGCATATCAAACACATCACACAGGTGTGTTACGACACCGCAAGCATTCCCCAACTCACTGGTATAGACTATCTCACTGATGGCGATATGCATGTCGTGGGTCCGAACTTCATAATCGATGGCAACCTGCGCATGGAATCCGATGAAGGCGGTGTCTGGGTCGGCAGCTGGGTATTACCAGCCAATACGAATACCATTCAAGTTATTGCCCATGGAGAGGGTCTGTATGAGGGCATGATCCTTCATTGGTATCTGAGTTTGGATGGCCCATTCTGGGGCTATATTCTTAATCCCGGTAACTGACAGATCACGTGAGTCTGGTCAAGTCGATCAACCTACCCACTTGACCAGACTTCCAGTAAGGTTGGCTCCAATCAATCGGGCAGCTAATAAGCTTGAAGTGAAATTTAAACTATGAGAACAAAAAAAGAAACGCATAGGATTTCTTTTACAGGGATCGAGAGGCTGGGATCCGTCATTAACCCCGGTTCAACGACACAGGAAAATGGCAGGCTCATAATCCGTGGCATGGTTCAGCAGGCACAGGATGATGTCACCGACCCCCGTCTCAGTGGAGACCTGACGATAGATGTGAATGCGTGGTTTGATGCGTCCACTTTCTCCGGTCCAATGTTGGGAACTTTTATCTTGGAAAATAAAAATGGGAAATGGCTTTGCGCTTGGATAGGCAGAAGAACTCCCAACGGAGGTTCCACCCTGGAGGCTTGGGGTGTCGGTCTTGATCAATATGATAGTCTACAAGCTCATTGGAATTACACACGCCAGAATCCCGATCCGAATGCCGCGTATACGATCAAGGGCTACATTCTGCAAGCTAAGCCAGATTCTTAGCAAGCAGGACGTTATACCAAAATGGGTTTCGGCAGAATATCTGCCTGACACAAAGGCAAAGAATTTCTACAACCTGCAAATCAAAAACCGCGCAGGGTTTTCGGAAAATAGCACAATTACTAATGTGTTATCGAGATGCAGCGAAATGACTTATTGTTGTCATCCCCACGCGCATTTGTCAGTATTAATATGCTCGATCTGGCAAATTTCAACCAACCTTTTGAGTAAACTCATGAAAAAACTCCCCTTACTTTTGTTTTTCATTATCCTCCTGATAGCCTGCCAGCCAAAGCCAATTCCCCAACCAGCCGCCATCCCGCCAGCAGCTGCGCCAACTTCTCTCCCAGTCGAAACGCTGGCAAGTTCGATAACCGACATGGTTGGCGTTTGGTGGTTTCCAAAGATAGGGCTGATCGAATTCAAAGCGGACGGTACAATCCTCATTACATTTGGCGGCACACTGGTGGATACACAGACCTATACTTTTGATAATGGGAAAGTAGCCTGGTCGGACCCAGGTGGTACCTGTAAAGATAAACCCGCGACTTATGAAGCCTACGTGACCAAACAGGCTGGTAAACCTGGCCAGCTTCGTATGCAAGTTGTCGGCAGCGACCCTTGCAGTGATCGCGCAAATGCTTTGTCCAGTCCAGGTAAAATCCATAATCCATAGATTGTCATAATGCGCACTGGCTGCAGGGGTGACGAAAGCGATTATGTTCGTTTTTCTCGGCGTTATCTATGTAGGGGCGCAAGGCTTGCGCCCACTTGATGTATTTGGAAATGAATTCCGGAAAGAGAATGATGTTTTTTCATGACATTCTTACGCCTTGGTTGATGATAATTTGCTATAATACCTAAACGCCAGAGTGTGGGAAGTTGTTATTTTTCTACCTGAGATATCACCAATCGTCACATACAAAAATTCTATGACCGTTCCCTGAATTGGGGTCGTAAAAAGATTATCCCTTCTAAAATATTTTTGGCTGGCAAAATTCATGGAGAAGAGAAGATCATGCAAACCTGGTTAAAATTGATAGGGTCGAGCAATCAACCAATTTCTGGTGCCCCATTTTATGGTATCTATAAAGAGGAAAACGTTGGGTTTCGAAAGACAAGAAAACCCAGTATCCGTTTGGGCGATTTTCTTTTTCTTTACGCGCCAGGCGGCACGAAGCGCATATTTGCCCTTGCCGAAGCCATTAGCGATCCAGAAATCAATCCTCAATTCAATCCATAAGAAGAAGGAAGTTGCTATTGGAATGTATATATTCAATATCTGATTAATCTGCCGCTAAATTCTGGAATCCATCTTGCCGAAATTACCACCAATCAACGAGACCTGTCGAAATCCATTCAAAGGCAATCTCATATCAGATTGTACCCAGAGGAAAGTGATTTGGCAGACAGCAAATTGCGAAAAAAGATCACAGGCTAGCTCATAGTTCTCTGGCCTGGATATCAACAGCTCCACCCCCAATTAAACCATCCACACCCTGCCCGGTAATTTCAGCGGACTGCACTTACTCTGCTATCAGTATGTAGCTTTCAAACAATTTGCCCCAGGGCAGGATATTGGCATCGATTTTTCTAAAGAATATCGAATTGCGCTATCCCTTTTTGACGAAAAAAAATCCGGCGGGGAGAAGTAATACTAAGCGGGTCAAAGATAGGTCAGGCAACAATAGGGTAAATCCTCAACTTCGAAATGCCATTGCAGACAGAGCTGACCGTTAGCATGAATATCCACGGCACATCCCGCCACAGCACGGACAGGGTTCAGAGATGTGAATCTTGATTTCCAGTAGACACCGTAAAAACAGTCGCAAAATGTATTCACATTATAGTTTCGACTGTATAATCAACCCTACGATACTTCTTCATGGTGTCACAAGGGGGTATCGTAAGGATAGCATTTTGACCATCACATCCGGCAGCATTATTACTGGTCCACGTTGGCCCGAACCAGTCGAAGTTACTCAGGCAGATGACATGGGTAACTATGTACGCATTGTCGGGGCAACACTTAATTCCCGCACACACATCGACCAGATGCTGCTTAAATCCGAGTTGGAAACACTTGGCGGAACGCAAGTCCCAGCGTTGTTTGCGGCAGACCCTCGCCAGGTATTTTTGGCGTTGGAAGCGCGCCGCTATCGTTTTGCCTCGCTTTATGACCCGCTGCTGGCAATGAATACCAGCAAAATTGATCCACTGCCGCACCAGATTGATGCAGTTTACGGTTACGCTTTACAGCTTCCGCGCATCCGCTTTTTGATTGCCGATGATCCTGGCGCTGGTAAGACCATCATGGCTGGGCTGATCATCAAGGAATTAAAGCTGCGCCACCAGGCCAGCCGCATCCTGATCATCGCCCCTGGTCACTTGAAGGATCAATGGCGGCGGGAAATGAAGGAGCGCTTCGAAGAGACCTTCAGCATTGTCGATCGCGGGTTCATGGATGCCTTCTACGGGGAAAATGTTTGGGCACGCGAAAACCAGGTGATCGCCTCGATTGACTTTGCCAAGCAGGAAGACATTCTTTCCAGCATGGCTTCGATCCACTTTGACCTGATCATCGTGGATGAGGCTCACAAGATGTCGGCTTATCGTTATGGCGATAAGCTCGATAAAACCAGCCGCTACCGTTTGGGCGAGACACTCTCCGAGATCAGCACACATTTGCTCTTTTTAACCGCCACACCACACCGTGGTGACCCGGAAAACTTCCGCCTGTTTCTGGACCTGCTTGAGCCAGGTTTCTTTGCCACCACCGATATGGTCGCAGAATCCATCCGCAATCAGGAAAACCCACTCTTTATCCGGCGCGTCAAGGAAGATCTCAAAGATTTTGAGGGCAAGCCGCTCTTCCTGCCCCGCCACGTCCGGACCCGTGAATTTCGCCTGGGGATTGAAAGTCCGGATGAAGCAGATCTTTATAACGCGCTCTCGCGCTACGTCAATGAACAATACAACAAGGCCCTTACCAAACCTGACAAGCGTCGCAACGTGGCCTTTGCACTGGTCATCCTGCAGCGCCGCCTGGCCTCCAGCACCTATGCCCTCTGGAAATCACTCGAACGGCGCAAGAAACGCCTGGAAGAATTATTGCAGGGTGCCATCCAGAATAACCGCAATGTCTATGCGGGCGATGAAACCGATGACGACGAGGACATGGATGAGGAAGCACGTTGGGCCCAGGAAGAAGTCTGGGAAACGCTCAGCGTAGCCGAAAATCGGCAGGAATTGGAATCCGAAATCCAGATTCTGATCGAATTGATTCGCCAGGCAAAGCGCATTGTGGATCGCGAAATTGAAGTCAAACTGCGCCATCTTAAAGAGTCTCTCGCGGAATTGAACAGCGAGCATCCCGGTTCGAAAATCCTGATCTTTACCGAGTCGCGTGATACGCTCGATCACCTGCAAGGGCGTATTCGCCTTTGGGGTTACACAGTCTGCACTATTCACGGCGGCATGCGGTTGGATGAGCGCATCCATGCCGAATCCGTCTTCAAGAATGAGTCGCAGATACTGATCGCCACCGAAGCGGCCGGGGAAGGTATCAACCTGCAGTTCTGCAACCTGATGATCAACTACGACCTGCCATGGAACCCCAACCGGCTCGAACAGCGCATGGGACGCATCCATCGTTATGGTCAAACGCGTGAAGTCTTTATTTTCAACATGGTAGCAACCGATACGCGCGAAGGCAAGGTTATGGCGGCCTTGTTCAAAAAGCTGGATGAAATCCGCGTTGCGTTGGGCAATGACAAGGTCTTTGACGTGCTGGGCGATATCATCCAGGGCAAGAATCTTTCGCAGTTGATGGTAGATGCCGCTGCCAATGCTCGCAGTATTGACGATATCTTGCGTGACATCGAGATCAAGGTCGACCCCGAATACATCGCCCGCATCCGCGCCAACCTGGGCGAGAGCCTGGCCACGCGCTATATTGATTACACCCGCATCCGCGAACGCGCTGACCAGGCCCGTGAATATCGTCTGATCCCTGAATACACCGAAGCATTCTTCAAACGTGCACTGGATCTGCTCGAAGGCAGATGGCAGCCTAAAACCGTCAAGGAATATCCGCAAGGCGCTTTCCTGACGATTGAAACCCTGCCCTTCCAACTGCGCCATCTGGCCGAAGAAGACAGCTTCAAAAAGCAACACGGCACCCTGCTCAGGCGTTACCCGCTGGCCACCTTCGATAAGGATGCCGCCATGCGCGTTACCCAGGCAGAGTTTATCTCGTTTGGGCATCCGCTCTTCGAAGCCCTGCTGACCTGGGTCGAACGCAATCTGACTGCCACCCTGGCCCAGGGCGCCGTCTTCACCGATCCGGATGGGCGCATGAATGGCACCCTGCTGTTTTACCAGGGAGAAATCATGGACGGGCACGGCGCAGTAGCTGGAACACGCCTCTTTGCGCTTTTTGATGACATTTTCTTAGGCGAGATCCGCGCTGCCAACCCGGCAGTCTTGTGGGATCTGAAGGAAGGCAGCTCTTCCCCTATTTCATCCGCAGCAGGGTCAGAGGTCAGGTCCAACCTGGAAGCCATCAAGCAGCAGTCTTTCATTTATCTGCTGCCAGAGCTGGAAAAATATCGCCAGACCTTGCAAATTGAGCGTGAACGCCAGGCAGCTATTAAAGAGAAATATGGCGTGCGTTCGCTTGTCCATTTGATCTTAAAACTGGATGGTGACCTGATCGGACTATACACCCGTCGCGATATTGGTGAAAACGTTGACCTGGCAATTCGCAACAAAGAAGAGCTAAAGACGCATTATGAACAGGCTCTCTCCGAACTGCGCACGGCATTGTCCCGCGAACGCAATCTGACACTTTCAACGCCGCGCTTCCTGGGTGCAGCGCGTGTAGTGGCTGATACCAGCGGCGACCTGCTGGCCAGCGATCCGGATATTGAGAAGATTGGCATGCAGGTCACCATGCAGTACGAGCGCGCCCAGGGTTGGACACCAGAGGACGTGGCTAAACAAAACCTGGGCTTCGACATCCGCTCCACCTCACCCGAAGGAAACAAACGTTATATCGAAGTTAAGGCCCGCTCCGAAGTCGGCATCGTGGCGCTGACCCAGAACGAGTGGTTCAAAGCCCGACGCTTTGGCGATGAATATTTCCTGTATGTGGTACTAAACGCCGCGACACAGCCCGAGTTGTATCGCATCCAGAACCCGGCTGCCAGCCTCTCCCCCGACGAGCAGATCGAAATCCGCTATGTGGTCAGCCTGAGCAGCATTTTGAAACCAGGGAAAACACCAATCTAAATGGATAAGGATATCGACTTAACGAAAATTAACGTGTTGCTCGAATCAATGCCCAGTAATGGTGTGGGCTTTGAGCCAACATTCTTGGAGATTGCCGGTTACCCGCATTTAGAAAATGTGACCAGCAACATCCTGAAATTCTTTTTCGATTCGTGGGCCAAGCATGGTTTCAAAACTTTATTTCTGGAAGCCCTGTTGGAAAGTGTCGGACAGCCTGTCAATCCGGCTGATTTAGTTGTAGATTCTCGGCCAAAACGTGAAGCGTATACCGATGTCAAGACCCGTCTCGATCTTGTGATCAGTACACCTACTTTATTGATTGGCATCGAGAACAAGTTGTTTCATAAAGTCATCAATGATTTAATTGGGTATAAAGAATACTTGCATTCCAAGGCGCATGGTCGCAAAGTGATTTGCATTCTGCTTTCGCTAAACCCAGTGACGGATTTAGACCTTCTGGATGGTTTTATCCCAGTAACATATGCAACTTTGTTTGCGAACGTGCGCAGGCATTTGGAACACCACGTGGCACAGACCAATCAGCGCTATACCACCTTTTTATTGGATTTTATACAAACGGTGGAAAACTTAAGAAAGGAATACATTATGCCTGATCCAAAATTCCGCACCTGGGTGGCAGAGAACCAGGACGATATAGAAAATTTACTGGTGAAAATTGAAATCTTCAAGAGCCAGCTAACCAGCCAGGTTAAAGCTTTGCAATCGATGATTGATATCGCCAAACACGCGAACGTAGATATTAACATAACGCCCATGATTTATGAACCCGACGTTTTGGCTGGTGACGATTTTTCCATGCGACGGGTGCTGGTGTATGATTTTGAAATTCCAGATGGCCTGGCTTTTTCGGTTGAGGCTTCACTTTCCGCGCTGGAATGGAATATCGATGTTGTATGCCGCGAACCTACATCATTGGGATCTGTTCAGAAGTTCTTGAAACAGGCCCCGCTCGCACCCTTCAAACCGATGGCATATGATTGGATGCGCCTTGAACAGGCCTTTGATTACAATATCAACAAATCCGAAATTGCTGGCAGAATGCAGGCAATGATCGATCACGTCGTCGCCACCACCCAATCTCAAAATCAGGCAGGTATCGTATGAGCATAACTGACCGCCGTTTTATCGAAGAATCCTTTCCCGTCAAAGAAGTCGGTGAAGCATCTGCAAAAGAGAAAAATATCCGTCACGGGCACATCAGCACCCTGCATATATGGTGGGCCAGGCGCCCGTTGGCTGCCAGTCGCGCCACTGCCTATGCCGCGCTGACACCAGCTCCCAAGGATGCCGAAGAATGGCAGAAGAAGCGCGATTTCATTATCCAATTGTGTCAATGGGAGAACTCAAATAATCAACCTTTATTGGAACGTGCGCGACGTGAGATTTTGGAGGCCAACGGTGGTATGCCACCAAAAGTTCTTGACCCATTTACAGGAGGTGGGTCTTATCCGTTAGAGGCTCTACGCCTGGGCTGCGAATCCTACGCAAACGACTACAATCCGGTGGCGGTACTGATTGAAAAGGCTACTCTCGAATATCCTCAGAAGTTCGGACATGTATTTGATGGTTTGCCAGATTGGGCTAAAAGTAAAAAATTTGACAATGACAAAACAGGAATAAGTGGGAAACAAAAAAAGAAAGGGAAGGAAAAGCAAGCTTTACTTTTTGACGAACCTACAGATTCTCAACTTATAGAATCTTTATCAAATAACCCTCTAATAAACAGTGTTCGTTACTGGGGGGAATGGGTACTTGAAGAAACACGAAAGGAGCTTGCTGAGTTCTATCCGCACGATTCCAGCGGGAATATTCCAATTGCTTATATATGGGCTCGTACCATTCCTTGTCAAAACCCTTCTTGTGGCCTTGAAATTCCACTAATGCGGCAATTTTGGTTAGCAAATAAAGACAAGAAAAAAGTAGCTCTCTATCCTGACGTTTCGAGTGGAAAAATAGTGTTTAAAATCGTTGGTGATGGATATGCTCCTTGGCCAGCAGGCTTTGATGCAGAAGCTGGTACTGTTGCAAGAGCAGTAGCTACTTGTCCAGTTTGCGGAAATGTCATAGACGACAAAACTACTCGGAAACTTTTTCTAGCCGGGATATCTAGCGAACAAATGATTGCAGTCGTGATGAACAAGAGTGTAGGTTTAGGAAAGTTGTATCGAGTTGCTGAATTGCATGACAACCAGATTTTCGAAAAAGCGAAGCTATCGCTTGAAAAAAAGCGAGTTGTTTTATTAAATGAGTGGGGTATGGATCCAGTTCCGAATGAATCTTTACCACTGATGAGTGGAGTTTTTAATGCTCCACTCTATGGGATTGACACTTGGGGAAAACTTTATAATAGTAGACAACAATTGGCGCTTATTACAATTGTAAATAATATTCGAAAGCTTTACAGTGAAATTTTAATATCTCAAGTAAATGCTGAATTTGCAAAAGCAATTGTGACTTATCTTGGGCTCTGCGTTTCGAGAACATCAGACTTTACGTCAAACATGGCTCGATGGAAGCCAGATGCTGAAGCATTAGTACAAGCTTTAACTCGACAAGCAATTCCTATGATATGGGATTTTACAGAAAACAACCCAATAGGCGATTCGGCAGGCACTTGGTTTAGTATGCTTAATCGAATGCTTGACGTCCTACCAAATTTATCGAATATAGAACAATCCTGTCAAGTTTCACAAGGATCGGCAACGAACTTAGAATTTGCCGATAACTATTTTGACGCAATATTTACTGACCCGCCTTACTACAACAATGTTACCTATGCCGATATTTCTGACTTTTTCTATGTTTGGCTCAGCAGGTGTCTAGGAACAGTTTATCCTGACCTTTTTATAACACCTTTGTCCCCTAAGGAAAAAGAAATTACTGAGATGGCGGGATGGGATCCGGTAAGGTATGCATACAAAGATAAGGCGTTCTTTGAAGATAATTTAAAAAAGGCTTTTATAGAAATTAAACGTATTTTACGACCCAATGGTATTGCCGTGATTGTTTACGCACACAAATCTACTTCTGGCTGGGAAACTGTAATTAATGCTCTATTAGATTGTGGCCTTATTTTAACAGGCGCGTGGCCAATAAACACAGAAATGGCAGGAAGGCTAAGATCGCAAGATTCTGCCGCTCTTGGATCATCTATTTATATCGTTGCTCGTAAAATGCCAAGGCACCCCACTGGTTTTTATAATGATGTTCGTACCGAGCTACGACTTCACATGGATACCAAACTTCATCGTCTATGGGAAGAAGGCATCGGTGGGGGCGATTTCTTTATTGCTGCTATTGGTTCGGCCATCGAGATCTTTGGCAAATATGAAAAGGTGATGGATTATGAAGGCAACATCGTGCGCGCCAACCGACTGCTCGAAGAAGTGCGCGTGATTGCCACCAATTATGCCGTCAAGCAGATCCTGCACGATGAGTTTGCCACAGAAGTCAGCCCAATGGCGCGTTTCTACGTGCTTTGGCGCTGGAATTACGGTGAGGCGCTGGTCCCATTCGATGAAGCCAACAAACTGGCCCATTCCTGCGGTATGGATCTATCCCTGCAGTTTGGTAAAAAGGGCTTTATCAAAAAGGAAAAGGAAAATGCGCGCCTTCTCGGACCCCAAAATCGCAAGCTGGACGATCTCGATGATCCACGCGACATGATCGACGTCCTGCACAAATCACTGCTGCTCTGGGAAAAGGGTCAACGCAGCGAGCTGGTCAAGGTGCTTGCCGAAAGCGGCCAGGGTCGCAGTGCCGCCTTCTATCGCGTCGCTCAGGCTATCTCCGAGACCCTGCCGTTGGAGAGCAAAGAGAAGAAGCTGCTGGATGGTTTCCTGGCAGGAAGAGATCGCATCCAGGACGAGGTTGAGAAATCTGGAGTGCAAGGCACGTTTTTTGAGTAGAATCAGACTGTTCGATATTGGAAAGGAGAAGCAATGTTAAATAGAGTATATGTCGATAATTACAAAAGTCTGGTCAATTTTGAGCTGAAATTTGGCACAATCAACTTGTTGCTGGGGCCGAACGGGGTCGGAAAATCGTCCATCTTTGAGGTCCTGCGCAAATTGCGCGCTTTTATTGGCGGTGATAGCAAGCTGGATAGTTTGTTTGATGACAGTTCCAGAACCCGCTGGCAAACACTGCGCATCCAGACCTTTGAATTGGAGATGAAGGCTGAGCAGGGACTTTACAAGTATGAATTGGCAATTGAATATGATCAAAGCGGGCAGAAACTGCGTGTCAAGTATGAGCGGCTTGGCATGGATGGCAGTCCACTGCTGCGCTTTGAACAGGGAGAAATGCATCTGCACCGCGATGATTATTCAGCAGGTCCGGTGTATCCCTTTGATTGGAATCTTTCGGCGCTTGCCTCCATTTATTCGCGCCCGGACAACAAAAAATTGACCTGGTTTAAAGATCACATACAAAAACTGATTGTGGCGCAAAGTGTCCCAGCTTTGATGTCGCCCGGCAGCGACCAGGAAGAAGCGGTGCCTGGCGAATTCCTTGAAAAATTCGTTTCCTGGTATCGCCTTCTTTCACAAGATCAGGGTGTAACGCTCGACGTTACGGAGGCTTTGCGGAAAGTTCTGCCAGGATTTGACCATTTTGAATTCAAGGCGTACGGTGAGAAAAATCGCCACCTGATCACTTATTTTGTCTATCCTGGCCTGAAGACTCAAGTGGGGTATGGTTTCGATGAGTTGTCGGATGGGCAAAAAGCAATAATTGCGTTATATACCCTGTTGACTGCTGCGCAGAAACACGGATATATTTTGTGCCTGGATGAACCTGAGAACTTTTTGGCCCTCCCCGAAATTCGTCCCTGGTTGATGGAGTTGTATGACCGCTGTGATGAAGAAAAAATTCAGGCTGTGTTGATTTCTCACCATCCCGAGATGATAGATTATTTGCTGGCCTCACCGATTGGTTATTGGTTGGATAGGCAGGATAATCTGGCAACGCGTATAAAACCGATTCAGGCAGAAAACGATGGCGGACTGACCGTTTCGGAACTGATTGCGCGAGGCTGGCTGCATGAATGAATATACCGGGGTTGTTTTGTTGTGCGAAGATCGGCAACAGGAAATCTTTGCGCGCGAATTTTTGATCAGGTGCGGGATTGAAAAACGCCGAATTTATCCGGATGTTTGCCCAAAAGGCAAACAAGCCGGCGAACAATTTGTGCGGGAAAAATACCCACGTTCTGTCATCAGTTATCGTAAAAAAGCCAACCATCTTTCCAATGCGCTCGTCATCTTAACCGATGCGGATACGTTAACTGTACAGGCGCGTTTGCAACGTCTGGCCAATGAATTACAAAGTCATGAAATATCGCCACGTCTGCCCGAGGAACGCATTGGCTTATTTATCCCCAAACGTAATATTGAAACCTGGATCCATTTTCTGGCGGCAGGGGAAGCGGATGAAGAAACGATTTATCGGCACCTGGAAAAAGAGTCGCAATGCAAACCTTACGTAGAGCGCTTGGCCCAAAACCGAAGCCAGCCCCTGCCCGAGACCGCGCCAGCTTCTTTGAAATCTGCCTGCCACGAAATAACCCGTATTCTTGAATAAACCAGGAGCGCACATGACCGCCTTCCACACCATCGCCATTCCGCACGACGACATCCTGCAGGGCCGCCTGACCATGGAGGTCTTTGCCGCCGATCTTTGGGATGTTTATAAAGGTCGTGGCACCGAAGAATATCGTACTTCCGGCCTGTTTTTCCAGAAGACTTATAAGACTGAGGGGCTGTCCACGCTTTTGGATGTGGTTCAGTCGCGATTAATGGGCCAGGGTGGTGACCCGGTGCTGCAAATCCAGACCCCCTTTGGCGGCGGCAAGACACATGCCCTCATCGCCATGTATCACAAGGCTGGCGAGTGGGGCGCTAAACGTGTGGTCATGGTCGGCACAGCTATGAGCGCCAAAGATACTATTTGGGGCCTACTCGAAGAGCAACTCACTGGCAAGCAGGAACAGTTTGGTGGCCTTACCTCACCCGGACGTACAGATGCCTTCCGTGATATGCTGGCAGCCCAGGCTCCGCTCATCATCATGCTGGATGAAGTCCTGGAATATGTCACCAAGGCCGCCGGAGTACAGGTAGCTGAAAGCACCCTGGCAGCCCAGAGCATTGCCTTTATGCAGGAACTGACCGAAGTGGTCAGCACGCTCGATAAGGTTGTGTTGGTCGTGACCCTGCCATCCAGCAACGTCGAGCATTTCGACAACCGCGCCGCACAGCTCTTCCAACAGTTGCAGCGCGTCTCCGGGCGCGTCGAAAAAATCTATACCCCGGTGCAGGAACACGAAATCACGCAGGTTATCCGCCGCCGCTTATTTTCGCATGTCGATAAAAACAGCGCAGCCAAAGCTATCGCTGCTTTTATGGATTATGCCACACGCGAAAGCCTGCTGCCTGCTGGTGTTGAATCATCTGAATATCGTCAACGCTTTGAAGCCTCTTACCCTTTCCTGCCCGAAGTTGTCGATGTACTTTACCAACGCTGGGGCAGTTTCTCCACCTTCCAGAGAACGCGCGGCGTTTTACGATTGCTGGCACTGGTAGTGCACGCCCTCAAAGATAAGAATTTGCCATATATCACACTGGCGGATTTTGACCTTTCCAGCCAGGAAGTTCGGCGCGAGCTTCTCAAACACATCGGCACCGAATTTGACAGCGTGATTGGCGCGGACATAACCGGGGCAGATTCTGGAGCCCATAAAGTCAATAAAGTTCTTGGCGCGGCCCTTCAAGGACTCCACCTTGGCGAGCGCGTCGCCACGACGATGTTCATGTATTCCTTCTCTGGCGGAGCCGAACACGGCACAACCGTTATCGAGATCAAGAGAAATGCTACAACTCTGGAAAATCCATCCAGCGCTGTAGCTGAAGTGGTTGAAGAACTCAAAGGGCGCCTGTTTTACATCCAGAACCAGGCCGGTAAATACTTTTTCTCCAACCAGGTCAACCTTAATCGCATGTTGTTGATCCGCATGGAAAACATCCCGGATGCGGATGTCAAAGAAACGGAAGAAGCCTTGCTAAGGGCAAGGGTCAAGGGCGATAAATTCAAAGTCTACATTTGGCGTGAACAAACCTCGGACATTTCCGATACCCCCGAACTGAAACTGGTCATTTTAGCTGAACAGAATCCAACCTTGATGCGTGCCATGCTCGAAGAAAAAGGCGGCAGCCCGCGTGTGCACCGCAATACCCTCTTTTTCTTGGTGCCTATGTCCTCTGAACGCCCGGGATTTGTGACCCAGGTGCGTAAACTTCTGGCCTATCGCGCCCTCGAAGGCGATGGCACACTTACCCTGACCTCCGACCAACGCAAGGAAATTAAGGATGGTCTGAAGCGCCTGGATGGTGATCTGGGTGAAGCGGTACGCCGTCTGTATCGCCAGCTCTACCTGCCTGCCCGCAACGGATTTAAAGAATTTGACATGGGCATCCCGACCGTAGGGGACACAAAAACCCTGGATCAGAATGTGTATGATCGACTGCGCATGGAAAGCGAAGTATTGGAAAAAATCGTCGCGTTGGTCATCAAGGAAAAATATCTCAAAGACCGCGACACGCTCTCCACGGCCCAACTATTTCAGGCCAGCCTGAAAACCCCTGGTGAAACCCGCGCTGTCAACCAGAACGCCTGGGATACCGGCATCGCCGATGGCGTAAAACATGGCATCTTTGGGATGGGCGAATTGAAGGATGGCCAGCCTATCTGCCGCTATTTCAAAGAAGATTGCTCGGTGAGTTTCAGTGACAGTGAAGTCCTGATCAGGGCCGAGATTTGTGAAGAACAGCGGCGTAAAGAGAAGGAAAGCGTGATTTATCCACCCGTGCAGCCACCTGCTGATAAACCACCAGTTCATGAAGGTGGTGACGGCAGCCAGGTAATCATAGATAGTGGACAGAATATTCCACCCCAGGCAGCGTCTCCAGTTAACAAATACCAGCAGATGAATTTCAACTTTGTCATCCCAAAAGGCAAGGTTTCGAGCTTGATGGGCGTCCTCAACTATTTGCAAAGTAAATATCAGACCATGGAAATCAGCCTAAAGCTCGATAACGGCCAGATGACCGAACAGGAAATGGAAGACAAGGTCAAGGAAGCCTTCCGGCAAATGGGAATAAAGATCGACTAAAATTTACGTAGTTCAAGGAGTCAATTTGGTTGAACAGAATTGAATTAATAAAAAGAGGCTGCTTTGCCAAAGAACTTCCTCCTTGTTTTACGTCCGAAACTTTTGCAGATGAATTTGATTCCGTAATGAATGAATCTACTCTCGTGTCGGCATAACCAATTATGTTATCAGTAGGCCGGTGGGACGCTTCAACGTCCCACCGGCCTGGCTTGCGAATCCCTGCCTCATTTTCACTCCCGTGCTCTTTATGATTGTCTCACTCCCGCGCTCTCCGGGAGAAGGCCTGGAATGAAAGCTGCGCCTCCTTCCCCCATTTTCGGTCTTTGAAAATGGGGCCTATTTCGCTCCCGTGGTTTTCGGGAGAAGGCTGGGATGGGGGTCGCCCTTCGCACTCCCTCCCTAGCACGCACAACATCCTTCGCTCTACACCCGACTATTTGCCCAACAATCCGGGTTGCTCATACACACAACATGCGGGAGAGATTGCACAAAACCGAAGAATTACTTGGTATCATTCGAGAACTGTTCAAAGCGATTGTCTTCCAAAGATGTATCTACTTTGGAAGCACAGATCGACCGTTTGGTGTATAAAATGGTTGGATTGCCGGATAGCAAAGGCTTGAATGTGGAGAGCAAGATAGTTCCCCTTTGAATTCCTGCCATCCGATTGTGGAATGTATAAATGCACCGAATGCGGAAAGATGGTGATGGGCTTTGCGAAGGAAAGCCATAAGCACCCGTGCAAAGTTGTGGAGTGGAGCAAAATGGAAAAACCAGCATGAACAACGAAATTATTTTATACACATCCCCGCAAGGTCATAAAAAGATCACCGTTTATTATGAGGGCGAAACTGTCTGGCTGACCCAAAAACAACTGGCCGAACTGTTTGATGTGGAAGTCCAGACCATCAACTACCATTTGAAGGAGATTTTCAAAAGCGGTGAATTGGATGAAAGTTCAGTTATTCGAAAATTTCGAATAACTGCTGATGATGGCAAAGAATATCTGACTGGTTTTTACAACCTGGATGCCATTATTGCGGTGGGTTATCGCGTCAACTCTTTACAGGCTACTCGTTTTCGCATTTGGGCAACCCAAACACTCAGAGAATTTATCATCAAGGGTTTTGTGCTGGATGACGAGCGGCTCAAACAAGGCCAGCAGTTTGGCAAAGACTATTTTGAAGAATTGCTGGAGCGCATTCGCGAAATTCGCGCCAGTGAACGCCGCTTCTATCAAAAAATCACCGATATTTACCAACAATGCAGTCTTGACTACGAAAAAGACGCCGAAATCACGCTCTCGTTTTTCAAAACTGTACAAAATAAACTGCACTGGGCCATCACAGGCAAAACCGCCGCAGAAATTGTCGCTGGTCGCGCCAATGCAAAAAATCCCAATATGGGTCTCACGACCTGGAAAAAAGCTCCTGAAGGCACAATTTTAAAATCAGATGTCGTGATTGCCAGGAATTATCTGGACGAAAATGAAATCAAAGGGCTGGAAAGAATCGTCAGCATGTATCTGGATTATGCTGAAAACCAGGCCGCCCGCCAAATCCCGATGAAAATGACAGATTGGGTCAAAAAGCTGGATGCCTTTTTAAAGTTCAACGAATACGAAATCTTGAATAATGCCGGCTCGCTCAGTCATGAAATCGCCAAAGAGTTGGCAGAGCAGGAATATGAAAAGTTCCGTGTGTTTCAAGATAAAGCCTTCGAAAGCGATTTTGATAAACAGATAAAAAAAATACAGCTCAAAAACAAGCAGAGTTGACCAATCAAACGAAAAAAATACCTTCTGTCGAACGATTGATGAAGCGGGAGGATAATCTTGAAAACAGCGCCAGATAAAAAAAGGATCCAGGACTAACCATGCAGCTCGACTATGAAATTTTCTACACCACCCCCGGAAAAGTAAGTGAAATGCTCTGCCGCGTGTGCGACAGCATTTGTGATTTTAACGGGACGTTTACGGCCCTTCCAATTTTATCGAGGCGGTCAACCAGATCAAAGACTTGTACGATCTGTTCTCCTGCCCCCATACACAGCACGCCTGGCATAAAAAGGCGTTAAAGCTGGTGCTTGCCATCCAGGAAACACCAAGTCAACGCGTGGCAAATTTGATGAAGTTAGTCCTGCAAGATACTCTAAAGGAAAATGGCCTCTTATGATTGGCAAAAAACTGCTTACCATCTCCGATATCCAGACCGACGAAATTCTTTACTACGATCCAGACCTGGAAAAACAATGCTATACATTCTGTCTGGATCGAGATATCGAATGCTTGCCAGCTCTGGATAACCCCCAAATGATCTTTCTAAGGAATGATGAAAAGCAGGGTTTTAGCAAAGAAAGTGTTTCTGAAACCCGCTCTGTTAACGGGGATATCAACATTTTTGCATCTGGCATGCTTGAAAAATTCGCCGCCCGGCCACTGTTAATGGTTTACCAGGGCAGCGAACTGACTGGTGTGGTGCATTATTCCGATTACAACAAGCCAAACGTCAGCCTTTATCTTTACGAGTTGTTTTTCAATTACGAAAAGGCTCTGCGCAATACCCTCATTCAACACGGCTTTGATAACGCCAGCATGATCGCATATTTCGAAGAGAAAAAATTGAGGGGGAAGGATCAGAAGACAATCGATTACTACGCAAGTAAAGTTACAGACTACCAGGATAGGGGCAGCAAAAAGAAATTACCTGCCTTTGAAGTCTTCTACCTGAAAGAGTTGGTGGCATTGACCAATAATAAGAAGATCTTCAAACCCAGCCTGAATGATACCGTCACCAGTTTGAGAAATATGGTCATGCACGTCAATCAATTTGTAGAAATGAAAGACCTTGCCACGGACAACCTTATTTACGATTTCGCAGTCTTTCAAAAATTCTTTGGAATGGCTCTGCAACTCCACACCGATTTCAAACGAGTCAATAATCACCTGGCTCTGAACAGATAATTATCTGGGCAGATCATAAACAATAATGGAGAGCCAAAATGAAAGATCTAATAAACCAAGGTGCAGTTGCTTTCAAATCTGGCGATATCGAGACTGCCAGGAAACTCTTAACTGATGCTGTCAAACAGTTCCCCTTTCAATTTGAAATATTACAGCTAAGCTTTCACAGAAATTACCCGTAATTTAATGTCAAGCGCATTGATCACTTTCAAAATTGTAGCAAAATCCGGATGACCCTCAACAGACAATGCCTTATAAAGGCTGGTACGCCCCAACCCAGTCCTCTCAGCAATTTGGGCCATTCCTCTTGCTCGGGCAATATCACCCAGAACGGCTGATATTAACGCCGGGTCGCCATCCTCAAATGCGGCTTCCAGGTACATCACCATATCATCATCAGTTTCCAAGTGCTCAGATGCATCCCATAAACTTGTAGTGATCATATTTTTTTTCAACTAAGTTACTCCTTCAACCTTAGAGCAAGGTCATGCGCCTTCTGAATATCCTTTGATTGAGTGGATTTGTCTCCACCGCAAAGCAAGATCACGATGATATTATCCCGTTTCACAAAATAAACTCGATATCCAGCACCATAATCTATCCTGAGTTCAGAAACGCCGTTTCCGACTGGCTCCACATCACCAAAATTTCCAAGCGAAACCCTCTTAATTCGAACATCAATACGAGCCTTCGCCCTTTTATCTTTTAGTGCACTGAACCACTTTTTGAAAGTGTCTGTTTCACGAATCACAATCATATAGCTGTATTGTATCCCGTGAGATACAATTAGTCAATTTGTAATCCAAGCAATCTCATCATCTATCCGTTACCTGTGCCTGGCTTGACTCCTTCCCCCATTTTCGTACTTTGAAAATGGGGGAAGGCCGGGATGGGGGTCGCCCTTCGCACCCCAATCCCTCCAGCAACCCCACCATACCAGACGAAAACATCATCCCCCCAAAAAGCACTTCTTAGCGCTCTTAGCGTCTTTGCGAGACAGCGTCCCGATGCTCTGCGGGAACAAGGGCTCGCCCTCAACCGCCACTGCCCACAAAAACACCTTCTCGAAAATTCAATTTGAATTTGCTATAATCAAATTATGAGTCTCCACACCTACCTCCCCCAGGACCGCCTGCGCGCCCTCACCCTCGGCAAAACGCTCCCCGACCGCACCACCGGCGCAGCCCTCTTTGCCGACATCTCCGGATTCACTGCTCTGACTGAATCCCTGCGCGAAATGCTAGGCCCCCGGCGTGGAGCCGAAGAACTCACCCGCTACCTCGAGACAGTCTACACCGCCCTCATCGCCGAAATCGAACGCCATGGCGGCAGCCTGATCGACTTCGCCGGCGATTCCATCCTCTGCTGGTTCAACACCCCTGACTCCGAACTTAACCCATCGCAGCCCGCACAATCCTCGCCCTCCGCGCTTGCCCTCGCCTGTGGTCTCGCCCTCCAGCATGCCATGCGCACCTTCACCCACGTTACCCTGCCGGACGGGTCCATTACTTCATTTAATATCAAGGTCGCCATCGCCACTGGACCCGCCCGCCGCTTCGTCGTCGGCGACCCACACGTTCACCTGCTGGATGTCCTGGCCGGAGCCACCATCGCCCGCACCGCCCAGGCCGAACAGCTCGCCCACAAAGGCGAAGTCTTGATCGACACCGCCACCGCTCAAATCCTGGACGGCGAACTGACCATCCAGGAATGGCGCACCGATCCACTCACCTCTGAACGTTTCGCCGTCATACAGACTTTTTCCCAGCCTGTTGAGCTGCCCCTCCGCTCCCCCCCAGACCTGCGCAATTTATCCCCGCAGGAACTGTACCCCTGGCTCTATCTCCCGCTCATCGAGCGCGACCAATCCGGCCAAGCCCTCTCCCTGACCGAGTTCCGTCCCTGCACCGCCCTCTTTGTGCGCTTTACCGGCATCGACTACGATACCGATCAAGCTGGCCCGCAGTTGGACGCCTTCATCCGCCAGGTTCAGGACATCGTCCAGCGTCACGCCGGCACCTTCCTCCAGATCATAATGGGTGATAAAGGCAGCTATGCCAATATCAACTTTGGCGTCCTCACCACGCATGAAGATGATGAACGCCGTGCCGCCCGGACCGCGCTGGAAATGCTTCAAGCTGCCCAAACCCTCGGCTTTCTCCAACCTCTCCAAATCGGATTGACCCAGGGCATGCTGCGCGTCGGCCCCAACGGCAGCCAAACCCGTCAGGCCTTTACCGCCCTGGGTGATACAGTCAACCTCGCCGCCCGCCTGATGACCAATGCCGCCCCCGGTGAAATCCTCCTCAGCCGTCCAGTCCACAAGGCCATCGAGCCCTGGTTCGTCTTCGAGCCGCGCCCGCCCTTGCTGCTCAAAGGCAAAGCCGAGCCGCTTTCGGTCTTTGCCCTCACCGGTGAACGCCAGCTTCGCGCCATTCGCTTGCAGGAACCCGCCTATTCCCTGCCCATGGTCGGACGCCAGGCCGAAATGGACTGCATCACCGCCAAACTGGACCTGGCCCTCCAGGGCCAATCTCAAATGATTGGCATTCTGGCCGAAGCCGGTATGGGCAAATCGCGCCTGGTGGCCGAAGTCATCCGTCTTGCCCGCAAAAAAGGCTTCACCGGTTACGGCGGCGCCTGCCAATCTGACGCTATTCACACCCCTTACCAGGCCTGGAAACCCATCTGGAGTGCCTTCTTTGGCATTGACCCCGACCTGCCCCTCCGCAAACAGATCCGCCATCTCGAAGACGAAATCGAGGACCGCGTTCCATCCCGCCTCGAAGCCCTGCCGCTGCTCGGCCCCCTGCTCGATTTGAACATCCCCGAAAATGAGTTCACCCAGGCTCAGGAGCCTATGGTTCGTCAGAGCGCCCTGCACGCCCTGCTCGAAGATTGTCTGAAATCAGCCGCCAAAGATGAACCTTTGCTGATTGTGATCGAAGACCTGCACTGGATCGACGCCGTCTCACACGATTTGCTCGCTGAGCTGGCCCTGGCCCTGGCACACTGTCCAGTCTGCTTTGTACTGGCCTACCGCCCGTCCCAAACCGCTCACAACGATTTGCCGCGCTTGGAAACCCTGCCTGCCTTCACTTTGATCGAACTGCATGAGTTAAACCAATCCGAGTGCGAACAGGCCATCCGTGCCCGGCTCGCCCAGTTGTACCCTGCGCGCACCGGTCTGGTCCCGGCCCAGTTGGTCCAGCGTCTCACCGCCCGCTCGCAAGGCAACCCCTTCTACCTTGAGGAACTGCTCAACTTCCTGCATGACCGTGGCCTCGACCCGCGCAATCCCGCCGATCTGGATAAAATCGAACTGCCCGACAGCCTGCATACCCTCGTTCTCAGCCGCATCGACCAGCTCAATGAGCGCGAAAAGACCATCCTGCGCGTTGCCAGTATCATTGGGCGCCTCTTTCGTGCCCAGTGGTTGGCTGGCTACTATCCCACCCTCGGCGATCAGGCCCACATCAAGCCGGATCTCGATCATCTTCATACGCTGGAAATTACCCCCCAGGATTCCCCCGAGCCCGAGCTGGCCTACCTCTTCAAGCACATCGTCCTGCACGAAGTTACCTACGAGAGCCAGCCCTTCGGTATGCGTGCCCTGCTGCACGAACAGCTCGCCTGCTACCTGGAACGCCAGATCGCAGCCGGTCTTCTCTCCGAATCTGTCCTGCTGGATACGCTGGTTCATCACTACACCCACAGCGCCAACCAGGCCAAACAGCGTGAGTACCTGCGCCGTGCGGGTGAAGCCGCGCAAAAAAACTTCGCCAATCAGGCTGCCCTGGTTTATTACAGCCAGCTTCTGCCCCTCCTCAATGACGATTCCCAGACAATCGAAGTCATCCTGCTGCGTGCCGCGGTTTTCGAGTTGACCGGCAGTTGGGCCGAGTCCGAAGCCGATTATCAGCTTGTGCTCGGCCTGACCGAAAAGACGCATGCTTCTGCCGCTGCCCTTCGATCCCAGATCTCGCTCGGGCGGCTCTGCTGCCTGCGCGGTGATTTTGATGCAGCCCTGGGTTGGTTGGCCCAGGCCCAGGCCGCTCGTCTGGAGCTGGATGATCGCGCCGGGCTGGGGCAGGTTTTGATTGAAATCGGCAACGTGAAATACCGCAAAGGCGAGTATGCCTCAGCTTACGACGCCCTCAATGCTGGTCTGGACCTGGCCCGTGCCGCCGCGGATCGTCCCGGCATGGCGCTCGCCTTCAACCTGTTGGGGAACGTAGCCTTTAATCGTGGTGATTACCCCGCTGCTCGCACGCAATATGAAGCCAGTCTGGCGCTGCACCGTCAGATGGGTGATAAGCGTGGGCTTGCCCGGCCCCTGGGCAACCTTGGGAATGTGGCCCTCGTCCAGGGTGACTATGCCTGTGCCCGCACCCTCTTTGAAGAAAGTCTGCTGCTGCGGCGTGAGATGGGTGATAAATTGGGTCTGGCAAATGCCCTCTCCAGCCTCGGTGCCCTGGCCCTCGCCCAGGCTGACTATGCCGCCGGGCAGGCCTTCGACGAGGAGAGTCTCGCGCTCAAGCGCGGTATGGGAAACACGATTGGAGTCTTAATCTCCCTCAATAACCTTGGTCTGGTCAACCTGGCCCAGGGCAATCACCAGGCGGCCCACAGCTTGTTCGCCGAATGTCTGGTGCTAAGCCGCGAGATCGACGACAGTTCGCTCATCGGCTATGCCCTGCTCGGGCTTGGAATGGTCGCCCTGGAGCAGGCTGCACCTGGCGACCGTGCCACCCCCATCCTGACCACTGCGCGCCAGCACATCACCGAAAGCCTGCGTCTGCGACAACAAATGGGTGAGCAATTAACCCTCACCTCCAGCCTGATCGGGTTAGCGCTCCTGGCCGTAAAAACCGCAGACGCGCCGCGCGCCGCCCTCCTGCTGGGGGCCATTGACGCCGCCTTAAAAACGCTCATGGCAGCCATGGAACCGGAAATGCGCGAACCCCACCGCCAGGCCTTTCAGCAAGCCCGCAGCTTGCTGGACGAACCCACCTTCCAAACCGCCTGGCAGACCGGCGCAGCCCTCACCCTCACCCAAGCCGTCCACCTAGTCCTCTCTGACTTTGACTTTGGTTTTCCCCGCAAGTAGTGTTTTGTGTGCTGCATGCAGCACACAAAACACTACAAAAAAAATGCTATTTTTGGCATGCCTAATTCTTATCCATAATTGGCGTAAAAAAAGTCGTCAGCTGAATCTCGAATCGTGAACCTCTGATCTATGCCTGAGAATCTCAGCTATAATTCTCCCCTCGTCCAATACGTCAGGTATTTCGCGTAGCTGTCATTGCGAGTGATTCCACAACAGAGAATCACTGTTGTTCAATGGGAAAGAACATACTGCGCGTAGGTGTCGTTGCGAGGAGCGTGCCCTCCGCGATATCATGCCCGCATTTGGGTACGTGGCAATCTTCCGAACCATCGCTCAGATCGCCACGTCGGGAAAAGCACCCTCCTCGCGATGACACCGAGACGCGCAGATCGCCACGTCCGGGAAAGCGACATAATCTATCAGCCTGCCTGTGGCTGACCCATAGGGCGCAAAGGTCGTGAGCCCCGGCCATAACATGAAAGCCCTTCGGGCTGGCTAACGAGTCGGCTTCAGCCGACTTTCATGACATGAGGCAGGGCTTCAGCCCGCCGGAACTGGGAAACAAATAGCTGGTCTGAAAATAGGTCGCTTAATGGTCAATATACAATTGACATAATGTTAAAAATCATAACATGCTAATTCGCTAACAGTATTACTCAGCTCGCGACCTGTGCGCCTTACGGGTCAGCCACCAAAATTATAGATCATCAACCCTGGCCATCACAAACCAGGCCATAAAAAAATAGGAGCAACACCCGCATGGAAAATTTCGAATATTGTAACCCCACCCGCATCTTGTTCGGTCGCGACACACAACAACAAGTAGGCGCACAGGTCGCCACCTACAGCCAGAAAATCCTCCTACACTTCGGCAGCGAAAGATTCAAAACCTCAGGCCTGTATGCCCAGGTCACAGCCTCGCTCCAGCAAGCCGGAGTAGAGTGGATCGAGTTGGGTGGTGTTCAACCCAACCCACGCCTGAGCCTGGTCCAGCAAGGCATCCAGCTCTGCAAACAACATCAGCTCGGCCTGGTCCTGGCCGTAGGCGGCGGCAGCGTCATCGATTCTGCCAAGGCCATCGCCATGGGAGCCATGCTGGATGGCGATGTCTGGGATTTCTTCCTGGGCCAGGGCGCACCTGCCGCCGCACTGCCGGTCGGAACCATTCTGACCATCCCGGCTGCGGGAAGTGAAGCCAGCACCGGCACCGTCATCACCAACGAAGTCGGCTGGCTCAAGCGTGCAGTGAATTCACCCTTACTCTATCCGCGTTTCGCCATTCTCAACCCCGAGTTAGCCTTCAGCCTGCCAAAATTCCAGGTAGCCTGTGGCGCTGCGGATATCATGGCACATTTGATGGAACGTTATTTTACAAATGTCAGCCATGTTGCCTTCACAGATCGCCTGCTCGAAGCCACCATGAAAACCATCATCAGCCAGGCCCCGCTGGTTCTGAGTAACCCCCAGGATTACGACGCCTGGGCCGAATTAATGTGGGCCGGTACCATCGCCCACAACAACCTGCTCAATACCGGGCGTGTCGGAGATTGGGCTTCGCACCAGATCGAACACGAAATCAGCGGCATATACGATGTGGCCCACGGCGCCGGGCTGGCAGTAGTCTTCCCCGCCTGGATGCGCTACGTCCTCCACCACGATTTGAATCGCTTTAACCAATGGGCCGTGCGTGTTTGGAATGTCGAAATGGATCCCTTCAATCCTGAAGCCGTCGCCAACGCTGGCATCGAAAAAATGGAAGCCTTTTTCCATTCCCTCGGTCTCGGTACCCATCTGGTCGACCTGGGCATTCAGGATGATCGCATTGCCGAAATGGCCGATAAATGTACCGAAGGCAACACCCAGATCGTCGGTAATTTTGTAAAGCTGGATCGTGCAGCGGTCACGCAAGTCCTTCGCCTGGCCCAGTAATCAGCCATCCATCTGACAGTAAACAAACACGAGTCGCGTACTTTACCCCGCCAATGGAAAAGTTCGGGGATAGTTTCCCCGAACTTTTCCATAAACACAACCTTATTTTTGTTCCATCACGCTGATCGACTGCACCAGCGCATCCAGTTGGCCCAGCGTCGGATTGAACCCATCCGAATTGGCATGATTCAACAGATCCGTCGTCGCCTTATAGTAAGCCACCATCTCATCCGGGTTCACCCGGTCTGCCGGGTAAGTGATCCCATTTTCCCCGGGGTTGCTGCCATCCGAATACACGGGCAGCACAACCGGCATCTCTACGATCACGTAATACTTACCGTCCTGGGTCAAACCTTCATAATGATAAAAGCTGTCATACTGGCTGACTGCCGCCGGGAACTGGGCGTAAGCCGAGATCATACGCACACCATTCCCATTCATAAACGGCAGCATTTTAACCTGGGCTGCATACAGTTGCGCTGATGAACCCCTGAATGCGACATTTGGCAGGTTATCGTTTGTCAGCGGTGTGCCCGGGTTTGCGAGCACATTCTGCAAGCGTTTCAGGCTTTCAGCCGCCCAAAGGCTGACTTTGGCATATTCAGCCGCCGGATAAACTCTCACTTCTGGTTTGTAAACACCGTCCGGAAAGTGAAATGGGTATCCCAGGAGCGTAAGCTGAGTGAAGGCTGGTGCGTCAGCTGCGCTGTAAAACCCGGGCTCCGAGGTAACGGCTGGGCCGGTGACGCCTTCTGCGCCGCTGGCAAGCCCCGCGGGGATGCTGAAGAACAGGTTGTCGTAGCCTACTTGTAAATCTCCTGGTATAGACGGTGTGCTCGTCACGGCCGGGTCCGCCACTGGTGTGCCTGCCGCATCCACGCCCGGGAGGATTGCTGCACCCCCACCCGCAGCATCTGTCGGGGCGACGGCTTGCATTTCCACGCTGAACAGGCTGTGTGGTACCAGCCAGGCCGCCACCAGTAAAACTGCAGAAGTGATAAAACCGATAATAGTTCGTTTCATGGATATCTCCTTGTTTGTGATATCCAATTTATACCTTTTGGATGTCACGGGCCTGTCATCAACCTGTCACGCTTTGGTGACACGCTGCCCAATCGGCAGGCGCACGCTGAAAACCGTTCCCCGTCCCTGGGCCGGATCGCTGCGCAGGCTTATTTCGCCGCCATGCAGCTGCACAATGCGACGTGCCAGCGCCAGCCCCAGTCCGCTGCCCTCCGTTTCGCGGGCATTTTCTCCCCGATAAAGATCCTCGAAGATGTGCAGTTGATCCTGCTTCAGGATACCCATGCCGCCATCCGCCACCTCGATGAACAGCGCGTGACCATCCTCGCGCACCCGTACCTCCAGCGCGTCCTCGGCCTTACTGTACTTAAGCGCATTATCCAGCAGGTTATAAATCGCCAGTCCGAGCATATCGCGGTCGCCGGTCACGGGTGGCAGAGATGGTACTTTGGATATGAGCAGGTTGATGCTGCGCGTCTTGTGAGCCGGGAGGCTGCTGGCGGCGCCAACCATTTCGTTGACCAGTTCATCCACATCCACCGCGCGCCGTTCGAGCATTTCGGCATCCAATTCGGCCAGCTTGCGCAGATCGCGCAGGATGCGTCCCAGGCGGGTCGCTGCCTGGCTGGCATTGGTTATCGCTGATTGGGTCTCTTCTGCATTCCGGGCTTCGCGTAAATTAGTCAAGGATGCCTGCAGCCCTGTCAGCGGGTTTTTCAACTCGTGATCCAGCCGCTGTAAGAATTGCCGGTAGGACTCGTCCCGTTCTTGGGTCACCTTACGTGTAGCCTGCTCTTTTCCCCACTCATGCGCTGCGCTGCCAACCTGGATCAGCAAGGCCAGCCCGAACAGGATTGCGAAAATCCCCGCCCCAATGCCTATTTTGAAAACCAACACATATTCCGGTTTAAAAAGTGGCACAATGAACAAAGCCACTGCACCGAACGCCAGCAATACCAGCCCAAGCATAAAAGCAGCTTGTTTCATGGCAGCATCCTGACGGCTGCAACAAAGCTATAGCCTTCGCCAGCCTGTGTGGCTATGAATTTTGGTTCAGCCGGATCGTCGTTCAGGGCTTTTCGCAGCTCGAACATGCGCGTATCGACCGTGCGGGTCCCGGCCGGATACTCCCAACCCCAAACCTGCTGCAAAAGTCGCTCGCGGCTGATAACTTCGTCCGGATGGGTCATGAGGTATTCGAGTACTGCAAAAGCTTTGGGACTGAGGTCCAGCAGCTCATTACCCAGCATAGCGCGCCGGGCGCGCCGGTCAATCGTCAGGTCAAGTGCCGCCAGTCGCCAGGCCATCGTCAGCGAAGGTTGTCCGTTTTGCGAACGTCTCAGTACTGCGCGTACGCGTGCCAGCAGTTCGTGTGATTCAAAAGGTTTGTTCAGATAATCGTCCGCACCTTCTTCCAATGCCAGGGCCCGCTCAACAGCGTCACCCACCTGGGTTAGCAGGATGGTCGGCGTCTGCATTCCGCTGCGTCGCAGACGGCGCAGTACCTCGCGCCCATCCAGGCGCGGCATCAGTACATCCAAAACGATCAGATCGGGTTGGTGCGATTGGGCTTTCTCAAGCGCTTCGGCACCGTTGGCCGCCGTCAGCACATGGAACCCGGCACGTTCAAAAAAAGGCACGAGGCTGTTGGTGATGGTAGGGTCATCATCCGCCAGCAAAAGGGTTGGGCGATCATTCATATTGAAGATTATAGCGGGTATGCATCCTGGATGCAAAGCCCTTTCTCTAAATGAGTGTCCAGTCGCAAGCCACCCGATGGCTTGCCCATAAAGAATCCCTTCGGAGCCAGGGCTGTCAGTGACCGTAATAGACTTGCCCAATCATAGTCGGACGTATGTTTACCAATCATAGTCGGACGAATGTTAACCACCCATTTTCTCTCAGGCTTTCCCCGAGACTGTTTTGCTCCCGCGTTCTTCGGGACTGTTTCGCCCCCGTGCTCTCCTGGAGAAAGGTTGGGAAGGGGGTCGCCATTCGCACTATCTGCTTCCTAATCTGCTCCACAACACGAGTATCAACTGAATGGTTTTTCCATTTAAAAAGCTCTTCTTTGCGAACTTTGCGGCTTTGCGAGAGCCGACGTGGAGCTTATTCCCAGAACAGCCAGGTACAATCTGTGAGAAAATATAACCATTCAGCACTGCAGCGAAAATACTCAGGAGCTTATGGACAAAACCCTTCAGCCACCCTATCTAATTGGAATCGATGTAGGCACCTCCAGTACAAAAACAGTCATAACCGACAGCCTGGGGCAAATCCTGACATGGAAAGACCAGGAATATTCAATCTCAGCTCCAAAACCAGATTGGGCCGAACAGGATCCTGAACTCTGGCTGGCTGCCACATTACAAACCCTGCGCGCTGCCCTCGCAGACAGCGGCATCCATCCCACTCAGGTGGCCGGGATAGGTCTGGCAGGACAAATGCATGGCCTGGTTTGCCTGGATGCGGACGGATTGGTGCTTCGGCCAGCCATCATCTGGGCAGACCGGCGCAGCGCACTGCAAGTCAGACAATTAACGGATCTTTTTGGCTCCGAACGCCTGGCGGAATGGACCGGCAACCCGCTGGCAACCGGTTTCATGCTCACCAGTTGGGCCTGGCTGGTTGAAAACGAGCCCGAAATTGCCCATCGGACGCGGCATTTATTATTGCCCAAGGATTATGTGCGCTACCGTTTAACGGGTGAGTTGGGAGCAGAACCCAGCGATGCCTCTTCCACCCTGCTCTTTGACCCACATCTTTGCACCTGGTGCAAACCATTGTTGCAAGAAATTCGCCTGTCTCCCGCATGCTTACCCCCCATCAGCCCGTCTGCCAGCCTGGCAGGAGGGCTTCTACCTGGCATAGCCTCTGCTTGTGGTCTCCTGACCGGCACCCCCGTCATTTTTGGGGGCAGCGATGTCTCACTGCAAGCGCTGGGCCAGGGCATAATGACCCCGGGCACCGTCTCGTGTACCATCGGCACGGGTGGCCAGTTATTCGCTCCGATTTCTCAGCCCTGGCATGACCCCCAATTACGGCTGCACCTTTTTTGCCATGCAGTGCCGCAGCATTGGCACCTGGAATCTGCAATCCTATCCGCCGGGCTGGCACTGCGCTGGTTGCGGGATGGTTTCTGGTCCGATCAAAGCTACGCCTCCCTGGCAGATCAGGCCCAGACGGTCGAAGCCGCCTTTCAGGGTGTCTTTTTCCTGCCCTACCTGGCCGGGGAACGCACACCCGTCATGGATCCTGCGGCACATGCCGCCTTTATTGGTCTGGGTTTGGGGCATGCGCAACCGCACATGGTGCGGGCGGTTATGGAAGGAGTTGTCTTTGCCCTGCGCCAGGGTATGGAATTGATGCTATCTTTAGGGGTTTCAGTTGATCGCCTGGTTGCCAGCGGAGCCTCCATTCGTCATCCACTCTGGCTGCAGCTTCAGGCGGATATATTTAACCTTCCGATCCAGCCCGCCCATACACCCCAGGCCACGGGCAGTGGCGCCGCATTATTGGCAGGTATCGGAACCAACGTATATCCCGATTATCAATCGGCCCTTCAAATCATCTCCCCATCCATCAACTCGCTCATTTTGCCAGACCCGGCCAGAGTCGCAAAATATAACCAGGCTTATCAAGTCTATTGCCAGATCTACCCTGCCATAAAAACCATCCAGCCCACCCACTGAGCAAATACTACTTCTTGACCACCAGCGTATACTCCTGCTGCCCATCCTGCCCAACCACCATGGTGCCATAACAGCCCACGGACAGGGTAAACGTATACTCCCCTGCCTCTTTGGGGATACCGCTGATTTCCACTGTATTCCCCTGTTGGACTTCCAGCAGCTTCAGCTCCGGCGGCAGTGCTCCGGTCTGGATTGATGCAATATAGACCGGTGTCACGTTGTCCGAAATGGTGATAATGGCGCTGTAAGCCTGTCCGACCTGGGCCTCGGGCAGCTTTTCAGGCGAAAACTTTAACGGCGGCCTAACTTCAATGATAGGCGCAAAGGTTGGTTCAGGCGTGGGTGTTGAAACCAAATCAACCAGTCGGCACCCCGATACAGCCCACACCAGCGACAGTGTCAACAACAAAAGAAGGCTTCTTCGCATCCTGTTTTTCTCATAGAACATAATCGCACCCTTTTTATTTACCGCTCTGATCCAATCCAAAGGTCTGGGAAATCCAATCCGATGCAAGTTCCAGATTCTGGAAGGTCCGGATGGCCAGCGAAAAATCGTGGTTTACTGAGATTGCGTTTGGCACGCCGCAGCAGGCAATTCCCGCCGACACAGCCGCACGCACCCCATGTTCCGTATCTTCAATGGCAATGCATTCTTCGGCCTGCAGTCCCAGCCTTTCGAGCGCCAGCAGGTAGCAGTCTGGCGCGGGTTTGCTATGTCTCACATCCGACCCAGTCACCACCAGGTCAAAGACGTCAGATAATCCATAGGCCTCAAGCGTTGCCGTGACTCCGTCCAGGTTGGCCCCTGTAACAACAGCTAATTTCAAACCTTTTTGATGAAAAAAAGCCACTGCCTGGGCTGCGTGTGGCATGAGCGGAAATGCCTGTTGAGCCAGGTAAGTGCGGGTGGCCTCGTTTTTCTGTTGCGCCAGCTCAACCGCTGGAATATTAATGCCATATTGCCTGGTTAGAGTTTCAGCATTCGCCGGTACCGGCACCCCGGAATAGCGCTCCTTATACAAACTTTCCGGGAACTCCACACCATAACGCTCAAGCACTTGCTGCCAGTGCAGCCAGTGCATTCCTTCCGAGTCCACCAGTGTCCCATCGTGATCGAACAAAACTGCTTTGAGTGTCATGAATGTCTTTCACTTGTTCGTACTATATTTTGACTAAGAGCATCCCACAGGCGCTGTCGCTTGCAGGATGCTCTTAGTTTACCAGTTTGCATATAAAACTGAATGGAGATTCCTTATCCTCAGGCAGATCCTGCGCAGTCCTTGCGCACCTGAAACCGCCGCCGAAAATACTCACTTCACGAGCAGCATCACCTTCAGCAGGTCCTGATCGCGTGACGAAGGCCCAGCCAGGATTTCGAACTCGCCTGGCTCGACCACACTTCGGCCCTCTGCATCCACGATCTGGAACGACTCCCACGCCAGCTCAACCTGCACCGTTTTCTTCTCACCGGGTGCGAGCTGTACGCGTGCGAAACCCTTGAGGGCCTTGTTGACCCAGGTGGCGGAGGTGACCACATCCGACACGTACACCTGCACAATCTCAGTGCCTGTGCGTTGACCCGTGTTCTCCACATCGACAGAGACGGTCGCTGCCTGTCCAGACGTGAGTGTTGCTGCATCCAACCGCAGATTTGAATAGCGGTACTGTGTGTAACTCAGTCCGTGCCCAAAGGGGAACAGTGGTTCCTGGGTCAGGTCTGCATAGCGCGTGCCGTGCTGGCCGCGCACCTGGCTGTAAAATACCGGTTGCTGGCCGACGTGCACCGGGATCGAAATCGTCAGCTTGCCCGTTGGGTTCAACAGGCCGAAAATTGCCTCGGCCAGCGCGCGCCCACCTTCCATCCCGGGGTTGAAGCACTCAATGATCGCTGCAGCACGTTTGGCAGAGGCTGGCAGCACCAGTGGTTTGCTGTTTACCAATACGATCACCATCGGTTTGCCGGTCTTTGTCAGTGCATCCAGCAGCTCGATCTGCCCGCCCATTAGTTCCAGTGTCGCCGTGCTTAATGTCTCGCCGATGAAATTCAGGTGATCACCGACCACTGCCACCACCACCTCGGCAGCTTGCGCAGCCGCGACCGCAGCGGAAATGTCCGACAGATTGTCATCAACGATCGAGCAGCCGCGTTCATAGCTGATCGAACAGCCCGCCGCTGCCAGGGCACGCATACCGTCCAGCACGGTCGTTGTCTTCTCGCGCGGTTGCTTTCCAGCCTGTGCCGGATGCTGCCACGATCCCAGTGACCAGTCACCCAGCTGCTGCAAGTCGTCATCTGCGTTCGGCCCAATCACTGCAATCGATTTCACCTGTGTCGGGTCGAGTGGCAGCAGGCCGTTGTTCTGCAGCAGCACCAGGCTCTGGCGGGCAGTGCTCAGATTGATCGCGCGATGTTCGGGTCGTGCAATTTCAAGCGCGGCTAGTTCCAGGTCGGGGCGCCGGGGATTCTCAAACAGCCCCATGCGAAACTTCAATGCCAGCAGGCGTGCGCAGGGTGCGTCAATTTCTGACTCGGCCAGTCGGCCGCTGTGAACGGCTTCGAGCGCGCCCTCGTAAAACTGGGGGGTCGTCATCATGATGTCGTTTCCGGCTCGCAGTGCTACGATAGCGGCGTCGGCATAAGTTGCGCAGACCTTCTGCTCTATCACCAGGCGTCCAACATTGTTCCAGTCGGTTACCAGCACGCCGCGGAAGCCCCACTCGTTCTTAAGTACCTCGGTCAGCAGCCAGCGATTGGCGGTCGAAGGCAAACCTTCCATGGATTGGTAGCCGGTCATAAAGGTCATTGCTCCCGCCCGCACGGCGCGCTCGAAGGGCGGCAGGAAGTAACTCCGCAGTTTTCGGCGTGAGATATCGGCTTCAGAGGCATCCCGCCCGCCCTGGGTTTCGGAATAACCCGCATAGTGCTTGGCGCTTGCCAGTACGGTCGTTGGGTCGTCCAGTCGCTCTCCCTGGTAGCCACGGATCAGTGCGGCGCCGAACTCACCGATCAGGTATGGATCTTCGCCAAATGTCTCACCGGTCCGGCCCCAGCGCAGGTCGCGAGAAAGGCACAGCACGGGTGAAAACGTCCAATGGATGCCCGTCGGCGCCATTTCTTCTGCGGTCACACGCCCCACCTGTTCCAGCAGTTCTGGATTCCAGCTTGCCGCCATCGCCAGTTGAGTCGGGAAGATCGTCGCGCCTTTCCAGAACGAGTGACCGTGGATCCCGTCTTCACCAACCAGCAGCGGAATTCCGAGCCGGTTCTTTGTAGCCAGGTCCATCGCACGCTTGACCTTCTCCCCCAGAATATGGAGAATTGAACCGGGTTGGCGCGTATTGATAAACGATAGGTCCTCGCCGCGTGCATCCCACATGATCAACTGACCAACCTTCTCTTCCAGGGTCATGCGGCTGAGCAAGTCAGCTACCCGTTCTTCGACAGACAGGCTGGGAATGCGGTAGGCGGGAATGGGAAAATCCGGAGAATTTTGTGGCATGAGAGGCTCCAATATTAAAAGAAGAGATGCGGCTGATGTGAATTAGCTGTTTGAAAGTGTGCTGGGGATTGGCTGTGCTGAGTTTATTTTACGAGGTTCTCGCACCGTAAAATGTAATAACGCCCAACCGATGATCGCGATCACAGCTGACAGGATAAACATGGCCTGGTAGCTTATGGCTCCGGCCAACCAGCCGCCAATCAACGGCGCAATCGACCCGGCGATTCCGGGGATGGTATTGGCCAGACCAATATAGGTCGGGCGGTTTTCCGCGTCAGTAAACTCATACACGATCGAAATGCCAGAGATAAAGACACCTGCCATGATCGCTCCGCGCAGGAAAAAGATCGGGAAAAACCATAACGGGCTGGGTGCAATAATTGCAAGCACCAGCGAAAGGATACTGACTAAGATGCAAATTTCGAGGCTTAATTTATGGCCTTTATGGTCTGATAAAAAGCCAAAAAAGAGGTTTGCCAGGGCCAGCCCAATTTGCAGGGCGATGGTAAATCCACCAGCTTGTGCATCAGGCAGTTTCCAGGTCTGAACGCTGTAAACTACAAGAAACCCACTGGCCATCCCGCTCAGTGAAAAGATGATTTGCGATAACAGGTACATGCGGAAGTTGGTATCTTTGGACAGGATCTTTGGCAGGGACCGCAGGTAATCCAGTTGGGAGACAGCCGGTTTGCTGCTCGCGACTGCCGGTTCGCGGGTCAGCGCAATGAAGAACCAGGAGATAAGAATAAGCACGGCCGCCGCCGTGAAGGCAATCACATAGCCCATCGGGAACGCGAATTTATTGAGTGCAAAGGGCAGTGCCAGTGCTCCCAGGATACCCGTCCCATTGCCGATAAAATTGGTGATGCCAAAGAATCGTCCGCGTTTGTCGACCGGGATGATTTTCGCAATCATATCCTGCCAGCCTACAATGATCAAGCCTACCCCAAAACAGTTCCAGGCGTATAACACAAAGAAAAAAAGCAGGGTTAACGCGGGCTGGTTGGTTGCCAGGAAATACGTCATGGGCGCCAGCAGGAAAATAGGCACGCGTTCGAGGAAGAAGCCGATTGTCACCGGAAAGAACTTTTTCAGTGGTGAACGTTCGACAATATTGGCCATAAAA
Source organism: uncultured Anaerolinea sp. (assembly GCA_964462245.1). GTDB lineage: Bacteria > Chloroflexota > Anaerolineae > Anaerolineales > Villigracilaceae > UBA5195. The sequence goes on from CAYWXS010000034.1 coordinate 41,324, forward strand.
AGTTGCGGCAGAAGTGTGCCAGCTGTTGACAGAAAAGGAATCAGGCCAATTAGCAGTGGATTAACCGTAAAGTGGCTTACGAACAAGGGCAGTATGATTGTGGATGAGATAAAACTCATTCCAAACCAGAAACTGGCTCCATCCAGTGCGTTGACCAGGAAGTTCCAACGATAATCTCTATCGATTGTTTCTTGAATGGCTGTCTTTTCGTCAGGATTTTCTGTCATAAGTTTGGTTTACTTTCTCTCATAGGTGGACAAGGATTGGCGCTTGAATAGTTTTTACAACCATCAAAAAGTGTAGCTTTTATTGAAAGGCTGATACTGAAAAGGGGGTTGCTTTTAGCAATTATTGCTTCAGAAACCATTCCACAACACGAGCAACATTGTTCACTTTACCTGATGAATAAAATCTGCCCAAACACACAAAAAAGAAAGGGGTCGAAGATACACGGACCTTCGACCCCTGAATATTACGACATGCCTTGAACTTGTCTCAAAAGGCCAGCTACAATCTCTTCCGCAGGCATGGTCAAAGCACGCTGCTGCCACATCAGCACGCTCACAAGTGGCATGTCAACCATGCCATCCAGGATGCTGCCCGCGCCGATTTCATCAGAATCGCCATAACGATCCTGTCCGCCAAAGAGTTTACGGACTGCGACTTTAATCTGTTCAAAAAGTGGTCCAAACACCAGCTTTCCACGCGGATCAGCCAACCATTCATTCAAAGTTGATTCCTTGTCCAGCAGGCTGGGCAGGTTGAGTGTCGACTTCAGAGTCACAGTTTGAGACAGTCGAATATCGGCGCTGGAAGCTCCGACAAGTATATCAAACTCGCCATCCTCGGTAATCCATTGTTTGTATTCCGGGTGATAGAAAGCAAAAGCGCGGAAGTCCAGGTTGATCGAAACGGTTTTGGTTTCGCCGGGCTGCAGTGCCAGCTTGCTAAAGCCCTTCAATTCCTTCGCGGGCCGGTCCAAAATGGATTTCTGGTCGTGGACATAGACCTGGACGATTTCCTTCCCGGCCATTTTGCCAGTGTTGGTCACATCCACGCTCACGGTCAAACCATCCACGTCGTTAAAAGACCCGGTTGAAAGTTTGATATTGCTATACTCAAAGGTGGTATAGCTCAGGCCGTATCCGAATGGGAACAGGACCGACATCTGGCGTGTATCATAATAGCGGTATCCGATATACAGACCTTCACCATAGCGTACCGAGCCAGCATTGCCCGGCCAGTTGAGATACGCAGGTGTATCGGTCAGTCTGTGCGGGAAAGTTTCAGCCAGTTTGCCACTCGGGTTGATCCGACCATAAAGGATATCGGCCACTGCGGCACCCCCGGCCTGGCCCATCATATAGGCTTCCAGGACGGCTGCCACGCCGTCAATCCATTCACCCATTACAACCGGTGAGCCGCTGTTCAAAATAACCACGCTGTTGGGCTGCACCTTGCTGACGGCCTGGATCAGCGCAACTTGCTGGGCTGTCAGGTCCAGATCGGTACGGTCATAGCCTTCAGATTCTTTGAAAGAGGGCAGAGCGATGTAGAGCAGCGCAATTTCGGCTGTGGCTGCCATCTGGACGGCCTGGTCGATCAGGTCCTGCCGGAACCCATTATCTGCCGGATAGCCTTCGGCGAAGGAAAACTCTGCATAGGGGTTGCGGTCTTTTAATTCTTTGAATGGTACCGCCACCCGGGTTGGGTTAATATGCGAGCTGCCGCCACCCTGGAAGTGCGCTTCTTGAGCGGCATGTCCGATCACAGCGATATGCTGCTGTTTTTGGAGCGGCAGGATCCCGTTATTTTTGAGCAGCACCATCGATTCAGCCGCGGCATAGCGTGCGACTTCGTGATGTGCATCCTGATCAAAGCGGCCCTGTTTGGGTGTTTCTTGGGCCATGAAAACGACCCGTAAAATACGCCGCACTGATTCATCCAATACAGTTTCGTCTAACTCGCCAGCCCGCACGGCTTCCACGACGGCCTTTACCCGGCTGTCCTGTGGACCGGGCATTTCCCAATCCAGCCCGCCTTTAAGCGCCGCTACACGGTTGCGGACGGCTCCCCAATCGGAGACTACTAAACCCTCAAACCCCCATTCATCTTTTAAGATTTCGTTCATCAGGTGCTGCTGCTCGGAGGCAAAGATACCGTTGACTTTGTTATACGAGCACATCACAGACCAGGGCTGTGCCTGTTTGACGGCTTTTTCAAAAGCGGGTAAGTAAATTTCGCGCATGCTGCGTTCGTCAATTTCGGCACTGATACTGAAGCGCTGGAATTCCTGATTGTTGACTGCGAAGTGTTTGAGCGAGGTGCCCACACCTTTGCCCTGTACCCCGTTGATAAAGTGGGCAGCCAGTTCACCTGCCAGGTACGGGTCTTCGGAGAAATATTCGAAGTTACGCCCGCCCAATGGGGAACGTTTCATATTGACGCCTGGGCCAAGCACCATATCGACTTTCAGGGCAATACATTCTTCAGCCAGGGCTTCGCCCACTTTGCCGACCACTTCCAAATCCCAACTGGAAGCCAGGCAGCTTGCGGTTGGGAAACAGGTGGCGGGCAGGCTTTGTGCGCCCATTTCATTAACATCCGCCTGGCGCCGAACGCCGTGCGGGCCATCTGAGCAGATGAGTTCTGGCACGCCCAAACGTTCCACCGGTGTGGTTGTCCAGGCACTGGCGCCGGTGCACAGCGCTGCTTTTTCTTCCAGGGTCATCTGGGCCACAATTGCTTTGATATCTTTCATATAAAGTTCCTTTTTTTATGTGAGAAATGAATTTGCTGCACAGTGAGCGAAAACCAATAAGCTGCCAGATATAAAAATTAAGCTGCTGAACGTGGCCGGATGGCCAGCACATACAAACAAAACAGGCCCGCGAACGCTAGCACCAGGCCAACCGGAACAACCTCCAACGAAGATCGCTTTGCCAGTACTCCCAGTAAACCCGGAATAGCTGCCATCCCCAAACCAGTTGACGCCATTTGTAAACCGATTGTGTTGGCGGCAAAATGCTCCCCCACGCGTTTACTTGTTCCCGACATGAGCGCCGGAAAAATAGGCGCGACAGAAAAGCCAATCAGGGCGACTGCCAGCAAGCTGGATGTCTGGAACGGATTCCATAACAGCAAAACTGAGCCCAGGAATGCTCCGCCCAGACCGCCCAGTACCAGCAGGTTAACGCCAATTCGTTTGGCATACAAGCCCGCCACCACTCGCCCAATTGTAAAAGTCGCCCAGTAACTGCCAGCCCAGAAGCCTGCCACAGCCGGATCAACCCCGCGTGACTCTATCAAAAGGCTGTAAGTCCAGATCCCCAGGGTGCCTTCCGCGCCGACATACAGGAAAAAAAGCAAAACACTCAGCCAGACCTGCGACTGTTGCATTGTTTCCAACATGGGTGTTTTGTAGTCTGTCAGGCGTTTTGGTTCTTCAACAACGCTCAAATTCTCTTTTTTGTCCCACATTGCCAGGGTCAACACAAAGCAGGTTGCCATAATCAGTTGGAAGCCACCCACGATTTGGTAGCCAATATGCCAGGAATGCAAGGATGTCAACGCAATGGTCATAATGATTGGTCCAAGTGTTACGCCGATGCCATAGCTGGCGTGCAGCCACTGCATCAGGCCCTCGCCAAAATGTGATGCGACATAGGTGTTAAGACCGGCATCAATCGCGCCCGCTCCCAACCCGGCAAACACACCCAGCGCAACCATCATCCACCAGACTGGCACCAGGGTATAGCCAATCAGACCCAGCCCGGTGATCAGGCAGCTTGCCACCAGCACCTTGCCCACGCCCAGGCGTGTGATCACTGGCCCGCTAAAAAAGCCGGAAGTGGTGTAACCCGCCACTGACGCAGTCAGCAGCACGCCGATTGCATCCAGCGGGATGTTAAAGCCCGTCCTGATCGATGGCCAGGCCACTCCCAGCAAACCATCCGGCATCCCTAATGCGATAAAAGCCAGGTAAGCCAAAAGGATCAGGCCAATTTTGGGATAATTCTTCAGTTTCGTCCAGAGTTCCAAGAGAAGGTTTCCTTTTAGTAATTCAAAATGATTTGCAAATTTGAGTGTACTGGCTTCACGCTAAAAAAAATGAGATCAAGCATAGGATAGTCCCAAACCGGGTGTTTTGAAAATCAGGAATTCGTATGATTTAAGTACATTCATACTGGTCAGGACCTGCTCAAAAAGCTCGTTTTGGGGGATGTTTTCGTTCCAAAAGTTACCCAAAGGCTTATAATGTAGCGTATTGGGTAACTTTTATTTTATCTGGAGCCGCCGTGGAAAAACCTGGCAAATTTATCATTGCAAATGATTGTTTGCAAATCGAACCAGCCTGTGTGCTTGTTGGTTCCGGCGAGTGGTTTTCCTGGCTTTCGCAGCATTCCCAGTTTTTATTCCATGGAAAAAACGGTCACTTTTCAGCACAATCCGAATTGCGTTGCAGCAGACCTTACTGGTATGCCTACCGCCGGCGTGCCGGAAAGCTTTTCAAGCTCTACCTCGGTAAATCCGAAGAGTTGACCTTGGATCGTCTTGAACAAATAAGTATTGCGCTTGCGGGGAAAAACTCACTTGAACAATTCTCTACCAGGTCTGCCAGTGAACAACCCTCTTCCATAGAATCGCGCATTGATACTTCTTTTTTGCCGATGGCAAAAGTAAACATGCCTGTCCCACCGCTGCACCTTTTCACCCGTCCGCGCCTGACCGGCCAAATCAACACCCCCTTGACCCTGATTTACGCTCCCAGCGGCTTTGGAAAAAGCACCTTGCTGAATGATTGGAAGCGAACCTGTGGTCATCCGGTGGCCTGGATTTCTTTGGACGAGAGTGATAATCAAAGTGCGCATTTCTGGTACTCGGTCATTATGGCCTTACAAGTTGTCCAGCCTGATTTCGGTAATGAGTTACTATCCAACCTGCGTACAGCCTCCCCCTTCCAGCTTTCTGAAATTGTTACACGTCTGACAGATGCAGCCGCCAGCCTTCCGCACTTTGGCCTGGTGCTCGATGATTTTCAGCGCATCCACCAGGCTGAAATATACACTTCCATCCAGGTCTGGCTCGCGTATTTTCCAAAAACCATGCAGTTGGTCATCGTTGGACACACAAAACCACCGCTTTCACTCGGTCGCCTGCGCGCCAGGGATTTTTTGACCGAATTGGATGCCAACGACCTGCGTTTTAGCCTGGAAGAGGGCATTCACTACTTGCAACAGGTTCACCCCGAACCACCCCTGGCGTATACCGATCTTGAAAAATTGGTGAAACACACCGAAGGTTGGGCCGCCGGGCTCACCCTCATCGCCCAGGCGCTGGGTAAGACCGAAGATCGCCGCGAATTTATTGATACATTCAGCGGAGCCCATGTTTACCTGCGTGAATATTTTCTGGAAACTGTCTTACAACGCTCCAGCCCCGCTGCACAGGAGTTTCTGTTAAAAACTGCCATCCTGAAGCATCTGACCGGTGATTTGTGCGATGCGGTCACCGCTCAAACCGGTGGCGCGCAGATGCTCTTGCGCCTGTGGCAGGCGGACCTTTTCATTGTCCGCCTGGAGGAGCAAGGCGCCTATCGCTATCACGATTTATTTTCAGAAATGCTTCTCAGCCAACTGCAGGCACGCTTTCCTGATGAAATTCCCCTGCTCCACCAGCGCGCAGCCCAATGGTATCGTCAGCAAAATACTCCTGCGGATGCGGTTTATCATTTACTGGTTATAGAAGCCTGGGAAGAAGCCGCCGCGCTTATGGAAACAATGGCGCTGCGGGAACTGGAACAATATGGTGAGGATTCACGCCTGCTGCGCTGGCTGCAAGAGCTGCCGGAAAATGTGGTTCAAAAACATAAAACCCTCTTGTTCGTTTATCTACGCCTGGCAGAGGTGGCGTTGCCCGGTCAAAAAATTGAGCGTTTTATTGGTCACATTGAAACCAATCTCGCCAGAATTGCGGATCACCAACCTACCCAGGCCGAGCAGGAAGTCCTGCTGGAGATTCAAAGTCTCAGGCAAAACTGGCAGCAGGGCGCTGCTTTACCACTTGCCGCCCGTGATGCTGGCGAAAATTCTGCCAAATGGGAATTACTTAATGGTCTGCATCTGATCAAGCAAGGTTATGGACCCACCCCGGAGTTGTTTGAAATTCAAGTGACCAATCTCTTGCACAGGGCCCAGACCCAGAAAAACCTTTTTGTCGTTTTAATGGCTGGCGGTGAATTGGCGAGATGTGTCTTTTCCAATGGGAAGTTGCGCCGCAGTGAAAAGATCGCCTGGCTGGTCCTGGAATATGTAATAACACAACGCGGAAAATTGCCGGAACCAGCCAGTATCCTCCTCACGCTTCTCAGCCAGATTTACCTGGAGCGTAACGAATTGGAGCTGGCGGGTAAATATCTCGATCAGGCATTGGAGGTCGATCCCAACCCCACCAGCTCAAACATGCTGGTTCGAATAGGTATTCAGCGTACCTTCATCCTGGTTGCTCAGGGTAAAACGGACGACGCGCTTGCCAATATGTGTGCCATACGCGCCTTGCATATTCGACGGCCCTCTGCCCGTTGGACTGATCACGAGTTGATGGTTTACCATGCCTATGTCTGCGTTCGCCAGGGTGACCTTGCCTCAGCAGAACTGCTGCTGCGCGAATCGCAGGGCTCCTCTGAACAGTACTTATTTCAATTGGTGCAGGCAGAGATTTTGCTTGAGAAAAAACAGGCCGCCGCTGCCGAAAAAATATTAAGTGGTCTGGTGGTGCAGGTTCCAGGGGGAGGGTATTTCGAACCCCTGACGCGAGCCCGCGTGTTGCTGGCATGCTCTTATTTCGAACAACACAAAATTAATCAAGCGCTTCAGTTGGTCACCGAGGTGGTTCGTCAGTCTGCTCCGGAACGCTTTTTTCGGCCTTTCCTAGAAAGCGCTGCCAGATGCAAGTCTCTTTTATTGTTGACCCTCAAAATCGGAAAATTAACCAGCGAAGCCCAGTCTTTCATCAAGCAACTGCTGCGTTTATCAGGCTATGGCGCAGCTGACATATTAATTTCCGGGGCTGAAATTGATGCGCTTTCCATCGCCGCATCCATCAGCCAGCGGGAGCAGGAGTTGCTTCAATTATTAAGTAATGGATATTCCAATCAGGAAATGGCACAAAAATTATACATTTCTGAAAGTACAGTAAAAACCCACCTGGGGAATATATATAACAAACTGGGCGTCAATAGCCGGACCAAAGCCGTTAAAAGTGCCAGAGAATTGAAATTGACTTGAATGTAAGCGGTGAGTAAATTTATCAAATCCTCAGAATTGGTTCCCGCACGGTTGATTGCATCCAAATCGATAATCATCCAATACGTCCATCACCTGCCCGAATAACAGCTCGCGCGGCTGATTTTTTATTTCCTGGCTGCGGATCTTTTCAACCTGGCGTGGCAGATTTTCGCTGATCAATGCAAACGGTATGGGCTGCGCAGTCAGGTTTTTCATCAAATGCGTAAAGGCGGAGTGAACATCTGGATCTGTCCAGTAATAACGGATGCGATCACTGAAACTGTAAAAGCGGGCGAACTTTTGTTTTTCAGGTGTGCCTGCATAATGTTTTTGCCAATAGGCGGGGTTTTTCAGCATGGCTGCTTCAAGCCTGTCGCTGATGTGCGAGGTTTGATCAGCATCCAACAAGGTCTTTTCTATTTTTTCCAGGGCAAAAACTGCCTGGCGAAAGGCAAATGTCAGGCCGGGGCCAACTTTTAGAATGCCAAAATGGTCTGCCACCAGTGCATGTAAAGCGGAACGGGATTGGTAGTCAGTCGAATGGGCTTCATAGATCAAGCCTGGTACCGTTTCTATGAAACGCGCCAGGCCGGCTGCGGCCGAGGGGTCGTACTCATGGATGCTTTCATCGCCAAACTCCACGCCAGGTTGTACGACTGTGGCAATCACCCGTTCCCAGGCCGAATCCAATCCCATGGCTGAAAAGGCGCGCTGGGTCAGGGCGATGGTTGTTGCCGCGTTTAATGGGTCCGTGATAACCAATTGATCTTCACCGGCTTTGGCGCCTCCCGCCGCCGGTACTTCTGAGCCGATAACGTAGCGCGGGCTGGAATGGCATTCCACTGCTGTCATTTCTGCCACGCTTGCCAGTTCAGCGCAGCGCTGTGCAATCACTTCCACGGTCAAAGTTTGTTCATCAGCACAGGGCATCGAGCAGTCAAGGTGGATCTTGCCAAACCCGGCTTGTACATACTCCCGCACCATCTCTCTGGCTTTTCCCATCGCGCTTATAGCGGGTTCGTTCGACCAGACCAGCGGCCCGAGATGGTCGCCGCCCAGGATCAGGTTTTGACGTGGAAAGCCAGTTTTATCAGCGATCTCAACCACAAACCGGACAAAATCTGCCGGTCTCAAGCCGGTATAACCACCAAACTGGTTGACCTGGTTGCAGGTGGCTTCAATTAAAACCGGCACATGCGCCGCCGCAGCCAATCCATGCCGCAGGCTTGCCTCCAGCACAAGCGGATGGGCTGAGCAGACCGAGGTTATCCCACGCGCCTCGCCAGATTTCTGTAACCTTACCACTTCATCCAGATAATTCACGGTTCACCTCATCCAGTGTGAGTTGGGCTCATGCTATTTTTTGTCAGGGCGTAGCTCCTACTCTCCCAATCCTTTCATCAGTGCTTCTTTTGCATCGGCGTAATACAGGATCGTGATCTTCATCGCCATCTCATCGGAGAGCTCATTCAACTGTCGCCTGGCTGAGATCGGTACTAACAGGATGCTGGCGCCTTTTTCGATGGCCAGCTCGGCCACGTTGACTGCGTTGTGAACCGGGTCGATGCCGCCGCCCAGGTTCAACCCACCGACCACAATCATGCCGCCTTTGAGACTCTTGTGCAATAGGGCGCTGCACATGGATAGTAATACTGCCAGCCCCAGGGCTGAGCCGCTTTTGGCGGCATCAAAAGCCAGCAGCTGGATTGTGAACTCGTGCTGTCTCGGTTCACGATCTCCAACCAGCTCACGTGCCCGCGTTAGCAGGTTTTGTTCACCGCATTTGACACTCTCACGGAACGGACCGGGTGCCGGGACATTCACAATCCGCAATCCACTGCCGGGACCTTCATTCACTTCCAACCGGAACAGACCGGCGTGTTCATCCTGCCCGCCGGGGCTGATAGCCCAAACCTGTCCAGGCGGCAGCGGATCAGAACCGATCGATTTCTCGGAGTGCAGTTCGGGGGTGACCACAAAAGTCTCCACGCCTTCCTGCCCAATGGTATAGCTGAAATGTGTGTTGCGAAATTCGGCACTGCCGATGCGCTTTTGCTGTTCTTTCACCCGCCGCCTGCATTCCATTCCCAGGCGGATGGCCCATTCCAGATCCACATCGTCTACTGGCTGGTTATGATCCGGGTAGAGTAATTTGAGCAGGCCATTGACAGTGTGGTTGACCGCATTCGTATCGCGACCACTCAGTGCCCCGCCATAGTTGACATGACCCTGCAGCACATTCAGACGGTTCTCCATGCGCAGTTGGGTGAAGCATTCGGAGATAAAATCGCTGACCATTCCAAAGTGTTCGGTAAAAAGAGTGCGATCCATTTTGGGAACATCCCAGCCCGGGATATACGAATGGATGCGGTCCATAAAAGCCGTATCATTCCGCATTTCGGTTGGCATGGGTCCAAAGAGATGCCCCACTCGTTGTTGATGTTCCACATCCACATCAAAATTACCGACCATGACGATGCTGCCAAAGGCGCGAATACTCTCACGACCGCGGCTGAATTCGCCGGATTCCATGTAACCTTTCATTATATTAACACCATCCTTCTGGTCGAAGGAAATGCCCGAGACTTCATCGAAGCAGACCACATCGTACTGGCATACCAGGCCGCGCTGCCCGCTGGCATTATTGACAAACATGCGTGCCACGGTAGCCTTGCCGCCCGAGACCAGGTGCGAGTAAGGTGAAACTTGCTGGAATAAATGGGACTTGCCGGTCCCACGTGGACCCAGTTCAACGATGTTGTAGTTGCGTTCCACAAATGAAACCATGCGCAGCAGCATTACATCCTGGGCACGGGCTGAAAGTTTTTCGGGTTCAAATCCCACGCTTCTTAATAGTAATTGCTTCCATTCGATTGTGTTGAAGGCTTTGCGGCCTTCCGCCATGATCTGCAGTGCGCCGCGTTTGGAGAGCTGGATTGGCCGCAGTTGGCTGATGCCAAAGGGTTTGCCATTCTTTTCGGAGGCAATTGCGGCATCGTATTCCAGTGTCAGTTCAGCGTAAAAGCCGCCCGTCAGCATACGTTCATTGGCCGAGACGGTTTCAGGGTCAATGCGCACATCGTTCAGGCGCAGGCTGGGCAGGCTGGCCAGGTAGGAATCGCTGTTGGCATCCAGTCGGGCCGTGATCAGATCGATCAGCTTGACCGAACCTTTTTCACGAGCACGCGACTTGAATAGTTCTTCCTCCCCTGGGCGCACGGTGCGCTCGCGCATCTGGCGTTCAACGATTTCCAGCCCTTCAGCGATCTCTTTTTCATCGGTGCTGGCGCAATAACGACCCAGCAGGAACTCGCCCACATAAGTTGGCACGGGGTATTGACCACGAAACCGCAGAGCCAGGTCTTTTCTGACAATATAACCTTCAAAAGCCTGGGCGGCCAATCTATCGAGTGTGTCTAGTTCCATCTTTAAGCTCCAATCAGGGTGGCAATCTGCGTGCACAACTGCCCGCTGGCATTCAGCACGACAATCACTGCTGCCGTACCGTTCAAGTCATCATCTTCCACTGCCAGGGATGCATGTCCATTTTCGTCGATGGCTTTGGGCGCAGAGAGCAGCGAGGTGGTTTCATCGGCGGGCCGGGTGCGCAGATCCACCATCAGGTTGGGCAGTGCTGCATTCAATTTAACCTGACAGCGCAGTCCCCGCCATTTAACCTCGCTGATGGTGATATTGGTGCTGGCCCCGCTTGCGGATGTTACGGTCAGGAGCGGTGTAAAACATTCCTGTAAGCTCAGGCCGCCGTGTTCGTATTCACGCCCGGCTTCAAAGCACTGAATGTCTGGGGCATAGGCAATGTTGACCGTTTGATCCCAGTGCCAGGGCAGGCTGAAATAATCACAGCGTGCCTCCACTTTAAGACGGGCGCAGCGACCTTTGCGCAGCTCGGTCAGGTGTTCGGGTAAGTGGGCTTTGGGCAATCCGCCCGGCAGCAGCAGCCAGCCGTGATCTGTCACCACCTGAACTCTGGCCCAGCCATGTTCGAGCAATGCGTTGATCCGGCTCGCCAGTGCCCCCAGTTCTGCTTCCAGATGCAGGGCAAGTTTGCTGCCGTGCTCATGTCCGTAACTGTCGATCTGGCCCAGCTCTGTCCAACCCAGGCCGGATGTGTTCTGTCCAGGGTCATCCCCTCGCAGGATTTGAAAATTCTGGCTCTCCAACAAGCTTCTGAAAATATCCGCTGTCAGGGCTGTGTCTCGATTGGCGGGGGATGGGTTCAGGTTGCGGCTGTTTGCTCCGTTCATTAAATTTTGATTGGGTGAAAAAGCAGGTTTGCTGGTGGAAGTGACCGGTGGCAGCGCAGCCCAGCGCCCGATAAGCTCGGTTTGCAACCCGGCGCCCTCTAATAATTCTGTCAGTTTTTGGGCGTTATCCATGCGCAGCGCATCGCTGAAGAGGATACAGGTACCGGGCATGGGCAGGCCAAAAGCCTGGTAAGGGTAGCCGTCAGTCTCTACCAGGTTTCGAAATTGGCGCGCCGCGGCTTCCAGCCAGGGTTTATAAAGTATAGCTAAACTGGATTTAATTACCAGCAGGTCAGAACTTAGGGCGGATTTCCCCGCGATGGCCAGCGCTTCCAGCGCAGCGGCGTCCACCTGCCAGGCCCATTCGAGATAGGCAGATGAAAGTTCTTCCAGGCTGGAACCGGGCAGGGGGCGTTCTGTTTGTTGTGCCAGGCGTGCTAAAACTTCCAGTGCCTGGGCCAATGGCGCCAGGCCTATTTTTGCCCAGGCCCATTTTCTGCGTTGGCCGTGTGTATTCTCCAGGTTTTGTATCAGGCTGCGTGCATTTGCCAGTGAGACGCTTGCTCCCACATGCTCCAGGTCCAGCCGTAATTGTTCTTCGGCGCTCTCATTATGGGTGGGCCAACGTTCGGAAAGATCGAAAAAGTCTGGGGGTGGTGCCACCTGGCCCAGCAGACTGGCGATGTGTGGATAGGCCTGGGGCGATTCCTTATAACGTTCCCAGACCACATCCCACGGACCGTTTTCTGTACCGAGTAGATCGGCAGCGACCAATTCGCCATCCCGGCCGGGGTCGAAGCGGTATTTCTGGCGGCACAGGTTGCAGAATGCCTGCCACAGGTGGCCCTGCGCATCCTGTGCGCTCAGATTCTGGCGGTGCCCGGCCGGGTTGTTCATCCAGCTTAACAGGCTGCGGACTTCATCCGGATGCAGCAGGTTGTCCAGCCAGCTGGCTTTGAGCGGAGCTTGTTGTTGCAGGGTTTCGATGCTTGTTTCCGCCAGTTTGAGCAGGGAACGCTGCAGTGCCTCGCGCGTGGCGGCATCGCCGGCAACTTCGATGTTCAGTACAGATTGCAGGAAAGCGGCAATGGTCCAATCCTTGCCGTTGCGCTGGCTCCATAGAACGCCCCTATATTGCAGCTCGGCCAATGGTTGCAGTTCACGTGGACAGTCTTCCACGGCGCGCATTTCCTGGCGGCTGACGCCTGGCAGGTAGATGATGGGCGTGGCATCTGCAGGCAGCGGGTCAGCCGCCAGAGTGCGAGCGATCATGCAGCGCAGCCAGTAGGCCGGGCCAGTGCGGGTTTCAGGGTCGTAAGTCCCATAGGTCAGGAGCGGCAGGCGCGCGCGCAGGGCGGGCAGCAGCGCACCCCATTGGCGATCCTTGTCGGTCCACAGTACGGCGGCTGGCGCGGAAACATCGTTGGCGTTGTAGGCGCTGGCGGATTGCAGGCTGGCGACGAGCGATTCGATCAAGGTTTGAACCATATTATTTACAATCCACAAAGTTGCGCGAAGGTGTATGAGGTTTTAAGAACTTGCACAGAATATTTTGTGACCGCCGTGGGGAATAGGTCTCTACCTTACACTTTACAAAAAACATGAATATTTTTCATTGATGCCTTTATTAGATTAACAGGGTTCCATCATCCAGGTTCTATTATCCCAGCCCTATTTTCAACGTGCGAACCAGTTCAAAAGTAGAAATACATTTCACTCCAAAATGAGCACACATATTCGGAATTTTTAATTTTCCCCGAATCCGTTTTGATTTTGGGTCGAGGTCTTCGCTGCCTTTGCCACCTTCCATCGTCACTACCGTCAGGTTGTGAGCTTTGGCATGGGCAATAACCCACGGATCTGCTCCACCAAGAAATTCCCTGACCCAATGTTGATCATCATAGCGTGAATTAGAAAAATCTGCTATCTGGCGAAAGGCCTCGATAACTTTGTCATCAGGATCGACAAACAAAAACACTTTGTTGGCTTTCGCCCATACAGCCAGTTCGTCATTCCCCTTTGCGAGTTCTGTGAACACTGAAATGGGACTGATTAAGACTTTTTGCTGTGCAAGTTGTCTTAATGCAACCCAAAAACCTGGGGCCAGATCAAATGCATAATAGGAACGATGCGCCTGGGTATATACACTCGTATCAAGGCAATACTCAATTTCCATGCCTATCCCAATCTTTCCATTGCTTTGACGAGTTGCCCGGGATGGGTATTGAGTAGACGTGCACCGTCCAGATAAGAAAGACGACCACTGTTAACTGCGGAAAGTAATTCCCGAGTAAAGCGGCGACTATTTCGACTGAATAGGGTGTTATAAAAATCTCCCCCACCCCCCGCTTTTGGTATTTTAATGGCCTTCAAGCTTGCTTGAAATGCCATATGAAATTCATCATTCGAAATCAGGCCCAGATCGTAACCTCGCCGCAAAATAACCTGCGTGCTAACTCGAAAATAACGCGCCAATTGTTGGGCATTTTCGAACGCATTCAGCCTGGTCTCCCATTGCAAAGAAATAGCCTGGCGTGGAACAAGAAATTCTGCTGCTACCCGGTTGCATATTTGTTCTACAGCTTGGGTTTCAACTGCATCAGGTGTAATTTTAGGGTTGGAGATACCACTGGTTCCCGTCCATAAATGCGCAAGTTCGTGCGCAATAGTAAAAATTCGAGCGGAGATGGAATCTTGGGCGTTGATAAAAATCAGCGGAGCATATTCATCGGCCAACGCAAAGCCGCGAAATTCGTCGATGGACAGCCCACGCTTGGTGTTGTTGCCAACGATACCGCTTTGTAGAACCAGAATACCGGCAGATTCAACTTTTTGAACAAGCATTCGCAAATGTTCATCCCAGGTTTTCAGATGGGACGCAAAATCCGGGGGGATATCCAACACTCGGCGCATATCCATAATAATTTCTGCTGGTTGGCTCCGGAGAGAATATTTGCCCACGAATTCTAATGTGCCCAGGCCTTCTGCTTTGCGCCATTCTCCATACCAATCCCGTTTCCGGAGAGCGTCATCCAAAACATCCTGTAAATTGGGGCTGATCTTCGCTTTTTCTGTGTTGGGTAGGCTGCGAAAATCGGCAATCGGAATAGTCATTTGAGGCGGTTGCGATAGGAAAAGATATCCCAAAGGAATGCCAAATGCAGACGCTAACTTCTGCGCCTGCTGAAAGTTGGGATATTCTTGACCGGTTTCCCAGGCGTGGATTTTCTCTGGCTTGGCGTGAACTTTTTTCGCCAAATTTTCGTCAGAGAGACCAGCTCTTTCACGCGCCCAACGGAAAACTTCGCCTGCAATGGTTATGGTTGTCATAATAAAGACCTTGGTCCAAGCTGTTCAAATCATTTTTAATGTAGCACGCTTTTTCTGGAATGTCAAAGAAAAAAAGCCAAACGACATGCGCCGACACTTCTGAGGTCGCTGCCGCTGCCGCGATGATTGGCGGGATCGTGGAGAATGCTTTACCTCGCGGCTCTCTTCTCAGCGATCGTCAAATGCAAATCATTCTCGCGGTCTGAACCATCCGGGTTCTTGCCGCGATCCTTGTTCCAATTGATTGTGAACTTTGCCCGTAACACGCCTGCCTGCACAAATGGCCGGATGTTCAGACGCACGCCGTCATTCAAGTCCGGGTTCCAGCCAATGGCCTGCTGATTTAATGGTTTCCAACGTACATAAATATCATAAGGCGGCTCACCCTCTTTTATCAGCTTGAGCTTCTTTTCCAGCTCCAGCGCCGCCACCAGGCGCCCATCCGCCCCCGGTTCACCGTGATCGCGGCGCGCACGCTGAAAGCGGATCCAGTCGCCCAGGTAGGTGTAGATCAGCTTATCCAGACCAGCCGAATCCAGCTTGTGGTAGTTGACCAGTGCCGAAAAGCCATCCTTACGCCCATCCCAGATGTGCCACAGAAACGGACGGTTATGGAAGATCCGGCAGTGCCGCGCAAAGAAATCATCGCGCAGCCAATCTTCGAGCGTTTTGCCAGGTGCGCCAGCCTGGGCCAGCAGGTCGGCCTGCAGGCGCGGGGTTAATTCACCATAGGCGGCGGCCAGTACTTCGCGCAATCGCTCGGCAAAGGGACGCTCGCCAGCCGTGGACGGCAGGCAGACGATGCCATCTACATCCTGCAGCGCGTCCAGTTCATCCGCTGTTTGCTGCGGCCATTGGTAACCCAGCAGGCGTGCGGCCGCCACCTGCAGCGCTTCAGTCGCACCGGACGGATGGCCCTTGAACAGCCACTGCGTCGGGTCATTCGAGTGCGGTTCGGGCAGCGGGCCAGCTTCATCTGCGACTTTTTGCCAGCGTTCCAGGTCAAAGGGAACTTTTACCAGGGTAGCGCTTGCAACGATAACTCCATTATCAAGATTTCGAACGGCTTTGTTGAAATCCGGATTACTGCAATAAGCCCATAGGGCCGGGATTATTTTGGGATCATTGGGTAATAAAATACTCAGCGCTTTTTCGTACTTTTCTCCAGTATATAATGTTGGCTTCAAGCCGCTCATTAAACCTATAGCAATTCCTTGCTTGCCCCAAGCCTGTTGCCCACTTTTATCCTGATCATGAATTTGGTCCCTCTCACTTTCTGATAAACCTCGCACACGATTTTCGTGATGTTCCCATGCCATGATTTGCTGACGCCCACCGTAGAAGCTTGGTGTATCAACCGTACCTTGAAGCAACTCCCATTGGTTAGTGAGTTTTGGGAGTTCCCAAAAATTACGCCCATAATGTAAGAAGTCACCAGTGCCAAGACCGTTGTAAGATGAACAGTAACTTGATAGGTTTTCAACTGGCGAATACGGTGAAAGAGTTATTTTGTTATCAGGGTTTTTAAATTGAATTGACTGTAATATAAAATTTGTTCCATCTTTACACAAGGTTTCAGATTTAGCAACTCTTCCCCGAGTATTATTAGCGTCAATTCCTATGAATTTGTGTTGTCCATTGGGAGTGTTAAGAGTAAAAATATGCAGAGAGACATTTACGACCTCGCCGCCAATAGTTTCAAATGCTCCAGCACCTAATTTTGCTACCACATTCCATTCAACTTTTTTTAAAAGGTTTGTCCGTAGTTTTTTATAAGCTGCTTGGAATAGCCAGTTTTGAGGTGTTACTAAACTAATAGTACAACCAGTATTGCAAAAATTAAAACTTCTTTCTAGAAAACAGGTTGCCAAATCAGTTTTAGAGTCGGGATAAACAGTATCACAAAATTCCTTCAGTAAATTATTCTGCTTACCACGCCC
>CAYWXS010000035.1:0-58038 GCA_964462245.1 uncultured Anaerolinea sp.
TCTCATGTGCCTATTATCAGGGCACACCCGTCACTTTTGCAAGAGGTCTAGTATAAGATTTAGTGTCGTAATAAAAGCAATAAGTTCATCCGGGTGTTGTACAATTGATGTGAGCATTGGCATCCTCTGGTTTCGGGACTTGTTCGCAAACTAATCCTACCAGATTGCCAATGCTCATTCTATTTTGGCGAAACTAAAGGAAAGAATAGAAAATTTATATGGGATCCCTTTCAGACGCGGAGTGGTTATGCAGACCGAAATTGAGTGGGGAAAACTGGGCGCAGTCTTCTGACGAAGGCCTCGGCTTAGCTTGTGCTATTAGAAATTTTATATCGACCCAAAGCCAAATCAACTTCCAATAATGCCCAGTCATCGCCATTATCCCACCGCATGGCGATTTTAGAGTTTTCGGTTTCAGGTAAGCTAAATGTTCCATTGAAAGCAGAATGTTGATTTCTGAAACGAATCAATTCAAATAGTGATTGAACTACAGAGCGCTGAAGAGCTTGCTCAATATCTTTGAACGTGTAGTAATGACGGTTAATATCCCGTCCGACACCGCTCCTGGCTAATAAAGCCATATCGTTTTCACCAGCCAGTAAACCCACGTAATAAACCTGCGGGACTCCTGGAGTAAAGAACTGGATGGCGCGTGCTATCAAATAGTTGTCATCGTTACGCCCCACAGCATCATAAAACGTGCAGTTGACCTGGTACAGGTCGAGGTTGGCAGCCGCTTCGCCAGTTGCCTTGCGACTCTGTCCGTTGCTATTGATGTGGATTTGTTCAACCAAGGCATCCAACTCCACATAAGGAATCAAGCCAGGATTGTCAATGGGATTGATCCTGTCAGCGCCGACATCAATAATTCCTATCCCATCGTGAGTATCCAGCACTGTTATAGCGTTACGAGGGCTAATCGCCAACCACTGTTTCAGGTAAAAGGCACTGTGATTGAAGATGGCGTGCAGTACCAGAGGCGGTAGCGCAAAATCATAAACACGATCTACTTTGGGGGCGATCTCGATCTGATTGCGATAGTAAGAGTGGATTTCGACTAACACCTCGATCCCAAGGTTTTTACCTTGTTGTGTCAACTCATCGATGAAAGCAAAAGTTTCAGGAATCATGAAACAACTACTGCCAGGATTTTTGATGGCAAAGCCCACTGCGTCCAAACGTATCATGTGGATTCCGTTCTCGCTCAATATTTGCATCACTTTTTGCAGGTAAGCCTTGCCTTGCGGGTGGGTTACATCAATGTCGAGCTGATGGCTGGTAAAGGTTGTCCACATGAGATGATTTTGTCCATTTTTCAGCGTGACGTTTGTGAATGGCAACCCAGGACGAGGACGGTATATGGTTAAAAGGTCAGATTCTGTGGCACCTTTAGGAAAGACTTTGCCCATGGTTAAAAACAGACCCTTGTAAGCCGAACATTCACCCTTTTCAGAATAATCGAGAAATTGTGGGGATTTGGCCGAAACATGATTGACAATCAGATCAGCCATCAAATCGATATCCTTGCCCAGAGCTTTGATATCGGTCCAATTGCCAAGGTCGGGGTCAACCATTGTATGGTCAATTGGATCGAAACCAGCATCAATCCCATTCATGGGATAATAAAAGGGAAGGATATGCACGCCGCCAAACAGACCAAGGAATGATCCATTGAGTAAGCGTTGTAGTTCTCTTATGTTGCCACTACCCAGGCGATCTGCATAAGTTATAAGTTGCACTTGGTTTTTCATCTTTGATAACCTTATGACATCAATTTGGTCAAGCTAAGTAAGCTAAGTAAATATCTACAAATCCAACAGGAATTGAAAGGCTTGATCAGAAAACCCTGGTAATGGCTCATGTCCAAAATCCTGGAAAAAGGTCAATGTTTTGGGTGAAGTGATTTTGTTGAAAGTAGCATACTGTGAGGATGGAGGACAAATTGTGTCCATTAAACCGATTCCCCAAAGCACATCTGCCTTGATGCGAGGTGCCAAAAATTGAATGTCTATATAACCCAACATCTCGAATATTTCACTTTCGCGTTTATGATTGGGATCAGAGTGGCGAAAATACTCTTGTAATTCCTTATATGCATCCTTTGCTTGATCCATTTCCCAGACCCGCTTGTAATCGCTTAAGAAAGGATAGAGTGCCACAGCGCGTTTAATTCGAGGTTCCAACGCAGCACATGCGATGGTTAATGCACCTCCCTGGCTTCCACCCATAAGTCCAATGCGGTTTGCATCAATATCCGGCATTTCCATAACAATCTTGGCAAGCTGGGCTGTATCAAGAAAAATTTGTTGAAAAAGAAACTTTTTAGGTTCTCCCCGCAACGCATCATCAAGTCCGCGGATGATATGACCATGAAGGGTATTTCCAGTGACATTTCCTTTATCTTCAGATAAACCTGCTTGTCCTCTGCAATCTAAAGCTGCTACGGTAAAACCCGCGGCAACAAAGCCAAGTTTATCGAACCATTCACCAGAATTACCGGTGTATCCGTGGAATAGCAATACTGCAGGATGAGGTGTTCTGACATTCGCAGGGCGCAACAATTTGGCGTGCACGCGTGCCCCTCCGACACCTGTAAAGAAAAGATGAAAGCACTCCACATTCAAAGTCTGAAAATCCGCAGGAATTAATTCAACTTGTGGGTCAATCGAGTTCATTTCAGCCAGGCCTCTATCCCAGAATGAGTCAAAATCAATTGGACGTGGATTTTTGCCCGGATAAGTACTTAACTGTTCGAAAGGTAAATCAAAGGTTAATGGCATTTTCTATTACCTGTTTTTGAATAATTAGTAAATGACTAATGTCTGCGCTATCTTTTGAGTTGTGGGTTCTGAAAAGCTCGTCATTATTGATCCAATGATTAAGTTCACGTTTAATGATGAGTACGCAGAGTGTGTTTTACTTGCTCAAGCTAAATCAGCCTGTAAATAGAACTCCATGACTATCCGGTCAATTAAAAACCTTCGCCAAGAAATTAGTTTAGTTGCTGCCATAAATGATGGTAAAAAATGTTATAGGAATTGAAAAACTTAAGGCGGAATACGGTAAAGTTTGTCCCTCAGCTAAAAGCGATACAAACTGGGAAGTTGAAAATCGTTCCATATACCAGACAAATAAATGCCATCATTGATAACATGACTAACTTTTATGATGGAAAACAGTTTTGAAAAATACCTTTATCTGGTAAAAAAAGCGGTGATTGAAAAGACTTTTGCCCTGCCTTTCAGAACTGCACATTTTTGAATAAACCCATGTTGCATTTCATCGGCAACTTCTGAAGTACATCATGTTTGCGTTAACGGTATTCAAAGGAATAAAAAAAAATCAACATTGTGAAATTAGCTCTTGGATCATCCCTTGATCGAGCCTTGGAGAAGGGCTGTGATGATCTGTCGTTGGAAGAGCACGAAGATGATGAGGGTGGGTACCAGGATTAGAATCGTGCCAGCGCAAAGTAAAGGAACATTTGTTGCGTAGTGTCCCTGGAAAGCTCCAAGGGCACCTGCCATTGTTCGCTTTGATGGGTCTTCGATCAAAACCAGCGCGAGGAGAAACTGGTTCCAGGTCCAGATCGTCATAAGTATTCCAAGTGACACGATTGGGCCCCTCGCAAGCGGAACATGGATGCGCCAGAACAAATCCCATGTGTTTGCACCATCGACACGGGCGGCCTCCGAGATCTCGATGGGCATGTTGACAAAATGGGCGCGCATCCAGAAGACAGCAAATGGCATATACAGGCCTATCAGTGGCAACACAAGTGCGAGCCTGGTGTTGTATATCCCCATTGCTCGCTCCAGGAAGTAAATAGGAATAATGATACCTGGGAACGGGAGAGTAAGTCCGAATACGAAAATAAAAAGAAGCACAGGTCCGCCAGTTATCCTTAGCAGACCAATAGCGAAACCGGCCATAGTTGAGAGTATTAAGGACACTGGTACAACAGCAAGTACAATGAAAGTGCTCGACATGAGCAATGCGGGCATATTCGCGACTTTGAACGCCTCAACGAAGTTGCCCCACTGAGGGTTTGCTGGCCATTCGAGCCCGCTGGGGACACTACCCGACGGATGCAGAGCTGTAATAAAAATGCTGATGAATGGCATTATTGTGAATGCCATCAGCGTTAGAAGGAGGGCTCGGCCTGCCCAAAACTCACTTCGTGCTACTCTCATCGATTACTCTCCTTGCTCAGCCATTGGAGCGGAATGATGGTCACTGCTACGAGGATCATGAGCATAACAGCCAGGGCAGATGCCAGGCCAATAGAGCGCTGGGTAAAAGCGAGGATATATATCTGTATCCCAGGAACAGAGGTCGCATTACCTGGCCCACCAGCTGTAGACACATAGACGATATCAAATGCGGCAAGGGCTGCGATAACAGTAACCGTCAGGCACACACCAATCTCATATCTGAGAAGCGGGATGGTGACCGCGACAAACTCAGTGAACCAGCTGGCACCATCAATTCTCGCAGCCTCATAGAGAGCAGGGTCAACCTTTGTCATGCCGGTCAACAGTAATACGGTGCAGAATCCCAGCAGGACCCAAATACCGACAAGGCCAACTGCAGGGAGTGCCCAATTGAAATCACCCAACCATGCTCGGGTGATCGCCCCTAACCCTAAAATTTTAAGTATCTGGTTAAACAAACCAGAAAGGGAGAGCAGCCAGCCCCAAATGATGCCTGCCGCAACAAGCGGTATGACCTGGGGTAAAAACAGAACAGTTCGAGCTATCTCTCCAAAGCGCCCAGTCGCTACGCGGTGAATCACACTCGCAACGATAAGACCAAGTCCTACCGGAATGAGACTGAACCACACAACTAGCCAGAATGCGTTGATGATGGTCCCTAACAGGTTGGGGACCTGTAGGACAGTCACGTAGTTCTTCAGCCCTACCCACGTCGGAGAAGTAACACCGTTCCAGCGAAAGAATGAGTACTTTATGCTTAAAAGTAGGGGAAGAAGAACGAATGTCCCATACATGACCAAAGCGGGCATCGCGAACAACCAACCAATGATGGTCTCCTGATGGACCCTCCGTTTCAGAAAGGTCCATCGGGAGAATCTAGTAGCCACAGAGCCGTTGTCTGATTTCATAGTATTTCTCACTTTAGGTATGGAAAAAACAGGCACCGACTCGCGGCCAAAAACTACTGGGAAATTTCCCGCAGGTATTCGGCCTGAACAGCTTTTAGGAGTCCGGCAGCGTCTTGCTGACCGCCGACCATCTTCTGAAGCTCAGGTGTCCAGCCCTGGGCAAAGATCGAGCTCGTCGCATTTGCGATGAAGTCCATCGAGTTTCCTGCTTTTCCCATGACAGGTCCAGCTGCAAGGGTTTCGTTCGTAACCGAACCAGCAGTAACAGCAGGCATCGTAGCGTCCGCTGGCCCACCAGGGTTCGAGCCACCGATGGTGACGTCGATTTGGCGTGCTGCCTCGTTTGTAGCAACCCAGTTTAAGAAGAATGCAGCGCAGTCAGCGTGCTTGGCGTTAGCGGCGATACCGAATGTAAGCGGGGCAGACATGGCTGCAGGTCCATCACCGGCAACAGCAGGTGGCATCAGGAAGAACCCGACATTACCGGGCATACCAGCCTCGTAGCTAGCATTCTGCCAATCGCCGTTGAAGGTAAAGACACCCTCACCCTTAGTGAACCGGGCAGCAGCGTCAGTGTATTCTATGGCGTTGATATCAGATGGGAAGTATCCATTCTTGATCCAACTTTCGAGGTGTTGTGCTGCAATTAGGTTAGTCGGCGTATCAATTGTCGCATTCGGCTTCTGGAAAATCCATTCGTTGATTGGACCAACCGGACCGTAGGCCGCCATCAGGTTTTGGAGAGGAAATGCAAGGCCCATACCGCTTTTAGCGCTGCCCCATTCCATGATTGGTTGGAGCCCTGCTGCTTTGGCTTTTGCAAGTAATGCCTCGAACTCGGCAACTGTCTTAGGCGCTTCCGTCATTCCGACCTGTGCTGCTAACTTCTTATTGTAGAATATGCCGGTCAAACTGTAGTTGAGCCCCATGGCGTAAAGTGTCCCGGAACCACGGATTCCATCTGCTGACATACGATTCTGATTGAGCTGTGGTACCGGCCATTTGTCCCAGCCGAACGCTTTAGCGTAGTCATCCATATTTTTCAGAAGGCCGTCCTTGGCGAACGAGACCATTGTTGGTAATCGGAGAAGATCGGGCGGGTTGTCGCTTGCGAGAACAAGCGGTGTCGTGGTGATCAGGTTTGCGAACTGATCCTGACTGATGTCCCATTTGACGTTCGGGTATTGCTTTGTGAATTCTTCTGAAAGCTTGAAGGGCAGATCAAAGCCAGTTTCGAAGGATGCTTTTAGTACGACAGGATCGGTCCCGCAGGATGGACCCGCAGCTACTGGGGCAGCCGTCGGTACTTCTGTAGCAGGTGCTAAAGGAACAGCAGTGGCAGGAATTGCAGTGGCAGGAATTGCAGCGGCAGGAACATCTGTCGCAACAGGTGTCACAGGAGTAGCTGGCGTGCCGCAAGACGAAAGTAGTATGGATGCCAACACTAGAAGGCTTGCCAAAGATCCAAATACAGATTTCTTTTTCATTTCTCATTTTCCTTTTGTTTTTGAATATGGGTTTGATGCGATGGGTAGAATTTTGATTTTTTTTGAATTGAGACTAAGACAAACCTCCTGAAGATGAAACAAATAATATATGTTAGTGATATCGTGGAAGCACTTTCGTAAAAGTATATGACAATAAGAAGTGAGAGTCAATGGCAGATATTAAGCGGTTTTACGTTCAATCAGGGTCAGTGGAATTTTGACATGCCTAATTGGTCTTGAAGGGGATTCAAATTGAGTAAGCAATATTTCCACTGCCAACCTTCCCGACTCATCCAGGTGCTGGCAAATGGTAGTCAAGTCCGCATATTCAGCCATGTCGAGATCATCAAAACCGATTACCGCCAATTGCTCTGGTACACTGATGTTCAATTGACGGGCTGCCTTTAGTATTCCCAATGCCTGGAAATCGGTTGCTGAGAAAATGGCGGTTGGTGGCTTGGGCAAATTAAGTAATTCTCTAGAAACCTGGCGGGTTTGTTCTTGAGAATAAGGCGCAAGACGTACGAACATATCAGGAAGTTCAATCCCGGCTTCATCTAAAATCTGTCGAAATCCGGTCAGGCGCAAATTGACAGGATGAATGGCATATTCCGGTAAATCCGTATCGCCCAAGAAAGCGATGCGGCGATGGCCTTTCTCCAATAAATAGGTAGCCGCCATACGCCCGCCTTGCACATCGTCAATTTCAACACAGCTTAATTTTGGGTGTGGGTATTCAACTAGAACAGTTGGGAATTGGTGATCTAATAGGCGACGCACTTCGGTATCATCTACCTGCAATGATAGAATGATGATGCCATCCAGGTTGCTGGTCAATGGCAGGGAGGCCAGATAGCCTTGCAGATGATTGATTGAATCAACCGTATAAATGACCAACTCATAATTCTTAGGTGACAAAGTCTCGGCTATACCACGCAGGCGTTGTATAAAGGAAGGTGCGGTGAAGAAAGGTGTGATCACGCCAATGCGTCCCGTCTGTTGCATTGCCCGGGCGCGAGCATCTGCTTTTGGCACAAAGCCTAATTTATCTATAGAAGCCAGCACCTTCTCTCGTGTCTCAGAAATGACTTTGTTTGGGGTATTGAGCACGCGAGAGACGGTTGTGATGCTCACTCCGGCAAGGTTGGCGACATCGTAGATGGTAGGGGCTTTGTTGGCAGGCATGGAATGTCCTCGAATGAATATTCTGAAAGTACTTTCATTTTAACACATTCGGGGAGGGGGGCGAATATTGCACAGAATTGCACTTACGGCTTGAATCTTTTTGGACTTTTGACAAAGTCAAAGATTGCGAAAAAGATAGAACTGCATAACAATTGGGAGTGTGACCAACCAACTGCAGCAGTTCCGTTCTGAAGTTTACCAGAACTTTAACAACTATAAACGAACCGACACGATAATGGATTTGGTGGACGCTCTGAGCAGCAACACCACAGCTAAATCCGTGGTTGAATTAACCTTGAACCCGCAATTTCAGCGGACATACACAGCTTTGAACAAAGCTATTGCTGTGGAATGCCTCAGTGAAAAACAAATTGCTCAATTTGCAGCGAAGACAATTGAGTCACAGCAGACCCGGAAGTTTTATCTGATCGGAATAGATGTTACTTCGAATTCACGGCCGTATGCAGAGACTTTACCGGATCGCGGTTTTGTCTATCAGCCAAACACCATCAAGGGTAACAAGCCGATTGCAATTGGGCATCAGTACTCGTTTGTGGCAGCACTACCCGAGCGTGACAAGGAAAAAACTGGTCCGTGGGTAGTTCCGCTTGCGATGCAACGGGTTGGCAGCCAGGCCAACAAAGAATTGGTTGGCGCTGGACAAGTGAAAAGCATATTGGAAGATGATAAGCTGTCTTTTGGTGAAGCGTTATGCGTAGAAGTTGAAGACAGTGCTTATAGCAAATCAGCATTTCTGAACTTTATTCGAGATAAACTGAACCTGGTAACAATTACCTGTGCCCGTGGTACGCGCACTTTTTACGATGAGCCTGATGCGGATGTTGACGAAGAGAGTAGTGGTAAGGCTCACCCAACCTGGTACGGGAAACCTTTTTGTTTGAAAGATTCTGAAACTTGGGGTGAACCAGACGATGTTGCTGAAACGATCTTCACCAGCCAGCGCAAGATAACTTATCGGATCGAGATCCGAGCCTGGGGAAACCTATTGATGCGCGGGAAACAAAATATTCCCATGCACAAACATGCTTTTACCCTCGTCAAAATTCGCTGGTTTGACCCATATGGTAAAGCCCTGTTTGCAAAGCCCTTATCGTTGATTGTGATGGGCGATAGACGTGCTGGGCTTTCCTTGCTGGACATCTATCAATCGTATTTGCAGCGCTACGATCTGGAGCATTTCTTCCGCTTCGGAAAACAGAAGTTGCTGCTGGATAAGTTCCAGACCCCGGACAATAAACACGAAGAAAACTGGTGGCGACTGGTAGCGTTGGTATATTTGCAACTTTGGGCAGCAAAAGACCTGGTTTCTCAATTGCCACGACCCTGGGAACGTTATCTGCCATCTGTTTTGAACAAGTTGATCAGCCAGGCTACTGCACAGCGGGATATGAGCCGAATAATTCGGCAGATTGGGACACCATCCCCTGCGCCCAAACCTCGAGGTATATCCCCGTGACGGCCTAAAGGCACGGTACTCACCCCAAGAAAACGACTCGTTGTCGTATAAAAGGCTAAAACTTGAGTTTTCGGTTCGTTTATGTAGTTGGAAAGGTGCTTCCTTGCGCTTCCGAAGCCTCAAGGCTATCTTTTGTTGTCAAAAGTCCAATCATTATGGTTGTGATGATAGTGTACTGCATCCAAATGCTTGATGGCTTTGCCCTTCTTGCCCAAGCTATCGTCAATACCGATGAAAATATCAAATGCAACGTTTGCTTTGCTCGCCAGCTCCAAGAATTTAGTCACCATCCAACGCTTGCGCGGCGAACCAATATCGTTCGGCTCTCACGGGCTTTCCCGTAGAAAGTCTGCACCGTTCTTTGAGTCTGGCTGACCTTTTAGTAGCCGGTATAGTCCGCTGATTTTTTTTGTGTCGTTACTGGTGATTAGTGCATCCACCATTTGCAGCAAATGCCGAATTTGTGGTTGGTAAAGTACAAGATTTAGTGTCGTAATATAAGCAATAAGTTCATCCGGGTGTTGTACAATTGCTGTGAGCATTGGCATCCTCTGGTTTCGGGACTTGTGCGCAAACTAATCCTACCAGATTTCCAATGCTCATTCTATTTTGGCGAAACTAAAGTTGAGAGTAAAAAATGCCCATGCTTGATGTTATCAATCTTCACAAAACATACGATGGACAACCACTATTAAAAGGCGTCTCGTTTTCACTTGCAGAAGGAGAAACACTCTGCTTGTTGGGATCCTCCGGGTCCGGCAAAAGTACCATTCTGCGCATTCTTGCCGGGTTGGAAAATGCGGAATCGGGTGATGTTAAATGGCAGGGGCGCAGCCTGAGCGAGGTGCCGGTGCATCAGCGTAATTTTGGTCTGATGTTCCAGGACTATGCACTTTTCCCGCACCTGGATGTCTTTGCAAATGTTGCCTTTGGGCTGCATATGCATAAATGGCGTAAAGAAGAAATTGAGCTGCGCGTAGCTGAGGTGTTGAAGCAAACCAATCTCTCTGGTTTTGTTCGACGCCGGGTTACCGAGTTATCCGGTGGAGAGCAGCAGCGAGTGGCATTGGCGCGGGCACTTGCGCCCCGCCCAGGTCTATTAATGTTGGATGAGCCGCTGGGTGCATTGGATCGGGCCTTGCGCGAGAGTCTGATTGAGGAATTGCGCGGGATTTTACACCGCACAGGTATCCCAGCTATCTATGTGACTCACGATCAACAAGAGGCTTTCACCATTGCAGATAAGATTTTGCTGCTGCATGACGGGCAGGTGGTACAGTCGGGTAGTGCTCCGGAAGTGTTTGGCAAACCTGCTAATCCTTGGGTGGCAACTTTTCTAGGGTTGGGTAATCTATTGCAAGGAACCCAGATAAAATCTGGCGTAGAGACAGCGCTGGGTGTTATCTCATTTGAAACAGGCTTGCCGCTGGGTTCACAGGTTACACTGCTGCTGCGTCCACAGGCTGAGATGGTTGTGCAGGGTGAGACACTGTCTGGAAAAGTAACCGATGTTGTTTTTCGTGGACAGGATTTTCGCGTGGAACTGGATAACGGGATGCATTTTATTCTTGCCAGTGCTCCCCAGATAGGTCAATCTATTAAATTGAAAATAGTAAACGTGGAGACTGTATGATTACGATTCGTAAACGAAACGAGACGGGGCAAATTACCTGGGAATATACCGGGGGAGTATTGAATCGGGCTGATAATTTTGTCTGCCTGGAGGCGCGTTTTAACCGTGCTGATATGCCCTTTCAGAATATTATTCTGAAAAAAGATGACCTTTTTATCGAAACTTTTTACACTGACCGCTGGTATAACATCTTTGAAATTCATGATCGGGATGATAACGAGTTGAAGGGCTGGTATTGTAATGTGGGTCATCCGGCTGTCTGGGACGATCCTGATACCATTTCTTATAAAGACCTGGTTTTGGATTTATGGGTTGATAAGGACGGTGGACAGCATGTGCTGGATGAAGATGAATTTGAGATGATCAGTCTGGATGCTTTCACACGTGAAATGGCTTTGAAAGCGCTCAATGAACTGCAACTGCTGTTTAAATCAAAACAGCCCAATCCCTAAATAGATTGGGCTGTTTGTTATTCGGATTTTACAATACGCTGAGAGCGTTTAGCAGGACGCTGGTTCCCACCAGGCTGTCACCATTTTGCCAGAGCCAATAGCCGGCTAATCCACCGATAAGGCAGCAGCAACATAGAACAGCCAATACTATTGCAATAATCATTGGGGTTCGATTCTTCTTGGGTTCAACAGGCAATGGTTCAGGCATGGACATTGACATCGGGTTTCTCCTCTATAAAAAAATGATTTAGATACGGGCACGTCCACGCCGCCACAGCCACCATAAGAACAGAACTGTGAACAGGACGAGTACGCAGGCGACAATAATGGGAACGATCAAGGCCAATATGGATGTGATCGTTGAGACGATATCTTCAGCAATGCTGACTGGAATATTACCGGCTCCACCTGTGGTGGCAGTTACAGCGGGACGCAGGAGGCCGGCCTTGGCAACATGGACACTTCCAGCGACGACCAAGCCACAAGCCAGCGAGAGTGCCGGGCTTACGCCGGTCAGTACCTGGGCGGATGCTGCAAAAACAATTGCACCGGCAATGGGGCGCACAAAAGTTTGCAGCAGGTCATTGAAATGATTAAACGCGGGGATTTTGTCGGCCAAAAATTCGATGATGATCAACACACCTAGTAGAACAATGATCCAGGGATTGATGAGGGCATCATAAGGTGCGCTTAATTTAAACCAATCTGTGTATCGGGCAATGATTGCAATGGTAAACAGTGGAATATAAGCGTTTAATCCTGCGCTCGCAGAAAGCCCAAAAGCAGAGAAAATACCCAGTAGTAAATCCATCATCTATATTATATCCATCTTGCCCATAAAACTTTATAGTAATACCGGTTCCAGCACGGCATGGAAATACCGGTTCCAGCACGGCATGGAAATACCGGTTCCCGCACGGCATGGAAATACCGGTTCCCGCACGGCAGGGGAGTTTACCCTAACGGAAAACCGCCCCAGGTGTGAGTCAACCATAAGCGGAAGATATCGACCAGGGTGATTTGCAGCAATGCGATTGTCAGCCCAGCCAGCAGCGGAAGCCAGGCTTCGCTTACCCCTGCATATTGATTTTCCTGGCGCATGACCATAGTCCATAACATGCCATAGGCCTGTGATAAAAGCATAAGTACGCCACCTGCACTGATGAATGCCACCGGATAAAGAACCCAGTTCCATTCAGTTAGAACTAATAAATCGGCCAGAAGTAATATTGCAACCAGTATGAACAGGTCACGTGGTTTGCTGAGAACAGGTTTGTAGTTCCACTCTTTCCAAAAAGTCTGGTTGATTGATACGAAAATTGCGACAGCCATACCTAACCCGGTGCCTGTGCCGGTAAAAAGCCGCAGGGTATTGTTGGGTATATACAGGTTGGGTATAAAACTCAAACGGGATCCGTAAACAGACTTCATCAAATACAGGTATGAGTTGGCACCGTCCACCGCAAAAGCCAGCACAAAAATTCCGAGCACAACTAGCACGGCTCTGGGGGGTGTTCCGGCACTGTGCCCGTAACTCAGGCTGAGGAAGATCATGCCCAGAACCGCTCCCAGGTACATTCCAGAGCAGCGCGCGCACAATGGCAGTTGTCTTCCATCCACATGAAAGGAGCGTGCATCCAGACGATGACAGACTGCATAGCCAATCGCGTCGGCTTTACTAAGAATTCCGGCCGGTGCAATATATAAAAAGCCCACGATAATGGCGAGTGCGGCCAGGGGTACCAGCCAATTCGAAATTTTTTGTGCTGCGCTCAATAGTCGATTTTGCATTGGTTGATTATATGGATAAGCAGCTAGATAGGCAAGCAACCTCAGGATGATTTTGGAGTATCATAATATTAGAAATAATTTCTATTATTATGGGGCACCATCCTGCCCTGTCGCATAAAGTTCTATTTGTCCCGTTTCCATTTATTTCCCATATTCGCTTTGCATTTACCCACTGCTTCCGCAGTTTTGTTTTCGCATTACCGATGTTAGCTGCACGGCGAATGCCAATCGACGGTTTTCCGCTCAAAAAATCCACAAAAATATTTCTTTCTCTTCGGGGAGCCAACGTTGTTCAGCGTGGTTCTCCCTGTGAGTAAATACTTGGCTATGATTGACTTTGAACCTGATTTGTGAGGAGCGCCATGAAAAGAATTGGAGTGCTTACGGGTGGAGGGGATGCGCCTGGACTGAATGCAGTCATTCGCGCAGTGGTAAAGACAGCCATCAATGATTATGGTTGTGAAGTACTCGGGATAAAGAATGGTTTTGATGGTTTTCTCCTGCCGGGTGGTGTTTTTCCATTGACTGCAGCTGAGGTACGTGGAATATTACCGCGCGGCGGTACGATCTTGGGTTCTGCCAACCGCGGCAACCCTTTTGCACGCAAGGTTACCCGCGAGGGTAAGGAAGAGATTATCGATGTATCGGCTGACGTAATCCAATCGATAAAGGATCAAAAGCTGGATGTTTTGATCGTGATTGGCGGTGATGGCACCTTGCGAATTGCGCACGATATGGGGCAGTTTGGCATTCCCATTGTGGGGGTTCCTAAAACCATCGACAATGATATCCATGGCACCGAAATATCCTTTGGCTTTGATACTGCGCTCAATACTGCCACCGAGGCCATTGATCGCCTGCATACCACGGCTGAATCTCATCAACGCGCCATGATAATTGAATTAATGGGGCGCGATGCTGGTTTTATCACCCTGCATTCAGGTGTGGCAGGTGGCGCCGATGTCATCCTGATTCCGGAAATTCCCTTTAAATGGGAAGCTGTCACTCAAAAGTTAATGGATCGCAAAGAGCAGGGTAGTTCTTTCAGTATCCTGGCGGTTTCTGAAGGTGCCAAACCCGTGGATGGGTTACCCTTATACAACCGCCTTGGTGATCAGGTATTTGTCCCTCGTTTGGGTGGCATCGGACAGAAGCTGGGCGAATATTTAGAGAAGTGCGGCATTGAGACGCGCGTAACCGTACTTGGTCACGTTCAGCGTGGCGGAACGCCTTCGGCTTTTGATCGCTGGCTTGCTACTCGTTATGGCTCAGCTGCTGTTCGTTTGGCTGCTTTGCATCATTACGATCGCATGGTTACACTTATGAATGGACGAATCACGGATATGCCTCTACTGGATGCGATTGCTATTCCAAAGCGGGTCGATCCTAATGGCGATGCGGTATTAACTGCGCGGGGCATCGGCATTTCTTTTGGAGATGACTGAAAAGTTAAAAGAGAATACCGTCCGAAAAGGACGGTATTCGTGTTGGCGCAGTGGCTTCCTTAGAGGGAAACCAGGAGGGATGCCACTGCGCCGCGTTGGATACTACTTGAACTGTCCATGCGAGACATCACCTCCTTCTATCTAAAGGATAGCAAAGTATGAATGGATTTGCCCCTGATGATGTTCGTAGTATGACATAATCTGAATTGGATGTCAATAGGGGGATTTGAAATATGAGAAAATACTTAACAGTTGTTCTGTTAGAATTTATGACACTTTTTTCCTCAAAATCTTCAACCCTGGCACCCTCAAAAGCTATCAGAGAGATTCTGCCAGTTGGTCATGGTTATTCTATACTCATTGCGGTCACAAATTAGCCTTGATGCAACGAAGAGAAAAGCGCAATTTGTGACCATGGGCATACTATAATGAATTTTTTCGGAGGACTTCATGCAAAAAAAACCTGCTCGTCTGTGGATAACAGCCCTGTTTTTGGGTTGGTGTGTTGATTTCTTGTTCTTCAGCCATGCTCCAGGTATTTCATTTGCCATCTATGTTTTATTGACATTGCTGGCTGGTTTTGTTCTACTCTGGTTGGATGGGTTCCGCCCTGCACGGAATACATTACTCTTGCTGCCCCTGATCTTGTTCTTTGCAAGTATGACTTTTATTCGGGAGGAAGCGCTAAGTGTCTTTCTGGCTACTGCATTAACGCTTTTCTTGATGGCTGGACTGGCTGTCACCTATCGCGGAGGTGAATGGCTGCGATATAGCCTGGCGGATTACTTTGCGCGAGGCTTTGACCTGCTGGGCAGCCTGGCGACACGCCCTTTTATTTTTGCTGTGGGTTTAAAAAAGTTACAAGATAATGCGGAAGGCACCCGTAAACCGGATAGCCGGATTTGGCCTGTGCTGCGTGGGTTTGCGATTGCCATCCCCGTGGTTGCATTTTTTGCAAGCCTTCTCGCATCCGCCGACCTGGTTTTTGCCCAGCGGCTAAGTGATTTAACCGCTATTTTCAAGCTGGAAAACTTACCTGAATATATCTTCCGCTTTACCTATATTCTGGTATGTGCATTTGCCCTTGCCGGGGTTTATCTGCATGCTGCTCAGCGTTCCAGTGATGAAAAATTGCTTGGTCTGGAAAAGCCGGTTGTTCCAGCCTTTTTTGGTTTCACTGAGGCCAGTATTGTTTTAGGGAGTGTTGTAGTCCTTTTTGCAGCATTTGTTATGATCCAGTTCCAATACTTCTTTGGAGGGCTGGTAAATATTCACCTGGATGGTTATACCTATGCCGATTACGCACGAAAAGGATTTGGCGAGTTGGTCGGTGTGGCATTCTTTGCCCTTTTGCTTTTTCTTGGGCTGACGACGATTACAAAGCGCGAAACTACTTTCCACCAAAAGATGTTTTCAGGTCTGGGAGTGGCATTGTTGGCCCTGGTTGCCGTCATGCTCGTATCGGCATATCAAAGACTTGTGTTGTATGAAAATGCGTATGGGTTTACCCGATTGCGCACTTATACGCATGTATTTATGGTTTGGATTGCTATTTTGTTGGCAGTGGTGGTGGTCTTGGAGCTGATCCGGCGCCAGCGTATTTTTGCCCTGGCAGCTTTGTTGGCGACACTCGGTTTTGCTATTTCACTAAATTTGCTAAATGTGGATGCTTTCATATTTCAACGTAACCTGGCAAGGTTTGAACAGGGTCAGATGCTGGACGTGGGTTACCTGGCCTCACTCTCGTCCGATGCTGTTCCCGGAATGGTAAAAGCCTACGAAAACCCTGCTTCAAAAATCGAAACGCTAGACCGCCTGGGTGCCGTGCTGGTTTGTTTTCAACATGCGAACAATTTCAGCGATCAGGACCAATCCTGGCAAGCGTTCCATCTTTCTCGGTATCAGGCTCTGACCTGGCTCCAGCGGGTTAGCCCTTCACTTAAGGCTTACCAGTTGGATGCCAGTGACTGGCCTGTGACCGTTACTACGCCCCTGGGTGCAAAATATGATTGTTCGAGTGATTCGATGATGGATTAGTTAATTTACAAACTCGGTAGGTCAATCGGACCTGCCGGGTTTGTTTTTGGGTATGTTGCCAAAAGGCCCCGTTCTTTGGGCCAAAAGGTAACTATGGGGATTGAAAAATCACTATAATAATATAAACTGATGGTTCGTCAGTTCAAGGAACAAAACCAACTATGTCTGATCTCAAGCTTTGGGCTAACAATGTCATCCTTAACTGGCATTCACGCCAGGGATTCATGAAAATGCTATCCCTGTGTCGATTATTGGTTGCCACCACGATTGGGATCTATTACTTTCTTTATGAACAAGATCAAGCCTCCTGGTTGGTGAATGTAGGTTGGATGGTTTATGCTTGTTTCGCGTTTATGATCACCTTCACGATCCACTATTACCCCAAATATCATCACTTTGATTTCCTTGCGAATTATGTTCGTACCGTTATTATTGATACCATTGTCATTCTATTTTTTATTTATATATCGGGGAATCCATACTCGGAATTGTTCCTGCTTATTTTATTACCACTCATCACAACGGCCTATTTTTTACCCCGCAAAAAAGCAGTTTATATCAGCTTCCTGGTGATCTTTTGTTATTTTATTGTTTATGGAACTTCTATCATCCATTTAGAACAGCGCGCCCCGCTCTTCGTGGATATTGTGATATTTATGGCGCGTGCTATTTTCCTTTTGGGTGCAACCTGGGTTTATCGGATTCAGAGTAATTTTCCGCATCAAAATGAACGCCGACTTGCTTCACCAGCCAGAGTAAAAAAACAAATTAAAGACCTGCTCCTGGAATTAAAGAAGATGGTTAATTACGATACAACCTCTGTCATGCTTATTTATCGTGAATATTTGCAAATCGTCGCCTGTGTTGGTTTTGATGAAAATGAAGAAGATATATACCAGCTTGAATTCCCGGTTGGTGACGAACGCTACCCTAACTCAAAAGTAATTAAGAACAAGGTGGCTCGAATTGAAGACCCGGATAAATACCCGTCTTTTAAACAGGCTCGCTATTGTGCTGCGCATATCCGCTCCTGGATGGGAGTGCCTCTCCTTTCACCTGCAACCGGTGAATGCTTTGGCATGATCAGTATTGATTCCAGGCAGGCAAATGCTTTTACGTCCATGGAACTCAAAAAAGCAAGTTGGTTTGCTGCTCAACTATCCAGCCTGCTGACCGAAGCCCAATTGGGACCGGCTGCATTGACACAATCCACCAAGAGGGAAAACCTGCTGCTTTTATTGGAAAAGTGGGCCATGCTGCTCTCGCGTGACTCCATTGGTTGGGAAGATGATATTCAGGCGGCGCGCGCCCTGGCTAAGTTTGGAAAGGATCTTTTCCATGTCGAAGATTGTTCGGTCTTTTTTTTGCGCCAGACTGTCGACCAATATAATAACAAGGAACGGGTTCTGCATTTAATTGCTTCCAGTGACATCCCTGATAAATTTTTTAACAGTCATGAGATTAAGGTTACTGGCAAGCAAGGGGATGGTCTGACGGGTAGGGCTGTCCACCATAATCGCATCATCAACTTGGGAGCCAGGGAAATAAAAAATTCTCCCTACCGCACGGGTTTCACCGATCATCTTCAATACCTTTTTTCCAAACAATCCCGACAGATTATTATTGCCCCATTCCGCGATTCGAAGAAATTTCCTCAAGGCGCTATCAAACTCGAAAATCGGTTGGGGCAATCTGGAGATACCCGATTTACTCCAATCGAAGAGCATATCTTTTCTGTTTTTGTTGCCATGGCTGGTCTGATTTTTGAAAATATTCGCCAAAAACAATTTAATAAACGACAAATGCAAAATATTCATAACCTGCGAGGTATTATGCATCCCGCAGGAATTAAACCGATTGAGGAAATTCTGACATCAGTCGCCGATGCAGACGGGATCATTCCGGTCAGTAAGGAAAGACTAATTCAAATTCGTGATCTAATCGATTACTCCAAGAGTGTTTTGGATGCAGAATTGGCGATTTCAACTGGAAAATTTACCCTGGAAAATGAAGGCTTGATCCCCGCAGTTCAAAGCTATATTGAACGACTGGGTGGTACGTTGCCCGGATTTAAACCAATTTGTGACTTAATTCGATTGGAGTGTGATGGTACACGTGATGAACTGCCCCATCGTGTCCGTATCGCTTTTTTTAACGCAGCCCGGGAGTCAATCAGTAATGTTGTGCGCCATTCCCAGATTGATCAAATTGAGAATGGATCTGCAATCATAAAGTTTTATCGGGATAACAATACATTTCACCTGGAAATAGAAGATAATGGTAGAGGTTTTGATATAAATACTGTCAATACAGTCCGCCGTAGTTTTGGCCTGATAGATTTGCAGTATCAAAAAGAAACCATCCGTCAGATTGGTTATGATGCCACTTTACAGGTTGATTCACGGGTTGGCTATGGAACACGTATTCATCTGGCTGCCCGCATTAAAGGAGATTAACAGGATGCTGCCACAGACATATCGGACCTTTATTCTAGATGACCAGTATTATCAGCAGGAAGCTATCAAAGCGATCCTGAATAAAATCCCTGAAATTGAAATCGTTGGTATTCGGTCGACTGTCAGCGAAAGCCTGGAGATTTGTCAGCAAAAAAAGCCCGATCTTATCGTTGTGGATGGGCAGTTATATGGCGATAATAACCTCAGCCCAAATTTTGTTAAGACCATTCGGAAGACTTTGCCTCAGGCCCGGATTCTTGGGATGACGCGCTATCCTGAGTGCATAGATTTGCTAAAAAGAGCTGGATGTGATTTCGTTGTGGATAAAAACCTGATTGAAAGTCAGGATAGCGCTTTGAAGTTTATCAAAGAGACTGTTTTGCCTCGCACAGAACACTCTTTTCAGATGGCTGCGCCAAAGCTGACAGAACATGAAGACAAGGTTCTGAAATATATTTGTGATGGGTTGACCGAGGAACAAATAGCTGTGGAATTGGGATTCGGCACACGTAAACCGGTCCGTGTGATTAAGAACGTTTTATTTAATAAATTTAATGCGCTTAACGTCGCACACCTGGTGCATCTGGCGCATTTGAGTGGGTATCTTCATCCAGGTAATCCATAGCATAAATAATCTTAAACAAATTTTGCCCAAAAGGCCCTGAGCAAGGGCCTTTTGTCGATTCAAAAGGCAGGTATTTTTTTCTTGAAGATGGTTTAATCAAATCAGAAGAGATTATCGAGCAGGAGGAGACAAACTAATCCTCCTATTCGTCAGAAACAATTACTGACAAAAGCGTCGATCGTCCTACTAGTTGAGAGGAGCCTGCCATGATCATCGCCATAAGTACCTCGAACTTGATAATTATTTGCCTGGTTACCTTCATCTTCGGAATGGTCATCGGAGTTTCGCTCACGAGACCACTAATTCGCTAAATTGGAAGCTGTTCAGTCATGGCACTGGTTGAGCATCTTGACTGAACAGTTATCTTGCTGGGTAAAATTCATTCTGCAAGCATATGTCTGGGGAAAAATGTTCTGAGTGGTTTTCTGGGGGAAATAAAACATGGTAATACCGGTTCCAGCACGGCAGGGCACGTTTGGGGGCGTGCCCTGTTTGTTTTTACAGGATAACGGTGTAAATTTTCAACAGTTTTAAAAATATTGCAAACCCCAAAGCTTCCAATACAGCCCCTCCCGTCTCAGCAGCTCTGCATGTGTACCGCGTTCAACAATTTGACCCTTATCCAGGACCAAAATTTCATCCATCTCTTCCAGCCCAACCAACCGGTGCGTAATCCAAAGTACAGATTTCATTTTTTGAACCCTGTGTAATGTTTCCACCAGGCGCCGTTCGGTCGCCGGGTCCAGGTTCGCGGTAGGCTCGTCAAAAATGTAGATAGGTGCATCTTTCAATAAGGCGCGTGCGATGGCAACGCGCTGACGCTCGCCACCGGAAAATTGTACACCTCGTTCGCCCACCAGGGTTTCGTAGCCTTTGGGCAAGCTTTTGACAAATTCATCCAATTCGGCCTGGCGGCAGGCCTCTTCAATTTCTTCCGGACTGGCGGATGGACGTGCCAGTCTCAGGTTCTCATTCAGACTGGCGTTAAAAAGATAGGTGCTCTGGTTTACCAGGCTGAACATCCGGCGCGCATCCACCGGGGAGTACAGGCGCAGTTCCTGCCCGTCCAGCTTAATCTCACCCGAGTTATATTCCCAAAAGCGCATTAATAAATTGACGATGCTGGATTTACCAGCCCCGCTTGGCCCGACAATCGCCATTTTTTTCCCAACCGGCAGGTCAAAATTGATGCCATCCAACACCTGCCCAGTATCATATGCAAAACTTAATGCCCGTATACGTAAGTCTGCCGTTACAGGGCGTGGCAATGCATTGACTGGCTCCTGCACGGCAGGGGCGCTATCGGCGATTTCAAACAAGCGCCGGGCAGATTGCAGGTTGGCTTCCAGGAGTTGTGCCGCCTGGGGCAGGTTTTGAACTGCTTCAAAGCTTGCCATTGCGCCCAACACAATCACAGCCAGATGAAACCCTTTGATGCTCCCATTCAAGACCAGTGGGATGGATAGGTACAAGAGCAGCCAGACTCCCATACCAGTTAATAAGCTGTTCAGTCCAGATTGGAGCCCGCTCAGGCGCGCCATTCGAGTTTGTATACTTCCAAACCGTTCGCCAGTGGCTTTTATTTTCGATAACCAGGTTTTTTCCTGTCCAAAAGCTACCAGGTCCGGCAGTCCTTGCACAGCATCCACCAGGTCGGTGCGCAACTGCGCGCGCTCGTCAGTCAGCTGCCTTCCATGTTTCTGATTCAGGCTTAATGAGAAAATTGTCAAACCCAGACCAATTGCCAGCAGGAAAAATGTCATCACCCAACCCAGGACAGGAGCAAAGGCGCTCATAAAGAGTGCCATTCCAACGATGACTACAATAGCCACCAGGGGCGGTGCCAATACCCTTACATACAGATTATCCAGTGTTTCCACATCCGACATGACTCGGTTGAGCAGGTCCCCTGAACGGGAGGTTACCAGGCGGGCGGGAGCCAGTGGTTCGATTGCCTGATAAAACCAAACCCGTAGTTTTGCTAAAACTTTAAAGGTTAGTGAGTGCGCTGCCAGTCTTTCCAGGTAACGGAAGATGCCGCGTGAAATTCCAAAAAAACGTACTCCCACCACTGCCACGCTGATGGCCGAAACGGAGGGATGCAGCGCTGCCATTGATATCAGAAAAGCGGAAGTGGACATCAGGCTGATGCTGGCGCCAATAGTCAAGGCACCCAGCAGAACCGATAATAAAACCTCGGGCCAGAAAGGCAATACAAAGCGCAGCAATCGTAGGAAGGTCTTCATGCGCTCTCCGATTTTGAATTAATCTGTGTGGTGACTGCCAGGGTCAGGCTGTTTGG
Source organism: uncultured Anaerolinea sp. (assembly GCA_964462245.1). Lineage (GTDB taxonomy): Bacteria > Chloroflexota > Anaerolineae > Anaerolineales > Villigracilaceae > UBA5195. The sequence goes on from CAYWXS010000035.1 coordinate 22,013, forward strand.
TTCCAGGCCGATTTTGTTGACCAACCTGGCGTAGACACCCTGTTGGCGTATCAGCTCGGAATGGGTCCCCGTTTCAACGATACGCCCACCTTCCAGAACAAGTATCTGATTGGCCTGGTACACGGTGGAAAGCCTGTGGGCAATCACCAGGGCTGTACGTCCCTGTAACAATCGCTGCATCGAGCTGCGCAACTCGGCTTCCAGACCTGGGTCCTGGCTGGACGTGGGTTCGTCCAACAGCAGGAAGGATGCATCCTTCAAAAATGCACGCGCCAGTGCCAGGCGTTGGGCCTGACCACCGCTCAGCCGGGCTCCGCGTTCACCAACCAGGCTTTCGAAGCCCTGCGGAAGGTTTGCAATAAAATCCATTAATCCAGCTTGTTCGCAAGCTTTCACCAGCTCGGCTTCGCTTGCTTCCGGTTTTGCAAGGCGTAGATTGGCTGCCAGGCTGTCGTGGAAAAGATACGGGTTCTGGGGGACCCAGGCAACCTGTTTACGCCAATCTGTAGTCTGCAGCCTGCCGAGCGCTTGTTTGCCGACCTGAATATGCCCAGAGTCAGGTTCGATAAAACGTAACAGCAGGCTGGCAATGGTGCTTTTTCCTGCGCCGGATGCTCCAACCAGGGCGGTCAACTGCCCGTGTTCCAGGCAAAACGACAGGTCTGAGATTGCTGGAGTTTCGCGCCCCGGATATTGGTAAGTCACTTTTTCAAATCGGATCTCGAAACTTTCAGGCAGGTAACTTCCAGACTCGCTGGTTGCGTCCTCTGCCGTGGCTTGTGCTGGCAGGGGGGTATCCAGTATTTCAAAAATTCGCTTGGCAGCGGTTGCACCCGACATGCCCGAATGATATTTTAGCCCCAACTGCCGCAGTGGCAGGTAAAAATCTGGTGCCACGACCAGGATAAAAAAGGCCGGTAAAAATTCCAGTTTTCCATATAGCAATCGCAACCCAATCTCGACCGCTACGATTGCGGTGCTGAGCGTGGTCAGTAATTCCAGCGCCAATGCTGAAAGGAAGGTGACTCTTAATACCTGCATGGTCGCACTGCGGTATTGTTCACTCACCCCGGCGATAACTTTTGCCTGTCCTTTTGCCTGCCCCAGCGCTTTAAGTGTTGTCAAACCTTGCAGCACATCGTAGAAGTGAGCAGATAAACGACTCAGGCTGGCATATTGTCTGCCAGTCAGTGCCTCGGCCGATTTACCGATCAAGATCATAAAGAACGGGACCAGCGGAGCGGTCAGTAGGAAAACGATACCCGTCAGGATGTCGATTGGGAAGATCAATAACAGTATGGTCAGGGGGATGGAGGCTGCCAATATAAGCTGTGGAAGGTATTGGCTGAAATAGGCATCCAGGGCTTCCACACCTTCTATACCGGCAGCAGCCAACTCACCGGTGCGTTCCCCTTGTGTAAATGCCGGGCCAAGTGCGGTCAGGTGTTTAAGCATGCGTTCACGTAAATCAGTTTTGACACGTTGAGCCACAGTATTGGCGCTTAACTCTGCTCCCCAGATACTTATGGCCTTGGCCGCGACAATTGCCAATAAAAGGCCCAGTGGCAAGCCTAGCAAGGAACGGCTGATGTTCTTAAGAAAAACATCATTAACGATGGAAGCCAGATACCAGGCTTGTAAAATGGTTAATAAACCACCAACCCATCCCAGTAAAATGGTTAATGTCAGGGCGAGCCCGGATGAGCGAGCAAAAGCGATCAATCGGCGTGAAAACATAGGCCCATTATACGTGACGATCTCAGCTCTGATGTTTGCAGCTTATTAATATTTATTCACGGCTTCCGCTGTTTTGTTTTCGCAATGCTGATATTAGTTGTGCAGCGAATGCCCATCAATAGTTTTCCCTGCCCCGTACTGGAACCGGGGTTACCACACAAAAGAACTTCTTTCCCAACTTATCCAATGTTGCTCATCCTGTGAATAATTTAATAGCGAATTATCTTCGTGCAGTTGCCATGTGAGCCGCCGTTCTTGATTTTTGGCTGGCGTGGGAATCTCCGCATTGGTCAGGAGATCGCTATGTCAGCGGGAGAGCAGCGCTGGTCGAGGACATGGTCAAAGTAAATACGATTATTTATAAAATTGATCGAGGTGGAATAAATAAAAATTATCACTTTTGTAGGATTTGAATGGATTATTAGCAATTTTACAGAAGAGAAGGTAAAATAAGGTTACTTTACAGGAGTGCTTATGTCTGAAATGGTAGAAGTCACAATCGATAGCGTTCGCGTCAGTCTGATGTCTCCCCAGCGCCTGGTGGTATTGCGGGATACGAATAACGATCGGTATTTGCCAATTTGGGTTGGCCCTTATGAGGCTGAGTCGATTACCGTGGCTCTAAACGAGATCGAGATCGTTCGCCCATTAACACACGACCTGCTCAAGAATCTTTTTACGACATTTGGCGCGCAAATTAAGCGTGTTGAGATTGTTGCTTTACGTGAAGATATTTTTTATGGCAATATAGTCGCAGAAGCAGATGGGCAAACTATTAATATAGATTCCCGACCCTCGGATGCAATTGCCCTGGCAGTTCGTGCTCATGTGCCAATCCTGGTGGATCCATCCGTTATGACAACAGCTGGGATCGCCCCGGAGCAGGACTTGAGATCTCAAAAGCCGCCTCAAACGGCCTCGTTAAAAGACCTCTCGCAGTCAGGTTCCACCTCACCCTCGGGCCAAGCTCAGACAAAGGCTGCAACCCCAACCGATGACATCGGGCGGCTTTCGGTTTTCGAAGATTTTCTGAGCAAACTGGGTACGGATAAACCACCGAGCGGCTCAGACACAGAAGATCCCGATAACCCCGAAAAGAAATAGCATTAGAATAATCAGTACAGAGGACACGACGGATAAAATAACATCAGGCGTGTCCTTTTTTTATCCTTTTTTCTGAGCAATGCTTCCCCGGCTGCCAAAGGCTGACCGCCCGGTGGTATATTTGGGGAGTAGTTTTTTCAACGATCTGAAATTATAGAAGAGAATTTTATGTCTGATTTTGATGTCTCTGAAACTCCTTATGGGGAGGAAAAGCCCAGTCCCTCCGGCGGATTACCTCACAGTCGTGAAGCAGAAGAGGCCGTCATTGGCGCGGTCTTGATCAATCCCGAAGTGTATTACGATCTGGCTCAATTTCTTCAGCCGGATGATTTTTACATCCATCGTTTACGCTTTATTTGGGAGGCTTATGTTCGTTTACAGGAGCGCCGGGTTCCAGTTGACAGTTTGACTGTCAGTGAAGAACTGGAAGACATGGGGCGATTGGAAGAGATTGGCGGACCTGCCTATTTAACCGCTCTCTTAAACCAGGTTCCAACCACGCTGCACGCCGAAGCTTATGGAAAAATTGTGGAAGCCACCTCCATCCGGCGTAAACTGCTGACAGCTGCAAATAATATTGCGACGCTTGCTTATGATGAAAAAGAAGCCATTGATACGGTCATGGGCGAGGCTGAGAAGGCTATCTTTAATGTGGGTGAGCGCAAGATGCGGCATGATATCAAGCCCATCCGCGAAGTGCTTTCCTCCTATTATGACCATGTCGATGAATTGGCTCGGCGAGCGGATGAAATTGTCGGTGTGCCTACTGGTTTTACTGATTTGGATAAAATGCTGGGTGGTTTACAGCCATCCGATCTTCTTATCACCGCCGGGCGCCCTGGTATGGGTAAAACTGCCTTGATGTTGACAATTGTGCACAATGCCGCACTTATTCACAAGAAGCGGGTGGCCGTTTTTTCCCTGGAAATGTCGAATGAGCAGGTTGTGCAGCGTTTGATCGCCCAACAGACCGGTATCGATTCCCAGCGTTTGCGCTCTGGGAAGCTAACCGATGATGATTGGCCAGTCTTCAATCATGCGATTGAGGTATTGGGTGATACAAGGATTTATCTCGACGATACCCCGGCGCTGACACCGTTGCAACTGAGAACAAAATGTCGTCGTCTGCATATGGAATATGGGATTGATCTGGTGATCCTGGATTATTTGCAGCTCATGTCATCTGAAACGCGCAACGATAACCGCGTTCAGGAAGTTTCTTACATCTCACGGTCGCTCAAGCAGCTTGCGCGTGAAATTAACGTGCCACTGATGGCAGCTGCGCAGCTTTCTCGTGCTGTTGAGCAGCGTGCAGATAAAGAACCCCAGCTTTCAGATTTGCGCGAATCCGGCTCGTTGGAACAGGATGCCGATATTGTCATGTTCATCTATCGCGATGAAAAAGACCCCACCATGGCAAATGTTACCCATCTAAAGATTGCTAAGCACCGTAATGGCCCGGTCGGACAGGTGGATTTGATTTTCCGTAACAATTTAACGAAATTTGAAAATGCCGCCACCCGTAAGGTCGACTTCTCGGGTGTCTAGTTGAGATTGACTTATGGCAACATTTGAAGGTTTTACCTCATCTGAAACATTTACTTCGGTACCCGATTCCTTCTTCAGATTATTGGGTGATATTAGCGATGTGAACGAGCTCAAGTTGACGCTCTATATTCTATGGCGTATCGATCACATGGAAGGTCCATTTCGCCAGATTTGTCGCAGTGAAATAATTGAAGACGAAAATTTCATGAGCGGTATCAAAGAAGCCGGGTTGGATACCGGTTTGCGGAAAGCTGTCAAGCGCGGAACATTGATCCGGGTTGATAACCCTGATGGAGGTTTTTATTTTTTGAATTCTCCACGCGGGCGCGCTTCTGCTGAAGCAATGCAGAAGGGTGATTGGCGCAGCTCAGCGCATGCATCTCAACCACCGCGCGATATTCCTAATATTTACAAGTTGTATGAAGAAAATATCGGTCCGCTGACGCCCATGATGGCGGAAGCTTTGAAGGATGCCGAGAAAAATTATGCGCCCGAGTGGATTGCTGATGCAATTGAACAATCAGTGAAATTGAATAAACGCAACTGGAAGTATATTGAAGCGATTTTACGTCGCTGGAAGGAGGAAGGCCGTGCCGAAAAGCAGAATAGACGCGACGCTAAAGAAAGTCGCGGTAGCGACGTCACCCGCAAAGTCGACGAATTTCTCAGGCGAAAACGCTGATCCTGGGATGATAGGTGTTCCTGGGTGCCCCATCTGTGGTGGTCTGGGCTATCTTCGCCGTGACCTTCCTCTTGGTCATCCGGAATTTGGAAAAGTAAGTATCTGTGATTGTCGCCGAAAGTCGGTAACAGAGCAGGTTCGCAGCAGGCTGTTTTCCATCAGCCGCCTGGACGAACTGAAGGATTTAACCTTTGAATCGTTTAAATCAAGCGGGCGACAGGGCCTGGCGGATAAACAGGTCCAGTCCCTCGAGTGGGCCTACAACCATTCCCGTCAATATGCCCTTTCGCTAAAAGGCTGGCTTTTGCTGCAGGGCGGTTACGGTTGTGGCAAAACACACCTGGCGGCTGCTATTGCCAATTATGCGGTCCAAATGGGCGTGCCCACCCTGTTCCTGACGGTTCCAGACTTGCTGGATACCCTGCGTTTTGCCTATGATAGTGTTGATACCACCTTTGAAGAGCGTTTCGAGCAAATTCGGAACGTCGACTTACTGGTTCTGGATGATTTTGGTACCCAAAATGCGACTGGCTGGGCACAGGAAAAATTATTCCAGATCATAAATTATCGTTATATAAACAAGCTGGCGCTTGTGGTTACGACCAATCTGCTGCTGGACGAAATTGAGGCACGCATTCGCTCCCGTTTACAGGATCCCGAGTTGGTTACGAGTGTGAAGATGCTGGCGCCGGATTATCGCCGTCCCATGGTCGAAATTGGTCATTCCGAGCTATCATCCCTCGATTTGTTATCCAACCGAACATTTGCAAATTTTGTTGACCGCTTGGATGAAAAGCTACCTCCTGATGAAATGAAATCTTTGGAGAAGGCTCTCAAAGCGGCGCATGCCTTCGCAAAAAAGCCACATGGTTGGCTGGTTTTTACCGGCCCTTATGGCTGTGGTAAAACCCACCTGGCAGCGGCTATTGCCAACCAACTGGCTGCGCAGGGCGACCCCCCGCTGTTTGTGATGGTTCCGGATTTGCTTGATCACTTACGTGCTGCGTTTAGCCCCAATTCCAACACGACTTATGATCGCCGTTTTGATGAAGTTCGTGATGCTCCGTTACTGATATTGGATGATATGGGTTCGCAGTCTGCCACCCCCTGGGCCAAGGAAAAGCTGTTCCAACTATTAAACTATCGTTATAACCGTGATCTTCCCACTATTATCACGGTGGGCGTGGATATGTTAAAGATAGTTGACGAGCGGATTGGCACCCGTTTGCGGGATGAACGCATCTGCCAGATTATTGAAATTACTGCCCCGCTTTTTACGGGCGCAAAAAAAAGAGCAGTTCGCAGATAGTCAAGTTTTCAGGAGCACAGGACAACAAAACCTGTGCTCTTTTATATTCCAGTCAACTCTATTTTTCTCCAAAAAAATTTTTCAATTTTTCGTTTGAAATGAAATGTTTTTAGATTATCCCGGGGTTGCGGTTTCTGCTCAAGGTTCAGTGTTAAGTTTCTTCTGCCAGGCTTCTATTGACATACTTGAATTCTACTAAAACAACTTCGATTGTAAGTTAGTGTACAAATGTGCGCATATATTCATTGTGATTTTCCCATCCATTTTTTATACCATTTGGTTTGGAGGACTGAATTGTTTCTATTTTGAGGAAAGTTTGCCCGAAAAACTGATACCTGTGTTCGGTTTGTTGTTGCAATCGTGTACGAATATGCATATAATATCTTTATGTCAGAAAAACCTGTTATTAACGGCAAGACGCGCATTACGATTCGTATCGATACTGATGTGCTGGACTGGTTTCGAGCTGAGGTGGATTCTACAAGCGGGGGAAATTACCAAACGCTGATCAATCGGGCTTTACGTGAATTTATTTCTCAACAAGGACGATTTGATGAAGCTGATCTGCGCAGGATCATCCGTGAGGAGTTGGCAACTTCGCGCAAAACGCTCGCCACCTTTAAAGCCAATACCACGGTTTCACGTTGAGAGCTTGCTCGTTAGTATTTTCCTTGAGTAAAAGCATCGAATAATTGATTGCCAGATAGCCAAAATAGGCTCTGGTGACTTATCTTTGTGCATGTCAGATCAGTGGTTGACAGGTACAGTCGGGGTGCAACCCTTGACATGCTGATTTGCGACGGTAGAATTGAATAAGTTGTTATACAACCTATTCCTCATTATGCTGATTTGGAGAAAACTTGACCCTTCCCATCCCGGAATTTTATAATCCTAAAAATGTTGGCACGGTTTACCGGGTGGATTATGCGAATCGATCCAATGCTGCTGCGCAATTTGGTTCCATCCATGCAATAAAACCTGCATCCACCGATCAACAAAAAAACTGGTTATTGCTGATTGATGTTCAAAATACATTTTGTATCCCTGACTTTGAATTGTTTGTGGGTGGTGTTTCAGGTCGGGCAGCGGTCGATGATAATCAACGCTTATGTGAATTTATATACCGTAACCTGGCCTCAATTACAAAAATTTCGGCCACTCTGGATACGCATAAAGCCATGCAGGTTTTTCACCCATTGTTTTTTGTCGATGAAACTGGCGCTCACCCTGTTCCTTATTCAGATATTCACCTGGATGACCTCCTGTCTGGCAGATGGAAATTTAACCCCGGATTGGCAGATCAATTAACAGTAAAACCTGAGTACGGCCAAAAAATGTTAATCCATTATGCAGAATCGCTTCTAAAAAGCGGACGATTCGCACTTACCATCTGGCCTTATCATGCCATGTTGGGCGGAATTGGGCACGCGCTGGTTTCTGCTGTGGAAGAAGCCGTATTTTTTCACTCAATTGCCAGACTTTCCCAGCCAGAAATTGTGATCAAAGGCGACCGGCCATTTACAGAAAATTATTCGGTTATTGCACCCGAAGTGTTAAGTGGTCCCCACGGAGAAACGCTCGGTGCCAGAGATCACCGTTTTATAAATCAACTGAAAGCTGTGGATCGATTAATCATCGCCGGACAGGCTAAAAGCCATTGTGTGAGTTGGACAATCTCAGATTTGCTGGATGAGATAAACAACACCGATCCGCGCCTGGTAGACAAGGTCTACCTCCTGGAGGATTGCTCATCCCCGGTTGTTGTTCCAGGTCTGGTTGATCACAGTGTGGCAGCTAATACAGCCTTCGAGAAGTTTGCTGCGGCTGGAATGCACATCATTCGCTCGACTGACCAATTCTAGAACTGGTCCTGATCTGGCAGCGAGTTTCCAGTTTATACTGGTGATGGACACGTATTCACTTTAGCTATATCTCTAAAATTCCGATTCGATTATATTTTTAAAAAATTCAACGTTACTACCCTCATCAAAAGGATAAAATGTCAATTTTTGACGGAAAACGCCTGGCTTCTGATACTTTCAAGCTCGATATCGATCGAATGCGTCGCGGCTGGTACTCGGATAAATACTTTGCCAACATAAATCGTATGCTGGTGGCATTGGCCGCTGAAGGCTATACTTATGCTGGGGAACATCATAACCTGCCTGCCAACGTATCACCTGAGAACATTTTTGTCGGTGACCTGGAAGTAGAAATGCAGTGGTTTACCCGTCGGATTGGCGCCAGTATTGTCGTTGGCGTCGATAAGGCATTGGCTATGCTCAAGCATTGCACTGGCTATTTTGATGAGCAGGATCAGTTTGTGGAAACGTCCGATAAGCTTGAAGTGTGGGCCTTACATGATGGGGATGTGGTCACCTCAGATGGAGATCCGCTGCGGGTGCAGCCTGTTATCAGAATCCGGGGTCGTTATCGTGATTTTGCATTGTTGGAGACACCCACCCTTGGAATTTTGACCCGTTCCAGCCGGATTGCCACTAATGTATATGAGACTTTTCAGGCAGCCCGTGCAAAACCAGTTTTATTTTTTCCGGCGCGATTTGATTTGCACGAAGTCCAGGCTGCGGATGGTTATGCTTATAACATTGCATTGCAGCGCTTTAATTTTGATTATGCCAGCGATCTGGGTGCTTTTATTTCCACCGATGCACAGGGAGATTGGTGGGGCGGGGCGGGTGGTGGCACCGTGGCACATGCGGCGATTGCCAGCTTTTTAGGGGATACAGCCGAAGGGATGATGGCTTTTTCACGTATCCTGCCAGTTAATATCCCACGTATTGCGCTTGTGGATTTTAATAATGACTGTGTACAGGATTCTCAGCTGGTCCTGGATGCCATGTTCATGGAATACAGGCGTCTGATGGATTTGGGAGATACGCTGGGTGCCGAAAAATACATCTTATATGGCGTACGCCTGGATACGAGCGGCAGCTTGCGGGACAAATCTGTGACACCTTTGGGAGATCCCGCACTGGATCTGGGAGTTAACCCGCGCCTGGTGTTCAATGTGCGCCAGGGCTTGGATTCTGCATGGTTGCGCTGGGATTTACCGGAAGCCTGGAAGGCTGCTGCACGCGATTATTGTCACAATGTAAAAATTGTTGTTTCCGGTGGTTTCGCCCCTGAGAAAATTCGTCGTTTTGAAAAACTTGGCGTTCCTGTAGATGTCTATGCTGTAGGTTCTTATTTATTTAATAATAATGGCAGTACAGTGACAGATTTCACGGCTGATGTTGTGCGCGTAAAAATTCATGGTGAATGGGTGGATATGTCAAAAGTGGGCCGCAGAGCACTTGAAAACCCCAATTTACAGCGTGTCTGGTGAAATAGACAAATAGACAACAACCGGGCTTGTCCAATCTGGGCAGGCCTCCTTTAATTATTTAATTAACGAACCCTGCGCTTCCACTCTTCCTTCATCTGCAGTTCGCGCGGAGATTCCCCCGAAGGTAGCGCCATGAAATCCGAGAGCAGGCGGTTGAATCCTGACGGATCGTCCAACATTGGGAAATGAGCGCACTGTTCAAAGATAATTGAATGCATGCTGGACGGTGAAAGGGCCGGATCGAGTTCAGTGTAGGAGATTGCCGGGTCGTTTTGTCCATGGACGTGTAAACATGGGGTGCTCAGTTTACCAATCCGGTTTGCCAAATCGAAGAAATCTGGAGAATTAAGGGAAGCAGTTACTGCCAGTGGGTCTGCTTTAAGTCCGTCTGCACGAGCTGTTTCGTCCCCTGCATTTTTTGTGAGCAGCCAGTCTGCCAGGTCCTGCAGGGAGGCTGTTCGCAAGCGGTTGCTGATAGAAGCGGCTTCAAAAGGTAATTCCACCGTTACAATTCGATCAACAACTGTAGGGTAGCGCATTGCGAAGAGCATTCCAACCAGGGCGCCCAAGCCATGTCCTACAATCGCTACTTTGCTGATGCCCAGGGCTTGCAGGAAGCTATCCAACAAAGCCACCTGCTGATCCGTACCATACTTTTCTGTTTCACGTGATGTATCACCAAATCCCCACATATCGAGTGCATATGCTCGGAACCCCGTTGACATGCTTTGCATGGCAGGTACCCAATAGCGCCAGGAACCCACCCAGCTGTGCAGAAAGATGATTGGGCGTCCACGCCCGATCACTTCATAATGCACGATCCCACCATCCAGTAAGATTGCACTCATAGCTGGTGTTTATTTCCCTTGCTTGGCCAGAATAGATTTAATTCTTTCTGTTAATTGATCAGGAGCAAAGGGTTTTAGCAAATATTCATCTGCCCCAGCAGCAATCCCTTGTGCAATCTCGTTTTCCTGTCCTTTGGCAGATAGAAAAATTACCGGGATATGGGCTGTTTCAGGGTCGGCTTTGACCTTTCGACAGGCATCATAACCGGTCATTTTCGGCATGCGCACATCGAATAAAACCAGGTCGGGATGTTCCGACTTGGTCAAGTCGTAGCCTTCCTGTCCATTGCTGCCCGCGAAAACCTCGTGTCCTGCAAAGCGCAAGGTAAATGCGATTAGTTCTCGAATATCAGGTTCGTCTTCTGCGATAACGATTTTTGCCATGTTTTACTCCTCTGCTTCCGGGATTGGTAAGGTAATTGAAAACTTACTTCCCTGACCCGGAATACCCGAACTTTCCATCCAAATTTTTCCGTGATGCATTTCAACTAATTGTTTTACGATTGATAAACCTAATCCTGTTCCTGGGGTTGCCAAAACGAGTGGATCCTCACCCCTGAAGAATCGTTCAAATATTCGTTCTTGTTGTTCATGCGCGATGCCTATGCCTGTGTCGCTCACATCTACCTGGATATGAGTACTGTCCTTTTGTAAGGATACCCTGATAGTACCCTCCGCGGGGGTGTAATTATATGCATTGTCCATGATGTTACCAAGTATTTGATGAATTCGTTCAGAATCTGCCAGTATGCGTGGAATAGATTGAGTTGTTTCGAGAACAATAAGAATTTGCTTCCCTTCTTTTGCCGCACGTTGCTGTAATGTATCGATTTCTTCTTTTGCTACTTCCAGTAAATCCACAGGTTGCAAGGAAAGCATGACCCGGCCGGTTTCAATCTTGGAGACATCCAGCAGGTCGTTTACCAAAATATTCAAACGTTCAGTATTGTTTTTTACTATCTCGACGAAGTGTAACTGATTTCCCGTCATTGTACCGGCTGCGCCCATCATCAAAAGATCCACGTATCCGCGGATGGATGTCATTGGAGTGCGCAATTCGTGGCTGACAGTTGCGACGAATTCGGATTTTAATCGATCAACTTCAACTTCATGTGTAATATCTCTGAATATTGAAACCGTTCCCAAAAATTCGTTATGCCAGACGACAGGGGCTAAATGGACAAGGGCTACATGACCATTTTCCAGATTAACCTGCTCAGCAAAAGTTTCGCCCGCAGGAATTTGAGCCGGCGAGGTGGACCATTGCTTGACGGTATCGACCCAAGTTTGGGTGGCTTTCCCAAATAACCCTGCAAAATTTTCCAATGCCTGGCCTTCCATTTGAACCCGGGTTACTCCAAGGATGTGTTTGACAGAATCATTCACAAAATTGATCTGGTTGGTTGCATCTGTCACCAGGATGCCATCCGCTACTGCTTCGAGAATGGCAGTCTGCCGGCTGGCCTCCACCTGTTGCTGTCGCAGCATGCTTCCCAGTAGTTTGGCCTGTTCACTGATAAGTTCGTACAATTGCGCATTGTTAATCGCAATCGCCACCTGTGAACCAATGACATTCAGCATTTCCTGTTCTTCTTCACCGAAATATTCACTCGTCTGGTGGAAAACCAGAATGGCGCCAATTACGGCATCGCTTGCCACCAGTGGGGTAGCCAGTGCGCTGCGGTAGTGTTGGGTATTGCTGGTTTCTGCCCAACGTTCATCCTGGAGAAGATCCTTAATCAGGATTGGCTTACGGTGGGTCACCACCCAGTCTGAAAGTTGTTCGCTGATCTGAATGGTGAGTGAGTCGCCGGAGATTGTGTTGTCCTGGCTGCTGGTTTCTCCACCAGGGGTATAACCGGCTCGGAAATGCAATTTATGATCCACGCTGTGTAGAAGCATAATCGTACCTTCTTCAGCACCAATGGCATCTTTGATCAGGGCCAGTGTCCGAGTTAAAGCATGATCCAAATCCAGGCTTGCGGTAATTTCGGTTAAAACACGCAGGAGTGTTTCGGTATTGTGTTGTTCATGGTTCAACTGTGAGGTTCGTTCCGTCACGCGTTGTTCGAGTGTGGCTGCCAGGTTTTGGGTCTCATTCAAGAGGCGAGCATTCAATAGGGCTACTGTGACCTGATTTGCCAGTGTACTCAGAATTTGTTGGTCATCTTCAGTATAGGCGTTGAACTGATAACTCTGGGTGGAGAGCATGCCGATAGCTTTGCCACCCGAAAGCATGGGGACAGCCAGGATTGAATTCGGCATGCCTTGCTTACCGATGATGATAGCGCCATGAGCACCGGCCTCGCTGTCCAAAGGATGCAGGCTACGGATCGGTTGCCCGGTAGCGATGACCTGCCCGCTTAGCCCCTGTCCATAGGGCAGGCGCATTCCCTCTATCCGTTCTCCCATATCGATCATATATGCACCTTCAACATCATGGCGTTCATCATCCAGCAAGGCAATTACGAACGCTTCCACCGGCATTAACTTTGTGGTCGCTTCGTGCGCAGCCCGATAAATATCTTCTGCTTTAAGGCTGGTGCCAATCGCATAGGATACCTGGTTCAGGATTGTCAACCGTTTGGCAGTTGAAAGGGTGGATTGATACAGATCTGCATTTTCCAGCGCGATGGTTGCCTGGTTGCAAATTGTACGCGCCAGTTCAATTTCTGTTGAATTAAATCGACGGATTTGTCGACTATATAAAACAATTGCGTAGTGGTTCTTGCTGCTGGAAAGTGGCAGGATCAACATGGCTTCCGAGGTAGGTCCCAGTTCCTGTGGGGCCGGGTTAGGCCCGATTTGCTTAGCAAATCGCTCCTGTGGGACCGAGTTTTCCAGTAAAGCCGAAAGGGAAGCCAGGCTCGGGTCTTGCGACACATCTTCCACCGCATAAATCGACTGAGCTTCACGCAAATGATTCAGAATTTCCGATGAAGGTAGTTCGCGCTGGGTATTGGTTTTCCCAGCCTCATCTGGAAGAATATTCAACAGGTAGTCGTGGTTATTGTCGCCCAGTAAGAGCAGCATGGCCTTTTCAATCTGCAACGCGGTCATTAACTGGGTGGCTGTCAAACTGAGCACCTGTTCTGAACTGAGAGAACCTCCCAATTCGGCTGAGAATGTATTCAGCATTCCAAGTCGTTGCGAGCGTTCATCAAGCTCAGCTGCACGGCGGGTTGATTCTTCAAAAAGGGTTGCATTATCAATTGCAACAGTAGCTTGACTGGCAAATGTGGCTGATAATTGCATCAGATCGTTGCTATAAAAATAAGCTTCTGTCTTTTCGAGGGCCAGTACGCCAATTACCTGCCCTTTGGCCATTAACGGAATGCCCATCCAATCCAGGTAACGGGGTTGGTTGAGTGAGGTAAAGCGTGGATCGTTACGAACATCATTTACCACGATTGCCTGTCCGGTGCGAGTCATTTCATTGAGTAAAACACTCTCATCCACCTGGACCGATAGCCCTTTGCGTTCCTCATTATCATCAAAACCGCGCGCATCTTTTACAACCATCTTGTTTTCCTGCCTCAACCACAGGATTGCGGTATCGTAAGGAATGATGCTTGCCATGCGGTCCAATAGGGTTGAAAGCAGCTCTTCGCGTTGCAGATTGGCTGTGAGAGTGGCGGCAACTGAGTTTAAGGCCTGCAGTTGCCCAGCTCTCTCCTGGGATGCCTGCATCAGATGTACATTTTCCAGCGAGAGTGCCACCTGCTGGCAAAGAGATAGCAGGATAGCTTCATCCTCGGTTCTAAACGCGGCTGGCGTGTTGAAGTTATCCAGGACCAGTATTCCCCAATTATTCCCCGTAGTCATAATTGGCATGATCAAGGATGATACAGGTAAGCGTCCACCGGTTGCCTGTCTATATTTCAATAAATTTTCAGGCTGCAGATTGTAATCGGTGACAAAATTGACCTCGTCAACCCTGCGAGGTTTTTTATCTTCAAATACCTGACCTGGCAGTCCTTCCCCGGAACGGTATGAAATCTGCATCAGATTTTTATCATTCCCGTAATTGGCTACAGCTACAGGGACCAGAACTTCAGCATGCTGTTCCCACATCAAGACGAAACCTGCATGTGCCTGATTAACCACCCGCAGGGCACTATCCAGCAGGGATTTCATAATTTCATGCGGATTTAGACCATTCAGGCGCCGATTGAAGTCCAATAAAAGGTTTACTTCCTGCAATCGCTGCCTGGTTTCATTCAGCAGGCTGATATTTTGTAGAATAATGGAAATTTGTCTGCCTGCCTGGTTATATACCTGGCGATCTTCGTCAGAGAGTGTCGGCATAACATCTGTATCGATGGCCAATACGGCGGCAATAGGTTTCTGGTTGATGATGATAGGTATGCAAAAAAATGATTTTGCTCGTAAATTTGTCAGGAAGGGATTATCGCGCCAGGTCTCATCTTCATCCAGGTTTTCGATCACCATGGCTGCACCAGTTTGCATGCAGGTACGCAAGGGGTTTCGTTGTCCAAAGGATGTGGCCGGGTTGGTTCCATCCGGTAGAATTCCGGTTATGTGTGCAATTTGTGGACCTTCAGCGGTTTCCCGGGCGACAATCGCCAATGACATATCAAAACTTGTCAATATTTGTTGACCCAGAATTGACAAAGCCATGTTTGTATCTATTTGGCGGCTGATTGTCTCAGTTACTTGTAAACTAGCTCGAATATGGCGGGCTCGTTGAATAAGCTCACTTAGTTCGATTGTGTGTTCCAGGTCTTTTTGTAACAAAACAGGTAGGGATTGCTGGCTGAAGTTGAAATTCTTTTTCTGCCGTTCTACCTCCTGCTCCAACACCTGAATTTTATTTTGGAATTTTTGCGTATTTAGATTGGTCGCAATCAGTGCGGCAGTCTCTGAGGCAAATATCTCCAGAATTTCCTGCGTTGCCCGATCAGGTTGCTGACTGATGTGTGGATTCTCGAGGCTTATCAACCCCAGTGGGTTTTGATCAGGATCGAATAGGGGTATAAGTATTGTCGTGCCTGGTTGCCCGGCCCGGTAATTTTTTTCTGTGCCCAGTGTTTCATTAATTGCTTGCTCAGCACTTGTCTGAGCGGGGAAGCTGGTACCTGAAAGGATGGTTAAACTTCCTGATCGAAATTCCTTTTTTAATAAGGACGAAATATTCTTCCAGGTTTGTGGTTGATTTTGTTTATTGGAGAAGCTGGTCTCTTCTGTTCCCATACTCATGATATTGGTTAATAGGTCAGTCTGTGGGGTGTAAAGACTGATCTGGATCTGGTTATATGCCGTAATTTTTTGGATCTTCCTAGCCAGAGATTCCAATGATTTTTCCAGATTAGAGCCAAAACCAGGTTTTCTGGAGGTGTCGAACAGGTCCATGAGCATCTCAGCTCTTTGGTGAAAACCTGTGCTGCGGTTCTGTTGTTGTTGGTAACGTAAGATATTACCGGCTGCCAATGCTGTTTGAGCGCCGATATTACGCGTCATTTCGATCGAAATTTCATCAAAGCAATCCACCTGTTGAGCGTGGAGTTCAATCAGGCCAAAGTTTTCACCCTGGTAATAAATGGGGCAAAAAAGCACGGACTGGATATCGTTGTGCGGAGGTTCTGTTTTAGAAAATTCAGAAACCAACCTGGTTTCACCGGAATTCAGAGCTTCCCGGGCGATTTCCGGGATGGTTTCCATTTCCGAGTGTCCTTTGTGTATTACCTGGGGTGTGAGGGTTTCATCTGCAACTGAATTACCCGTAAAAATTGATATTGTTCCACAGGCAGCCCCTGTAATAAGCAGACATTCGTCATAAACTATGCGAGCCAGGTCTTCAAGGTTGGCAGCCGAATTGATCTCGCGGGTTATGCGGTTCATGGCTGTCAGGTAATTGGAGCGGCGCTGCAGTAGCGCATCTGTTTCACCCGAATGCCGGGTGGTTTGAATTGCGGCAGCCAGTTGTCCCGCGATTGTTCCGGCGATTTTCAGATCTTCATCGTTGAAATGATCACCTTTTTGTGACCCCAGCATCATTTCACCGATGCTCTTTCCCTGAAAGATTAAGGGAACTACGATAGCAGAAATAAGGTTTAATTTACGGACGATGGCGCGGTAAATGGGAAGTACCCGCCGGTCTCCGGAAAGATTGCCAGAGATAAATGATATTTGGCTTCCCGCTACACTCAACTGAAAGGCTGCTGGTTTTATATTGATTCTGGAAAGGGGGCGGATCAATTCTTCAGGCACCCCAAAGGCCGATGGGACATGTGCCTGCATAACACCTGCCACCTCGTCAACGATAAAGATGGCGCCGGCATCTGCCTGAAATAACAGACCGGTCTGCTCAAGTGCTTTTTGAAGTATTTCATCCAGTTTTGCGGATGAAATAACAATCGCATTCACCTGGTGGATGCTTTCAACACGCTGACTGCGTAATTGTTCTTTCTTCAGCAGCAGGGCATTTTCGATGATAATCCCAATTTGAACTGCAATCATTTCCAAAAGTTGCTGCTCATTCTTGGATACGGATCTTTGCCCCTGGTGTGTGTTGGAAAGCTGGATGTACCCCAAAAAAGTTCCGGCAGAGGTCAGAGGATACAGGATTGTATCCCGGATTGAAGCTGCCAAAGCCATATCCTGCAATCCCAAATCAGCCCAGCGTGAATCCAGTGAGGCATCCCCCGTGTTGATGGATTTTTGCTCAGCAATGATTTTTTCCATTGAACTGTTGGGTTTTATTGAAATTTTATAAACATCAACAATATTATCTGGGAGACCACGGAAAGGCATCTGAGCTTCCAGTCTTTGGTGTTGAGGGTCATACAGCAGTATCCCAATCATTTCGAAGTCAAAATTAATTGCCAGGTGGCTTACGATCAGGGAGACTGATGTGTTTATATCGCGAATGGAACCGATCTTCTGTGCCAGGTTGGTCAGGTCGATCAGTTGTTTATTCATTTTTAGCTGGGTTTCGAAAGCCGCAGCGTTATTCAGTGCGGCAGCTGCTGCCTGGGTGAATGTCAGCAAAACCCGGCTTGCAATTGGTTCAAAACCGTTAAAATGGAGAACACCTGCTTCCAGTGTCCCCACCAATTTGTCATTCAGCAGCAGGGGCACCCCGATATAGGATCCCATGCTGGGTAAGCTCTGGTTGGTGGGATCAAATGGTGTGGCGTTTAGAATACTTGTATCAGCTATGGCGAATTCTTTTTGTTCGGAGACCAGTTTTTTTGTATAATTTCCAAATATACTGGTTTTTTCCCGTTTTACACTGTGTGTGCCGCCTTTTGTAACTTCCCCACGGAAAATATTCGTGATTTGTAAGCTGGTTTCATCCCAGGTTTTAATTTCAATAAAATCCATGTGAACCAGTTGTGCTGCCCTGTGCAGGATACTTTCAACGGTTTCATCCAGGTTCAAACTTGCTGTAATTGGCAGAACGGGGAGAGCCAATAAATCTGGCGATGTATCTTGATGATTCTCTGGGGGTATTTGGCTGGAGGTGATTTCGGTTTCTGGAGTGTGCAGTACCAATAGCATGCTTGGAACCGGGGCGGGTACTCGGTACGAACCGGCTTTGATCTTTTTCCCATTAACCAAAAAACGCGCCTGACCTTCAGTCGCGCAGATTTCAAGAAAAATTTCGACTGGCTGGACTTTTTCAACTAATCTTTCGATATTTGGAAAATCTCCCGGTCCAAGTTCAAACAATTCCCGGGCAGAATCACTCATACTTTGAATTCGGCCACCAATTTCTATTACAAAAGTGGCATCTTGCTGATTCTTCGCGTTGAAATGCGGGTAATTAGCTGATAACAGCTTGGTTTGTTGTTGACCCTGCGTACCAGTGCGTAAAATTAACCAGACTAATAAAAAAAATAATAGTCCGGAAGAGAAAAAGCCGATGCCCAAGAGTATTTGCTCTGGCAGCATAACGGCGGTTATTCCCATCTAATCCCTGGGGCT
Source organism: uncultured Anaerolinea sp. (assembly GCA_964462245.1). Taxonomy (GTDB): domain Bacteria; phylum Chloroflexota; class Anaerolineae; order Anaerolineales; family Villigracilaceae; genus UBA5195. The sequence continues at coordinate 40,537 of CAYWXS010000035.1, forward strand.
GGCGGCAGCATCCTGACGACGTGCTTCTGCCGCCAGTTCGGTAATTTCGCGAATATCCGTAATAAACTGCTGGGAGGGCGTCACCATGCCGATTGCCAGGGTCATAAATGGAAATTTTTCAGTTTGTCCACTTTTATTGGGTGCCAGTATATAGCCCTGCTGACGGTCCATAAAGTTATATTGAGACATTACCTCTTCAGCAAAGCGTGTTTTCAATTCCTGGATGATGCTGGGCGCGGCGTTTTCGTTGGTAACGATCACAAAATGAACACCACCTGCATGGCCAATAAAATCGTTGGGTGAACCCAATTGATCGAGTGTTTCGTTAATTAACATGCCTGCAAAGCGTATGACATCATCGCCAGCCACAAAACCGTAAACATCGTTAAACGGTTCAAAATTGGTCAGGCGGATGTCGAGGTAAGCCCAGCCCGTTTCACGAATAATTCGCCGGAGCTGTTCTTCAATCAAGCGTCCTGCTGGTAGGCCTGAGCGTGGATCCGTGAGGCTTTCCCGTTCGGAGCGGCGGATGGCGCCTTGCACGCGCAGCTTCAGTTCTTCAATGTCAAAAGGCTTGGTGATGTAATCATCTGCGCCTAATTCCAAACCCTGCAAGCGGTCGCTGCGTTCATCCCGCTGAGTCAGGAAAATTACGGGAATGTGGCTGGTGCGTGTATTCGTGCGCAGCCGGCGGCACACCTCGTATCCATCGATATCGGGCAGCATAATATCGAGAATGATCAGATGGGGTATGGCATGTCTGGTTTTTTCCAGGGCATCCATACCACGTAAAGCTGTATCTACTTCATATCCAAGTCCGCTGAAATAAATCTTCAGCATATTCGAAATGTCAACATCATCTTCGGTTATCAATAAACGGGCTTTTCCCATCGCGAGCCTCTTTTTATGAATGGCGCCCAACGTGTCTGAGACGTTTTGCCTGGCGCACTTTATCGATTTGTTCAGGAGTTACTTCTTTTTCAAAAGAACGGAAACCGCTTAATCGGAATCCATGTTTTATGGCAATGCTGGAAATTTCTTCCACCCGCTCCCGGGATAGGTCTTTGCCCAATGTATAATCTTCAAAGCGACCTTCGAGAGTCAATGCCATGGTCTCTGCCATGCAAGCGTAAGATTTTCCGGTTGGAAATCCGAAGTTAAAATGAAAATCTACATTGCCTGGCACGTCAACCAACCCACCATCAATTACTAATATATCATTTCGTGCAGAAGCTACCATTGCAGATACATCGCGGGGTCGAGCTACGTCACAGATTACGGCACCGCTCTGCAAGTTTTCGGGATGGATCACAGCGTGCACCGCGCTTGTTACTGTCAAAATCAGTTGTGCATGTTTCAGCACATCCATGGAGGTACTGATATGGAGCCTGGCTCGCGCTCGGCTCTGAAGCTGCTCACGCAGGTCCTCCAAAGCTTCCATTCTGCGTCCTATTAAGTATATCTCACCTACGGCATCTGCGAGCAGCTCTGAGCAAACTTTTCCGATCGCACCAGTGGCGCCTACGACCGCCGCTGAAGCGGCGGCAAGGGGTATTTCCATCACTTCTGCTGCTTTTAGCAGTGCTTCCACGGCCAGTGCTACCGTGTAAGAATCCCCGGTTGTTACCGGAATTTTTAATTCATTGGCAATCGTAATGCCGGCATCTCCAACCACCGATGTAAACGCACCCAGACCCAGGATATTTGCACCCAGTTTTTCTGCCATGTGCCCGGTTTGAATAATTTTCTTGTAAACGGTTTTTTCTGGCAGTTCCAGCATTCTTTTCGGGGTAAAGGGGCAGGCTACAAACCAGCCTTTTATTTGTTTGCCAGTCGAGATGGATGTGATCCCTTCAATTTCGGAAATATATACTGGTGGGAAAAAGGTCGAAAAAAAATTGATCTGGTTTTCGCTGAGCATTTTTCCTAACAGAGGGTATTTCCGACTTACATCTCTTTTGGGATCGATTGGATGAATGATAAATGCAAAAGTATCCATGAATTACCATGATTCAAGATCGTTCATGCCTCTTTTGGGATAGAGGTGTTTATGTAAATGAGAATTGCGCATATTGTGATGGTCGCTGTCCTCATATTTGATATCTTTGTCGATCACGCGCCGGTCCTTGGATGCAGCCAGGACAACATCCGATTCTATTGTGCGCGCCGGGAAGATGATCATCCCGGCACCGATCCGGCAGTTATGTCCCACTGCTCCGCCCAGGACGGGACGGTTTGAATTGCCTAATTCATCATTTCCATTCAGCGCTTTAATGGGTGCCGGGATTAGATTGTAATCTGTAAAGGTGGAACCTGCTCCCAGGAAAGTATTACGTCCGACTACACACATTTGCAGGCAGGTATTCTGGGCAACCATCGAATTTTCCATGATGGTTGTCATGAATAATGCCGCACGGAATGGTAAAAAAGTTCCATCACCAACCACGGAAAGCATTAGTTGAACCCCCTGGGAGACATTCACATTGTTGCCAATAATGGAGTTTTCAATTACGGCACCTGCCCCAACGGTAACATTATCTCCTATGGTGGTCGGTCCATGAATAACCGCATGGGGATCGATGACGCAGTTTTTACCGATTTTTACCAGGCCAGAGCATTCCAATAATTGCCGGCCTTCATAAAGGGCAGTGGCAATTAATCCCAATTTAAATTTCAAATCATGTTTCAGCCGGTCTTCAAACCGCAATCCGCGCGCAAACAGTCCAAATACACCGTCGGCGATAAAAATATGCGTCCAGCAGTCGATCACCATCAGCGCTCGGCGGGGCACCTGGTAAACAAGATCCCCCCGTTCACCGGCCATATACGATGGTACGTGATAGTAGCCCACTTCGCGGGCTTGCATATCTATCACCAGCGGTTCGGCTTCAGGTTCAGGTCCATTTGGAAAGTACCATAGATCCGCCAGATACAGGTCACCTGCACGGGTGTAAGATGTGGAAAGTGGTAGTGCGTGTTCGCGAAAGGCAAGATCATTTAATGAAAATGCTGCCCTGGAAGGGTGGCTTCTCTTTTGTGCCATGTTCAAAAATTCCTTGATATACAACTCATCGAAGAAAATATTGTCACGATAGACAACCATGGCTTCTTTTAGCGCAGGTAAATTTTGGTGGGAAGGTACTTCCATTTCGCGTGTGGTATATGGCGCCAGCAGGTCTCGCTGCCAGAGCCATAAGGGGACATTTTGAATGCGTAAGTCTCGCGCTGGTTCGTTAAAGGGTGGGATGGATCTGGGTGCCTGTAGGATAATTTTTAACATGGATCAACTTACCGGTGTTTTATCGATTACTATAGTGCAGGTTGCATCCCCTTTGGCAATACAAAGGGTTTCTTCCACATTAAAGAATTTTCCGCCACTGACCCAATACAGGGCTTCCTGAATTACGCCTACTGCCATGTGGCAGGCAGGGGTGTGGGATTCATGCTCCCAACATAGGGGACAGCGGTCAATATGCCAGAGCAGCGTTTTTTCCTTGTCTTCAACATGCACACGCTGATCGGTGTGTTTATTAAAAATATCGCATAAAGCCGAAGACCCAATGCTCAAACGCGAGTTAAGCGGCAGCAATCTGAACGCCATATCTGTCATTCCAAGCAGTGGTGCAAATTCATGCAGCCCTGGATGAAAACAAGCCCTTCCAATACGCAGTGCCACGCCTTTTCCAGCATGTGGACCGTAGAAGTTGACCAGGGCACGCTGAAAATGGCTTATATTCCGAAAAGAAAATTCCAGATTCTGATTGTTGGGTGGATAATGTTCAATATATTCTGTAAGTCCTGCCAGGTTGGAGACAGCATTGACACCATTCCGTCCCAAAATTTCTTCGGCAGCCAGAAAGATAATTCTCGCCATACGGTTGGGGTAATAGAAGGGTGTACCTGGATTGTCCATTATGGATGATCCTCTTCCTGGTCCAGAAATGATTTCAAGTTACTCTTAAACTCTTCCGGGGTGTCCAACATGATAAAGTGTTGGGCTTTCTGCCAGCGTACAATTTTCGCATGTGGAACGCCAGCCAGAAGTGTTTGCCACTGGGTTGGATTGACAATATTATCTCGATCGCCAAACATCCCCATGACCGGGATCGTGAGCTGGGGCAGCATCGGGCGCAAATCGGTACGCCGAAGTGAGGCAATACTAAGTAGGAAAGATTCAACGGTTAATTGGGTCAGGTCATGATCCATCATATTTGGAAAGCGTGGGTCTGAACAAATAAATGGTGACGCAACCCGCATTGCAGCCCGAAAAGACCACATCATGTTAAAAATCATTCTTGCAACGAAGCGATATCCCGCTAGCTTTAAAGGAAATGCGAGTGAAGTTCCAACAATAGGGGAACCAATTATAACCACCTTATTAACGCGTTCGGGGTATTTCAGGGCAAGTGCCAGGCTGACCGTACCGCCCATACTGTGACCCACCAGTGGTGCCTGGGCAATACCGAGGCGATCCATAAACTGGTCGACCAGCGTAACGAAATCTGAAACAGCATAAGTATCTCGTTTTTTACCAGATTCCCCAAACCCCCAAAAATCCAGGGCATAGGTACGATAATATTGTCCCAGATAGGACATGGTTTCCTGCCATAATCCCCATGAGCCCAACCAGCCGTGAAGCAGGATAACCGGCCGGCCGCGCCCAAACACTTCATAATGAACGATGCCTTGATCTGTTGTAATGGATGACACAGTTTTTTTTCTCGCGTCTTACTTGTCTCCGCCTTCCATCTCTGCCAGGATGCTGTAAAGCAATTCAAGCAGGATGTTTTTGACGGTGTCTTTTTGAGTGGCGACGCAGGGTAAAAGTTTTACCTTCGGTGAAAGACGTAAGGCGTGCCGCATGTCATCCATGTCCCAGGCATCCGGTGCATCTTGTTTATTGGCGGCGACGACATAGGGAGTGGGAGCGTAAGCGCGGAAGGTTTCCAAAATGGATCGCCCTTCCCGGAAAGTCTCAGGGCGGGTACTGTCGATCATAACGATGAAGCCCAGCATACCTTCAGATAAAATTTCCCACATAAAATCGAAGCGTTTTTGGCCCGGAGTCCCAAATAAATACAGTACAAGATCCTCATCGACTGTAATTCGTCCAAAATCCATCGCAACAGTGGTTTGTTGTTTAACCGCCCGTTCACCGGCACTGGTGATTTTTCGTTCAGTCGCAACCACATCAATTTCGCTAACCGAGCGAATAAATTGCGTTTTTCCTGCGCTAAACGGACCTGTCACCACCATTTTGACGGTTTGCATAATACCTGAGCCTCAAATAATAAATAAATTAGATCGAGCGGATGCGTGTGATCAACCGGTTGACCAGGGATTTTTGTTCTTCCCGGTATTGCGGGGTTACCTGTGGCCGGGGGCGTTCGATAGGCAGGACAGCATTTTCCTGGCGGATTAATTCCACAAGTCCAGCCTGTATGAGCCCATATACGATCCGCCGAATTTCCAGGTCGCTCATCTTTGCAGCAGAAGCGATTTGATGAATGGTGTTGCGGGGATTGATATAAGATACCACCCGCCACTCTTCCACGCTGAGATTCATTTTTTGGATGGAATTGCCCGGACGTTCGATAAATTTCAGCGCCATATCCAGGCTCGGGATTTCGTCTTGCAGTTGTTCCCATTCACGTAGTTGCCGCGAACCTTCAATGATCAAGTTTTCCAGATCCAGACGCACCGTAATACGATCATCTGGCGGAAGCATTTCATTTTCAAAACGGAAAAAACCTTCAACCCACGTGAACAATCGGCGTACGACATCTGTAAAATAAGACTGAAGAGCGTTTAGAATATCGGCCTGAGTGATGTATCCGGCATTAATCAGCAGCAGACCCAATTCCTTGTCACTCACGTGGGCTGCACGCAGTTGGATGGCACGCAGTTGACCACTGGTAAGCCGGTTGGAGCGGTGCAGGATCGAAGCCAGATGGTTGTCTTCCTGCCCGGTTTGAGCATAAGACAGTTTCCCATTCCGGAAAGCGATACGAGCAGCTTCGTTGGGTCCCTCTATCACCAACGTCCCGGTTTTATGGGCAAGGTTGATGAGATTCAATAATTGGGTGACTGAGAAATCACGCAGATTGCCCCGGAGAGCCATTGATCGCCTCGATTAATATGCAAACAACTAGATTAAAAAGCGCTAAAAGGATTATACATGCAAGATATAGTTGTGTAAATATACTGTCCTGCTTCTTATTCTGCACCAATAGTGAATGATAACACGATGAAAGCGTGGAATCGGACTTTCTTACCACCTGTTGACCATAAAATACCTTACTAATTTGTAAACAAGATTTAGGGAAAATTTCTGGCTTTTCTGAGGGTTTTAATTCAAAATGATTACGAGGCAGGGGTGCTGAAATGAAAATGAGTTTGTCGGGTTTACGGTCACGCCAGTTATGATATTAAAAAAATATAAGTTTTTCCGAATTTATTTTATAGCCTGTTCTTAATAGTATTTTGGAGTTTGAAATGCAAATAACATCTCGAGCCTGGCATCCTAAAAAATTATTTATATGTTTTTCGATCGCTATCCTGGCATGTTTTAGCCTGGCTTTCAATCCTGTTCCGTTGTCTTTTGTAAATCACAATACAGTTCACTCAGCGGGCTGTCAACCCGCCAATCAGCGTTTGTTTACCCTGGATGGCGTCGAATTGACGCTATGTCTCCCTTTTTTTCCTGAAGCGTTGGTCGTTGCCACGGAACAGGATCTGGTGCAGTCTGCTTATGCGGCCAATCCGACTACCCGGCAAGAATTATCTTTATATGCTGTGCCATTTGGATTGCAACCTGCCTCGGATGGGTTGCCGGTCGCCGGACCGGGTGTTTCCAGTACTTATCAGGAGCTTTCCTTTAAAGCCTATGCCGGTGATGTTTTGGCGGATTTTCCGGTTGAATCTTTAACCCTGTTTGGGCAGGTGGTTCCGGGTCGCACAGTTGTGCTAAACAATATTGCCAGGCGGTATGGGACAGCTCAACAGATGGTCACCCAATGGGTGCTGGAAGCCGGCAGCCGGGTTTGGCTGCTGCGCCTGACCTCGTTTTCAGATTCTTTTGAAGTAAACAGCCTTTCAGCTTTACTGACCCAACCCCTTTCCATGGAAAGCATTGACCTTGCCCGCCCTTCGGTCAGTCTGCAAATTGCCAGCCAACCGGTTGCATTTGTTGCGGCTCAGGAAAGTATAAATATGGCTGCCAATTTACCCACCCCAGGTTGGTGGAGCGGTGATTGTGACGTAAACAATTTTAGTGGGTCCGTGCCGCTCGGGTCCAGTTATCGTGGCGTAAAAACCTGCGGTCCTCGAAATACGATGCACCTGGTAAATTTTGGTGTGGGCGTCTCACAGTATGAGTGGCAGTGTGTTGAATATGTTAAGCGCTATTTAAACCTGGCGTATGGTATTGCCCCATATTCAGCAAATGGGAACACGGTGGTTGCAAACTATCCCGGAACCCGCCTGCAAAAGGTACTCAACGGTACGCCCAACAAGGGACCCATTGCCGGCGATGTGATCAGTTATACTGGTCCAAGCACCTATGGCCATACTTCCCTGGTGATTGCTTCGAATGTTGATGCGAGTGGAAACGGTAGCATAACAATTGCCGAACAAAACTATTCTCTATCAGGAACACGCACTCACACTGTATCCAATTGGTCGATAAGTTCGTCCGATAATGTTTATGGCTGGCTGCATGACGCCGTGCCGGTCAACAACCCGCCCGCCGGGTTTATCAAGTGTGCGGATGAAGCTGGAGTTTGTAGCTTTAGTGGCACGGCTGATGTGGTTTATGGCGCTCTCAATTCATTTACTACCGCCCGCTCCTTTACCAACGATGTGGATTGTAACAATTCCGTCTTTGGTAACCCACTGATTGGTACAACCAAAGCCTGTTACTACAAAGTCCGGGCAGATGCCAGTACCGTCAATTGGTCTACCTCCTATTTTAGCGGCAGCACACATTGGTTGAATGCTGCTGATCTGACCGGGCAAATGTGTACGGAAAGCATCAGCAGCGTAGGTTTGGATAAAAACTACGGCGCAGCTTCACCTTGTACGGGTGGTGCCCTGGATAATTGGGTGGCTGACTATACAGCTACCGTGAATTTTGCCCCCGGAAACTATATTTTTCAGGCCCAAAACGATGACGGAATAAAGGTTTGGGTGAATAATCAGGCAGTTTTTAATCGGGCAGCCACTGGTAGCCTATCCGCAGCCTGCCCGGTGCGCACTTTGAGCGGTAATGTGCCGATCCATGTGGTTTTGCAGGAAACAACTGGAAATGCGCGTGTTCGCCTGGTTTGGACTACAGACACCGGTGTTTGTCCATTACCCGGCGCTTTTGGGAAAATTGGTCCTGCCAATGCCGTCACCGGACAAACAGTCAGCCCGACCATCAGCTGGCGTGCTAGTTCTGATGTAAAAACTTACGCTTATTGCGTGGATACGGACAATAATACTACCTGTGATTCAGGTTGGAAGGATGCTGGCGTTCTGACTAGCAAGGTTTTAGCGGGATTGGCCTACAGTACAAAATATTATTGGCAGGTACGTTCCACCAATGTAAATGGAGTAGTTTTAGCAGATAGTGGCGCCTGGTGGTCTTTTACCACCGGATTGGATCCGGCCACCTGTTATCCATTGACCACCTCGCATACAGGCAGTGGTAACAATCCGGTGGTGACACCGGTGAATGGTAGCGGCTGTTCAGCCGGGCAATACCATTTTGGTGACAGCCTGACTTTCACTGCCAAACCAGCCAGTGGCTACCGTGTAAAGGCCTGGAGTGGTACGAACAATAATGCGCTTACTTCTGATACCAACAGCCGGGTTATGCCAGCCAGTCCGGCCGCGGTAGCGGTGGATTATATTCAGTCTGTACCCCAACAGCCCATTACCCTATCACCCAGTGGGAAAGTTACCAATGATGTTCATCCGATTTATAAATGGGGTGCTGTTTCGGGAGCCGAATCGTATTTAATCACCCTGTTTAATGAAGATCTGGGCACTATCAAATTCGAAAATGTGAGTGTGCCAACCTCTCTTTGCACAGGCATTCCTGCCACTTGTAGTTACCATCCCAGCCTTGCACTCGCAAATAATAATTATGGATTCCAGGTGGCTGCGCTGAATTCGACCGGCAGCAGTGACTTTAGCCCGTGGCGCAGTTTCTACATGGCCAGGGTGACCACAATCTTTTATTCCAATGCGACAGAGGACGGATATATTCGTGAATCTGCCGAGAATAGTAACGTGGGTGGGGGCTTGAATGCTACCAATCTAACTTTCTCGGTCGGTGATAGCGCTCAAAAATACCAATACCGCGCTATTTTATCTTTTAAAACTTCCTCCCTGCCCGTTACGGCGGTTATTCTTTCAGCCACGCTCCGGCTGACAAAGCAGAGTGGTGTTGGCGTGAATCCGTTTGATACGCATGGTCCATTGTATGTGGATCTTCGAAAAGGATATTTTGGTAGCAGCTCTGCTCTTCAGGCAGCGGATTTTAGCGCTTCTACCAGTTTGTTAAGGGCAGCTTCAGTTAGCCCGGTGGTTGTGACGGGCAAATATGTTGCCAATTTGCCCACCACCTCGTTGATTCAAATTAATAAGCTTGGATTGACGCAGATGCGGTTGTATTTCAAATTGGATGATGATAATGATTTGGTGGCAGATTATCTCTCATTTTACAGTGGCAACACTACCACATCGGCTTATAGGCCAACCTTGGAGATTGTTTATTATCTGCCCTGATAAAATCGACTACATTTATCTAAAATAAGTCAATTTGGTCACGTTCCAGTCACGCTCTTGGTTTATGATAAGAAAATGAAGTCCGGATTGTTTGAAAAACTAGTTTTTTTTGTGCGCCGTCCATGAAATTAATAGGGTACTACCGGTTCCAGCACGGCATGGTAATACCGGTTCCAGCACGGCATTGAGCAGCGAGGAGTAAAAAAATGAAAAAGGTCATCAAGTTAAGCATTGGATTTATTCTGACCGCCGCTGTTTTTACAGCGTTATTCTTGAGTAGTAATACCTCTGTCCAGGCGCAGGGTGTTCCAGCCCAGTGGGAAGCATTCATTGAGTTGAGTCCCGATCAGTTGAAAAATGCCCAGGCATCCAGTGAAGCGCTGTCAGCTGCCATGCAGGTTGTTGGTGTTACGCGCAGCCTGCAGAATAAAAGCCTGGTTCTTTCTGGTTCGCAGGGTATGGAACAGTTGCGCAGCGCGCTTTTTGACCAGGCTGCGCCGTATGCTGATTTTTTGGGTGGTCCAGCTGAATTGAATCTGACCATTCCCGCTGGAACCACGCCCGTCCTGCTGCGACTGGAAGCCAGGATTACAGCCGGTTACCTTTGGAAGGTTGCCTCAACTGCTCCGGTAAGCATCACTCAGGTCGGTGAATCAACCTTCGAGCCCCGTTATCGTGGTTACGGAGCACCCTCCATCCAAAGTATACAGATCCAATCCAGCGCCACTGAGAGCCAGGTGATTCGCCTGGTTTACCGGCGCTCATTTGAGCCGAATGCACCCATCCATGCTCGTCTCAGCTTGAATGCAACGGAAATGGGCGGTGTGATCGAAATTAGTGACCCCACCCCCAAAGCGCCAGTTGCCGAAGCGCTGACAACTCAGGCTGACCCAGGCGTCGATCCGTTCGCTGAACTGACACCCCAGGCTTTACCTGCCTCCTTTGATTGGCGGACCCAGGGCATTGTCCCTGCTGTACGTGATCAGGGTTACTGCGGCGGTTGCTGGGCTTTTGGCACCGTGGCGGTGATGGAATCAGCGGTCAAAAAGGGTGGCGGCCCGCTGACAGATCTTTCCGAACAGTTTTTAATCTCATGCAACAGTGATGGTTGGGACTGTGGTGGTGGCCTGACTGCCAGCATGTATCACACCACTACCTTGGGAAATAACCAGATTGTGGCAGGTGCAGTTCTGGAATCGCTAAAACCTTATACTGCCACCAATGGCACCTGCTCGGTAGCCTATCCGCATGCCTATAAGGCCAGCAGTTGGCAGTTTATTGTTGCAGATGAAATTACCATGCCAAGCGTGACCCAGATAAAGACCGCCATCTATACCTATGGCCCTGTTACGGCGGGTGTCTGTGTTGGTTCGGCTTGGGATAATTACACCGGTGGCGTTTTTATGACGGACGAGACCGCTAGTGATTGTACTGATTCTTATGGACCGTACACCAATCACCAGATCGTGTTGGTGGGTTGGAATGATGCCACTCAGAGCTGGATTCTGCGCAACAGTTGGGGCAGCAGTTGGGGTATTAATGGTTACATGAACATCAAGTGGGGCACATCCCGGGTTGGTGAAGGCACATCCTGGATCAAATACGTCGGTGTGCCGTCAACGCTCAGGCCGGATGGTGATACGTATACCCTGAGGCCTACCTATTCGTGGGCGCGAGTAAGTACAGCCAGTTCCTATAAGTTGAAAGTCAAAGATGTTGCAACTGGATTATTTCCAATCAACGGCATTACGGTCAGTAATTCGTATTGCAACGCAACTACCAACCGCTGTTGGTACACACCAACCACGTCCCTGGCTGCGAATAAGAGTTACCAGTGGCAGGTGGCATCTGTCGGTGGAAATGGCGTGTATTCTGCTTTGCGATCTTTCAAGGTGGTAAATGGTTTTAGCTCATCGTTTACGAATAGTTCCACTGGTTGGGTAAAGGGCTCGGGTGGATCCTGGGTTCAGACAGCCAGCTCCATCTATACCACTGGAGCTGCATCCAAATATTCCAGTCTTCGCTACAATCAAAGTTTTAGCAATTTTACTTATCAGGCCCGTATGATGCGTGTCAGTTCCGGTACTTCCGCTTCCGGAATGGTGGTGCGTGGTACCCCCACTTTTGGTGCGGATTACAACTGGGCCAGTGGTTACCAATTTATGTATAACCAGCAGGGGAATTTCGCGGTCTACCGGCGTGTGAGCGGTGTTACGACAGTCTTAAAAACTTGGACGCCTTCCTCGGCCATCCTGAAAAATGGTTGGAATACCCTCAAGGTTGTGGCGGACGGGAATTACCTGCGTTATTACATTAATAACGTGCTCGTCTGGTCTGGTACGGATACAGTCCTGAAAACCGGTCAGGTTGGTTTGTGGATGGTTCGAGGCACCACCGCCGAGAAATTCGATGTGGATTGGGCCACCCTGGGCATGTCCGAATTGTATAAAGCCGCCGCAAAATAGAAGATCTGCCGCGAGTGAGTGCTGGTCAGTGGTTTTCTCTGCCCCGTACTAGAACCTGAACTACCTCGTAAGTGCATCAGTCACAAGTTAAGCATTCCATGTTTATGTCATGATGTCTTTTTCCTGGCCCGCCTAGGGCTGAAGCCCTGGCTCACGACATGAAAGCCCTTCGGGCTGGCTAACGAGTCGGCTCGCGGATTGTGCGCCCTATGGGTTAGCCGACTTCCACGACATATGGAAGGGCTCGCGATCTGGGTGCCCTCTGGGTCAGCCCGCCGGAACCGGAAAATCAATAGCTTAATATTCAACAGCAATACCTATGTTAAGCAAAACGGGCATCAAAGTGGGTCGGATTATTGGTCAAACTAAGCTTGACATGTTATCAAAATCCTTAAATTGTGATTATTATCGTAAGTGGAGTTTTGGCGGAAATTCTTCCGCCAAAACTCAAAAAAAAAACGCCTCTAGACTTTTTGGAGTTTTCTAATGAACGAACAGCCATCACATGAGTAAAAACTCGATGAATATAAAAAGTTTGATTTATTGCCCGTTTCTATTAGTGTTGTTACTGACGGGTTGCAGCACCCAGAGTGTGCAACATGCCAGTACACAAACTGTACTGGCAACCCAGACCGTCGAAGGATCGCAGAAAGAGGGACCGGTTGTGTCTTTATCAGAAGAGCAGAACGGCGGGCAGGTGGCGTTGATTGTCAATGACCAGTTTCAGGTACTGTTGGACGGCAATCCCACTACCGGGTACACTTGGGAACCTGACAACCTGGATAGCGTCTTGCTGCAGCAGCAGGGTGAGTCGACCTATACTTCCAAAAGTAAATTAAAAGGCAGCCCGGGTAAATTCATACTTATTTTCAAGGCGCTCCAGCCCGGCGTTACAAAATTGCGACTGATCTACCATCGGACCTTTGAAAAAAATACCGCACCTGAGCGCATTTTCGAAGTAACCCTGGATATTCAGAAATAAATTTCTTCGTTGTAAGCTTTTGAGCACGTTCCTGGAGCAAGAAAATGAAAAAAATCACCCATTCCATCCCAGTCTTACTGGTCATCGCAATCTTATTGGTGATTTTTTCTGCACCCGGTACGGAGAGAGTTTTTGCACAGGATGTCTCAGGGCAGTGGAGTGCTGAAATTGTGCTCAGTCCGGAACAAACCAGTTTTGCGCAGGATAGCAGCCAGCAGTTGGCTTCTTCTCTTCAGGCAGCCGGTGTTACCCGCAGTCTGGCCAAAAATAACTTGCAATTATCTGGTTCTGTCGGTCTGGATCAACTGCGTAGTGCGTTGTTTGATCAGGCAGCGCCTTATGTGGATTTTCTGGGTGGGCCAGTGGAATTAACCCTGGTGCTGCCAGCCGGAACGGCACCGGTAATTTTGCAGTTGGAAGCCCGCCTGACGGCTGGTTACCGCTGGGAAGTACTGCCGGGTGTCCTGGCACGCTATGCCCCAAGTGGTCCAGCCACCTTCGTTACTCGTTATCGCGGCTATGGCGTGCCATCCATCCAGACCATCCAGCTAAAATCCAGTGGTACGGGTGACCAGACTGTTCACCTGATATACAGGCGGGCTTTTGAGAAAGATGCCCCGATCCATGCCCGGGTAAACCTGAATATGGCTCAAAGCAATGGCTTGATTGAGATCAGCGACCCCACCCCCCAGGAGCCAACCTCCTCCGCTAGTGAGGGACAGGGTAGCAGCGGAGTCAGTCCTTTGGATGAATTGCAGGCATTGGCTTTGCCAACCAGCTTTGATTGGCGGACCCAGGGCATTGTACCTGCAGTGCGTAATCAGGGTTCCTGCGGCAGTTGTTGGGCTTTTGGCACGGTAGCAGTTATGGAATCCGCGATTAAAATGGGTGGCGGTGCCCTGACTGACCTGAGCGAGCAATTCCTAATCTCCTGCAACACGGATGGCTGGAGCTGTGGTGGAGGTCTGACTGCCAGTAAATACCATACCACCACCTTTGGAAAATCTCAGACGGCATCTGGCGCGGTCCTGGAATCTGTTAAGCCCTATACTGCCACCAATGGCACCTGCTCGGTTGTATTACCGCATGCTTATAAGGCGGATAGCTGGAAGTTTATTGTGGTAAACGAATTTACCATGCCAACCGTGGACCAGATTAAAACGGCGATCTATACCTATGGTCCGGTTACAGCCGGGGTCTGTGCTGGATCGGGCTGGAGTAGCTACACTGGCGGCGTATTCTCCATAGACGAGACCAGCCAGTGTAGTGGTTCCACCAATCATCAGATTGTATTGGTGGGTTGGGATGATGTCACCCAAAGCTGGATCCTGCGCAATAGTTGGGGCAGCGGCTGGGGTATTGGTGGGTATATGAACATCAAATATGGTGTATCCAGGGTTGGTGAGGGTACATCCTGGATCAAATACATCGGCGCTGTACTAACGCCCACTGCCATAATCCCTGCAACAACAACCCCAACGCGGACCGCGACACGTACCCCAACGTTTACGGCAACAGCCATATCATCCTCTGCCACACGTACCCCAACTTTTACAGCCACTGTAATTTCGCCGGGTACGCTGACTCCCAGCCCGGTTTTTACTTCGACTGCCATTTTGCCGATCATAAATACGCTTACCACAATGCCTACCTCGACAGTGGTGGTGGTTCCTTCACCCACTGGCACATTGTCCTCTGCAATTCCAGTCGCCTATGCTCCAGCGGGTGATACTTATACGGCGAGCCCCACTTACAGCTGGTCTATGTTGGGAGCTGCGGCTTCTTATCGGTTGCGGGTCAAAGATGTGGTGCTGGGTACCTACCCGATTGATGGTTTGATCGTCAGTAGTTCACTTTGCAATGCCTCCACCAACCGTTGTTCCGTGACCCCGGGTACGGCGCTGGCCTACAACCGGAATTATCAATGGCAGGTGGCCGCAGGTAGTGGTATTTATTCTTCTATCAAATCCATTAGACCTGTGACCGGCTTTAATTCTCAATTCAACGGCAGTGCAGTTGGCTGGCTAAAGCGCCCTGGTGGCAGCTGGCCTCTGACAGCCAGTACTTATTACACCAACGGACTTGTTTACCGTGTTTCCAGTATCGGTTTTAACCAAACTTTTGGTAATTTCACTTATCAGGCCCGCCTCAAACGAGTCGGCACCAGTGGCTATTCTTCCGGTCTGATTGTGCGCGGATCGCCTGTCTTTGGTTATGATAATGACTGGTTAACCTCCTATCAATTTTTATACAGACAGGACGGCTCCTTCAGTGTCTGGCGCGGAATTAATGGAAACTGGAGTGCCATTCAACCCTGGACCTATTCCAGCACCATCCTTAAAAATGACTGGAATATACTCAAGGTGATTGCAGATGGCAGCCAGTTCCAGTTCCTGATCAACGGCACCCAGGTTTGGAGTGGGAAGGATGCTTCACTTGCGACCGGTCAGGTGGGTATCTGGACTTATAGCAGTGCGGTTCAAGAAAAATTGGAAGTTGATTGGGCTACCCTGGGTATGTCCGAGCTGTACACCGCAGTCCGCCGGATTGATAAGAGCCAGGTAATGCTTTCAAAACACTTTAACCGCTTCGGCAAACCATTGAAGTAGATAGCTGCTCATTATCTTTCTACCTGTAATTTGTGTATTGTTTGCGGCACCTTCCCTATTTTTGCTCCCGTGCTCTCCGGGACTGTATCGCTCCCGTGCTCTCCGGGAGAAGCCCTGGAAGGGAGTCGCAATCGACTCCTTCCCCCATTTTCGGTTTTTGAAAATGGGGGAAGGTTGGGAAGGGGGTCGCTCTTTGCAATGCTTGCTTCAGAAACCACGCTACAAAAAGAGCAATATTGTTTACTTTAAGCTGGACGACGATAACAATGCTATCGCCAATTATCTCAGCCTTTACAGCGGAAATGGCCTGGCAAACGTGCGCCCACAATTGATTATCGGGTACTCGCTCCCGTAAGGTTTTGAAATTTTTAGGAACATAAAAAAGCCCTCCGCTGGAATCTTTTCAGTGGAGGGCTTTTTATGGGTTATTTCAGGGCTGCCAGCATGGCTTTGTATCGGGGTGGTTCCTCTTCAAAAATGTAAATAACTGGTGCCACCACCACACCGCTGCCGCCGATACTTCTAAGTTCGGTGATGGCCGCGAACAGTTCATCGCGTTGTACCACGATGTGCAGGTCATACCAGTTGGGGTCGCCATCACGGTGGATGATTCGGCTGATGGTTGGCCCATTTAACCCACCAATGGTTTTCTGGGCAAAAATCCGTCCTGCGATGGCTTCGGGACTTTCTCCACGCATATTAGCAAAGATTGAAACATTGTTCTGGGCGCGCAGATAGGCCTCGAAAAATTCGAGTAATTGTCTGGCGACTGCCAGGGCGCGTGGGTTGGTTTTTAATGCGCTGCTGTTGGCCGCCAGGACCGTCTCAGAGCGTTGGATCAGGCCGTCACTGAGCGGACGCAGGCGATTATCGCGCAATGTCTGCCCGCTGGAGACCAGGTCAGAGATCATGTCGGCATAACCAATCGCAGGCGCAATTTCGAGTGTACCCTCTGCACTGACGATTGTGAATGGTACCTGGTGCGCAGTCATGAAGCGTTGTGTCAGCTCTGGGAACTTGGTAGCCACGCGCAGAGGTCTGCCGTTGCGTTCAGCCATTTTTCGCAAGTCGGCTACACTTTCAACTGTCTCCCAGCTTTCAGGTACCGCAAGTGCCAGTGAGCATTTCCCGTACCCAAGTGCTTCGTGCAGCACCATGATCTCACCGTTATCTCCCCGGTGTTCTTCCAATACATCCAGTCCGGTAATGCCAAAATCGACACTGCCGTTGCGAATGGAGATGACAATGTCAGTTGGGCGTTGGAAAAGAACTGTTAAGCCAGGGATGGATGGAATGCTGGCTTCATACTGGCGTGGGTTGGGTTTGTAGATATCAATCCCACATGCCTTAAGAAATTCAATAGTTTCCTCAGCCAGGCGGCCTTTGGAGGGGATGGACAGGCGTAGATCAGTTCGTTCCATAAAAATCTCCTTTTTTGATTTTCGCTCAAAGATTTTTTGGCGAGGTTTTTTAATAACAGGTAATAAAAAAAGCCCCCACTGGATTTGGCCGGGAGCTTTTGGGATGATTCGTTAGTGAGAAACGAAACTAACCTGCTTTCCGGTCAGGCAGGGAATATGTCAGATGGGGTTGATGCAGGCTATAAGTTGGTTTCATATGGTCCCGATTCTTGCACGGGATGGTCCCGATTCTTGCACGGGATGGTCCCGAT
>CAYWXS010000036.1:0-57729 GCA_964462245.1 uncultured Anaerolinea sp.
CGCATGGGTGCTGATCAATCTGGGTGACGTCTGCCTGCAAAGAGGCGAGACCGACCGCGCCTTGCCGTTCTTCGCAGAGGCTCATGATTTATTCAAAGCACTCAATCACAAACGCGGAATAGCATATGCCATCGACCGTCTCGGGCGTTCAGCAATCTTGCGCCGCGATTTCAGCCAGGCCACGATCCTATATTCAGAAAGTTTGCGGCTGTTCAGTGAGATTGGTGAACTGGACGGCTGTGCTTTGGCTCTTCAAAATCTCGGGAGGGCTGCCTATGAAAGTGGCCAGAATAACCAGGCGGTTGGCCAACTGATCGAGAGCCTGCACCTGTTTGAAAAAGTGAACGATAACTGGGGTTTTGCCTGGTCTTTGCTATATCTGGCCAAAGTAGTGCGCGGTCTGCATCAAACTGAACGAGCAGCATTCTTATTTGGCGCAGCGGATGCCATGATGGCGGATTTTAAAGATCGGGTTTTTAACTGGGAGCATCGGGATTTCATCAAGAATACGCTTGCAGAGGCAAAGGATCAATCCGATTCGTCGGCCTGGACGAGAGGGTATTTGCTGTCACCCGGAAAAACGCTGGCATGGATTTTGGAGCAGACGCCTCAAGTAATAGCCAACTAGTAAGAGGGGATTATTTCTCAATAATGGAGTGAGTTGGCAAAACTGTCACAATTACAGACAATGGGAATTTCACATACTACTGCAATAGTATTCCCAAAGATCGCCAGAGGCTCAAAGAACCCGTTGACCTCTCTATCCGTCTGTTCGATGATGGGATCTTCGATGATTTCTTTTTCACCAACTGCAAATGCCCGCTGTACATCGCTGCCAAGAGCAACAAAAGCTTGACTGAGTTCCGCCTGGAGGAAACCGCGGCGGTTAGCGGATTCATTTATCAACCTCACCCTCCTCCGTTACGGTGAACAGCTTTGGCTGACCCTATATGCCAAAGCGCCGGAAGAGACCCTTTTCGATCACCACTCCATCTCACAGGTGCGTATCCAAAAATCACAGCGTGAAGTCTGGCTGGGGCAGGACCCAAACATCAGCTTTGACACCATCTCCGAGTCTACACCTCAACCAGATGCCAGCCTGTCATCTGGGGCGACTATGGCCCTGGCAGCCAGCGCAGCCTTCGAGATCGCCGATCACAACGTTGGCAAGTTGGGTGCCCCCTGGCGTGAAAGCCTACAAGCCCTTTCATTCCACTGGCAAGGATTTTCCGCATAATTCCCTGGGGGCCGGTATTTCCACCAATCTGGTGCCTGAATTTCCTACTGAAGCGATAGTCACGCCCCTGACCGAATGCACTAAATTAAATTCTAACATTTTGACAAAGATCAAGGGGCAGCCATGGCAGGCTCGGTGATAGTGATTACCAGCAGTGTACTGCACACCCTGCAGGACTAGTGCTTGAGCGATATCGTCAAGATGGAATGAGCCGACTGTAATCAAACCAGCCACGAATTCCTGATCGGTTGGACCAGCGTCTACACCGCCAACCGGCCCACCCTGGTTCCTATCATATATTTCCAGACCAATAATTTGCGGGAAGAAATAACCTGCTTGGGTAGTACCATGGGAACGCCTCTGCTTCATTTTGCTGCTTACTGTCTCAGCAAAATGTATGCGCTGACCATTCCAGATAATTTCGTTGACCCATACGCCC
Organism: uncultured Anaerolinea sp.; assembly: GCA_964462245.1. GTDB lineage: Bacteria > Chloroflexota > Anaerolineae > Anaerolineales > Villigracilaceae > UBA5195. The sequence goes on from CAYWXS010000036.1 coordinate 1,677, forward strand.
ACCCACCTGAGGTATTCAACCGCATCCGTGAAGTGATTACGCGCGGATTGTTCGTGCGCCGGGAAGCACCCAACCAAGTAAGTTTTTTCTGAATGACTTTGACACCATTATCGTCTAGTCATTCTCGGATAACAGTACGGACCTCCGCCTGGTGGTGAACGAGCTCTACCTAAGTGTCCAGGATGTGTTTTTCGGAGAAATACTCATCGGTGAAGACTGTGAACTGGCATCGCTAGGAAACGGCAAAAAGAGGCTATACAGTGACAAGTAGTCGAATTATTTTTGGTATTCGATAATGAGATACTGACTCGTCGTTTGGTGAGATGGGTTGTGTTTCCCAGTCATCCGCTCAGTGCAAATCGTCGAGCAGATGTATTTGCTCGTCAGCCCCCATAACCCATACCCGCCAATATCCCTGATCTTTTCGATATTATTGAGCCACATTAATTGCCATCTTCAGGTGCTCCACGGTATTTCCCATGGTACTGTACAATCTGCTATTATCGAAACGCCATGCTTTCATGTGATTATAAAGACTGACGAAAAACACGATTGGTAAAAAGGCGCGACGGACCGGTGCGCTTTTTTTGTGCTCCCTTTGTCCCCTCCTTGTCCTCCATGCTAGGTTGGATAAAGGAAAGCCCCGAGCTATAGTATGAGAGAAAGCGAATGAGAAGGTTGCCAGTATCTATACCGAACGATCTTATCGACGTAATCCTATGACTATCCTCATCGTCCTTCCATCTTGGGACGATGAGGCTTTCGAATTATGCATCGCCAAACCGTCTTACTTCACCACGATAATTAAAAGGAGGTTAAATTTTGGAATACAAAGCATTCGTAACCGGGGCGGACCGCGGGCTGGGCTCTGCTCTCTGTTGCCAACTTCTAAAGAAGGGTTGGCAGGTTTATGCCGGGCAGCACCGGCCGAGTTGGCCTGAATTGAACGACTTAGCCAACCAATATCCTGATCGGCTTCATATGATTCCCGTGGAAGTGACCTCGCTTACCTCTCTCCAGGATGCCGCGAAGCTCGTTTCTACCACCACGGATTCGATTGATCTATTGATCAATAACGCCGGAGTACTCTCAGCAACCAGTCCGTTGTCTTTGCGCGAACCGCTTGACTATTCTGAAATGATGCGCGAGTATAACGTAAACAGTTTGGGCCCCCTACGTGTAGTGGATGCTTTCCTTCCTCTTACCGACCGGGGAACCCTCAAACGCATTTGCTTCGTTTCTTCAGAAGCCGGCAGCATCAGTCAAGCAAAACGGACAGCTTGGTACGGCTACTGCATGTCGAAATCTGCGCTCAACATGGCCGCCAAACTCATCTTTAACCAGCTTCGACCCGAGGGGTATACCTTTCGTGTCTATCACCCAGGTTGGATACGCTCTTACATGCACGGAGAGAAGGAGTTCGGCGCCGATCTGGAACCAGAAGAAGCCGCGGTCAAAGCGGTCGGCTTCTTCCTGCGCAAGCGCAACGAAGACCGCCTCGCTATGGTCGATTATCTAAACCATACCTGGAACTGGTAGCTCTTCAATAACTGACCTCATCACCCTTCCATCCTGGTTCGGCGTTGTCCTCGAATTCTGAAACGCCAAAACGCGTCACAACATGGCCTCCCTTGCCAGCTTTCCCTAGCCAACCGAGAACGGCCATTGGGTGCAGATCGATCTTAAAAAGCATGGCTCATGGGAGGCTAGTAGGCGATCACTGGGTATGCCGGCTTCGCGCAATATTTTCAGCGGGATCGCCATGGAACGATCAAAAGAATAAATGTGTCTCGATATCTTCGACTTTATGGTGTTGAAAGCCTGTTCGCAGGCTTGATCTACGCAGCAAAGAAGTTTTATGGTGGTATTTCTCCTCAGCGCCCCACTTTGTGATTAGGCGGGGCCCAGGAGAAGAATTTATGTTCACGGATTAGCTTGGCTTGGAAATTTATAAGACAAAATAAAACAGCCCTTCATCCCCATCCGCGAGGTTGCGGCGCAAGCAGGCATCTCCGTTGCCACGTTCAGTCGTTTTCTTAACCAGAATAGCCTTGTTTCTCTCATGGTTGCCGTCAGGCTTGGTCGAGTGGCGGATGAACTTAAAAGCCAACCATTGAGACTTCGTAGCAGTTGGCCTCTTCGCAAACCAAAATCGTCCGCGAGAACCAGGGTTATCCCAGAGGATGTGAACAAATGATAAAACAAGTCAGCCAGGTATTACTAACAATGCAAAGATATTCGTGGGAACAAGGGGTGACAGCGCAGGCGTTCCTGGAATTGGGCGAAACCGACATCGCGATTTTACTAGCGCGGGATGCGGTTCAGCGGCAAGGTCCGGACGGCAGGCTAGCATTGATGCGCGCTGGCGAGGGTGTCACCGACCCGGCTGCAAATGGTGAAGCATTATTTGTTGCAGCGAACCTGACACGAGAGCCTGTTTTGCAGATCGCTTTTGAGGAAATGCTAAATTACTTATTAAAGGCAGCTCCACGCGCAACAGATGGAACACTTTTTCATGTGACTGACGCTAAAGAGGTCTGGGTGGATTCGCTATATATGGCGCCTCCTTTTTTGGCAGTGGCTGGTGAGTTTGACGAAGCCATAAGGCAAATCCATGGAATAAAAACCCGTCTTTGGAACGTGGAGAATAAGCTGTATGCGCATATTTGGGATGAAGACCGCCAGACTTTCAAACGGGCAGCATACTGGGGCGTGGGAAATGGATGGGCTGCAGCGGGGATTACACGGGTAATCCGAGCCTTGCCCGAAGCGCGTGGCGGGGAAAAACAGGAATTAGTAACACACCTGAAGGATATTCTGGATGGGTGCCTTGCGCATCAACGCGCGGATGGCCTGTTCCATGATGTGCTGGACCAACCAGAAACCTTTGTGGAAACCAATTTGGCGCAAATGCTGGCCTATTCAATCTTTCGCGGCATTACTGGTGGCTGGCTGCCCCCGGCATACAAAGTATATGCAGATAGGATGCGCGCGGCCGCACACAAAAAAGTGGATGCAGCGGGCTATGTGCAGGGAGTATGCGCGGCCCCCACATTTGATCATGCAGGTACCGCACCCGAAGGACAGGCTTTTTTCTTACTTATGGAAGCAGCCTGGAAAGAAACCCTATGAGCAAACTCATCACTTCTCCATCCTGGCTTGACTCTGCCCTCGAGTTTTGCGTCAGCAAAACGCGCCAAAACATGGCCAGCCTGACCAACTTTCCCGAACGCACCGAAAAAGGCCAGTGGATCCAGATCCCACCTGTCCAACATGGCTGGTGGGTGGGTGGGCACTGGGTTGGGCTGCTCTGGCTGACCTATGCCGCCAGCGGCGATCCAGCAATCGCCGCCGCTGCCCGCGATTGGGGCAAGCGCCTGCTGCCTCAACTGAACGAGCAGGCCGACCACGACCTGGGTTTTCTCTTCGAGTTGGGCTTCGTTCTCGGTTATCGATTGACCGGCGACGATAGCCTCAAGCCCCCTGCCCTGCAAGCAGCCGCACTCCTTGGGCATCGGTATAATCCTCGTGGTCAATACATTCAAGCCTGGGGTACGCTCGATGCTTCATCCGATCTGCGCGGCCGCACGATCATGGATACCATGATGAACCTGGACCTGCTTTTCTGGGCTAGCCAGGAAACCGGTGATACGCGCTACGCCGGGATAGCCGCCGCCCATGCACGCACCACCCTGGCGCGTCACCTTCGGCCCGATGGCAGCACTTCCCACGTTTGTGATTTTGACCCTGAGACAGGAGCCTTCCTTAAGCAGGACACCCATCAAGGCCTTAGCGCCACTTCTTGCTGGAGCCGCGGTCAGGCCTGGGGCGTGTATGGTTTTACCGATTGCTATCGCGCCACTGGCGACCCCATTTTCCTGAATGCCAGCCGCCGACTGATGGTCTATCTCTGGCCGCGTTTGCCTGCCGACCTGGTTCCATTTTGGGATTACGACAGCCCGCTCATCCCCAATGATGTGCGCGATAGTTCAGCAGCTTCCGTCCTGGCCTCGAGCTTGCTCTCCCTGGCAGCCATCGAAAATGATCCCAACCTGGCAAGCATCTGGCAAAATCGAGCCATTAGCATCCTTGAATCACTCTGGAAATATTACACTAGCCAGGATACCGGCGAAGCCAGCCTACTGCTGCACGGCACACGCTCAAAACCCCACAACCTGATGGATCACGGTCTGATTTACGGCGACTATTATTTCGTCGAAGCCCTTATGCGCTTGTCAAAACCAACATTAAATCTCTAATTCACCCATCCTATAGGAGTGTCCCATGAAATATCATTCCCTGCTTACATCCAACCCGGGTATCAATCCACTACCGATCAATCCCTGTAGCCTGCTCGATTTCAATCTCATCAAGCTGGCCGCTGGTGATAAACACAGCGCAAACAGCGGTGGGCGCGAAATTCTGGCGGTGATTTTGGGTGGTAAGGCCACCTTCACCATCAATGGCGCGACCTTTGAAAAAGTCGGCGGGCGGCCAAATGTCTTCAACGGCAAACCTCATTCGGTGTATATCCCGGCGGGTGCCGAATACAGCATTCAGGCTGAAGGCACTGTTGAAATTGCCCTTCCGAGCGCCCCTAGTGACAATAATAGCATCCAACCATACGTTATCGCGCCTACGCAAGTGGCCAACGGTGCCTGGGGCGCAGCCAATTTCAAACGCTACTTCCACCAAATCCTGACCCTGGCCTCCCAGCCAGAACTTCCAGCCCGCCGTTTGATCGTAGGCGAAACCTTCACACCCAGCGGCAATTGGAGCACCTATCCACCCCACAAACACCAGGTGGACGATCTACCACGCGAGGCCTTCCATGAAGAAATGTACTACTTCAAGGTCAATCCCGGCGACGGATTCGGTATCTGCCACTACTATAACGAAGAGGGCGAGGACGAAAATTTCACTATACGTGATAACAGTATTCACATGTTGCCGCGCGGCTACCATACTGTTGTCAGCGCCCCGGGTTATACAACTTACTACCTGTGGTTTCTGGCGGGTAACCAACGTGTCCAGGCCGCGGTAGAGGATCCTACTTTGAGTTGGGTGACAAAGACAGTCCCCATGTTAAAAGAATTGGGACACTAAGTTTCCGTTTATTTCCAAGACACCTCACAAGAACGATTTACTAAGCAAATCGGGCCTAATTCGGAGGACACAGTATGATTCTTGATCTCTTCAAACTCGATAATAAGGTGGCACTGATTACTGGCGCGGGGCGCGGATTGGGCCAGGCCATGGCCATTGCCCTGGCAGAAGCCGGGGCCGACGTGGCCGGGCTGGATGTTCTGCCCCTGGACGAGACCGCAGCCCGTGTTCAGGCTCTCGGACGGCGTTTCCTGCCGCTAAGCACCAATTTGCTCGAAGCGCACGCCGAAGATATGACCGGTGTAGTTGACCATGTACTGTCCGGTTTGGGCAGCTTGGATATTTTGATCAATAACGCCGGCATTATCCGCCGCGCCCCGGTACTCGAATTCAGCGAGAAAGACTGGGACGACGTGATGCAGATTAACTTGAAGGCAGTCTTTCTGCTTTCACAAGCTGCCGGCCGGGTGATGGTCAAGCGCGGCAAAGGCAAGATGATCAACATCGCATCGATGCTCTCCTTCCAGGGCGGAATTCGCGTGCCGTCCTATACCGCATCGAAAAGCGGCGTGGCGGGTATTACACGCCTGATGGCGAATGAATTAGCCGCCAGTGGGCTCAATATTAATGCCATTGCACCCGGTTATATGGCCACAGATAATACTGCCCCTCTACGCGCCGACTTCGAGCGCGCCTCTGCCATCCTGGACCGTATCCCCGCCGGACGCTGGGGAGAGCCCGCCGACTTAATGGGCGCGGTTGTCTTCCTGGCATCCGCCGCTTCAGACTACATGAACGGCGCCATCCTGACGGTGGATGGGGGCTGGCTAACACGCTGATGATGCCTGCATCGCAGGATAAAACGTAGATCCGGCGGTTTGTCAGGCCTTGTCCCCTGGGCATTTTCTACCAGCTTCAGACTAAAGTGCAATTCATTCGGGTGAGCCATCTATTTAACCAGTGACACCGTTATGTCTCGCCATACCAGGCAACAGTGTTGCCACATTGAGGGCAACACTACAACCTTAAATCTCATCGTTTCAGTATATTTTCCAGAGGGTATTATGAATACTTCTTATCAGCTATTTATTGATGGTGTCTGGCGTGAAGGCTTGGATAGAACCAGGATGCCGGTCATTAACCCAGCCACAGAAGAAGCCTTTGCCGAGGTAAGCTGGGGCACGCCCCAGGATGCTAACCTGGCGCTAGCGGCGGCCGAAAAAGCGCTTGCCGCAGGCGGTGAATGGGCCAGTTGGAGTCCAACCCGGCGAGGCCGTTTCCTTTTATCTGTTGCCACGCTGATCCGCCAGAACAAGGCAGAGCTTTCCGCACTTTTTTGCCTCGAGCACGGAAAACCTCCGCATCAAGCCTCGGGCGAGGTAGAAGATGCTGCCCGCTATCTGGAATATTTTGGTGGGTGGGCGGACAAATTGACAGGCATGACGATTGATCTCGGTCCGGGGCAGATAAACTATGTCCTGCGCGAACCGCTGGGGGTGACGGTACATATTGCGCCCTGGAATTATCCTCTAGACATCTTTTGCCGAAGCGTTGCACCGGCCCTGGCCGCGGGAAATACCTGCGTAGTCAAGCCCGCACCCGAAATTTCCCTGGTCACACTCGCCCTCGCCAGCCTGTTTCAAGAAGCAGGCATCCCGGCAGGCGTACTCAATGTCATTCCGGGAGGACCAGAACTGGGCAAGGTGCTCACCGAAGACCCGCGTGTGCGCGGTATCGTATTTACCGGCTCGGTCGAAACAGGGCGCAAGGTTCTCGAAGCTGCAGCCCACAATATTACTCCAGTGATTTCCATGGAACTCGGCGGAAAAGCAGCGTCACTAGTCTTCGTCAACAATGCTGATGAACTGGATGGCCCTGCCGGTGGCGCAGTGGGAGCCATGGCGTGGAATGCCGGTCAATCCTGTGGACAGCGTTCGCGCTGGTATGTGCGACGGGATCTTTATGAACCTTTCCTAGATCGCGTGGTTGAACGTGTTCGCAGCCTGAAAGTCGGTCCGGCAACGCAGACCGGGGTCAGTCTTGGTCCTCTGGTATCTAAAAGACATTACGAAAAAGTCATGAGCTATATCCGCACCGGCATCGAAGAGGGTGCGCGGTTGATCACCGGAGGCGGCCGGCCGGAAGGCCTTGGTACGCAGGGCTATTTTGTGGCACCAACTGTTTTTGCCGACTGCCATAATGGAATGCGCATCGTGCGGGAGGAAATCTTTGGTCCGGTTATTTCGGTCATCCCCGTGGAAAACATAGATGAAGCAGTTGCATTGGCTAATGACAGCATGTTTGGGCTTTCATCCGAAATCTGGACGAGCGACGTGACAACAGCTCATTCGGTGGCTTCCAGGCTTGATGTTGGGCATGTGACTATCAACGGTTCCGCTGCATTTGGGTTTGAAGTCCCGTTTGGGGGTGTCAAGCTGAGCGGTCTCGGCCGTGAGGGCGGGCCAGAGGCGATTTTGGCCTACACCCGTTTGAAGAATATCTGGATCAATCTCAAGCACTAAAGAATAGAATAATTGCTAATTTCCAGAAAAACTGTTCGATACCTGAGTTTCACTTTACTCGCAAAGCTATAGGGTAATTTGAACTCGAAGCAAATGTGTTTGTTTCGAAGGCCAACTACGGTAGAGAAGTGGATTCTGACTGTTGACTGCCCAAAATTACCTGGGGGATACCTGCATCAACACCCTGCGCGATTTGGGGGTGGGACGGGTTTATCGCCACAGCGGTGAGCCCTTCAACATTTTTTTCTGGAAGCCGGCACCGCCCAACATACAAGCAAGGTCATTTAAGATCGCGCATTACTCGAGGTTGGACGCCATCCAACCCGATATGAATGATTGGAAAGCCGCCTTGGCCAGCGTCGACTGGTTGCACTGGATGAGCATCACCCAAGCCGTTACGAAATGCACAACCAAGTTTTCCACAAAGCCACACTGGCGAAGGGTAAACTAGGTGTGACCGTCTCGACCAATTTGAACTACCGCACCAAGTTATGGAATAATCCTGGTTCCCGGTTAAGATGGAAATGAGGCAAGGACTCCGAGAAGTTTTTTAGTGACCTGATGAGCATATGTATCGTGGCGCCTGGCAACGAGGATGATGCCGAGAAGGTCTTTGGCATCCAGGCTGGCGGAACAATTTTCCTCACTCAAGACCATCGATATCACCCTTAGCAGTTCGCTCTCAGCCAGTCACAATACCTGGTGGGGTGCTTTGACGCAATAGCGGATTTTTCTCTACCTCGAATTGTCCCATTTTTCCCGATCGTTGATCGATTGGTGGCGATGTCTCGATCATGGGCGGGCTGATTCATTGTCTATGCAAATACCCGGCTGACCCACAAAAGGCACTCAGCTCTGCTATAGACGCATGTCTCAAGCATTGCAGAACTTATCGATTTTCCCAAAACTGCCGCGGACGTTCCCGTTCATCTCGCTCTAAGTGTGACCAACTTGGAAGCCGCTACAGCCAGACTGCAAGCCAAAAGCATCCTCTTATCTGGATATTGCCAACCCGGAAGGCAATCTTGTCCACCTCTTATGGCTGCACAAGCGGTAAAATCGATCTGTAAGGAGAATATTCAATGTCGGTCAAACATTTTCACTTTGTACCCATTCTGGTTGTGGCCGTAGTGTTATCTGGCCTGGTTTCGGCCGTAAATTTATACCGTAACATGTCTATCGTCGATGAAACCATCAATCCCGCGCAGCATGAAGGAATTTTTCGAGACCTAGACTCGCTAATGTTTTACCTAAATACCAACGACAACCTGAATAATGCCGGCGCCTATAGCCCTGGCATTATTCAAATCAACACCGTCCCAGCCAGACTGACCTTGACCAGTCAGAATACCAGGCATACACAGTTGAGCTCCTTTGACTTTAGGACTGCCAATAGGTGGGGCGTTAAAGCCGCCCTGCCGCTCAAGATTAAGCCGGAACATGGGCTGGAAATTAGTTTTCAAACGTCGGCCAATCACACCCAAGAAATGGATCGAAACGTGAAGTTAATCAGGTTAGGTGCCAAAAGTGTAGATAATTTGTGGAAATCCCCTTTTTTGTTTGCCCGGACTTTGTTTGCGGAAGTTGGTCACACGGATATACCTGCTTTATGGACACGACCGCGTCAGCAAATCAGCGTCAACCAGCTTGGTTACTATACCAAGGCAGATAAAATAGCAGCTATGGTTTCGAGTCGTAGAGCCGCGGTGGATTGGGCCCTCAAGGATGGCAGTGGGCAGACTGTGCTAACCGGCAAAACTGAGTTGATGAATGAGGACGGCGCAACCGGCGACGTTGTGCAGCGAATTAATTTTTCAGCGTATGCCACACCTGGCAAGGAATATACCCTTGAGGCGGATGGGCAAACCAGCGACCCATTCGAAATTGGCGATGCGTTATACACCACACTGAAACTGGATGCCCTGCGCTATTTTTATTTGAGCCGCAGCGGCATGGAACTGGAAAAGCAATTTGCCGGGGCGTGGGCGCGCCCAGCCGGTCACCTGAGCGACAGCAAAGTCACCTGTTATGCAGGGACAGATTCCAGTGGCAAGAAATGGCCGGCTTGCGCTTACACTCTCGACGCATCCCGCGGCTGGTACGATGCCGGCGACTATGGCAAATATGTAGTTAATGGCGGCATTTCAGTCTGGACTCTGCTTAATGCGTATGAGCGCAACCCGTCCGCCTTTGCAGATGACACATCTAACATCCCCGAAAGTGGTAATAACGTGCCTGATATTTTGGATGAGGTGCGCTGGCAGATGGAGTTTTTGCTGGGCATGCAAGTACCCTCCGACCAGCCCCTGGCAGGGATGGCCCATCACAAGCTGCACGGGCTCAAATGGGATGCGATGCCAAGTCTTCCACCCGCTCAAAGCGATACCCGCTTCCTCTTTCCTCCATCCACTGCGGCCACTCTCAACCTTGCAGCCACGGCCGCGCAATGCGCGCGCGTGTGGAAAAATATCGACACCGAATTTGCTGCCCGCTGCCTTGCGGCGGCCGAGCGCGCTTGGCAGGCAGCAAAAGCGCATCCGGACATGCTGGCGGCAGAATTCCCCGAATTGGGCGGCGGCGCTTACAGCGATGGCAATGTATCGGATGAGTTTTACTGGGCGGCGGTGGAGTTGTATCTGACAACCAGCAAACCAGAATATCAGCAGTCTTTTTTGGCATCCAAATATAATTTATCATCTCAGGCGATGTTCTGGGCGGATACCGCATCATTGGGGACCATCTCCCTGGCTGTGAAGGGGAAAGATGCGGCAGCGCGGACGGCTGTGGTCAAAGCCGCCGATGATGTGATTTCGATCATGGCTTCCAGGTCAAACGGCTATTTCTCCCCGCTTCTGTCAAATAAATATGAGTGGGGTTCCAATGCGGATACACTTAACCGCGCAATCATGCTGGCACTGGCGTATGATTTCACCGGCGAGGCGCGCTACCTGAACGCTTCGGCTGAAGTCATGAATTACATACTGGGGCGCAACGCCTTAAACTTCAGCTATGTATCCGGCTATGGCACGCAATCCCTGGCGCACCCACATCACCGTTTCTGGGGGAACCAGCCTGCGAACGGTTTCCCGCCGCCTCCACCAGGTGTAGTGGCCGGCGGGCCAAATGGCAACCCGTCTGACCCTACTGCAATAGCTGCCGGGCTGGTAGGCCAACCACCCGCGAAAAGCTATTTGGATGAAATGGGTTCGTATTCCACCAACGAAGTGGCGATTAACTGGAATGCGCCCTTAACCTGGATGGCATCGTACTTGGATGATACGGCTCGTCCGATTCTATCCGGGCAGCCACCTGCCGTAATTTCCCCAGCCACCCCAGCGGCTACGCCCACCTCACCCACTCAGTCTCAAGCTCAACCAGGGTCCCGGGGATTCTTAATCAGTGCGGTATTCATTCTCGGTGTGATGGTTGTGGCGATGCTGATCTTGCGCCGGCGCCAGCCTTGAACTGAAACCATTTTTATAAAAGCTCCACGAATTCAAATCTGGACAGGTTATTGCCATCGATGGCAAACAATTGGCAGGTTCGGACGATGGCGTTTTGGGTAAACGCGCCATTTACATGGTGAGTGTTTGGGAACCAGAGAACCATTTGGTTCTTGGCAACGAAAGGTAGATTCGAAATCAAATGAAATTACAGCTATCCCTGAATTACTCAAAATCCTTGACGTAACCAGATGCTGAGTACCCATTGACGTAATGGGTACTCAGACAAAGATCCTTAAACAATCATAGTGTCAACCAGTCATCCGTAAAATCCAATTCGTAAACTTGTTGCCCGGTTATACCCGTAATGGTTTCCTACGCTTGTTTCACTCAAGATTAGTCAGGATGTTTGCGGTGATTGCATTCAGTCAAAATATGCGCCAGCCAAGTTGTGGCTATCCAGCCACAACTTAGTCATTAAAGTAGCCCGTGACGATCAGGATGATGATCGAAAATATCAGGTATTCCCTGTCGCAACGATTTGGTATTTAGGATGGTTGCGTAGCAGGAACGCTATTTTTTTGGTAACCAAAGCAGATGTACGAGATTGCCTTCCGGGTCACTGATGTCAAGGTAGCCGGATTTGACATCAGATTTTATATTCACATCTTTCAGACTGATACCCTTGGCATGCAAAGCTTCTTGAGCTGCTTCGAAATTGGTGACACGTACGGCCAGATGCACTGGCACCTCTGCGCTAGTTTTTGGGAATTCAACGCGTCCCGCGCCAACACCTGAAACAAAGAATGAACTATTACCTTCCTTTCGTTTGAAATCAAAGGTTTGTTCGTACCAGGCGCTGAGCGCTTCAGGGCTGGATTTGTTCGCGTACAGGCCTATGTGCTCCACGCCGCTAAAAACTGAACCACCCCGCGCAGACTGCACCCAGTCCACGCACTGCGCGGTTTTGGCAGTGATACCATCGTAATCCTTATCCTTGACCGCTTGGGCCGAGATCAGTTTGCTCCCCAGCCCAACTGCCGCCGCCCCGGCTTTGATCCACTCGCTGATGCTGGCCTGCGTGGCATCCACGCCGCCGGTGGGTAGCAGCCGATGCCAGGGGCAGGGCGCCATCACAGCACTGATAAAGCCGGGGCCACCAGCAGATTCACCAGGGAATATCTTGCATATTTCCGCACCTAACTCCTCAGCAGTCACGATTTCGTTTTCGGTGGAACAACCGGGCAGGTAGAGCACCTTACGCCGGTTACACAGGCGCGAAATCTCCGGGTTAAAGCTGGGACCGACGATGAAATTCGCACCGACAGCCAGGAAGAGCGCTGCGGTAGGTGCGTCTATGATCGAGCCAATTCCCAGAATCACAGATGGGTCGGCCTTGACGAAGTGCCTGACCAACTCGGTAAAGACCGGGTAGGCCATCTCACCACGATTGGTAAATTCAATCGTGCGCACGCCAGCGCGCACACAAGCACTCACCAATTCAATCGCACTTTCGGTATCCCCATTGTAGAACAAGGGCAGGACACCGGTATCGAGCAGAGTATTTGTAACATCCAAACGCATAAAACGAGCCATTATATTTTCTCCTAGGCTATACGATGAACCAGGATTATTTCATCCTAAACAAAAACCAGGATTATTTCATCCTAACGTGAAACACGCCCCGAAGCATCACCCTCCATCAAAGTTTCTACTTCGGCGACACTGACGGCGTTGAAATCACCGATAATACTGTGCTTAAGGCAAGCGGCTGCCGCGGCAAAATTGAGGGCTTTTTGCGGATCAGTCGGGTATTTGCGTAAAGCATAAATCAGGCCACCCATGAACGAATCGCCGCCACCCACACGATCAATGATGGGCAGGATATCATAAGTAGGTGCGCAAAAAAATTCACTTTTTCCCGATAGAACTGCGGAGCCAGCGTTCCAGAGCACACCCGACCAGGTATTATGACTGGCCGAGAGGGAGCCACGCAGGGTGATGGATATGGTTTTTAACGAGGGAAAACGCACTGCCAACTGCTCGCAAACAAAACGATAATGATCAGCATCCACTTTCCCGGCGTTAATGTCGCTTTCAGGAGCCCGAATACCAAAAACTTTCTCTGCATCTTCTTCATTCCCCAAAGCCACATCACACATACCCACCAGGTCAGCCATGACTTCCCCGGCGGTTTTACCCCACTTCCAGAGCTTGGCGCGGAAATTCAGGTCGGTCGAGACTGTCACGCCCAACTCTCGGGCGGCCAGAATGGCCTCGCGACAAACTTCGGCGGCGCCCTGCGAAACCGCCGGCGTGATACCCGTCCAATGAAACCAATCTGCGCCGGCAAAGACACTTTTCCAATTAATAGTGCCGGGCTGGATGGTGGCGAAGCTCGAGCCAGCCCGATCATAAATAACCTTGCTGGCGCGCTGTGCGGCCCCATTCTCAAGAAAATAGATCCCTATGCGCTCTCCGCCGCGGGCAATATGGCTGGTGCCTACGCCGAGACCGCGCAAGCTGGCCTGGCAAGCATCACCCAGTTCGTTCTTGGGTAAACGGGTAACAAACTCAACGCTTTCGCCGTAATTAGCCAGCGAAACCGCCACATTGGCTTCTCCGCCACCGTAGATGGCTTCGAAAGTGTGGGCCTGCGTGAAGCGCTGATAGCCGGGCGGTGCCAGACGCAGCATGATCTCTCCAAAAGTGACAATTTTCATGGTAAAACCTCCTGATAAAATTCTATATTGTGAACCTGATGCTTTTAAATTACGGGTACCCGCTTCGCGAAACCATGGCTTCAAACTCATAACCACTTCGCGTTGCCTCGATTTCACATTGGTGCCCTTGGCAAACAGACGTTTTGCACGATCAAAAAGACCTAAAACAACCTTGTATGCTTCGACCACTTCACGAATTAACAATGACCGCTTCGCGACAGAACAGGCGCTTTTATTTTTGTAACCGCTTCGCGAAAAATAAGGCGGCCGCAGTGAGGGTTAGGCAGACACTCAAACAAAATATCATCCAGACAGGCAGCCCGATCCTCACCAGGCTGGAGCCGATAAACGGGCCCAGCAAACCTCGAAAGCCAAAGACACTGGCATTCAACACAGAATACTCGGGCACACGTTCTGATCCAGCCAGGTGAATGACCGTGTAGATAATTGCCAGATCAGTGCCTGCAGTTACCAGTCCGGCAGCCGCGAATGAAGGCCATAACATCCAGCCCTGCGTGGCCCAGATATAGGGCAACATAACAAACGCATTGATGACAAAAATGATTTGCAAACTGCGAATTCCGCCGATGCTATCTAAAATCCGCCCACCAAGTATGCAGCCTATCAGCCAAAACAGCGATTGCAAAAAACCGAGTTGACCGATGGATGTGTAGGATAAGTTGAGCCTGTCGACCTGAATAGCGGGATACAAAGGGGCTGAAACCAAGATCCCCAGCCCAAACAGCAATACCCCCCCCAGGTAAATTTGCATACGCTGATCAGTTTTCAAAATTTGCCAGGCAGAAACAGCGGCAGGTACTAGCCCGTGGGCTTTCTCCCGTTCTGCCTGAAGCGCAGGCTGCGCTTCGCGTGCACCCTGCATATGAGCCGGAAATACCTCATCGGGAATTTTTCGCAACAGAGAAAAGAAGATTAGTGTTGATCCAATTCCAGATAAACCCACCAGGGGCAACAAGCCTCGATAACCCAGATGATCTAATATCCAACCGGCCAGCGGCGTTAAGACCAGGGTACAAGCTACCAGTCCCACCCGGACCGCCGCCAGAATGCGTCCTCGCTGTGGGGTCGGATAGATTGTTTGCATGGTTTGGTTATAAGCTGGGGCTGTCCATGCCTCCAAAACCCAAAAAACAGTGAAGATGAGCAAAAGGCTGGTGGCATTAAATGCCCAAGCCGTCAGAAAAAAAGAACCGCGCCCCAGCAACCAACAAAACATGGCTACGCGCTTCATCCCCCAACGACGCATTAACTTCAGGCTGATGCCAGTGCTGATCAATCCGAATACGGTAATCGCGAAATAAGTTGCCACCAGTTCGGTGGACGCGCCGGCACGCCACAAGATCATAGGAATGAATGCGATAAAGGTGGTCATCACACTCCGGATACATGCCGCCAATAGATCAATATACATACTACGGCGTACCTCAGGTTCGAGTTCTCCTACCATAAATCTCTCAACCCTGTTTATCCAAATGGGAATGTTAGCGGATGTCTTCATGCAGATCCAAGCTTACACCAGGCTCGGGAGTGTGCGATTTTCCGCTGCGCGTGAAAACCAGCGCCCCAGCACCAGCCAGAGTCAAAGTAGCGCTCAAGACAAATACAGCCCCATAATGCCAACCACTAGAGACCAGCAATGAACCCAAGAAGGGTCCTATCATTCCGCGAAAACCAGCAACGGTGGCATTCAATGCGGCGTATTCAGGCACATGCTCTGCCCCCGCCAGAGAAGCTACTGTATAGAGAATTGCGAGATCTGCGCCTGCCGTTACCAGGCCTGCTGCGATAAAAGAAGGTAGCAACATCCAACCTTGTGTGGCCCAAACATAAGGTAACATTACCATCGTATTAAGCGCGAACACGATTTGCAAACAGCGGATACCACCAATCCGATCCAGCAGCCTGCCACCAAACAGATATCCCAAAAACCAAAAGGCTGATTGCACAAATCCAAAGAGGCCAATGGCTGTATAGGACAGGTTTAGCAGATCGACTTGGATAATTGAATACAAGGGTGCCGCCATTAACGATCCCAGCCCAAACAAAAAAGTTGCACCCAAGTAAAACCGCATTCGCCGGTCAGTCTTCAAAATAGTCCTGGCTGAGATACCTTTGTGAGTGGACTCACTCAATTTATCAGGCATTTTTCTCATTAAGGTATTAAATATTAAGGTTGCGCACAGACCAGAGACACCACCCAGGGGCAACAAGGCACGATAGCCCCAATGGTCCAGCATCCAACCAGCCAGAGGTGTCAAAACTAAAATAAGTGCCACAAAACCCACCCGTACCGCCGCCAGGATGCGCCCTCGCTGCTGGATGGGGTAGATGATCTGGATCATTTGAAAATAAGCCGGGGAAGGCCAGGCCTCCATCATCCAGAAAAGGGTAAAGATGACCAGCAGAGAGGTGGCATTGTAGGCAAAGGCTGTCAGCAAAAAAGCTCCGCGACCCACCAACCAGCAAATCAGGGCAACCCGTTTCATGCCAAAGCGGCGCATGAGCCACAAACTGACATTGGTGGTGAGCAAGCCCAGGGTGGTGATAGCAAAATAGTAAGCCACTTGTTGGGTAGAAGCTCCCGAGCGTCGCAAGATGATTGGAATGAAGGTGACGATGGTCGACAAGAGACTCATGGTAAGTGCAGCCGAAAGATCGGTATACATGGCCTTGCTCACATCCACAGCCAATATGCCCACCAACCACATTTCGATGTGCATTTTCAGCCTGATCAAAAAAGAAGATATGTTCATTAAGCTCAATAAACGGCTTTCAGCAAAAAACCTGTCAGGTAGCAAAGACTTGGTCGTCGTCACAACCTGACAGGTTGATAGGGAAATACACAATGGCTGACCACTGCGCGAAACACATACAGACCGGCTCATCTGTAAAACTGGTTTAACTGGTGAAAACCCTAAGTTTTGAGCGCTCCCGTGGCATCATATTGTCCGTAGCGATGCGTTGTTTCGATGAGAGCATGCAGGTTTTCCGCAGGGGTGAAGGCTGGCAGGCCACAACCAGGGCTCATAATTAGCCCACCTCCCGGCGCCAATATGGTCAATTCTTCACGCGCCCTGGCTTCAACCATCTCCGGGGAACCGCGACTCAGGACTGAACTCGGGTCGATCACACCCAGGATGGTGGTTTTGCCAAGCGTGGCGGCCTTGATCTTTGGCAGGTCACACTTATAGTCCAACTCCAACACAGCGGCACCTGTCGCAACCATGTCGGTGATGATGCGCGTAGCGTTTCCACAAATGTGGTAAGCCAGTCGAATATTTTTGGTCTTCAGTCGTTCGACCAATTGTTTGGCGTAGCCCCACTCAAATTCTTTATACATCCTGGGTGAGCAGACATCCGGACCGGCAATTGACTCGCCGATGGAAGTGATGTGTGCGCCCTGCTCCATCTGGGCAATGGCGTAGCGATAGACCACCTCCAGCGAAAACTCCAGCAGATGATGCAACTTTTCTTTTTTGGTTGGGTCACTCAGCGCCATCAGGAAGTTCTCCATACCCAAAAGCATGGAAGCCAACGAAAACGGGCCTTGATCTGCGCGACCCATGACGAAAACATGCTGACCAACTTCTCTAATCACATTGCGCGTCATCTTTAGATTCTCAACCAACGGGTGGGCCGTATACGGATCGGGGATCACCAGCTTATCAATGTCATCCAAGCTGCGAATGGCAGCACCATGGGCAACAGGCGCACCGGCTGCCATATACTCCACTTGGCAGCCGCAAGCCTCGGCCAGGGCAGCCGTGCCATTTTCCAGCACCAGCACATCATGCCCATACTCACGCCAAGCTTTGAGATGACCTTCGGCCATCGCCTCGCCATTTTGGAAATATTCCGGATAGGGCATTCCTGAGCTCTGCGCCGTCATGATAAAGTTGTGCAGGGCCACCGGAACTCGATCCGGGATACCTCCGCGCAGGACAGTTTCCACACGTTCCAACGAAGTCATCGTGCTGATCATATAGTCTCCTTAGGGTGTCCAGATCGTTCCATCGGGCCAACGGCTTTGTGTCCATTCAATTGGCGGAATACTAATTGGATACTTGGCGGCTTTCGCTTCATCCAGGTCAATCCCGAAGCCAGGTTTATCATTTGGCCAGAGATAGCCATCACGCAGTTCGGGAATGCCCGGAAAAACTTCGAAGAGTGGCTCGCCAAAATTGATCATTTCCTGAATACCAAAGTTGTGGCAAGCCAAATCGAGATGCAGGTTGGCGGCATGACCGATAGGAGAAACGTCTCCCGGGCCATGCCAGGCAGTGCGTACGCCAAACGATTCGCACAACGCAGCAAGTTTACGCGCCGGGGTCAAACCGCCCAGCTGGGAAATATGGGCGCGGATAAAGTCAATCAACTGCTCGGCGATCAAGGTGCGCCACTCCAGTGGATTATTGTGCAGTTCACCCATCGCAATGGGCGTGGCGCTCTGGTCGCGTAATCGGCGGAACCATTCCACCTGATCGGGTGCGAATGGGTCTTCCAGGAAGAACAAGCGATATTCCTCTAGCGCCTTGGCCATCCGGATAGTATCAATCGGGGCGAGACGTTCATGAATATCATGCAGTAGGAAGAGATCAAAACCAACCTTGCTGCGCACATAATCGAACAGAGGCGGAATGGAACGCGCATACCAATCAGGATCGTAATATGCGCCAGGGAATGAGGAGCTGATCCGATCCATGGTCTTCATGCGATGCGTGGCCTGTGGCGCATCTTTGCTGGGGCTGGCATTGGCTTTGGTAATATCCTTGACACGTCCGCCATAACCACCCATCTGAATGCGAACTGCCAGGGCGCCCTGGGATTGATACTTGAGAACATTATCCAACACTTCTTGGGGGTCGCGCCCATCCGCATGCCGGTAGACCATGGCCGCTTCACGGCATTTGCCACCCAGTAAATCATAGACTGGCATATTGGCCACTTTGCCTTTGATATCCCAAAGCGCCATATCCACACCACTGATAGCATTGTTTAACACCGGGCCATTACGCCAGTAAGAATTAACATACATCATATGCCACAGATCTTCAATATTGGCAGGGTCGCGACCATGCAGTAAGGGCGCCAGGTACTCATCCACGGCCTTTGCTACCAGGGTAGGGCGTTGAGTGAAAGTGGCGCAGCCCAGTCCATACAAGCCGGGTTGGTCTGTCTCTACTTTCACCACGACAAGAGCGATGCCATCGGGTGCAGTCAGGATAGATTTTACATTTGTAATTTTCACAGGCTTATCCTTTTTTGAAATGTAATACAACGTAATAAATCTTCACGAAACGGTTAGTAGTCTCTTCTCAATAATCCGGAGTAACTTTTGTAAATGCTTCAAATAACCAAACCATTGGATATGTGCGTTATTTTTATATCTTAGGGGTGCCATTTTTGGGCTGCCCCTAAGATATTGAGCTGATACGATTAGCGATCCAATTTAATATAACCCTTTTGCCCGGTTTTGATGGACTCGCCAACCGCCATTAAAGTAGCGAGATCCCCCCAGGCATGCGCCAGGGTGTAGGGGGGCGGCTCGTTGCGAGTGATACTGCGCTCAAAGGCGCTCCACATCTCATCGTGCATATCCAATTGGGATAATTCGATCTGGCGGATCTCACCCTGATCAGTTTCCACTATCAATTGGTGATCTTCAATGACCACCGAGCCGCGGCTGCCCCAAATCGTGAAGCTGTTATGTTTCTCTCCCAAAGTAGAAGAATGGCTCAAGATGCCCTTAAGCTGCCCGGAATAACCCAATTGCATGACAATGTGGTCATATTCGCCAAATTCAGGTCGAAGTTTGCTACCAGTGGCAAATACCCATTCCGGCATCCCAAAAATGGTCGAAAGTATCGCCACAGTATGGACTCCGCCATCCAATAAAGCCCCAAGTGGGTATTCAGGTTGGATGCGCCATCTAGTCTTGCCATACCCGCCGCAGTCATTTGAATACGCATCAATCGGCGAGTGAGCCACATGATTAAAATAAAGCGGGTCGCCAATCTGGTTTTCAGCGATGATATTCTTAAGTATCTGACAAACTGGCTGGTAAACGGCATTTTCAAGCACCCACACATGCCGCCCCGTTTGCTGGGCGACTTCCAACACTTCCAACCCGGCCTGTACACTGTGCGCCATCGGCTTTTCCAGGAATACATCTTTACCAGCTCTTAAAGCCGCCAATGCCGCCGGGGCATTCATCTGAATAGGCGTCAGCACAACCACAGCATCGATATCGTCACGTTTGACAAAGGCCTGCAAGTCAGTCTGATAGGCTGCGTTTGGATAATCGTGCAAGGTTTCCGCCTTGAGGCGCTCGCTTGCAGCGCAAAAAGCGGAGATGCTGAATATGTTAGCAAGTTTCGCCAAGGCACTTTTATGTTTTTTTTGCCAGATTAATCCAGGTCCAATAACACCAAGTCTCATCGAATTTCTCTTTTTCTACTAGCTCAAGACAATGCACGACCTACCCAAGTGTGAAATTTGCTTCTCCACAAATACCGGGGTCTAGCACGAAACAAATATCAACAACATGTAGATGTTTTGGACTGATTAGTAACAATCCCGTGCAGACAAAAAAGACTATCATTACGCCTGCTTATGCTTTGGCTTCGGCATTTACACGCGCAACGAGGGCCTTCATGTATCCGATGGTGTAAGCTGTGCCTACCCTTGGATGATTGCCCATGGTGGGAATATGATCAGCGATCAGCACACCGTCAAAATCAACCGCACGCATGGCTTTTAGAACCTGGTACATGTCCATATAGCCGTCGTCAATGAAAGTTTCGACAAAGTATGGCAGAGGTTTATCGACATTTCGGAAATGCACCTTGAAAAGTTTCTTACGTTCACCAAAATAGCGGATCGTCTCAAACACGTCTTTGCCCATCTGAGAACCGCCTTCAAGCCAGCAACCCACACACAGACACATACCCACGTTCGGGCTGTCGGCAATTTCGAGCGCACGTTTGTAGCCTTCGAAGTTACCGAAAATGCAGCGTGGGATACCGCCCAATTCGATCGCAGGGGGGTCATCGGGATGGATTCCAATTTTGACGTTGGCTTCTTCTGCTACCGGGGCAACCTGCTTGATGAAATAGATAAAGTTCTCCCAGATTTCTTCTTCGCTGTATTTACGTTCGTGAGTGAGTGGGCCTTCGTATTCGCGACCAACCCACCATCCTTTCCCGGCTTTTTCCAAGCTGAAGGCGCGCGCTGGAGCGTTGCCACGCGTAAGTTCCCCTGCGGTACTCCAGATACCATTCGCCATATGAGCGTAGGTGGTATAGGGAATTCCAGCTTTGCCCAGGTTGCGCAGATGGGTTTTATATTCTTCGATCTTTTCATCTCGACCAGGCAAACCGAGTGTAATAACATCCTGGTTATGGACACTGAAGTTGCCAAACCCATAGACTTTCAGCCCTGCAGCTTCGAAAAGCTGCTTGCGGCTAGCGTAATAGTCATAGCTGGCCTTGTCGCCGCCGGTCCATAGAACGACGTATTCGACGCCCATCTGGACGATAAAGTCCAGGTCTTCCTGGGTCGGTTCGGGAGTGATCTGGGCAGCAATTTTCATGCCGGGTTGCAGCGGATTAATTTGTTTGTGAGTCAAAGTTATGTCCTCTTAATCATGGAATAATCCCAATACCAGGTTGGAAATCCCTGTGATCTCTACGACCAGAGCCGGTCCCAACTATGTTCAGTATCCCATTGCGGGGTTGGCTCAAAGAAGCCGCGGTCTTCGGGGATGAGATGTTCTTTGACAGCTTCTGCGTTTAAGGTAAAGCCCAGGCCGGGTGCGTCGGGGACAGGAATATAACCATTCTGGATTATCGGTTTGGGCAGGCCTTCAATCAGGTCACCCCAGAACGACACTTCGGTAAAGTGGTGTTCCAGCGCAATGAAATTCTCAGTTGCGGCGGCGCAATGCACAGCAGCCATACTGCTGATAGGCGTACCAGCCATATGTAGGGCCATACTGACGCCGTACTCCTGGGCAAGGTCACCGATTTTTTTCGTTTCGAGAATGCCTCCACTTGTAGCAAGGTCAGGATGAATCACATTCACCGCGTGCGCTTGCAGCAAAGGTAGGAAACCCTCTTTTAGATATATATCTTCGCCCGTACAAACAGGGGTCTTGAGCGCACGTTCCAGCTTGACCCATTGCTCAGTAAATTGCCAGGGCACCATGTCTTCAAGCCAGGCGAGATTAAACGGTTCCAGGGCCTGTCCCAAACGGATACAATCATCCACGCCTATGTGACCAAAGTGATCAGCGGCGATGGGCACTTCGTAACCCACCACAGCGCGCACCTGTTCAACGTATTCACTCAGCAGTTGGATGCCCTGCGGAGTAAGACGCACATGCGTGAATGGGTGTTGAACGGTATTGATGTCTACCAGGCGTTCAAACTGCGTACCGTCATCGGTTTTTAGGATCCCAGCCGGGTAGGTCAACGCATTCTTGACCCCAATCAGCGGTTGAATACCAATATCCATCTTGAGCATCGTGAAACCGTTCGCCATGCGCTCCTTGAGTCTATGCCCCATGGCTTCACCGGTCGGTTCATTAGGCGTGTCGCAATACATACGAATTTCATTACGAAATTTACCGCCTGCCAGAGCATAGGCAGGCACTCCATAGGCTTTGCCCGCCAGGTCCATCAGCGCCATTTCAATGCCACACACGCCACCAGCTTGCCGGGCGTGATGACCAAACTGCTTGATTTTGCGAAAGACTTTATCCACGTTGCAGGGATTCTCACCTAGCAAGCGATTCTTCAGCATCAGCGCGTAGGTTTTACTTGCACCATCACGCACCTCTCCATAACCGGATAAGCCCTGGTTAGTATCAATTCGGATAATTGGGAAACGCCAACCATCCCAGCCCACGGTCGCCGCGCGGACATCGGTGATGCGTAGTTCACTGGGCCGAGAATGCTGATTAACGTGGTCCTCGGGTGGGATGGCCTCGATTTGCGCGCTCATTTGTTGTTCGCCTCACGCCAGGCCTGGAAGTCTGCGTCGATATCTTCGCGCCAGGTTGGCACATCAATCTCACCACTGGTATATTTGCCTTGCTCCAAGCGCATTTTACCGAATTCATCACGCACGCGGATAGCTTCACTCTTCTCGACAACTTCCTGTACCAGGTGCGGAGGAATAAAGATAAGACCAGTGGGTGTACCTAACATCACGTCACCGGGCAGGACGGTTGCTCCGCCAAGACGGATAGGAATATTAATTCCGGCCAGAGTTACGTCTGCAATGGCCGTTGGGTCAACCCCGCGCACATAAAAGTTGCAGTCAGTCAATTGAATCAGGCCCTGATAATCGCGGATGCCGCCGTCAATCACAGCGCCAACATGGGTACGGCTGCGTGTTGCAGTGCCAAGGTTGTCACCCACGACTGTGCCATCCTTGATTTTTCCGAAAATATCCACCACCATAACATCATTATGCTGGAGTGATTCGATGATCCACGAATTCTGACCACCGATGCTTCCACGTCCCTCGCCCACACCTGCTTGTTGAATCGCATCATGATAATCTGGGCGATGTGGCAGAAACTGGGCCGTGACTGCACGTCCAACGGTGATCGTACCCGGATGTGTTTCCATCCAGTTGCCTTCAAATTGGCGCAGGTATCCGTGCTCGTGCAGCACGCCCCAAGCCTCTTCAGTAGTTACCAGCTTCATACGTGCAAGCAAATCATCCGGAACGCAAGGGCGTCCATCGGAAAAACGCTCAAAGGGATTGAGTTTGGTGAGTTCGATCAGGTCTTCTCTGGAAGGTTGAATGTGCATATCATTATTCCTTTATGTGAAAGCTCAGGCGTTATGTTTCCAACCTAGCAAACGCTCTGCTTTGCTGGAATTGAAGAAACTCTTGTAACCACTCAAATCCCCGCGAACAGGGACGTCAGGAAAATATTCCTGAGCAAGTTCGAGCGATGGGCTATCGAAAGCAGTGTCTGGCCCAGTTATATAAAATACCTCGTGTCCTTTGAAGCCGGCTGTCAAGGCGAGCAGACTTGCACGTGCGGCGGCATCGAAAGTGGTATAGGCCCATAGATTTTTCGCGGCCGCTTTAGATTTGTAGTGGGTGGAAGTTGCGCCCACAGCAACCTGACGGTCTGGCACCACCCAATGTAGGCGCAGACTGGAGATGGTCAGCGTTTCGTAGCGGCGGGCCAGTGAAAAGGCTTGTTGTTCGCAAATCCATTTAGACAAACTGTACGGATCTTCACTATAAGTCGGATGTTCTTCATCCAATGGAAAATAATCAAAACGCGGCCAACGGCTATAAGCCAATCCGGTGGCATTTACGCTGGATGCCTGGCATATCTTTTCTATGCCAACTTCAATCGCGGCGCGCATGGCGTTGTAACTACCAACTACGTTGTTGTTATGGACAACATGATCGGGCATATGACCGGGAGCAGGGATCGCGGCCATGTGTATCAAAGCATCACAACCCTGAAAGGTACTTAATAGAGCGTCGTAATCGGCCAAATCGGCCTGCACATAAGTGATATTATCCTCGGTAGTAATTTTCCGTGGACTGACGTAGAAACCCCGGTTCGGATTACCCGATAAATCAAGGGGGGTGCGGTCAATACTGACGATGCTATGCCCCTGGAATAAGGCGTAATCAATGACGGCACGACCCACATTTCCGTTACCGCCTGTCACTGCAATTTTCATAGATCCTGCCCCTCACCATGGGTGGCATACACGGCTTGCCGTAAACCACGGATATACCCGATTGCGTATAAACGTCCAAACGAAGAATAACCTGCATTCTCGTTGCTGTCACCTTCCACGGTAGGCACATGGTCTGGGCGCAGCACACCATCAAAGTTAATCTCTTTATAGGCCTGCAAACAGGCCAACATGTCAGTTTTGCCAGCGTCATGCCAGGTTTCGACGAATTTCTCGGGTGTGCCGAGTACGTCGCGGAAGTGGACGAAGAAGATTTTGCCTTGTTTTCCAAAATGGCGGATTACACCCGGCAGGTCATCCGTCATAAGCGTGAAGTTACCCTGGCACAGAGTGATACCGTTCATCGGGCTGGGCAGCAGATCCAGCAGACGCTGGTAATTCTCAATACTCCGCATAATACGCCCAACGCCACGAATGGGAGAGAGGGGCGGATCGTCGGGATGCATAGCGAGTTTGACATTCCACTTTTCAGCCACTGGCAATACTTTCTTTAGGAAATATTCGAGTGTTTCCCAAAGTTTCTCCTCGCTGATTGGGCCGTTCTCGGTCAGAGGGGCCTCCTTCATCAAAGAATTATCAAAACTAGTAACGACAGAACCGCCGCGCGAGATTGTGTTTGTGCCGGTTCGCATCCAGTTGAAATCTGTCATCCATTCATAACACCAGACCGGGATTCCGAGTCGGCCCATATTTTCAATCAAAGTACAAACAGTCGCAATTTCTTCATCGCGCCCCGGCAATCCACGCTTGGCCTTGTTCAGTGGCGGCCTGGCTTCGATGACGGCCAAATTAAAGCCGCCACTCTCATAGCGCTGTTTCATGCGCAGCAGGGGTAGATAATCCCAGGGTGCATCGCTGCCGTTAAATGGTTCGTCAAACGGCAGGCCGCCCACGGCCCAATCCACACCGGCCTGTTTGGAGAGCTTCCACAAAGGAGTGACGGTGGTTGGCAAATACTCAGCAATTTGAAGCATAGATTATGTTTCTCCTGTCAAAATTAACCATGGCTGCCAAAGAATGAATTAGCACCAGTGATTTTAATAATAATTTAAAAGTTATTCAAAACCGCGCTACCCTGCGGGTAACAGCTGGTTATCATAGCCTTAAGCAAGGCTATGGATGTGAGGTTGACCCAACAGAATGGTTTCTATTTTCTCAAGTTCTTCTTCCGTCCAGGCAAGATTGTTCAACGTTCCGACTGCATCTTCAATTTGCGCCACCCGGCTGGCACCGATCAGCACGGAGGTCATTTTTTCATGACGCAGCACCCAGGCCAGCGCCATTTGAGCGAGCGTTTGCCCACGCGCTTGGGCCAGGTCATTCAGGCTTCTGACTTTGGCGAGTTTTTCCTCAGTGATCTGCGTGGGTTTCAAAAATCCATGTGGTTTGGAAGCGCGTGAACCATCAGGTATACCAACCAAATATTTATCTGTCAGCAACCCCTGGGCCAACGGGGAGAATGCAATGCAGCCAATGCCTTCATCAGCCAATACCGTCAGCAGACCATCTTCGACCCAGCGGTTAAACATGCTATAAGCTGGTTGGTGAATGAGACATGGAGTGCCCAACTCTGACAAAATTTGGGCGGCATGTTTGGCTCGCTCAGGTTGATAATTCGATATGCCCACGTATAGTGCCCGCCCACTGCGCACGATATAATCCAGCGCTCCCATGGTTTCTTCGAGCGGTGTTTCGGGATCTGGGCGATGATGGTAGAAGATATCCACATAGTCCAAACCCATGCGCTTCAAGCTTTTATCTAGGCTGGAAACGAGATTTTTGCGCGAACCCCATTCACCATACGGGCCAGGCCACATATAATAGCCAGCCTTGGAAGAAATAATCAACTCATCCCGATAGGGATGCAGATCATCTCTTAAGATTTGCCCAAAAGTCTCTTCTGCCGAACCGGCAGGTGGACCATAATTATTAGCCAGGTCAAAATGGGTGATACCAAGATCAAACGCACGCAGCACCATCGCCTTGCTATTTTCAAAAACATCAACACCGCCGAAATTATGCCAAAGTCCAAGTGAGATGGCTGGCAATAGGATGCCACTGCGACCACAGCGGTTATATTTCATCTGTTTGTATCGTGTTTCAAGCGGAGAATATCCCATAATGGTCCTTTTTAGTGCTGACTATCCTTCATTTTTGTTTTTTCTCAGGCGGAGCCCGCACGATTGGCTAAACAATCGAAGTAGGGTCTGCCAATAAATCAACTTCGAGCCACCACGCTTTATCGCCACTCGGCGGGAGGCTGGCAAAAAGATTATGCTGGGTCACGGCATCAGCCAGGGAATCTTGCGCGCCGATACAAGGCTCCAGACCCAGGTTATAATACGGCGCACCACCATCGCCCGCCCATGCGCCGAAGTTCATCCATACCGCTACTTGCGGCAGATGAGCCACATCCCAACGCATCCGCAGCTCACCGTCATACGCGCATAAAGCAGCCCAACCTGCATCTGCCTGAAGCGGGTTGCTCCAGATTTTAAAAGCAAGTCCTGCGCTGGTCTCGGGTAGCCTGGGTAGATTCAAGCCCGGGGTGGTAAAAGGATAATCGAAAACCAAATTGTCAGAAGGGACTGAGTTGCCCAGATTGAAACGAGCAGAGGCTGGCAGGAGCAGTTCCATGCCAGGCTCTATGGCCAGAAGGGGATGAATGCACCAAATGAAATTGACGGGCTGGTCGGAATTATTGGTCACAGCATAATCTACGCGCAAGTGGGCGGAGTCAGCGGTTAACGTTATACTGCGCGTGAACGTATAGGGCAGCCCCAGACCTTTCCATCTGGTGCGCAGTACCACACTCTCGGCCTGTTCATCCATCTCAAATTCAGCGACCTGTGACCATAAATCACCATGATCCTGGATCGCGGTGCCTTGCCACGGGGCAGAAGGATAATTGCAGGCCGCCACACTCGGAAAACACTCATCCCAACCGCCGGTATCAGCCTCAGAAACGTACGAACTGCCATTTGGAACGCGATTATAGGTTAGGCGTGGGTGTCGCCACAACCATTCGCGACCGATGCGCACATCGCGCAAACTGTTGATCTTGCCACCCAGCTCGGGCATAATGCTTAGTTCAATTTTACCTGTGTGAACGTGTATGCTTTCGAAGCCCGTGCTAGTTCGAGTAATAGTAAGCATGGAACCCTTTCATCTGTTATGAAAACAAATCGCAGCCCGTACTTAAAACAAGCTTACTAAGGTTAAGGACTGGCTTACCATCCGGTGAAAAACCATAAACCATAGCAGATAATTGGAGTCGCTAAAAGCACACCAAAAATCGCTGCCAGGATGTATTCATCGTTCCTTCCACCTTCCTTTGGAACCCAACCGCCAACCATGCCACCAATTAAGGCGGCTGGTGATGCATAAAGCGCTACAAGCCCAATGATGATGGGTAGGCCGGGGCCGGCGCCGTAGTAATGTTCAATCCTGACAATAGCCGGGAAAATCGTTGGCCAACAAAGACCCACGACAATCGTCGTAAGGAAGCCTGCCACCCAGCCAGTCAGGGCATAGGTCAGTGTCAATTTTATTTTCATGGAACAATCCTCGGTTTTGCTTAGGAATGAGCATTCCAGTTATTACCAAGAAAAGAGCTGGCGAATTGAAACTATCCAAACCTGGGCTTGCGCAGAACCCAATGTATTACCGTCGGATGAATGTACTTTGTGATATTGAATTGATAAGCCAATCGGGCCAAGAGGGCTTACCACCCGGTGAAAAACCACAAACTCATGCACGAAAAAGGCAGAGCAAATAACACCCCAAAGATGGCTGACATGATAAATTGCTCGGTCTTCCCGCCTTCCTTGGGAATCCGATTACCGATCAGTCCACCAATCAAACCACCTGGAGATGCAGACAGTAAGGCGAACGCAACAATGACAAACATGTTGGGGCCAGCACCGTAGTAATGTTGAACTTGTACAATGGCGGGAAAAACGGTTGGCCAGTAGAAACCCAGGCCAACCGTTACAACCACGCCAGCCAACCAGCCTGTTAAGGCAAAAGCCAATGGCTGTGAAATCTTCATTTATTAATCCAATCTTTGGACAAACCGCGCTTCGCGGAAATGTTATACTGGCAGCAAATCCGACAATTTTTCCGGCTCAATCGATGGATGTTGCTCATAAAGAAAACATGAGGCCGCTTGATGCGGGGCAAGCTGGAAGAGCGGCGGGATTTGTTTACATTTATCCATCACCTTCGGACAGCGTGATGCAAACCGGCAGCCCGTGCTGGCATGATCGGAAATATCAGATTCTCTGACCTTTATGGCCGTTTGGCCCCAGCGCCGATTTATGTCCGGCCAGGGGATCGAGTCGATCAGAAGTTGAGTGTAAGGATGTTGGGGTGTTTTGATGACTGCGTCGACCGCACCAGCTTCCATCACTGCGCCACGATATAGGACAACGATGGAATTAGCGATGTGGTAGGCAGTGGTCAGATCGTGGGTAATGTAAATAATCGAAACACCGTAGTCCCGTTGCAAACCGCGTAAAGTCTCCAAAATATTGGCGCGCAGCGAAGCATCCACCATCGAGACGGGCTCATCTGCAACCAATAGTTTCGGTCGCAGTACCAAAGCGCGCGCAACATTGATACGCTGGCGCTGTCCGCCCGAAAGTTGATGCGGGAAGCGACCTAAAACATCTCCAGGGCGCAAACCTACCGCTGTAAGCGCTTCATACATCTTATCGCGGGCTTCGTTTTTCGATTTCGCCAATTTGAAACGTTCAATCGGGACGGACAACAAATGGTCCACTGTGTAAAATGGATTAAAGACTGCGAATGGATCCTGGAAGACTGCCTGCACTTCGCGGCGGAATATCATACGTTCTTCGCCGCGCAGAGAGTTGATGTTCCGGCCTTTGTATAAAATCTCGCCAGTGGTGGGCTCAATAAAACCCAGCAGCAGCATCGCCATAGTAGTCTTCCCGCTACCGCTTTCACCAGCCACGGTCATGATCGTTGGTTGTTCTGTCTCCAATTTTAGCGATACGTTATTCAAAGCCGTGGTGGAAACGCGGGAAAGCAATCCTCGTGTATATGTTTTAGTGACGTTTTTGAATTCCAACAGATCGGACATAGATCAGGCCTTTTCTGAGTACAGGTGGCATTCGAGGATTCGTCCACCGGCTAACGTGGTGGGCTGCGGACGTTGGGTCTTACAGGTTTCCATCACAAGTGTACAACGTGGATGAAAAGCACAACCGCCGGGGAGCTGCAAGAGCGCCGGTGCCATACCCGGAATGCCATTGAAGACACCCTTGTTCTCCAAGTTTGGCAAACTACGGATAAGAGCCTGGGCATATGGGTGCTTTGGCGCGGTAAACATGTCGCGC
Source organism: uncultured Anaerolinea sp. (assembly GCA_964462245.1). GTDB lineage: Bacteria > Chloroflexota > Anaerolineae > Anaerolineales > Villigracilaceae > UBA5195. The sequence goes on from CAYWXS010000036.1 coordinate 31,594, forward strand.
ACACCGCTTAACTCCATAATCCGCCCAGTGTACATAACCGCCACTTTATCTACAAACTGCGCCATCAGACCCATGTCATGCCCGATCAAAATCACGGCGGCGCCAATTTGCTTTTGAACACGATCTATGGTCTCCATCACCTGCCGTTGCGTAACCACATCCAGCGCACTGGTGGGTTCATCAGCGATGATGACTTTTGGTTCCAACAGAATACTAATGGCAATACAGGCGCGCTGCTTCATACCGCCGCTTAGTTCGTGCGCATACATTTTAAAAACGCTGCTACTTAAATCAACAGACTCAAGCGCATGTTTGCAGCGTTTTTCAATATCAGAGCGACTAGCGCCCTGGTCATGCGCCTTGATCGCATCCACCATTTGGGCGCCGATACGGATAACTGGGTTGAGCGAGTTCATCGCACCTTGCGGGATATAAGCAATTTTGCTCAGGCGTGCCTTAAGCATGGCATCATCCGAAAGGCTCATCAGATCGGTGCCATCCACAAACACCTGGCCGCCTTCGATACGTCCTGGGGGTTTGATCATGCGCATCATAGCCAGGGCCATGGTGCTCTTGCCTGAACCAGATTCACCTACCAGACCCAACTTTTCACCCGCATTCAGGGTTAAATCCACTCCATCCAGGGCGCGGGCGCGACCAGCATCTGTATAATATGTTACTTGCAAATTTTTGACTTGAAGAACAGGGGGCATAGCTCCATCCTTGCTCATGCGATTTGCACACTTCGCACAAATCGAACCGGGATTACTTTGGCGGAATCGGGTTGACTATTGTGTGGTGTTCAGTACCTGATTATTCCGTTCTGCGAACGCGTGGGTTGGAAAGTTCATCCATACCCATATTAATGAGCGCCAACGAACCCAGGATCAGCACGAGCGCTGCAGCTGGCACCATGGGCCACCACCACCAGTTGTTGAAGAACGCACTCTGGCTTTGCGCCGCCCAGATGATATTGCCCAACAAAGGCTCGCGCAGTGGGCCAAGACCCAGCACCGCTAAATAGAAGGAAGCGAACACCGCATAAAAGACCTGGTTCACGAAGGAAGCTGCGATAAACGGTAGCAGGTTTGGTAGAATTTCGCTGAAGATAATACCCAAGTCACCCATACCCGAAAGCTTGGCCACGGAAACAAATTGACGTTCCTTCATGGTCAAGACTTGTGATCGAATCACCAGGGTTGGACCCATCCAGGCCAACAGCACCACTACGAATGCCATGGTGTAAATGGTGACATCACGTTTATCAAGCGAACCGGCGATGATAACCTGGATCAGAAAGGCCGGAATAGGCGTCAATATCTGGCAGGTACCTTTGATAATCATATCCAGCCAACCACCGAAATAAGCGGAAATGAAACCCAATATCACGCCAATCAATGTGCCCAGCGCTCCAGCCAATATACCAATGATAGCAGTTTGCTTTAAACCGACCACCATAGCCACATACAGGTCGCGCCCAAAGAAATCTGTGCCAAACGGGTATGTCCAACTGGGAGGCTGCTTGCTCTTAACGGTAATAGGATAGGCATGTTTAAGGTCAGCTGTTGCCATGCCATAGACCGTAAATATAACGAGGCACAGCAAAATAAAAACACCAATCACCAGGCCTTTATTGCGACGCATGTAACGCAGGACCAGAGTTAGCCGGCTGGGTTGGACAATATCAGGTTGAGCCAGGGATACAGTTGTCATGAATGGGTCTCCTTACTCATTTCGGATGCGTGGGTCCAACAGCGGGTAAACGAATTCCATCCCCACCATCAGGGTGGCAACGGCAATGGTGACAAATAAGACGACACCATAAATGACCAGAAAATCGTTGGATTGAATAGCAGACTGCAGTACTCGGCCCAAGCCTGGCAAACCAAATTGTGATTCAATCACAATCGCAGATGTGACTACACCACCAAGAGCCAGAGCCAGCCCGGTTACTTGAGGTAAAAGGGCATTACGAAGGTAATAATCTTTAAAAATGGTATACCCGCCCAAACCCTTGTGTTCGGCAAAGTTGACATAATCTTCACCCTGAATGGTAATGCCCATGCCGCGCATGCCAAGAGTCCAGCCGCCCACCGAGCCCAACAGAAGCGCCAGTCCAGGCAAAAGTTGATGCCAGACCACATCCCCGATAAAAACAAGCGAGGTCCAATCTGGGATGACACCTGTGGAATAAGCCCCCCCCAACGGGGCTAATTTGAGCTTAAACCCGATGAAAAACAAAAGCAACACACCCATCAGTACAGGCGGCACACCCTGCAATAAAATAAAGGGAGTAGCAATAGTACGCAACCACTGCGGCGCACGCGGCCAAGCGGCGATCGCGCCAAGCAGGTTGCCAATCACAAAAGACAAAACCGTTGTTACCAGCAAGAGCATAATCGTCCAGGGCAGTGATTCCATAATCAGTTCTAATACAGTTTTGGGGTATTTATTATAAGAAACACCCAGGTCAAAACGGGCAATACTGGAGATGTAATCTGTGTACTGTTCCAAAAGCGGTTTATCAAGCCCAAATTTTGTACTATATGACGCAATAATTTTCTCCATATCACCTGGAGAAAAACCACCTGAACGGGCTAACTCGGCGAAACGCTCTCGAACAGGGTTCTTTGGCGAAATCCGTGGGATGAAGAACACTATAGTAGACGCAGACCAAATCACCAGTATTAAGAAGAGCAGGCGGCGAATGATTATTTTGACCATGACGCTTCTCCTTGCTTAGCATAAAATTACTAATTACACACGTAGAATTTGTAAGTTTTGCGTATTTTACAATGTAGGGATGTTGCCTGCAACATCCCTATGGTGTAAAAAATCTTATTTACAGATTTTGATACCCGTGTTGTAATCCTGTCGTGAATGCAATGCTCAATCTCATGGAGATTTCCATCCTAAAACTGAACCAGGATTATTCCAGGACCGCATTGGGATGGTATAGCAGGCAAATGGTGCCAATTTTATATTACGTGGTGCGTCCAGGTGGACGCACCACGTAATTTGAAAACTTTTAGCTTATTGAGCAGGCTTGAGGTTGGTAATAACCAGCATACCGGTTTCGGCCCAGAAGGCACCGTTCATACCCATGGCAGGATTGGCAGCGGTGGGCCAATTGGTCCAGTAAGTCTGGTTGTAAGGAATGCGATGCAGCCACTGAATGATCGGGATATCGATCGTGTCACGCCAGTAGATGCCCAAGGCTGCAGCAGCAGCTTCCTGGAACTTGGGATCATCCGCAGACAGAGGCGCCATGGTGTTGAGCAGCGCGTCAAACTCCGGATTAGAATAGCGCGAGAAGCGGTTGTTGCCAGCGGAAGTACCGACTGACGCACTGTAAAGGCTGTTATACAGGTTGAGCGCTGCATACGGATCAACAGTGCTGGCGCCGTGACCGAACATGTACATGCCGGGTTTGCCATCAGCCATATTGGTGTAAGCATCGGTGCCGAAATTAACACTGGCGTCGAATCCACCGGTCTTGAGCATTTCAACCAAGACGGGCACGATATCTCCGTGAATACCTTCGAAACCATTGATCACGCAATTAATGGTCGCGCCATCTTTGGCCCACAGGCCGTCAGCATTCTTAGCGAATCCAGCTTTGGTCATCAATGCAGCGGACTTTTCCAGGTTGAATTCGCGCGGGTTGTACTTGGTTTCCATAGCCTTGACAGCCGGGCTATCAGCAAACTTTTGCAGGTTCGGATAGAGCGGGAAGGGATAGATTGATGCAACCTTAGCGTCATCATAGAGCAGGGTATTGATCGTATCACGATCGATGGTCAGGCTCATGGCCTTGCGGACATTGGGATCACTGTAAGGCGCGATGGTTGTGTTCACCCACAGGGAATTAGGCCACCAGTCCAAATAACCATAAGGGGCTTCACTGCCGGAATGGGTTGTGACTTTGGGGTTAGAATCCAGGATCTTCTTGGCAACGCTGGCACGCACATCCAGGATGGCGTCAAATTCGTTGTTGACCAAACGTTGGATCACAGTGTCCATATTTTGGCCAACCAAACCGCCGATGTTGACCATGACGATACGTTTGACAGCCGGCATGGCGATACGACCAGCCTTGACTGCCCACCAATCTTCACGAAGATCATAGATCTTCTGATTGGCATCCCACTGAACGAGATTGTAGGGGCCAGAGTGAACCATATCCAGGCCGCCCGGGAAAGCGTTGACATCAGCTTCCTTACCCAGGATGTGCTCGGGGACAATCGGGATGCCGGTGTCGAACTTGAAGGTCAGCACTTCATACTTGAAACGCGGGGCCGGAATTTTGAAGTTGACAACCACAGTCAGAGCATCGGGAGCCGTCACGTCTTTGACGAACTGCACGAAGTCAGCGTGATAAGGCAGCTTTTCGTTGCTCATTTGGCCATTGAAGGTGAAGAGCACATCCTTCGAGGTCAAGGGAGTGCCATCATTCCAAGCCGCATCCTTGTTCATTTTGATGGTCAACTGGGTAAAGTCGGCGTTGTAATCCATGCTGTCGGCCAACCAAGGAATATCTTTACCAGCGAAGATGCCATAATAAAATAGGGCTTCCCACATGAAGACGTTGCCTTCCTGGTGGGTATAACCAGGTACAGCCCATGGATTTGTTACGCCAATGGGGGAAGCAATGCTCCATCCCAAATTGACAGTATCTTTGCGCGCAACTTCTTTCAAAACAACTGCAGGCGCTGCAGGGACATCTGTGGCAGCGGGAGCAGCAGGGGCTTCAGTGGCGGCAGGCGCAGCAACGACTTCTGTAGCGGCCGGCGCGGCGGGGACATCTGTAGCAGCAGGCGCAGCAGGGGCCGCGGGACTGGCACATGCGGCTAACAACATTGCCACCAATACAACAACATTAAACAACTTGAACTTATTCATACTATTGTTCTCCTCCAAAAATCTGAGTGTTACCCAATATGTTCGTTGAGAATAAGAGAACGGATGAGTTATTTTTTGCGGTCACCTCCTTTTCGTTGCAAAAGTTGCAATTGGTAGGATGAAACAAGAAGATTATAGGTGAATAATGCCACGATGTCAATCAAAATAAAACAATTTACCTCAAGTCATCACATCTCTTTTCATAAACCATGTATAATTCCCAACATAGAACCGCTAAAAGCCAGGGCTTGAACGGGTAATTTTCGGAAAGTACGTCACCATCAACTTTCCCAATTTAGTGCTGGGATTATTCCATGACCATAACAGCCCTGCACAAACGTTTTTTCAAATCCATGTCTGTAGGTTAGAAACCAATATGCCTGAACCAATCATACAGTCAATTTCCACTCGAAATTCAGAAGAGGCGGCGGCTTACGAGCGAAGTGAACACAGCGTGCACAATGTTGTCGTTGAAGAATTACAACAACGCATCCGCCAGGGAAGCTGGTTACCAGGTGAACGTATGCCAAGTATTGCGCAGCTGGCAAAAGAGTTTCATGTGGGCGCCGGATCAATGCGAGAGGCCTTGCGTTCGCTGCAATCCATTGGCCTGGTCAAGATCGAGCATGGCAGTGGCGTCTTCGTCACGGATTCACGGCCTTCCACTGAGTTATCCAGCCATTTTCGAAAAGCAGGTTCTGGTCTACATATAGCGCTGGCAGAAACGCGCCGGGTTTTGGAACCTGAATTGGCGGCGCTGGCGGCCGAACGTGGTACGCAAACAGAATTGGATGAGATTGAAGAATTAGTCAAAAAAATGGAGAAAGAAGCCCAAAACGGGGGTAATTTCGCCGAATTGGATATGCTTTTCCATCGCACAATCGCACAGGCTGCGCGTAATCCGATACTGTATCAGACCATAGAAAGCGTCAGCGATTTGTTTCTGGAATTTCGCCGGACGATTCTAATTGATCCGAACTCTTTGCTGCGTGCTTTGCGTTACCATGCACTCATCGCCGAGGCGCTCAAAGTACGCAATGCGCCACAAGCAAGATTATTAATGCAGGGCCATATGAATTCCATTTTAGAGGAAATCCTCGCATCCGAAGCTTTCAATCAAACCGGGGAAGAATCCGCTTTGCGAAATATAATAGAGCAGGAAACAATATGAAAATTGCAGTTAGCGGTGGAAACGGCGATTTAGGCAGCAGCCTGATCCCATATTTACTTGAGCAGGGTCATGCGGTAGTGAGCATCGACCGCGCATTACCAGCCAATGGGAGACCCTATCTACCCAACTTGGACTTTGTGGCAGCAGACATTTGCGACTTTGGCCAGTTCGTAGCGAGCATGCGCGGCTGCGAAGCTCTTATCCACCTCGCCGCGATTCGCGGACCGTTTAGCCACCCCGATCAGGTTGTATACGCCAACAACACCCTCGGCAGCTTCAATGCATTAAGCGCAGCCGCTACGCTCGGGATCAAACGCGTGTGTTTGGCATCTTCTATCAATGCCATTGGAGGTGCATTCAGCCACTCCCCCAGGTACGATTATTTTTTGGTGGATGAACAACACCCGACCTACGCTGAAGACCCATACAGCCTTTCGAAATGGGTGCTGGAACAACAGGGTGATGCCTTCGCCCGGCGCTACGATTGGATGAGCATTGCAAGTCTGCGAATACATATGCTAACTAATAGCCGCTCAGAGGCCTTACAAGCTACAGCCAGTATGGGCGGGTACGCCTCGCGGCATCTATGGGGCTACTCACTCCTCAGTGAAACCAGTCGCGCTTGTTTGCTCTCACTTACCAACGACTTCACTGTTGCAAGCAATCATCACCAGGTCTTTTACATCGTCGCTCCCAACTCGGCAGCAGTCGAGCCATCCATGGAATTGGCTCGACAATATTATCCTCATACCGAAATTCGTGGGGATTTAGCGAGCCAAATCGGGTTTTTTAATTGCGCCAAAGCTGCACATCTGCTCGGCTGGCAACATCAGGAGAATTAAACTATGCGCATCACCGATATCAAACCGCTACCTGTCTGGGTAGGCAATCGAAATCAGTTGGTTGTCAAAATTGAAACCGATGAAGGTATTTATGGTCTGGGCGAATCGGGTCTGAGCGGGCGTGAACTGGCCGTCATCGGCGCACTTAAACACTTCCGCGAATTTCTGATTGGTAAAGACCCCATGCAAATCGGACGCATCTGGCAGGAACTATACCGCAGCCAATATTTTGAAGGCGGGCGTGTTCTGCTTGCTGCACAAAGCGCGATTGATATCGCACTTTACGATATTTTGGGCAAGGCTCTCAATGTGCCTGTCTACCAACTGCTGGGTGGTAAACAGCGCGATACTATTCCTTGTTTTGCAACTGCCACCGGAGCAGGACCTGCCTTGATTGACGATGTAAAACTGCTGATGAAACATGGCTGGTCCGTCATCCGCACAGGACCGATGATGCCCGACCGTGCAGGTGGATTCACCGGAGAATCCAATATCTTCGAACCACGCGAGAGCATACCCTTGACCGCAAAATGGCTGACCCGGGTGCGCGAGGAATGCGGCAGTGAGATTGTGCTGGGTATTGATTATCACCACCGCCTCAGCATCGCCGAGACCGCCTCTTTCTGCCAACGTATGCCAGTCGGCACGCTCGATTTTATTGAAGAACCAATTCGCGATGAAAGTCCCGAAGCCTACGAGGCACTCCGCAAACTCACACCCGTTCCATTTGCTGTGGGGGAAGAATTCGCCAGTAAGTGGCAGTTCCTACCGTATATCGAGAAACACCTGACAGACTTTGCGCGTGTGGATATCTGTAATGTGGGCGGCTTTACCGAAGCCATGAAGGTTGCTGGTTGGGCCGAAGCGCATTACATCGATCTGATGCCCCACAATCCGCTCGGTCCAATCTGCACTGCCGCAACGATCCACCTGGCAGCAGCAGTAGCCAACTTTGCCTGGCTGGAGGTTCGGGTGACTCAGACCGAAAATCTATATTATGGACAATCAGGCATCAACGATGCGGAAGCGCTCTTCCCAGTGCAGCCACTGCTCGTGGGAAACTCATTCCCGGTACCAACTGCACCCGGGCTAGGCATCGAGATTGATGAAAAATTAGCCGAGGCTCAAACTTGGAAATTCTGGGAAGCGCCACATTGGCAACGCCGTGATGGCTCCGTGACAAACTGGTAAATATGCTATGCCTATCCGACCCAGGATATTTATTAAACATGCCACCCTTGTCTCGTCGTGATTTCCTGATCGTTACCGGAGCTGTCGGCGCAGCAATTATATCCATTCGTTTCGAACTGGATAGGATACTGCACGCGGGTAACTCCCCAGTTCTTGTGGGGATCCGTAAACCGACCTCACTTCCAACCTCGGAGAACCCTATGCCCTCCAATTCATCATCGCTCGTCTTTGCCAGCGGATATGCCAGCGCAGCCCAGGCTGGCATTCATGCTTATTTATTCGACGAAGACAGGGGGGCTCTGATACCGCATGGCTCGTACGCGGGCATCCTCAACCCATCCTTTATCTGCGTTCATCCCAACGGTCGCTGGTTGTATGCAGTCAGCGAAACCGGCCAGAACAGCGATGGTGTTTCCGGCGGCGTTTGCGCACTGACTTTTGAGCGTGAGCCATTTGCCATGCGCCTGCTCAACCGCCAACCCAGCGGCGGTGATTGGCCATGCCATCTACAACTGGATAGAACCGGTCACTGGCTTTTCGTGGCCAACTATGGTACGGGCAATGCCAGTGTTTATCCGATTCAAGTGGACGGTTCACTGGGTGAAATGAGTGCTCACGTGCAACATATGGCGCTTAGCCCCGGGGCAAATGCAGAACGACAGGCAGGCCCACATGCCCATTCGGTAACGCTCAGCCCTGACAATCAATTCGCCTTGGTAGCAGACCTGGGTCTGGACCAAATTGTGATTTACAAATTCGATCCAGACGTGGGGAAATTAATTCGCCACACAACAACCCACACCAGGCCCGGCGCCGGCCCCCGTCACCTGGCCTTTCATCCGAACGGCCAGTGGTTATACGTGACGAACGAACTCGATAACACTGTAACGTATTATCTCTACGACGATGCCCTGGGCACTGTCGTAGAAAAGCAAAGCCTCTCCAGCCTACCCGCTGGCCCACAGTCAGCCCCAGAGAACGGTCTGGCAGACATCCATGTTTCAGCTTCCGGAAAGCGCGTCTATGCTTCAAATCGCGGTCACAACAGCCTGGCTGTCTTCGATATCGGTGACGATGGACGGTTGACTTTGGTTTCCATCCCAAGCTGCGGTGGAAACTGGCCCCGTAGCTTTGCGCTCGCGCCTGGCGGAAAATTCGCACTAGTGGCAAATCAATATAGTCATGAAGTTTGTGTCCTGCCTCTGCTGATTGGAACAGACGCAATCGGTGCCACTCTGGAGCGTGCCACTTTGCCTGGGGCAGCCTGCATCAAATTCGCATAAAACTATGAACAAATCAGCCATCACCCCTCGTTTTGATTTTGTAAGCCTGGGCGAATCCATGTTGCGCCTGAGCGTGCCGACAGGTCATAGATTGGACAACACTCGCTCACTCGACCTTGAATTTGCGGGAGCCGAAAGCAATGTATGCGTGGCCCTGGCGCGTCTGGGTTGGCATACTGGCTGGGTTAGCCGTCTGCCCGACCACAGCCTGGGCCATGCGATTCTGCGCGCATTACGCGCCGATGGAGTGGATGTCTCTGCTGTGAAATGTGTCCCGGGCGAACGAGTGGGCACCTACTTTATTGAATATGCGTCAACACCACGTCCCACCCAGGTCATCTACGACCGCGGCGATTCTGCTGCTGCCCGCATGACGATTGCTGATGTGGATTGGGATTACTTACTGGATACACGCATTTTACACCTTACAGGTATTACGGCCGCTTTAAGTGAAAATTGCTACGCACTGCTTAAAGAGGCCATCCGACGCGCCCACATCGCCGGGGTAATGGTCAGCTTCGATGTCAACTATCGAGCAAAGTTGTGGTCAGCCGCAATTGCTGGCGAAAAACTACGCCCGCTGATTGCCGAAGCCGATGTATTATTGTGTAAAGGCGCGGATGCGACGGCCTTGTTTGGCTGCCAGGGAGAACCACGTCAATTGATGACCGAATTGCAAACACTCTCACACGCCCCAGCCATTTTTTGCACCTTTGGCGAACAGGGTGCGGCACTCTTGCACGGCACCGAGTTTGTGACTCAGCGCGCGCTTTCAGTCCAAATCATGGATCGCCTGGGCAGTGGAGACGCCTTCGCAGCCGGCGTGCTCGATGGGTGGTTGTCCGGCACTGAATTGACAAATTCTGACACATCTGCCTTGCAGGCAGGCTTGCGCCGCGGAGTGACTCTCGCAGCCATTGCTCTGTCACAAATTGGCGACCGGGTTCTATCCTCACGAGCCGAACTGAACGCAATAATAGAGTCAGATCAGCACGATATTTCGCGATAGGAAAAAATAATATGGTAGAGCGCATATCTGTTATTCAACAAATCCTTACTCAAAAAATTGTTGCGGTGGTACGCCTGGATGATTTCAGCCGGGCGGTGGAAGTAGCACAGGCACTTGTCGCAGGGGGCGTCGGCGTGTTGGAATTTACGCTCACGGGTCATGGCGCGCTCCAAGCAATCACTAATACGCGACAGGCCTTGGGTGATACAGCCTGCGTGGGAGTGGGCACAGTCCTAAAATCCGAAGACGCCGAGGCTGCAATTGACGCGGGTGCTCAGTTTGCAGTAACCCCAGCCTTGCGCAGACAGGTCATCGCCACCTGTGTCAGACGACATACATTGATTATATGCGGCGGCTTTACGCCTACCGAATTACTGGAAGCGTATGAGGCTGGCGCCGAATTAGTTAAAGTATTCCCAGCACAGGCAGGGGGGGCCAAATTTATAAAAGATGTGCTTGCACCAATGCCTTTTCTAAAATTGGTCCCGACCGGCGGTGTCGGCCCTGAAAATGCGCGTGAGTATCTCGCTGCTGGCGCGGTAGCAGTTGGCATCGGTGGTAATCTGGTGTCCAATAAACTCGTCGCAGCTGGCTCATTTGAACAAATCACCGCAACTGCGCGGGCCTGTGTACAGGCAGTTCACGCTACGCGTAACAGCTAAACCCAGGCATAAATCCAAACACATAAATCCCATCCAAGTGCTGGGATTAATCCATTGCAACGGAGGTTAAAATGAATTCGCGCGAACGAGTCTTGACCACACTTAACCACAAGGAACCAGATCGTGTTCCATTTGATATGGGTGGAACGGTCGTAACCGGCATACAGGCAAAAGCTTATCGCCGGCTGCGCCAGTATTTGGGCCTACCCGAAAAAGAAATCACTATAATTGATATCCTGCAGCAGCTGGCACTGGTCGATGATGATGTCATGCAGCGCTTGGGCGTAGATGTTCGCAATGTCTCACCACGGTCGACCGCCAGCTTCAAAATTGAACTGAAAGATACACCCAACGGACGCTACCGATACTTTCACGATGAATACCAGGTTGGTTGGCGGATGCCCATCGATGGCGGAATGTATTACGACATGTTTGAGCATCCCCTCAGCGGGGAAATCAACACTGAGACTATTGATTCATATACCCTACCTGACCCGCTTGACCCGGCTCGCTTTGCCGGATTGCCACAAGCCTCACGACATATCATTGAGCAGGAAAAACGCGCCCTGGTGATTGGCAACATCTCGGCGGGGATTTTCGAACTGTATTTGTGGACGCGCGGCTTCAAAGATGGTTATGCCGATTGGGCCGGAAATCCTGAACTGGCAAAAACAATTCTGCGCAAATACATGAATCTTCAGATGGCATACTGGGAAAAGATGTTTGAGGTGATGCAGGGTATCCCGATCGATATCGTACAGATGGCCGATGATCTGGCTGGTCAAAACGGTTTGCTTATTTCACCGAATTCTTATCGAAAGCTACTGAAACCCTTTCACAAAGAAATGTTCGCTTACATCCATTCAAAAACTGACGCAAAAATTTTCTTCCACTCCTGCGGATCCATCCGTCCACTGATACCTGACCTGATCGATGCAGGCGTTGATATCCTTAACCCAGTGCAAGTCAATGCCGCGAATATGGATTCAGCTCAACTTAAACGCGATTATGGCAAAGATCTCAGCTTTTGGGGTGGTGGTGTGGATACCCAAATGGCTTTCGATGAAAATCATACACCCGACGAAGTGCGTGCCGATGTGCGCAAACGCTTGCAAGATTTCATGCCTGGAGGTGGCTTCGTCTTCAACACCGTTCACAATATTCAAGGCAATGTTCCACCCGAAAACATCATGGCCATGTGGGAAACTCTCCAGGAATATGGTCAGTATTAATCTAATTTATGGGCTATCTCGCTAATCCTAGCCACACGCGTACTCGGCGTTACGTTATTAAATCATCCTGATCTATAAATAAAAGGAAAATGAACATGAATGAAAATTATGCGACACTCTACAACGCAATCATGGAAGGTGATGTAGCCGGTGCTCAAGCCGGGGTGCAAGCAGCCTTGCAGGCTGGTTTGGAACCTGGGACCATTCTGACCGATGGCATGATTGCCGCGATGAAAGAAGTTGGCAAACTCTTTGAAGAAGGCGAGTATTTTGTACCCGAGATGTTAATTGCGGCACGCGCCATGCAGGCCGGGCTGGCCCTGCTAAAACCTCATTTGTTGAGCAGTGAGGTTAAATCTGCGGGCAAGGTGGCGATAGGCACCATCAAGGGCGATTTACACGATATTGGCAAAAACCTGGTAGCTCTCATGCTGGAAGGAGCCGGGTTTGAAATCCTGGATCTGGGTGTGGATGTGGCTCCGGAAAAATTTGTTGAAGCCATCAGGACCGGCGGGGCAGATATTGTCGCTTTTTCGGCACTATTGACCACCACCATGCCAAACATGAAAACCAACATCGAGGCTATCCAGCAAGCCGGACTGCGCAATCAGGTCAAGATCATTATTGGTGGCGCGCCAGTCACACAGGCCTATGCTGACCAAATCGGCGCGGATGGATTCGCGTCGGATGCCAGCCGCGCCGTCAGCCTGGCCCAATCCCTGTTAAGCTGAAAGGTTACCCGATGAAACATCGTGACCGCGTTTTGATGGCCCTCAGTCATGAATCCCCTGATCGCTGCCCAATGCAGATTTCGTTTACGCCCGAGTTTGCATCCCTGCTCACCAAAGACCTGAAGATGGGCAGCGATAAACTTCATAATCCACACGGCGGAGGCAATACCTACGAATTAGAACGCGCCCTCGAACAGGACCTCCTGCTTACATCTGTAGGTTGGGCAAATTCATACTACCAGGATGCGGATACCTATGTCGATGAATGGGGTATTGGCTGGCGATCAGCGCAATATACCACACCCTTCGGTCAGGGACGCTACACAGAGATCAATCGTCACCCGCTCAGCGATGAACGCGCTATCGATAGTTACCAGCCTCCCGACCCTACCCGTCCGGAACTCTACCAAGAGGCCGAATGGGTTCTGCGAACCTTCAAGGATGAATATTGGATTGTGGGCGTCACTGTCACCACTATGTTTGAGTGCGCCTGGGGTTTACGCGGTTACGAACGCATGCTCACAGACTTTGCACTTAACCCGGATCTGGCCCAGCGCCTGCTCGACATCCCATATCGCTACCATCTGACCGCTGCCAAAAAGCTGACTCAGATGGGAGTGGACATGATTTGGATTGGCGATGATGTCGGCGCGCAGAACTCCATGATCATTTCCCCAAAAATGTGGCGCAAGTTTCTTAAACCCCTGATGGCTAACTTTATTGCGGAATTAAAGGCGATCAACCCGCAGGTTAAAATAGCATATCATTCAGATGGAACCATCTATCCCATCATTCCCGACTTGATCGAGATCGGGTTAGATGTACTCAATCCAATCCAACCGGCCAGCATGGACCCGCTCAGGCTCAAACAGGATTTTGGAGACAAACTTTGTTTTTGGGGTTCCATTGACGAACAACATACCCTGCCTTTCGGTTCAGCTGCGGATGTTCAATCCGAGATAAAGACACGGCTTTCAACGCTCGGCAAAAATGGTGGCCTGATCCTTGGCCCAACACATCACGTTCAACTGGATACTCCGATGGAAAATTTCTGGGCGATGACCAATACCATCACTCAGACACCTTACCCCAAGTCCTGATTTAGCAGAACTGCCGCTCATAACAGGTAGATTTTTTGATAATCTAGCATTTCCCACTGTATTACGTGCGTGATCTACTACTCCCCCGCTCATTGCAAAATGCTTTTGCAAGCGCAGGAAAAACGAATGAAACGCCATGGCATAATCATATAAGTAAAAGTAGATAAGTTGGAAACATACAAATAATTAAACGCAAATCCTTAGCCGGGCGTGCTCAAGGTGAACTATGTATGCAATATTCGAAATTATTCGCCTTTCTGGTAGATAATCTGTTGTTCGGCTACTTTGAATATGTATTGGAAACGGCTTTATCGCCAAAATAGTCCGAATGGCGGCAGACCCAACTACCCAGTGAAATGTTGGGAACTACCCGAACCACCTCTGCGTACTACTCCCCATCCACAAACCCGGCGAGTGGAAGGCAGATGTGCAAGAGATATTTCACTCAGATTGAATCTGGTCAATTCAAGTTGCCCGATTTTTGGGTAGCTAAGCGGTAAAAGGAGCAATGCATGAATTCAAAGGAAAGAATCCTGACTGCTATCCGCCATCAAGAGCCAGACGGTGTCCCAGTCGATCTGGGGGCAACCCCAAGCTCAGGAATCTCAGCAATCGCCTATACGAAACTTAAACAGCACTTGGGTATAAAGACTGGTTACACCCGTGTTTATGATGTTATCCAGCAACTGGCCCAACCCGAAGACGAACTGATTGACCGCTACCATATTGACGTATTGGATATTGGGCGAGCCTTCAACACGCAGGACAATGACTGGTCTGACTTCACTTTGCCCCAAGGGTTCTCTGTGCAGTTCCCGGCCTGGTTTAAACCGCTGCGGCAGCCGAATGGCGCGTGGGACGCCTTTGATGCCCAGGGAATGCGCCTGGCGACCATGCCAGAGGACGCAACCTTTTTTGACCAAGTCTGTTTCCCGTTTGTAGATGGCTACCCTGAAAGCTATGATAACCTGGGCCGTTGGATGAGCAAAGTTCATTGGTCTGGCCTGGCGCTCAGCCCCTGGGATCATGCCGCCGAGCCTGATTTCTGGGCTCAACTTCGCCAGCGCAGCATTGCTTTAGGCCAGAAATCAGGCCGGGCATTGATGGTTGGAGCGGGTTGTAACCTGTTTGAGTGGGGCACATTTTTACGCCGTATGGATAACTTTCTGATGGATTTGGCCAGCGACCAGACCAATGTCGAACGCTTGCTGGATGCCCTGATGGAAAAACATCTGCAAAGCCTGGAGAAGATCTGCCATGCAGTCGGCGATGTTGTCGATATTATACGCTTTGGCGATGACCTGGGCACCAACATGGGTCCGTTCATGTCGCCGCAAACCTATCGTAAACTATTCAAACCCCGGCACAAGATATTGACTGATTATGTCAAAACTCACAGCCAGATGCATCCCTTCTTGCACTCCTGCGGTTCGATTTACAAGCTGCTCCCAGATCTGATCGAAGCTGGATTCGAGATCATCAACCCGGTACAAACCAATACCAAGGATATGCAGCCCGAACGACTTAAACGCGAATTCGGACAGAGCCTCACCTTTTGGGGGGGCGGCTGCGATACTCGCCATATCTTAAACAACGGAACCCCGCAGCAAGTGCGCGAAGATGTTCGCCGCAACATCGAGATTTTGTCCCCAGGTGGCGGTTTTGTGTTTAACACCATTCACAACATTATGCCAGACGTACCCCCCGAAAACGTGGTCGCCATGTTCGAAGCCGTTAATGAATATCGTTAGGAATTTTCCCAAATTTTAGGAACCATCGTCCCAAAAAATTACTTAATCAGCACTTCCAAAAAATAAAATACGCCATTATATATTGACTTAGCTGATGAGTGATTAACTTTTTTGCAAATAACCATATAATTTACTCGACTTTTGCGATGCACAAATTGTAACGTAAAAAAAAGTAAATTTGCGAGGCAGAGCCCTGATCAAACCGAACCTTACCAATAAAAAAAACAGCCAGTTAGTCCCATCGACTAAAACGGCGCCTGATCTCTCATACAAGAACGTTCAGAATAGCTTTATTCACCGAGAAGAGAATACGCTGCCAGGCATAAGTACCAGTGACGTCTGATGCTACGTAACTTGTACAACAGATAGACTTCAAAGCCCAAGTCTCCCTGGATGCCTCCATTGAAAGTTACGGTTAGCCATCGACCATGGTTGGTCAATAAAAGTCGAATACGGTCCCAGTCCTCGAATGGATCAATCAGTTCATTGTGTAAAAACCAGTTATCGAACTGAACATCACCACAATGTATGTTCAGTTCGATAACTGCACCTGAACCAATTCGGCGGCCAGGCCGGTCTTGGTGCAATGCATTTGTTCTCTCACATGAAAACCAGTAAACTTGTCAGTTGCTGACAATAATCAACCAAATTTGACTTTGTGCTCAACGCTTGAGATGTTCGCCACAGTAGCGCCTTTTCCTTTTTGGCTTGAAACTGATACCACAATCGAAAGTCCACTGGAAATTGATCAGCCCGATTGACATAATAACTGTTGATCACATCATGTGCTCAAGCATATTGTTATTTGGCTAGGTCCAAAAGATAGGCAAGTACAGCCATCTTTCATTTGGCACGATACGCGGTGTGACACGGATAAACAAGCACCCGGCTTCTGTGCTAATTGGATGGCGAAAAAACCGGTCAAGCTCCAATCGCACTCGTTAGCGATTGAGTACATTTTCATCCCATTCAGACCGGGTCGCAAATTTGTTCAGGGAACTCTGATCATTGTGTCCCAAAAAGAGTTATTGATAGCTGAAACTGTGGATTCATTGCCCACAACCAGGCCTGTAATACATTCTCAAAAAACGCTTGCGTTGTTCATGTGTAGTAAAAACCGTATGGAACCAGTTTACTTTTTGTTCAATAATCCGAAGAAATCGCACAATCGGTAATATCGTGACACCTCCGAGAGTGGGCTATTCTCTGAAAGATGCCACCGCTAAGCCGATTTTGTCAACTATTTGGCCTAAACATGGCCAAATTCATCACAAAATTCGAGTTATTTAAAGGAAACTAAGCATGTACCCGAAACCAAAAACTCTTATTGCTCACCCAAGTATTTCCCGACGTGATTTTTTACGTCTCACTGGCTTAGTGGCCGCAAGCCTGGTTGCATCCAGTTGCCAGCCCAAACCTACTCCCTCTCCCACATCTGCCCCAGTTGCTACGCAAACGCCCAGCCCATCGAAAACACCGGTCGCCATCAGCCGGGTGCAGACTTATGACCGGGCCACGATTGAGAAACAGTTAGCCATTCTCATAGACCAACTCGGCGGCCTGGGAGATGTGGTCAAGCCCGGTGACAGCGTTGCCATTAAACCCAATCTGACCGGAGGCGTCTACTCGGGCTTGCTAAAGGGTTACACTGCAGTGGAAAGTTTTATTACCCACCCTGAGGTGGTGCGCGCGCTGGTCAAGCAAGTTCAGGCTGCGGGAGCCAAAGAGATATTCATCGTCGAGGCAGTCTACGAATGGGAATCCTACACGCAATGGGGTTACGAAGAGATTGCCAACGACCTGGGCGTGAAGCTAATCAATCTGAACGACTCCAAACCCTACGCCGATTTCATCGAGACTCCCGTAGGTCCCAACAGTTACATCTATGAGAAATTTACATTCAACCCAATTCTAAAGGATGTCGACGTGTTCATGTCGGTTTCCAAGATGAAAAACCATTATTTGGCGGGTGTGACGCACACGATGAAGAATTTGTACGGATTGGTACCTTACCGTTTCTATACCATAAACAGCGCAGACAAATACCGCTCTGGTTTCCACGGCACCGAGACGCAAACCCGGCAGCGTCTGCCACGCATTATCGTTGACATTAACCGTGCCCGCCCGATCAACTTCAGCCTGATTGATGGGATCAAGACAAGCATGGGTGGTGAAGGACCATGGATTGAGTCGATGGCCGCTATTGCACCTGGCGTAATGATCGCAGGCAAAAACCCAGTCGCCACCGATGCAGTTGCCACTGCTGTCATGGGCCATGACCCGCTCGGAAAGAACCCCAACTCACCCTTCGTGCGCTGCGATAATCACATCCAGCTTGCTGCGGATGCCGGGTTGGGCACAAACCGATTGGATGAAATTGAAGTCCTGGGAGAAGCGATCAGCCAAGTTCAAACCAAGTTTGTCCCGGCACCCTAAGTAACCTCACCTCGAGGAGTTGAGCTTCAGACCCATTCAAAAGAGCCTGCGTTTTCTTTGTGGGGACTCATTGGGGCATATAGCTATAGAAAGAATCCTGGGGGCAGCCTCCGGGATTCTTTTTCAACATAAATCCACCACGTTCATGCTGATTGAATATCCTTAGGTCTCACACAGGACAGAAAATTTGATGACTAGGTAAAAAAACGGTTTCTGTTACAGGACTAAAAAAATAAATACGAGTGACACTTTTGGATTAATGCCAATACTTGCTGATATGCCAAATTAATTACGCGCTAACGAATTACGCTCATGGTTCGCTCATGATTCTATGGTTGGAGCTTAAGCATACCAGACGTCAACCACTATTTTATCCAGTAGAGAAATCATTCAGAAACAATCGCAAAATGAAATTTTGGTCACAATCGGAATTTGGCTAAACCGTTTGCATAAATTGGCTCACATCAAAAATAATTACAAATTTTCAACGCCAGCATTTCAATACACCCCAGTTTTCTAGCGCTTCTCTACAATATCATCACACCGGAAAATCACTCCGCAGCTCTGGGCAACCTGCTTCAACCGGTGGATTATATGGTGAAAGTCGGCTTACCTTTCGCCATCCAATACCTAAACGAGACCTTCGAACAGGCCGGCGAAGCAGATGAGATCATCACTTCGATCGATACCAACTCTCTGCCCGTGCTGGCTGACCAGGCTAAAACGGTCTTGGAGGTGTTCTCACCAGCAAAAATAAAATAGCAGAATTCCCGACACGCAGTCACTGCCACGCCTGGTCATCTTCGCCAATGCACTTTCTGCCGCGCATCATCCTGGGTTTGCGCCAGACCCAGGCAGGTGGGGCTGGTTTATGGGATTAGCCCACGACCGAACAGCCTGGCTTGGGAAAAGCGGCAGTAGCCTCCCCACACGGACCGGTTAGGTGAAAAGGAAACTGGACGGCTGGAAACTAGTCATCCAGACCCTCGCTCCCAAAGGTGTAAAACTGACCATTGTAATCAACGACACGCTAGTCGGGTTGGAGATTGAACGATTTTTTTACGTTATACAGCCGTCATCAAAACTTCCACCAATAAACTACGAGAGACCGCCAGAAATGGTGGTCTCTCGTTTCTCTTTGGGACGCCATGGGCCGCCCCGACACGTAAAGTGAAGTTTAACGGCTCAAGGGATGATACGGGTCAAGCGCCATCACTTCCTGGAAGGCGCGCTGAGTCTCGTCCTGATGCCCCAACCCCAGATGGGCCAACCCTATCAAATAGTTCTGATGAATCCGCTTGAGTTTTTCGGCGTCAAAACTGAAAGGCTCAGAATTTGCCTGATCGGAGCAATCGGGGTTATTGAGTTCTGCGCTGGCAGAAGTCAGCAGCTTTTCCAATTTCTGGGTGGCTTCTACTGTCTGGCCCAAGTTTTGGAGCGCCAGGGCCTGATAGTAAGGCAAAGACGGTAAAAAGCCCAACGACCAAGGACTGCCATCTGCGCTGACGACCGCCTGAAAAGCGGCTTGAGCAGCGTCTTTTTGGCCTAGACGGGCTAGCGCCACGCCCACATAAAACTGGCACGGAATGTCCGTTACTGCGCTCCAGCGTCCAGCTCCCAGGTTGGGAGGAAAATGCCAGCCATCCTCGAACTGAGTCAGCGCTTCTTGCAGATTACCGGCCTCCAAAGCCTTTTGCCCTAACTGCAAATGTGCCAGCGCATATTGGTCGGCAATCAACCCTTCCAACCCTTCCCACGGGAAAAAGCGGCGCGTCATTAGTATATCAAGCGCCTTTTGTGGTTGTTTCAGGGCGTTATAAAGCGTGACACGCTCCAGATAGAGTGGATCGCGTTCTTCCACCAGATCGAGCCGCGTTTCCATCAATGCCAGGCATTCAGCGGGCGCCACTCCCATTCTTTTTTGCAGCAGGCCAAGTTCATAAAAGACACGATGATCGTTTGGGTTGACTTTCAACGCCTTTAGATAACATTCCTTCGCCTGAACCCCATCGCGGCGTACGTTGTAGTAGGCCAGCCCAAGATTTCGCCAGGAAATTGAGAAGTTGGGATCGAGTTCGCATGCGTCCTGCCAGTTCTGAATGGCTGGCTCATATTGTTTTTTATCGTAAAGCAAATTGCCCAGGTAATACGCAGCGCGCGCATCCAATGGAAATTCGGCCCGAACATGCAACAGCACTTCCAATTCCTCAAGCCGGACCGGGAAACAGTAATCCGAGGAAGCCTTGGCTGCACGTTGGTAAAATGACCGCCCGGTTTCGGTCTGGCCAGTTTGAAATGCGCAGTAACCCAGGGTGTAGAGCACCATCGGGTAAACAGGGGCATCCTTGCTATTGCGCTCCAACAAGCTTTCAAGCAGATCAATCGCATCGACCCACAGTCCTGCATTAGTATAATCGAATACAATATCCAGATAAAGTTGGGTCTCAACGCTTGTATCATGTACCGAATTCACGCCCGCGTCCAGAATTTGACCTTGCTGCCGAGAAGCCAATATATTCTCGTGGCGCGCCCAAAAATCAAGCGGGTCCTGCTGCAGGATCTGGCCCGTCAAGACAAGCGCTTCAACATAACGGCCCAACTGACGAAGGAGTGCCGCTTTCAAGTTGTGGGCTTTTTGATTCTGACGATCTGCACAGGCGTTTCCAGCATGCTCCAGTGCGGATTTAAAATCTCCTCGGCGCGCGTCCAACTCAGCCAGCGCATAATGACCGGCTGATTTCCAGGTGTAACTCCAGATGGCCTTATAAAATACATCATAGGCCTCTTCAAAACGGTGCTGGAAACGGAGCGTCAGTCCCAAATTGTAAAAAGGTTCGCCATCATACGGATGACCATTCAACTTTGTCAGGGTCTCAATAGCGACCCTGAGATGCCTTTCAGCATTTATAAAATCACCGTGCTTTAGGAGATGGCGTCCCAGGGCATTGTTTGAGCGCGAATCACCCGGTTCACGGCGCAGCGCTTCGCGCCAATAAGCATCTGGATCAAGCAGCGGGTGCAGATATTGTTCCACATGCAAACCGGTCAGGTACAAGCCTTCGAGCGTTTCGATTTTATGGGGAGCAAGCGGTGGGTTGGCGGGAATCGGGAGCGGTTTCTCAATCCTCGGCTGGGGATTGTATACCAGCAGTTCGGCCCCATCGACAGCACAAATTTTCAAAGTCAGATCCGTTTCTTTCAAGTGACTGGGAAGATTAATCTCAGCCCAAAAAGTAGACCCTGGTGCAAGGTCAGCTTGCTGCTCGAAAAGGGGTTTATCGTGCGCATTCAGACTCACCCTGGCCTGCTTGAACGATTCTGTGACATAAACCCCGGCCCTAACAGTCTTGCCTTCCACAGTCAGGTTGACGGCCACCTGGCTATTGGCATATTTGGCCGTCCCAATCTCGTGAAATGGATACCAGAGCTGGCTAAAAGATTTACTTTCATAAGGTCGCAGCCACGAAAAATCGGGTTGGTTGTCGGTGTAACTACCCGCCATCAGTTCGGCATAAGGACCATCGGCGTCAGTCAGATTTTGTTCCCAGATACGTGAGAAAGAATCATTCCCCCAGGTAAAAAGTTTTTTCCCTGGTGAAATATGATGGTTCGCAATATGCATTACTCCAGCCTGCTTGCCATGATCGTAACCTCCAAAAAAGTCAAAGGCTGATTCACCCGCAAAATAGGAGGTGGCTTTGGCCGAGTTGCCATGCCAACTGATGTCAACGCCCTTGGTCAGGTCAAACCCACAATAAACCTCGCGGGCCACAGGGAAGTGCGCCATTTCATGCTTGGAGTGAAAAACGACATGCGTGACATCCGGCGGAAAGAAAACCTGGTACTGGTCATTGACACTGACAGCGATATTTTCCCAGAATAAAAAGGTCTGTGGAGTTGGAGTGCGATTAAACAGGCGCACTTTGGTTTCCACCAGCGCTTTGCCGGGGTACATACAGATACCCACCATGCCCTTCATGCGTTGAGTGGGTTCATGATCACTCAACCAGACGGTGCGGCTGCCATCCGGGCTGTCTTCAATGAGATAATCCGCCGGCATAAAAGTGGAGGGTCGGTGATGCAGTGGCCAGTTGAATTCCGCGCCACCCGAAATCCAGGCGCCAAACAGACCAATCAGCGCAGGTTTAATGACATGCTGGCGGTAGAAAAAATCAACCCCATTGGTTTTATCCAGCCCCGCAAAAATTCGCCCGCCCAATTGCGGCAGGATAATCAACTGGATATATTCATTTTCAATGAATACAGCTTCATAAACCTGATCAACCTTTTCGGTATTATTGACGTAATCGGTCACCGGATTGGGATATATACGCCCGCTCGCGCCTTGATTATTGCGGCGTTCCAGGAACAGGGGGTTCAAGTCCCCAGCTGGCGCGGGATAGGTGGGAATGCTGATGTTTTCTACCCATGCTTTTACAGTGTTTTCAGACATTTTGGCTCGCTTTCATGTTGTGAAGAATCGGGTTTTTACAATATGGAAGGTTCCCATAAATTGATCATAGGAAAATCTATCAGGCTGTGGCGCTGTTTGATTATATCGCCACAAGGACCCAAAAATGGCCGAGGTCTGGTACCAATCGCTCTGCTTATTTTGCGGCCTGTAAGCGGGTCAGCCGCTGTGAACATTCGAGCAAGGCGCGGCCAGTGTGGTAGGCTACTTTCCACGGGTTACCAATATTGGCGTCAACTGGCCGGCCTTCACGGTCGAGCAGTGTGCGAAATTCGCCAATAGTATGGTTAATCATGTGCTTGTTAACAAAATTCCAGACATTTTCGAAAGCTGAAAAATAGCGCTCGTCACCAAAGGTTTCATAGCCATCCAGAAAACCCACCAGCACTTCAGCGTTCTGCCAGAATTCTTTCTCCTTAATCAAGGCTTCACCATCCGCGATACCGTCGCGATAGATACCGCCATATTCCCAATCCACGCCATGTTGGACAGAATGCTCGAGCAAACGTTTCATCACCGGTTTGTAGGGTACAGGGTCGAACCGGCCGGTCTGAATAGCAAGATTCGTCAGCCAGGAGAGTTCAACATTGTGCCCATAAGAGGTTGTATCTGTCGGGCTGGCAGGTGCATCCCCAGCTCGTTCAGCATTCCAAGTACGGTTGAGCGCAATGGCGGGAATGGGCTGAAAATCCAAATCCGTCTGATTGCGCCCGCATCCAGTAATCGGATTGATGAAATTCCTGATAATCAATTGCACCTGCGCTTCCAGCTTGCGGTGGTGAATTTCCAGTCCGGAAGCCGCGTATAGGTTAGTGAACGATTCCATCAAGTGCATGTGAGTATCCAACCCTTTGCGGTCGCCTCCATAAAAACCCGGCGCAGAAATCTGCCAGTTACGTTCCAGATTTTCGAAGTAGCCGCCGCGTAGCGTGTCAGCGCAATAAACCTGTAACAGATCAAAGGTATGATTAGCATATTCCAACACGCGATAATCCTGGGTAGCTCGATAATATTCTGCGGTCGCATAAATAGCAAAACTCTGACCATAGACCGATTTTCCATCATCCAACTGTGCGCCATCACGCTTAACCTTCCAGAACCAACCACCATATTGGGCATCCCAGAAATGCCGGATCAAGAAATCCATACCTTTGGTGGCCATTTGACGGTATTCCGGCTTTTGCGGATAATTGCGGGCTAAAGTAGAGAACCACCAAATCAAGCGGCACTGCGTGTTGAGATATTTTTCCGACGTATCCAAGGCTCTACCGTCTTGGTCGAAGTTGGTCAGAAAACCACCATTTTCATGATCAAGACTGCGCTCAAGCCAAAAAGGGATGACACCGTTTTCAAGTGCATGGGAAACCTGTTCTCGAAGTATCGTAATTTTTTCCAGAGAGATTGACATGGCATTTTCCTTAATAAAACCGATTCTATTATTCACATCGCCGGATCAACCCAAAACACATCCGGACGTGACGTTATGGACATTCCCACAGGCTTACCTAGAAATGGCGCATACAAGGGACTCCCTGTGGGTTAAGTAGCTTGAAGCAGTACAAGATACGACTGCACAACGCAACACTGCGTTCACCCTGGTTGCGGATGTGAAGGTCATTGGTAATTCCTCCTTAAAAGCCGCTGTTCTCACCAACTGGCGATATACAGCCCCCCAGAAGGTCAGGATATTGCCTTGTGGTTCGGATTTGCAGGGTTGGGAGTCAGTTTGTTTTTCGCCAAAAGCGAATTCATCGTTGGACAGAACTTATTTTCCCAACGCCTGGCTGCGCCGGCTGATTTCCAAGCAGGTTTGAACACAGGCGACCGAACGCAAATCATCTTCGGGGTATTCAGCACATAATCGAGCAGGTACGGGTTAATCTTATCGCTAAGGTTGAAGCCGGAGACAAGTGGCTCATGCTTTGCGATACCAACCAATACACTTATCGCTCAAACACGTCATTCAACCTGCCGGAATCCAGTAGGACGAACGAGTGACCCTTTCTTGACGCTCCACCTACAAGTGGACCAAACGTTTGTTATTGAAATCCTGGTTCATAATTCCTCCAAGTAAAACAGGCTCCGAGGCTTATATGCAGAAAACTACATATTTCCCAAATTATGCAGATTACGGTACCCGGCTAGCCAGGATGATTTCCAGAAGATCGCGGTCGATCTTATAACCGTGTACCATTTCATAGCGTGTGCCGGGCCGACCGTGTTCGACGATCCCGAAACTATCTGCAAAATTCCAAAAAGCGAAACCCCAACCGTATTCCTTGAAAAGCCCCAGCAGATCATTAAACCAAGCTAGCGCCACCACGTTGGGCAGCTTGTTATAACAGCCCATCTCGCCAATATGGATATCCACCCCCTGAGACTGTACATCCCGCCATGGCTGGTAAACTTCTCGGAGAGTATCCTGGTTCCAGATTTTGCCATTAAACACGAGCCCCGGCCAGGTTGGGTTCTCAGGCGCGGTTCTCCAATCCGGCCACCAGCTGGCATGATAGTGGCTGATGGCGTGCGGAGCATAGCCTCGTCCACTGTGCGTAGCTCCCAGATCGGCCAGCTCGGGCATGGCCAGATAACCACCGTCCAGCCCATCGATGCAGATTGGCCGCGCAGGATCGATGGCCCGAATGGCCGCCGCCACCCGGCGAATAATGGTAGCATGATTAGCTCGTGTCATCCCATACTGACCTAAACTGGGCGGCTCATTAACCAGATCAAAGCTCAGCTCGTCAGCTGGCACACCCAGAAAGTGCCGAGTCAGTGCTTCCCACTGATAGGTAAAACCATCCTGGGCAATCGGTTCGAGCCACAAGTTGTGACGTTCCTCATTATTATTATTGATGCAGTAACCAGGCACGCGGTGCATATTGAGTGACAAATGCATCTTCCGTGACCGGCAGGAAGCCAGGTAGCCGTTGAGGTAAGTAAAATATCGCTCCTGAGGCTGGAAATATTCGAAGTCCGGCGTCCATACCCTGTAATTGGTGGGAATTCGCACAAAGTCGAAACCAAAAGCAGCCATGAAATCAAGGGCACGCTCATCCGCCAGGGCGGGTTCTTTGCCCGGCTCGGCGAACATCCATTGAAAATTAAAACCATAACGAGGCAAGTTAGTCCTTTTTGTCCTGTAAAGCAAACACAGCTTCCTCAGGAAGAACAATTATTTGAACCTTAAAATTTACGAAACATTAAATATCTTAATCGCCAACTCTATTGGAAAATTATACCATCACCAGTATATGACCACGCTGGGGTAGCCAAAAAAAAGCTGCAATTATCATTATGAATAGGACTTACGCAAGACGGAAAATTTGACTATTGAACAAAAAACGGTTACTGT